>NZ_JAKGBD010000006.1:0-353054 GCF_021532535.1 Pseudoalteromonas sp. DL2-H2.2 | reverse complement strand
GCGGTGACATTACTTATATCTGGACCGGCAGGAAGTGGGCCTATCTGGCTGTAGTATTGGATTTATGTACACGCCGTGTAGTGGGTTGGGCTATGTCTCATCAACCAGATGCCAACTTAGCCGTCAAAGCGTTAGACAGAGCCTATGAACAACGAGGTCGGCCATCGGGCGTGTTGTTCCATTCTGATCAGGGTTGTCAGTATGTCGCTACAAAGTTCAAGCAAAAATTATGGCGCTATCGTATGACTCAAAGCATGAGTCGCAGGGGGAATTGTTGGGACAACGCACCAATGGAAAGGCTATTTAGGAGCTTAAAAACAGAGTGGGTTCCGTCAACAGGCTATGATTCCTTCAAAGAAGCTGAAAGAGATATTAGTTACTATTTAATGAACTACTACAACTGGCAAAGGCCGCATAGTAACAACGAAATGCTTGCGCCAGCAGTTGCGGAAGAAAAACTTTATTTACTGTCCGGGATTAGTTGACCACAACAGATTTAGTACACCTCTCTTACAAGCTGTTTTTCAGTGGGTACTCTCAACCTAATATTGCTTACCCTATAGAGCAGTAAAGTCGCAAACAGAGTTTTTATCATTTTTTACTATAACTCACTATCTTGCTTTGGTAATTACTCCGTATAAGCAAATCATTTAGCGTCGCCAGCTATTTTAAAAAAATCAGGGCTTTTCAGGCTCGTTATAAAAAACATGGCTTCTCACACCAAGTAAATCCATAAATATAACTCCCCTACCTGGGGCATCGTAATTTTCGCTAGAAAAACTTGAGCCTTTCTAGCGAAGAAAAAAATACATCTTTATGATTTATTAAATTATCACTCTCTCAAACTTCCGCCGTTTAACACCATAAGGCCAGCTCCCTTTGATTTCTCAGCGCTAAAGCCTACGCATTAAAAAACTTACATTTTAACCTTCACTAATTTAAGAGAGATTTCATTACCCACAAAGAAACTCATTTTACAGGCAAAAATAAGCACTGACACTCCCCTGGAATATAAGTTACAAATTTAAAAGCCAAATCCGCTCCTTCTGCACAAATTGTGGCCTAAAATTGAAAGCTTATCGACACCAACCTTTCACTATACATTTTTTAATCATTATTTATGCAAGCAATATAACCAAACAACCTAGTTGTTACCCGCCTATAACAAATTGACATAAGCCATTGTTTTAAATGGTTATTACGCATCCTTTACAGGTTTTGCATTTGCCATAATTATCATCCATTCTATGTGGCGTCGGCTAGGGAAATCGTTGTTAAAGACAACGTCCACCTGGCTCATTAATTGAAAACTAAAAGGTATATAAATCATGAAAACGATGACTAATGACTACATACGCACCGTTTCAGGCGGTGAGCTTCCTCCTGAAATAGTACCAACTTTTCCGGAAGACTATAAATAAAAGGCATGGCCAGGGCATTACCCCTCATTACTTTAAAATAAAAAAGGAATATCAAAATGAAAACTTTTTCACCACAAGTTATAGAAGAACTCGAAGTTAAAGCCGTTAACGGTGGCGGCATTTTTGAGCCACCAATCTTTATTGGCATAGCTTAAAAGGAACGGAACACTATGAGCAAATCTAACCACTTTAGCCCTGTGACAATTGATAAATTACAACTTAAAGAAGCGGTAACCGGTGCTGGCATAGACCGCCCAGTATTTATTGGCTACCAAGACCCAATTGATGTTATTAAATTTTAATTAAGGAAAAGCAATGAAAAAAGCAAAGCAATTTACACCTAAAACAATTGAAGAACTACAACTAAAAGACGTTACCGGTGGCGGTATCGGTGACAGGTTCGCGGATGGCCGCCCTGTTTTCATCGGTTACCATGAGCCAATTGAAAATATTAAGTTTTAATTTAGGAAAATAATAATGAAAAAAGCAAAGCAATTTACACCTAAAACAATTGAAGAACTACAACTAAAAGACGTTACCGGTGGCGGCATCGATGGTTTTGGTGGTCCGGACAACCCATATTTTATCGGTCTAAAAATTGACTAGCCCGATGATAAGTTTCAATTTTAATTTAGGAAAAAAACAATGAAAAAAGCAAAGCAATTTACACCTAAAACAATCGAAGTTCTACAACTAAAAGGCGTTAACGGTGGCGGTATCGGTGGCACAGACAACCCATATTTCCTCGGTCAACTCCAACCGATTGACTTCGGTATCGGCGAACAAATTCACTAAAACTAAACCTAAATAAGGAATAAAAAATGAACAACCCTAAAACATTTACACCAAAAACGATTGAAGCACTTAATCTGAAAGAAATCGCAGGCGGCTATGGCACTTCACTTCCACCTGAGTTTATCGGTATCAACTAAGTAGATAGCGTTATAGATAGGTCGAAGTAGCAGTGGTATCGCTACTTCACCTCTTCTCACGTAACAATTTCGTATATGGCAATATAAAAGGACGGCATATGATGACTGATAACTTTATTAGTATGTTATCAACAAGCAGCTCAGTTGAAGGTCTCGAAAACGCATTCTTTGACTATGTGGAAAAACAGCAATTCAGAGCACAAATTGAGCACATGGTTGCGTGCAAAGATAGCACTTCTTTGGGTAAAATCGGCCGCAAAGGTATTACACTATATGAAGATGATACTTGGCTTATGCTGATTACTTTGGATGCTTTTGCAACTCAAGGTGGTGTTGCAAACACGTTTGCATCGGAGTCTTTATACTGTGTTATTTCAGATCATCATTACGTAGTGGGTGTTTATCCGGAGCTCAATGGTGTACTTACACTATCCGGTGAAAATAGCCTTACTAAGACTAAAAACCTGAAAATACTGGCAAAAGGTCACGCTTACGTATTTCACGGACAGCAAGAAAAAGTCGTCGTTGCCCTGCACAATAAATCAGTCTTGCGAGACGTATGCCCGCAATATGAAATTGCAACCGGTAATAAAATCGCCAGTTACTCTGGTACTCAAAATCTGGAAAGACACAAGGTCCTTATCGGATTCTTACCTCAATTTGGTGCAACGGGCGCCCCGTACCTGAGTACGCTCACAAAACACAAAATAAATGCCATTCGCTGGCAAGCTCTGGTGGAACTGTTCAAGGTGGATCACCAGCTGGCAAAAAGTATTTTAATTGAGTTCTTAGAGGACCCTTGCCAAATCATCAGAGCACAAGCGAAAGCAACACTGGATCAGTTAACAGAATTTGAAGAGGCGTGTTAATCCTATGGAATTTTACTCACCAAAAACCGTTGCTCCCAATTCCATTGCAGGATTGATGGCGTTCATTAAAAATAATGTAAAAAAAGGACAAAGACTGTGTGACACACCAGGCCTGGTAGACCAGCTGATGGGGCTGAGAGCGAATATTCCCGATGTGCTGGATAGCATCATGCAGTCACTACAGCACCCCGAGGCCAATTCATACGGTAAGAACTCATTTGTACTATATAGAGACGATACCTTGATGCTCCGTGCCGTTGTATGGGAGCCAAGAGCAGATAGTGATTACACTAAAGATGATGCAAACCTGTTCGCATACGGTTTATGTCATGACCATAATTTCGAGCTATTAACGCTGGGGCTGAGCGGCAGTGGCTACACAACGCACATGTACGAGTATCAGCATAAAGGCAGTGACTATGAAGAAGGCGAGGAAATTGATATTCATTTCAATGGCGACTTTGTATTAGAGAAAGGATGTGTGCTCTATATGGATAAATCTCAGGATTTACATTCACAAAGTCCGCCTAAAGAGCTGTCGATGTCATTGAACATCATTATGGACAGCGGTAAAAAAGAACAGCCAGTCTTTGTCGATACACAATCGAAGCGTGTTATCTCGTTTGGCAATGTGGTTGACGGCGACCGTTATATGCAGCAACTCCAGCAAGCACTGAGCTAGTACAGCTAATCAGACCTTCTCTGAACCCTGCTTAATGCTATGATGTTCAGCGAAGGTCACCTGACACTGTGTTCGCAGTGCAAAGCCTCAGTAATGGAAAAATGCCTTACTTTTTGGCTAACTCACTTTTCAAAAGACAGTGAGCTGCACAATGCTTCCATCTTTTTTTCTTCCATGTTTTCGTGCAAAAAGGGATCCAGACTGGCTAATTGACGCCTGGCAGCATCGCTTTGCGCGCCGATAACTCGCTCAATCCAGCTCTGATAAGACGAAACTCGGGTATATAGCTCAGTAACGCCATATTCACCGACATCGTAAAACCAGGAGTCGGTCCGTGAACTCACACCGAGTAATACTAAGCGCCCATCTTGTTTGATATAGGTAGGCCCCCCGCAATCACCATTACCAGACACGCCCTCCAACGCTTCTCCATTGCTCCCTTTTTCAAATTTAAAGACAATATCGGAGTCTGTTACCTTGACGATTCTATTTTGCGCTTTTCTTAACTTCCCTTTGTTGTCCTTATAGTTGACGGTTTCTCCCTGATCACCAGTACCGAAACCACCCGCCCCAATAAACCAAACTACCTGACCTTGTTCGTCCTGCATATTGTAAACTTCAGCGGGCTTCACACTCGTCACTGGCTTAGAAAGCCTGAGCAACGCAATGTCGTGTTGTTTGCCCAATCGATATTCGGGGTAACTAAAACGCTGTGATACTTTAACGAGTTCATTCCCTACTTTTATCGATTGTCCGGGGTTCATACAAAACACGGTGTGGGCTGCTGTCAGTACCCAGTCGGGCGCTATCAAAGTGCCATGGACACCAATGTTATACAGGGTTGCCAATGGCGGAAAGTCGGATAGCGAGGCATCATAGTGCTGCTGCGGGACATCGTGTCGAATAACGATGGCGTTGGCTAACGAGCTAAACAAACCGATTGTAAAGAGGATAGATTACAACTCATTCAGTTGGCAGTTGGCCAAAGCGCTGCTCAAGTTCTGTCGCGCTGCAATACCCTAATGTCAGTGGGTATGCTTCACCCTGTCCGTTGACATAAAACAACGCCGGAAAGCCGGAAACTCTTAAACGACGAGTTAAATCCAAATGCTGGTTGAGTTGGGCTTGGGTCTGAGCACTGCCCAGTACTTTCTGAAACCTGGGTTTATCCAGCCCGATAGATTCTGCGCACGCTATCAGTGTGTCATCCAAAGAAGGGTTTTGGGCAAGCTGATAGTAAGCTCGTTGAATGGCTTTTACCATGTCCACAGCACTGCTTTCCCGTATGCTTTGTGCTGCAATCACGGCGCGACAAGCCTGATAAGTCGCACGCACTGGGGTATTGAGCTGCCAAAAGTCATGATTAAACACCACCTGGGTTTTGCGCTCTATTTGCCGCCAGTAAGAAGCAATGGTGTCTCTGAGCGCCGGATCCATCGGCTCGGTTGTGTCAGGTGCCAGACCTCCCATAACCCAACTAATCTCGGCCCCGGGGCGGTTGGACAAAAACAACTCTAACTCTGGCTGAAAACCATAGCACCAGCCACACATAGGATCCATTACATATATAAACTGCATTACTTTCTCACTTGAGGTCACTTAACCATAGTCACTATACCTCTTTTGAGCAGTTTTCCAGCACAGTTGGCAGCAGATAAATTGTAAACCCATTGATTGGCTCGACTAACACACTAAAAAGCAGCCCATTCTCTTTGTTAGCAATGACAAGCAGGAAATACCCCCTCACAACAGCATACGTAATGATTGCAAAGTGCTGAAGCCTGCACAGCACATTGCAAAGCCACATGCATCTTAGCGAAAGAATGAACGTCTGTCTTACTGACATCAGGTTGGATCTTTAAACCACATAATCAACCTGCTGGACAAGGCCCGGTTTTCCGTTCTCATCAAGATAAAAACCCGATTTTCGAATTGCGCCCTGCAACTGCCCGTCCGCTCTGATGTTCATAGGTGTGTCTGCATTTTGCAAAGCAATGGCACCTATGTTGGCATCACTGAGTGACACGAGCTGATCCTGATCTTTGTTTTTAACCCAAACTTTAAGGCTGTCAAAGATGGCGTCATTTTCATCTATAAAGCCGTTACCGTCATCATCATACTGAGTCAGGTCGGCGAAACCATTACCACTGAGCGCGCCAAACAACTCTTTGCCGTCATCTATCCGATTGTTTTGATTGAGATCCAATGCCAAATAACCATAGCCTTTTTTGAGCTGAGCAAAATTATCGGTCTGGCCGTCGGCATCAATATCAAAATCCATACGCTCAGTGTCCAACTCAACAGCCCGGTTGGTAAAGCTAATGATCAGGGGATCTTTCATGTTGACGTTTTCTATGATGCGCTCATAGCTGGTGTGGGATTGTTCAAAAACAGACTTAAAGGCAAAGCTGATCTGCTGACCGTTTTCCAGACGGATCTGTCCGTCGGCTTTAAAGACATTGGACTGGCTCTCGTGCATTAGCCGTTCAACCAACACCTCGGTGGGCGGTGTTTCTTCTGCCTCAGACACTAGCTCAGACATTTCTGCGTGTGAAATATCTTTACCGACCATAGCGTCGTACCACTGCACTTCACTGCCGGAGAGTTTCTCTACCAGTAATTTCAGGATATACATTCTGGCACTGGTTTGCATATCCAGCTCAGTGGCGCTGCTATCTACCTCAGCAACTTCCCCTTGCAACGTCTGACCCCCATTGTCAGACAGTGCTGGGTTATCGCTTTGCGACGTCGACGCCGGTATAATTTCAGTCCGCTTTTCATAAACATGGGTTTGACCTTCATGTTTATTACTCATATTAACTTGTGCATTTTCAATTTTCATAGCTCCTCCGCTCCCATCCATGTGGTTTGTTATCGGCTGAACTGAACAAAAATCAAGCAAAAATTATCAACAAAGATACAGACAACGCCAACGGTTATCCCTGGCGTTTTAATACGGGTAATACTTCTGCGCTTTGCGTATCGAGCATCTGCAAAACGTGCTCATACCCATAGTCTGGCTGCCAGTTCAGCTGTTGCTGTGCGGCTGAAGAGTCATAGACCCTATCCAGAGAATCTGGCAGGGCCCAGCCACGTTGTTCGAATGCCAACACAAGTTGTGGACATTTTTCAGCAATCACCTTGCTAGCATGCAAAAACAGGCGCGTTTGATCGTCACGACAAAAAGGCGTTGCACCAGAAATAACAAAGCGCGTAAAGCCTGGCAGGCGCTTTTTGATAGCACACAGGTGTGCATTGGCAACATCCCGGGCGCCGATACCACGTGTCAGCCTGTAAACAGCCATCAGATCAGCAGGCTCAGGAAAACATCGGGACATCTGTAATACCGTTACCGGCAAACTGTGTTCTGTCGAGATAGTTTGTAATACTTGTTCTGCCAATATTTTACTGCGGTGATAAACCGATTTAGGCTGTGGCTGAGTATGCTCTGTGATCCAGCCAGCTCGCCCTGAAGGTGTAGAGGCATGACCGTACAAGGCAGTCGTGCTGGTAAACACAAAGTGCTTTATACCTGCTTTTACACCAGCCAATGCCAGTTGCTCCGTTGCATCGACATTGATGCTTTGAAACGCATCGTCATCAACAAGCCCGACATGTGGTGCATGTAACGCTGCCGTATGGACTATCGCCTCTACCCCTTCAAGCGCGCGGCTTAAAAGCTCGCTATCTCCAATATCACCAACAAAATCTGCAGTGGAACAAGGTGTTTTATCTAAACCAACCACCTGGTGCTCATGCATGAGTTTAATGTAGATGGCGCGTCCAACTCTGCCCGCAGAGCCCGTGACCAATACCTTCACTATCTTTACCTTATTGCTGTAGCGACTGCAGCCAGTCAACTACTTTGTCAGCGCAGACCTCAATCGGCAGGTCCTGTGTAATGCTCAAATCGCACTTGCACCGGGCCATACTGACCGTGTCTGCATAAATTTCTTTTAAATGATCCTGATATTTTATCAGATAGTCTTGAAGTGCATTGGGTGCATCCGACTGCCTGAGCACAAAATGCCTGTTGATCACACGCGATAAACACTGCGCCAATGGCAGATCAAGCAGCACCACATAATCTATCAATGACGCGATGCTGGCACGCGCTTTGCCAAATGGCTCTTCAACAAACAGATATACGGGCCTAGCTGCGATACATTTTTCAAGCGCTTCATTCATGGCTGGCGTTTTAATTTTTGATACATCCGCCCCGTCTGCGTGCCATTGTCGCAAATTCTGCGGATAGCTCCGAGCATCGACATAGTCATCAAACATTACGCTGGGACATCCGAAACGCGCAGCAAGCACATTTACCAGCGACGTTTTTCCACTTCCTGAAGCGCCGCTAATGGCAACAACAACAGTTTTACGCATGTCAATTTCTTTGTGGGATGAATGTATGACGATCCTATGCCAATACTCGCTCAATACCAATCAATTGTTTCACAAAGGAGAATAGCCCTTTGACAGGTATTCTCCATTTACTGCTACAGAAAGGCAGGCAACACCCGTTCTGCCATTAATTGCAGAGTGCTGTTTTCCCTTCGATTGGCAGTCACCACAACCACTAAGCCGAGTTCTTCGACCAAAATAATATACTGACCACCTCCCCCTTGGGCAGACACACTATAGAAACGTTTCTCTCCTGATTGAAGCTCAGCGTTCCACCAGTAATAACCATAGCCCTGTTTAGATACGTCTTTACCGCCCCCAAATATGTCTTCATCCCCAGTGTAAAGTTGTGGGCTGATTGCTTTTGCGATGTAACCTTGCGGGATCAACCGTTCACCCTGCCACATACCTTTGTTGCTGGCTAATGTGCCCCACTTGAGCATATCACGGGATGTCATGTTGACCCGCCAGCCAGCTTCAGGAAGGCCGTTATCAGCGGTTTGCCAACGATATTGCTTGATCCCCAGCTTATCAAGTAGCTCTTGCTTGATAAACGCTTGCGCGGTTCCGGGCACCACGGCATCAATCACATGCATGATCAGCATCGGGTCATCCTGATATTTAAATGTCTGCGTTTGTGCACTGATGGGAGCACTGCGCTCCAGCAACGCCTGAGCATGTTGCTGACCTTTTAGCTGTTCAGATATTTGTTGCAATCCTTTCTTTTGCTCGTCACTCAGTCGAATACCTGAGCGCATGGTCAGGGCCAGATTGAGTGTGATTTTATCACTGCCTGTTGTCAGCTTGCTGGTATCCAGACCCTTTAAAAAACTCACCAAAGGTTTGTCCAGATCTGCCATGCTCAGATAACCCAGCTGAATGGCCCTGCCAAGTGCCATGCTGGTATACACTTTGGTTGCGGATGCCTGATAATGTGGCAGGTTGATGCGGCCACGGGAATAATAGGACTCAAACACCAGCTTGCCTTTGTGGGCGATAAGTAAGCTGTCAAACTGCCCATGCAGGTTGTTTTCTATTTCTTGTGCCAATTTTATTAACAGCGCCCGATTACCACCATCAATACCGGCCACTCCGACAGCCAAGCCGTCGTTTTTTCGCTTTGGCGCTGCATCAATAAATGCGCTTTTAAGCTCTGTAACATCCCGGTACCCTCCCTCTAATTCGGCCTGCGTAGCCTCTATGGGCTGAGTACACTTTGCCAGTGTTAACTGGCTAAAACTGCCCATAAGTAGGGTTACCACTAAGCTCGTCACTATCTTTTGTTTGATCATGTTACCTCTCCTGTTTGTACAAGTGGTAACCTAGCGAAAGCAGCTCCTCACTACCTGACTTGCGGATGATTTATTAATGACTTTAAGGTAGTAAGGAAATATATTTATTAAATTCAGGAGTTTATAAAAACAAATGGTGCTTTGCGATAATAGTACAATGCTCTGCTGACTTTGCAGTTACTTCATCAGTGGCTGTAGCAATATCAAAACAGAAACTGGCAACCTAGGCGTTTTTCAATACATTGCCGCCCGGCTGATTATTGACTAGACTCCGAGTATCGCCACCAATTTTCCCCAATATGCTACGCGTTTTATTTATTATTCTGTTACTGTGTTCTACAGCTGTTTTGTCAATCAACGACAAACTGGTGCTTATCGCTGGCGATAACTGGTGCCCGGCGAATTGTGGCGAAACAGATAAACACAAGGGCTTTATGATTGATGTCGCCACCGAGGCACTGGCTATTTCTGGCTATGAGGTTCGCTACATAGAAATGCCCTGGCTCAGGGCCATACACCAGACCCGGGAAGGAAAAGTACACGCCATTGTGGGTGCCTTTAAAGATGATGCACCAGACTTTTACTTCCCAAAAGTCCCGATACTAAAATTGAGCCCAAATACCTTGTTTACCCTGTCGGACAGCACCTGGACCTATAAGAATCAACATTCACTGAATAAAATTCGCCTCGGGGCAGTACAAGGCTACGATTATGGCAACCTCCTGAATGCCTATCTTAAGTCCCACCGCAGCTCGCCCAATAACTACGTCACGCTGTTGTCGGGTGACAACGTGGTCTCTCGCAGCCTTAATTTGTTAATCAGCAAACGCATAGATGCATACGTGGATGCCGGACCCGTTGTCTGGTATCAGGCAAAGCAACTTGGGATCAGTGAAAAAATAAAGTCGGCCGGCTCTGTCAGTCCGCCAGAGCCTGCCTACATAGCCTTTTCCCCGCGCCTAAAAAACAGCGAAAAGCTGACACTGGCATTAGACTTAGGCGTGCTCAGGCTGCAATTGGACGGTCGCCTTGCTGAAATTGCCAACAAATACGGGCTTCAGGAAATACACTATAAGTAAAAGATCCCAAGGGCATGTAATACTAGGTGTATTAGCAAATAAAAAGCAGCGTAACGACGCTGCCTTTGCAATAAAAACGCCAAGCCCCAGGGGCTGACCGTCTAATCAGACATACAATTAAAATTGATACTTGACTGTAATAGACGTGGTACGACCGTTGATGGTACGCGCCCGAATAATACCCGAGTCAGGAACAATGCCTTCTTCTGCCTCTGTGATCCCTACCGCATTAAACAGATTGTTGACGTTGAGCGATAAAGACAAGTCATCGGTCATATCATAGCTGGCAAACGCATTCACCTGGGTGTAGCCATCAAATTTCAGCGCATTATTATCCTGTGCGTAGGCATCGGTTGAGCCAAGCAGGCTTAAGCCCACCGCGCCTTGTGCCATGTTGTAACGCGCCATCAAAGAGTAAATAAAGTCTGCCTGGCGCCTTGGCGTGTTGCCCACCACCTCAGGTGACAGAGCATCTTTGGCGATCTCGGCGTCCGTCCAGGTCAGGCTGCCTCTGAAATCAAAGGAGCCAACAAAGTACACCCCTTCAAGTTCAATGCCATGCGCTTCATATTCACGGTCAAAAAAGCGCTGGCTGGTGGCTTCAAAGTTTTGCTCTTCAGTTTGCGCATAAAAAGCGGTGGCAAACACACTACCGTTTTCAAGCCGTTGCTTCAAACCAAATTCAAGCTGAGTTACTTCGTCAATGGCGTCTTCCTTTGCCACACTGCCGTCTGCATTCACTTTGCCAAACAACAGACGATCGGCATTTGCTCTGGCCCCTTCACTGAAACGCCCAAACACCGCCCGCGTTGGACTCAACTGATAATTAGCACCGAGGGAGTAGCTGGTGTAATGCCAGTCGTAATCAACGAGTGACGGATTAGCCAAATCTATGCCCGCAACCTGCTCTTCAGGTTTTGAAATCTCGCCATCAGCATTCACATCCCGCTGCGATACCACAGCCCCCGCATAGGTGCCCGAGGCTTCACCTGAGTCATAACGCACACTGGCATCAACGGTTAAATCGCCCACCTGCGAGGAAACCGCCAGATAAGGCGCACGGGTTGAATAGTCTGTATTGTAATTACGCTGACAGCAATTGCCCCAGGCAGGTGTCCCGTATGCGTACAAGCCATTGTCAGAAAATGCGGTGCCATCGGCTGCAAAGACATCCAAAAGCGCTGCATTCTGCCCTTTTAACTCCAGCAAATAAGAGTTCCACAACCACGACATTTCAATGGCCTGCTCGGATGCAAAATAGCCAAAGGTTAAAGCGGTATCGCCCAGCTGTTTGGTCAGCTTAATGTCGTTAACCAGCGAGCCAAAGTCCTGCATCTCAACATCAAAAGTATGGATCCGCATCAGATTATCGTCGCTGAATTGACTGCCAGCACTGGCACCATTGGCATATTTTAATGTCGCGCCCTCACCGGCGATGCTCTCGGCGATAGACTGGGCACTGCCCACTTCAGCCGGAAAAGGCGCATTAAACGTGCCTTTTACCTTGGCTACTCTAAACCGGTTTTCAATTTTCCAGTCGTTGCTCAGCTCAAAGCTGGCCTCAACGCCAACGCTGTCTACCTGAGGATGCATGCCATCACGCATATCCCCTCGGCGCACTTCGTTGTTGGCACCCAGCCCCTGTGTTTGGGTAAACAAAACCGAATGCGGCGTATCTGACAAGGCATCAAATCCCGGCAGTGAGTCGCCATTGGCATACATGGGCATAGGTAAGTAGCCGGTTGAGCGGTCATCCAGATGCTTGAGGTAGACTCTGACATAGCCCGACTCAAATTCTTTGGTCAGATTGGCTTTAACCTGCCCGCCCTTGTTGCCGGTATAACCGGTATCACGAGGCCCTTCGCCTTGGCGCACAAATCCGCCTATATGCAATCGTACGGTGTCGGACAGATAGGTGCCAAATTCAAAGTCGGTTCTGAATTCGTCATAATCAAGACCCAGAGTCGTTGCAATGCTGCCCGATTCGCTTTCACCCGTTTTAGAAATAAAGTTGATGATCCCACCCGGCGCGTTACTGGCGGCAGTCGAAGCCGAGCCGCCACGGATGGACTCGATTGATTGCACTGTGTTATCCAGGCGCATAAAAATATCAGCATTGCCGAATGCAATATCGCCAAACTGTAGTACGGGCAAGCCATCTTCTTGCAGTTGCAGGAACTTCGCCCCACCGGCCGCAACCGGCAGTCCGCGTACGGCAATGTTTGCATTGCCCTCTCCCCCGGTTGACTCTGATCTCACCCCAGGTAACAAGCGGAAAGCTTCGGCTGTGGTTCTGGGTGTTGCGACGCTTATCTGCTGAGCAGAAATGCTACTGACAGACACGCTGGATGCCATCACGGTGCGCCTTTGTGGCACGCCTGTCACAATGATTTTTTCCAGCTCATTCTGAGCCTGTGCCTGTGCATTTGCTTGGTCCTGGCTCTGTTGTGCCCACACTGTGGGGCTAAGCGCCAGAGTCAGTGCACTGAGTGCAAACCAACCGGGAGTGTATGTTGTCATAATGTGCCTCGTTGTTGTCAATTATATATTGCTGGCACCACACTAGGTGGATTTAGATACTTAATCGATTAAGTAAATTAGCAAATATTTGTCGCTTTGCAATCAAAAAATTACACACGACGGGTTTCTAGTTAGATAACTCTATGATTTAGTTTTAAAAGTATTTGAGCTAGTGTGCGTTTGCCAGCCTCAGCTGGGCTGGGTTTTTCCAGTAGTTGTACGCCATCGCTAGCATCAGCAAAGCCGCAAACCCCATTGCCAGTGCAAACCCGTAGCGAATATGACCAAAATAATCACTGACCATCCCCATCAGCAAAGGCGCCAGGGCTGCAGACAGTGCGGTAAAGAACAAGATCACGCCAGCGACCGAGCCATGCTGATGCTTATCGAAGCATGAGATCCCCTTCGAATTAAGTGTAGGGTATATCATCGACATAAAGAGCCCACTGAGTGGCAACGCAATGACGGCAGCATCAACACCAAACACAAAGGTCAGCAGGTAACAAAGAAAAATGGCCAAGCTCAGCGCAAGCATCACACTCTGCCAACTGAACAAGTTAAGCAGCCAGACAGCCATAAAGCGCCCCACCGCCCGCAAAATAAAAAAGATCGTCAGTGCATAGGTTGCCAGCAGGCCCCAGCTTCCCTCGTAGGTTTTGAGTAAAGTCGGCATCCAGACATAAATGGCCACTTCTGTTGCGACATACAGCGCAATGGCGGCCGAAAAACCCAGTGCATGTTTGTCCTTGAGCATCAGCAGGGTCTGCCTGAATCCACTGCCCTGGCTAACCTGCTTAGCGGGCCGCTCGGGAAACTTCACAGCAAACGTGATTAAACACAAAACGCTGCATAAGCCCCCTGCCAGAATATAGAGGTAAACCCAGCTGACACCCGACGCTAACATATAGCTCACCGCCGCGGGACCCACGATGGCACCCACAGCAAAGAAGCCTTCGACCATGTTCATGGTCCGGGTGTGCGCCTGACTGGTTGGCGTCAAATCGCCTAACAAAGCCAGTGCAGCGGTTTTAAACAGGCCGATCGCCAGGCCAATCACACTCAGTAAGCACACAAAAGTGATAAAGGTTTCACCCATTACAAAGCCAAAGCAGGCACCGGCAAAGAGCACAAAACCAAGAATGATGGTCGGCTTGTGGCCTATTTTATCCGCCAAAAAGCCCAGCAACAGACCACTGGCGGCAATCCAAATCATTGGCGCGTAATGAAACGCGCTCGCCTGCGTCATGGTTAACTGATAATCCCGGATCAGCTCGGGAATGATCACGCCCACGGCGTCCGATGTCATGGCAAACATAAAAAACATCATATATGTCAGCCAGCGCAATGCGCCTAAGTTGCTGCTTGTCATAGTTATTACCTCTTAGGTATTGCGGCAAAGCCCGGTTAAGTTTAAAACTCAATCGCACCCTTGTGCCAATTTTCCTGTAAATAGTGCTTGAATATCTTGTCGTGCTGATTAAAGATATAACTTAATCGATTAAGTTTCAACAATGAGAATTGAACTGAACCATGAAAAACCAAGTGCAACTGATAACCTACGCCGATCGCCTAAGCGGTGCAGGCCTGACGGAACTCACTCAGCTGTTGGACGGTCCGTTAGCGGGATTGTTTGGCGGTGTCCATATCCTGCCGTTTTACTATCCGATTGACGGTAGCGATGCCGGATTCGATCCGATAGATCACAGTGAGGTTGATAAACGACTGGGCAACTGGGAAAGTGTGAAAACACTTGGGGAGCGCTTTGAGATAATGGCCGATTTAATCGTCAATCACGCTTCGGCTCAGTCGCCAGAGTTTCAGGATGTGCTCAAACACGGCGAACAGTCGCCCTACTGGCCTTTATTTTTAAAGGAGCAGGATATTTTTCCCGG
The DNA here is from genome assembly GCF_021532535.1 of Pseudoalteromonas sp. DL2-H2.2. Taxonomy (NCBI): domain Bacteria; kingdom Pseudomonadati; phylum Pseudomonadota; class Gammaproteobacteria; order Alteromonadales; family Pseudoalteromonadaceae; genus Pseudoalteromonas; species Pseudoalteromonas sp. DL2-H2.2. Next base: position 337,966 of record NZ_JAKGBD010000006.1, on the reverse strand, counting down.
TGGGATCAGTGACGAACAAGCACAAGCGATATTCAGACCCAGGCCAACCAGCTGTTTTACGCCTAAAAAGCTGCAAAGTGGTGAAACGGTCAACTTCTGGACCACGTTTACTGATAACCAGGTTGATATCAATGTTGAAACGCCCCAGGGCAAAGCGTATCTGGACAAAATTCTCACCTTGTTTGCCAAAAACAATGTCAAGATTATTCGCCTGGATGCGGCTGGCTATGCCATAAAACGCGCCGGAACAAGCTGCTTTATGACCCCGGAATCATTCGACTTTATTAATAAGTTGTCGCGGCAGGCCAATGCGCTCGGTATGGAGACCATTGCCGAGATCCATAGCCATTATCAGACTCAAATTGACGTAGCATCGAAAGTAGACCGCGTATACGACTTTGCTTTGCCACCGTTAATCTTACACGCTCTGTTTAGCAATAATGCCGATCCCCTGCTTTGCTGGTTACAGCAATCGCCGCGTAATTGCCTGACGGTACTCGATACCCATGACGGTATCGGTATTGTCGATGCGGGTCCGGACGGTGATAAGCCCGGTCTGCTTAATGCACAGCAAATCGATACTCTGGTGGAAACTATTCATGCCAATAGCCGAGGTGAGAGCAAGCAGGCGACCGGTGCCGCTGCCAGCAACGTTGATTTATACCAGGTTAATTGCACCTACTATGATGCACTGGGTCGCAATGATCTCGATTACCTGATAGCGCGTGCAATCCAGTTCTTTTCGCCTGGCGTCCCGCAAGTTTATTACGGTGGCCTGCTGGCACTGCACAATGATATCGCGCTGCTTGAAAACACTAACGTAGGTCGGGATATCAATCGCAGTTACCTCAATGAACAACAAGTTGAAGACGCGTTATTCAAACCCGTAGTAAAGTGCCTGTGTAAACTGATTGAGCTCAGGAATCACAGCAGTGCATTCGATGGAGAGTTTATTTTGTCAGGGTCTGAAGAAGCGTTCTCTTTGCAGTGGCGCAATCAGGACGCCCGTGCTCAACTGCAAGTTAATCTGACGACACGCGAAGCGCACATCACACTGCAGGAGCCGGGGTGCATCAAATACCTCAGCCTGAGTGATTTACTTCACAACCTGAAAAACTAAGGTAATGGCAGTCAGATTGACTGCCCTACTCTCAGTTCAAAAGGCAGGCGTATTTGCTGCTTCTCTTTACGAATAAACAAACTTGCCGCCTGTTCGCCCTTGTTTTCGCTGTTTTGATGTATGGTGGTAATGGCAGGTTGAAACAGCTCTGCTTCATCTATGCCATCAAAGCCCACGATCTTGAGCTCCTGTGGGATCTGGATCCCCTGAGCAAGTGCTTCACGGGCGGCAGCCAGCGCAATTAAATCACTCATACAAAACAACACATTAGGCCTTGGCCGAATGGCTAGCACTTCTTTGGCGGCGATCCGCGCAAAGCGCTCGCTGCTTTCCGGAATATTCCAGATCCGGTCTTCAGGAAGTGTTACCTGACATGCCTCGAGCGCCTGTCGATATCCCGCCAGGCGTTGGTGTGCGATAGAGGTGCTGAGCTGAGGCAAATGATGGTCATAGACCCGGCAGATAAGCTCAGTATCGAGCAGCCTCAGCCCCAGGATTGCCGCATCGGCCTGCTCAGACGGCGCATCGAACTGCATTAATGCCGCTTTGGCCACTTCCCGGGCTGCATCTTGGTTGTCGATATTAACACTGGCCTGATCTTGTAACTCAAAGTCGACGGTCACCACTTGCTTGGTTACCGTTGCCAGCTGTTCAATTAATTTAGGGTTACGGGGACGACCATAACAAATAAAGCCATCGACAAAATCCACTATATTATTAACGCTGTCGGTATTGCCTGAAAACAACAACAAATTGATCCCCTGCGGTTCAAGCACTTTTGCAACGCCGCGCATAAAGCTACTGGCCACGGGATCAGACACCATATATTCAACGCTATCGGGTAAAACCAGGGCAACTATGTTAAATGTGCCCTTTCTTAACGAGCGCGCCGCTTTATTTGGACCAAAATAACCCAACGCCTTGCAGGCCGCCAGGATCTCCTCACGCTTTTTGCTTGAGAGCTGATCGGGGCGGTTAAAGGCATTGGATACCGTAGCATTCGACACGCCAAGGTGGGCAGCAATGCTTTTAAGAGTCCATTTTTTTTCTGTCATGGTTCGCTATACAATCTGATTAATAGGGTTACGCACCCGGATGGTCCGCATCGCAGGCTGCACTCATTTGCACGGTGGACGCTTTGATCCTTTGGCCACTGAGCAATCTCATCAGCCCTGCGACAAGCATGACTAAAGACATAAGTGCGAAAGGCATTACCAGCACATTAAAATGATACACCTTAATACAGTGAAAACAGCTCAATTGCGCACGGTCGAGTGCAAAAACCACTACTGCACACAAGACCCCGAGCACTATGAGCAGCTTAGTGAGTTTCATCGTGCCTCCTGGTACCACTTTACCTGCCATGCTTAGGCAATCTCTCCCGTATACCTGTACTCAGCGCATCTATGCATACCTGGACTGCCATTGGGGTATGTTTGGAAAAGGGAGTAAGTAAATACACTGAATTTTCGGGTAAACTGGCGTGTGGCATGAGCCTTATTACATCCGACAAATCATTATTCAAATAAAAATCCGGCACTAAGCCTATTCCTGCTCCAGCCCGAATGAGAGAAACGGTACTATGAAAAGCATTTGTGATGCAACTAACCTGAGGAGTTAGTTGTATTTTTTCACCGCTTTGGCTCATAAACTGGTGCGTTACCCGTGCCCCTTCCCAGGCATTTGCAATGTAAGGGACCTGTGTCAGCTCCTCGTGTAAAAAACGTGGGTGTCCGCATAATACGTCGCAAAACGTGCCCAGCCGTTGTTGCCTGAGCGTGCTGTCTTTCGAGGCACCAATGCGAATAGCAATATCGATGTTATGGGCCATCAAGTCCAGATGCTTGTCATCACAGGTCAGTTTAACAACCACCTTAGGGTAGCACTGCATTAACTCTGAAATGGCTGGTGCCAGCAAGGTATCAACCAGCGCATGCGGCGCGGTAATATGAACCTGGCCTTCTGGCTCCCCCTGCTGTGCTTGCACATCATCCCAGGCATCGGTTGCAATCTGGTTGAGTGCTTTACACGCCTCGTAAAAGCGCTTTCCAGGCTCAGTCAGAGACTGTCGACGGGTTGTTCGTTTAACCAGGACCACACCGAGTTCTTGCTCCAGCGTTTTTAAATGCTGACTGACCACAGACTTTGACACACCCAGCCTGTCTGCTGCCGCAGAGAGTGAACCTGCTTCAACGACATGGGCAAACAGCGACATCTTACCAAGTTGGTGCATTTTTATTGTAAGATTTAATTAAACAGTGTTTTTTATTATCTCTGTTTTTCACATCAATTAATACCATTAAGCTGACCTTACTGAAAACACCACAAGTGGAGTCATTACATGACACAACAACAAGAGCTGGACTTATGTAAGGCGGGCATTGCCGCGTGGCAGAACGCATTTAATAACCAGGATGCACGTGGCTGCGCAGCACAATATGCTACAGCCTGTATTATGCATGCGCGGCCCATTGGCGAGTTTGACGGGAGGGAAAACATTGAGGCATTCTGGCAAGGCATCATAGATCAGGGTTTCTGTGATGTTGCTTATACCGATGTGGTCTGGGAAAAACACCCTGAAGTTGGCTACCTGCTGAGTGCCAACTGGACGATGAACAAAGCGTTTGGCAAAATCCATGCTGAGCATTGGGTGGTTGAGCAAGACGGCAAAGCCCGCCTGTACAGTGATGATTTTGAGATCCTGGGTGAGCGATAAACTCACCCACTCAATGCTCTTTGCAATGAAAATGAATGAAGCAATCTACCCCAGGATTAACATAAATGTGTAACCTGGCTTTGAATAGCTCGGGTAAGCCTGACATTCTGAACAAGACTCAGTAGTTAGCATGAATGTCAGATCAGTTCACATTAGTGAGATAATTGTGCCAGCATAGCCGGCTTGCTTTGCGAAAGCGGCGTGCATATTTATCAGCCTGTCCTTAACTCTCAGCTAAGCATAGTGACAGGCTGCGACACAAATCTATTTACAGTGTTTGCTGCGACGACTGCTCTTTGGGGTTAGGGCCATAGTCGTTGTCACCCGGCGTACTGTCCATCACGTAAAATACCAACAGCACCAAAGGCCCTACCACAGGCACCAAAGAGATCAGTATCCACCAACCACTGCGCCCGGTATCGTGCAAGCGGCGAATGCTCAGCGCAATACTGGGGATTATCACGGCCAGCGCATATAGGCCACTGAGCAGCCCAAAGCCGGACTCTTCGGAGTAAAGCCCCAATGTCATATCGACCAACCCCAGCACAATTGTGACGATGAGATTACAAAGCATAAACAGCCAATACTCTTTGCGTCTTGCTCGGCCGTTAAACACTGCATACTTTTTTAATGCAGATAAATAAATGTCAAACACAGGCTTTTCTCCTTGTTAATTTGCTATGCCACAACGGCATAGCCTCAGCACTGTCAGGGCGTGCTGTTTAACAGGATAGACAAAAACCTTTGCAATACAAAGTCAGCCTCGCGTGATGTAAAAATACGCCTGACTCTATTGAGCCGCTCCGCGATTGCTTTCAAGTACCTGGTTTAACTTATTAACCATTTCCTCGAATGCCGCTTTTTTCTCGGAAAACTGCGTCATACCTTGCTGGAACAAATACATTGCAGTCTGATATTCCCGCATTTCTGCATACGCGCAATAAAAAACGCGGTGACCGACAAGGTACACCGCGTTTTTTATCAGCCTGTCAGCGCGATTACTTAAGCGCCTGCTCAACAATCGGGTAATGATCCCAGACTTGCTTATCGGCAAGTGAGCGAACCAGCTTCACGTACTCAGCATGCGTCCACGCCAGTGGTGTTGCGGAGTTGGTACCCTCGCCCAGTGTATAACCAAACGGGTTCACACCCACGCCATCCCACACCTGCTCAGGCAACATCAGGCCTTCGTTTGCAAAGTGCTCCATGCCTTTGATGTAAGTGTATTTGATACGCTTAACCGCATTGTCATCCAGCGCATTAGCCTGGCTGGCCGCTGCAATTTCGTAATGACCGCGCTCACCGGTAAAGAAAGGCCATACCCGACCTCGCTGACCGGCCGTGTTCTGGCCCTGCTCAGCATAGTTGGTCCCGCGTACCTCATCTTCTCCGTAGCCGTCGTTGCCATAGCGGCGGTAGCCTGGATAACTATTAGGATCACCGGCAAAGTTAAAGCTGTATTTAACTCGCAGGTTCTCCGGCAGGTTTTCATCTTCATACTCTGGCAAGGTATTGGTAATGCTGCTGGCATCTGCCGCTCTGACGCCATAGCGTACAAGCTCGAGGAAGCCACCATCAATGATCTGCTTTTTATCCATACCCGCACGGCCATTGTTGTCGCTTAGCTTAGTATCGGTATTCGGGTTGGCGTCTTTGCCAATGCGGAAGAAATATTTACCATCGCTTTGCTTAGAAGGCAGGTTACCCTCAGTGGTGAACATGGTCGATTCCACTTCACTGTCGTAACGCTTGGCTGTTGCCATATAACGCTCACTACCGGCTTTATCACCGGCCAGTTTCGCAATGTCACTGGCAGCGACCAGACCCGCGATAATGGCAGCGGTTGTCGATGGTGAATAGCCGTCCTGCTCTTCCCAACGCTCCTGTTGTGTGGCCGGTGGTGTAATTTGCGTGTCGTTCCAGAGGATTTTTGCCAATCCGCCATCGACTAAGAACTCGGCCGCTGGTTGGAGCATACGCTTGTACCAGTAAGCAAGCTTCTCATCGCTCAGTACACCGGCCTGCCAGAGTTTCCACGCCAGCATAATCGGCATAGCAGTTTGGTCCAACTGCACGCCTACCCACTCCAGCTCACCGTCAACATGGGTTTTTTGTAAGAACCAGCCGGTGTCGCCGTGATTGCCAGGGGTTTTGTCTGTGACCTGTACTTTTTCAAGATATTCAAATGCGGTCAGTGCGGTTTGCGGATCGCCCATGGCCAAAAACGCCATCGCAACCTGATAGAAGTCGCGCACCCAGACCGCTTTATAACCGGTATGGCCTTGCTCAGCCGCCACGGTGTCACCCCAAGGGTTAGACAAAGAGGCGATCAGGGCCCCTGCGTGGGTTTTATCTTCCTGCGCCTTTAACACCAAAGCACTGGTGTAAAGCAGTTTACCCTGATCGGCCGTGTAACCACTGAGCTTTTGCATAGGCTCAAGACTGTTCAGGTAGTCGCGCCAGCCAATCGCTTCTCCCTCACCATTGTAGTGGGCCAGCACCTGCTGATAACCACGGGCCAGTGACTGAGCACCTTCCTGGAAACTCGCGCTTTGCGATTTGCCAAAACTCAGTGCCAGGTCGAATGTCGCCTGCTGGTCCACGTCACCCAGCTCCGCCAGCCAATTCACGTTGCCGCTTTGTGCGCCTGTGCTGGTGTAACGCTGTGCCAATGACTGGCTTGCTTTAAGCTGTGCCAGACCATCGCTCTGACCGGTAAAGCCCACGCTTGCCTGTTTAAAGCCCGTGCTGCTTTGCAGTGTCAGGTAATTGTCTCCTTCCCAGGCAACCAGGCCCTGCTCAGTGACTTTCGCATAATCGTTCAGGCCGTTGTTATTCACATACGGGTTCACGTTTACAAACAGTTTCACGCCATCAAGCGCTGTGTGTACCTTAGCCCGGACGAACAGCGTTTGCCCGTCAGGATCGGTGAATATGTGTTTCTCAAGCGTAAAGCGGCCTTGCTTATCTTTGCTTGTCACTTTGTATGCCAAAGACAGCGGACGACCTTGCGCATCTTTATCGAGGTAATCGATGCTGACGTCCAGCGCATCTTGCTCTGTTACCGTAAAGTCCGGGCCGGTAACAATAAACTGCATGTCTTTGATCTGCGCCTGGTGAATAAGACCAAACATAGTTTCAGTGATCATGCCCTTGGCGATGGAAAACCACACTTTTGATACGGCTTTTGTACTTGCCTGATCAGAATACTGGCCCTGCTTGTAAGCTTCGTAAGAAGTACCAATGCCGGTTTTACCTGAGTACGCCCAGTATGGTTTGTCACCCGGTGCGCCTGGCGCAGCTTGTTGCGATTGAGCCGCATTGTTGGCACTGCCGCAACCGACGAGTCCGGCCGTAATCAAAGCTAGGGTTAAACTAGATAGTTTTTTCATAAAGTCTCCTTGGGTGGTGTTATTCTTGTTCGATTTTCACCCGCATTACAGCAACTGCTGCAAGCAGGAACGACACACCACCAACCACTAATGCAAAAATCGGTTGATTATCAAATAGGTTTCTCAGGATCAGGCCAAGTACACTGGCCGCCATCAGCTGCGGGATCACGATAAAGAAGTTAAAGATCCCCATAAAGACACCCATTTTATGAGCTGGCAATGAATTACTCAGCATGGCGTAAGGCAGCGACAGGATTGAGGCCCAGGCAAAGCCAATGCCAATCATCGGCAGCCAAAGCAGGCTAGGATCGGCTATCATTTTAAAGCTCAATAATGCGCCTGCGCCCAACAGTAAGTTAATGCAGTGTGCGCCACGCATGCCCAGGCGATTCACCATCACAGGGATACACACAGCAGCCAGTGCGGCAAAACCGTTGTAGGCGGCAAACAATACGCCCACCCAGTCGGCCCCATCGTTATAGGCTTTGCTCGTTACCTCGGTCGTGCCATAGTGAAAACTGGTGACTGCCGAGGTGGTATAGATCCACATAGCAAACAAGGCAAACCAGCTGAAGAATTGCACCACGGCAAGCTGGCGCATGGTGCCGGGCATAGTAAATACATCGTAGATAACGTTATAAAAACCACCTGAGGTGCTGCCGCGCTGCTGCAGGTAGCCAGCAATTAACAGGACCAGCGTAAAGGATAAGAACAACCCGCTCAGCAGATACAACTCTTTCTCTAGTTGCATTCCAATTACAGCAGCCAGGATCCCCCCGCCTATCACGCCAGAAATAAGTGCTGCGCGCGCATAGTTGATAGCCAGATAGCTTTGACTGGTTTGCGTTTCAACCGCTTCACCGGCAAACTCCGCCAGCTGCTGTGGCGTGTACTCTTTGGTTTTTAGGATGGTCCAGCCCACCGCCAAAAACAGCACCACACCACCGAAATAGAAAGCATACTTAACAGACTCAGGGATCTGACCTGCTTCAGCGGTATTGCTGATCCCAAACCAGTTAGTCATCATCCAGGGTAAGGCCGATGCCACCACGGCACCTACGCCAATAAAGAAGCTCTGCATCGCATAACCATTGGCGCGCTGCTTTTCGTTGAGATTGTCACCTACCAGTGCGCGAAATGGCTCCATGGTAACGTTGATTGACGCATCCATGATCCACAGCATACCCGCCGCTATCCAGAGTGTCGGAGAGTTCGGCATAAAGAATAACGACAAGGTGGTCAGAATGGCACCATACAAAAAGAAAGGTCGTCTGCGCCCCAGCTTACCCCAGGTGCGGTCACTCCAGTAACCAATGATGGGCTGTACAATCAAGCCCGTTAATGGAGCGGCAACCCAGAGAATGGGAATATCATCGACTTTGGCGCCCAGTGTCTGAAAGATCCGGCTGACATTACCGTTTTGCAGTGCAAAGCCAAACTGGATCCCCAGAAAGCCAAAGCACATGTTCCAGATCTGCCAGAAACTGAGTTGTGGTTTTTGTTTTTGCATATTAATTCTCTAGTTCAAAGACCGCACTGGCCAGCGGGGCCAGGGTGACTGTCAGCTGATTGTTGTTAAGTGCAACCTGCCCATGTTGTTCCAGTCTGTCAATCGCATTGCCCTGCCAGCCAGCTGGCAAAGTGACAGAGACAGTTTGAGGAGCGTCTGCATCAAAGTTGCTGATCACAACCAGACGTTGTGACTCGCTCTGACGGGCAAACCCAATGACTTTGGTTGCGCTTTGGCCGCTGCGCGTTGTGACTGGTGTTGAGACTAACTCGCCCTGCGCAATCGCACTGAATGAGGCCATGTTCATCAGTTTTTGATAATAAGCGCGCAACGCCTTTTGCTCTTCACTCAGCAAGGCACCATCAAACTTGCCCTGGTTCATCCAGGCCTGATGGGCCGGTACACCGATGTAATCGAAGATACTGGTGCGGCTGGGCTTGCCGAACCCGGCCATTTCTGAGCCGTCTTCACCCACGCTCTGCGCAAAATACAACAAGGTTGGTGACTGACTGAGCAAATGACTCACCACCATGGCGGGTTTGCCTTTATTGGCATCACCCGCAAACTCAGGGCTGGCAATACGTTGCTCATCGTGGTTCTCTAAAAAGTGCAGCATGTGCGGTGCAATATCCTTAACACTGGCATGCACATCCAGCACCTGCTGCGCCGTGCCTTTGCCTTGCATCAGGGCTTTGAGCGAATCGTACAAGCCCACTTTGTCGTACAGGTAGTCCATCTTGCCCTGTTCAATATAAGCACGGTAAAGCGTTGGGTTATACACCTCGGCAAGCAAGAAGGCGTCGGGGTTTTTCATCTTGATAGACGCATTGAGAAAGCTCCAGAACTCAACCGGCACCATCTCGGCCATATCATAACGGAAGCCATCTACGCCCTTGTCCAGCCAGTAATAGGTGATATCGCGGAACTTATACCAGCTGTCGGGCAGTTTTTTATCCTGCCAGAATGCATAGTGAGCACGATAATCAAGCTGGGCATACTGCGCCGGCAAGGTAGCAAAATCGTAGCTGCCATCGGGCTTAACACCATAGTTCACTTTGACGGTTTCATACCAGTCATGAATATGGGGCTGCGCGGCACGTGCGCCGTTGCCGGTCCATTTGGCCGGGCTTTCAGTATACTTGCCATCGGCAAGCGGGTGTGGCTCGCCGCCAAGTACCTGATAGTCTTGCGAGCCTGGCACGCTAAAATCTTCGCCGGTCACATAGTAAAAGTTGTTATCACGAGCGTAGGTCACTGAGGTGTCGTCATTTGCGCCGAAGTCGCTGACACCTTGCGGTGCGCTGAGCGATTGATAATTTCGCGCAACGTGGTTGGGCACTATGTCAATCACCACTTTCATGCCCGCTTCATGGGTGCGGGCGATCAGGGCTTCAAATTCAGCCAGTCTGTTGGCCGGGTTCACGGCCAGGTCCGGATTGACGTTGTAATAGTCTTTTACCGCATAGGGTGAACCCGCACGGCCTTTAACCACGTCCGGGTCATCCAGGGCTATCCCATACTCGGTGTAATCCCCAACCAAGGCATGATGTAAAACCCCGGTATACCAGACGTGGCTCACGCCCATGGCTTTGATTTCGGACAGGGCTTTGGGGGTGAAATCTGCAAACTTGCCTACGCCATTTTGTTCTTTTGTGCCCCAGGGAATATTGTTGCCATTGGTGTTACCGAACAGGCGGGTAAAAACCTGATAAACAACTGGCTTGGCGGCGCTGTGCTGCGCTGCCAGACTCTGAGTGTCGGTGGTTGGTGTCTTGTTGTCGTTAGTACTGTTACAGGCGCTCAGTACCACAGAGCCGGTGATCAACCCAAGGGCGAACACCTGCGGTTTTATTGTCATCATAATATTGTCATTTTTAGTATTTTCAATGAGTCTACTGACTTGGTATTCACGGGTGAACCACTTGCATACGTATTCAGAGTCCCTATCCATCCACGCGTCATGTTCAACATTCTTAGTGCCCAGATGTAAACTCTGCTCAGGGACAAAGATCGTCGATTTATCGCATCCTGGCCAATCGCTCAAGCTGCGCACGGTGATCTTCAAAATTTAATCCGCACCGGGCAATGTAATCCTGTACTTGTGATAAGTCGTACTTGTTCGCCTCCTCATTGCCTGCGATCAATTGAGACTGCTCCGGATAAATGCCGTAACCGGCAAGTAAACAGTGCCAGCTTACGGAGGGGTAATATTTGTCGATATCCTGACGATGTAATTCATCCGATAAGTTTTTGCCCGACACCCAGGTTTGCAATACGTCATATAAAGAACGTGAGAGCTGATTGTTGTTTGCGTTATCGCGCCAGTATTGGGTATCGGTTCTGCTGTTTACACGATAGTGCGCCACAATGTAATCGCGAATGGCCTGATAGCGCGCATCGAGTGACTGGTTGTGTCTGGTTTTGAGCTTATCGGTGAACTCACCCTCCTGGTAACATTCAATAAAACTTTGAACGGTTTCCTGAACAATATGAAGCGCCGTTGCTTCCAGCGGCTCAATAAACCCTTGCGACAGTCCAATGGCAAGACAATTCTTATGCCAGTGTTTTTTGACCTGCCCCACCTTCATGGTTAAGTGACGCGCTTCAACCTCACTGTCCAGTAACCCCAGCGCGGTGCGTAATTCGGTCTCAGCTTTATCCGGATCGCAATAGCGTCGGCTGTAAACATAGCCGTTACCAATGCGGTTGGTCAGTGGGATATGCCAGCTCCAGCCAAATTTTCTGGCAATAGATTGGGTTTCAGAGGAAATCACCTCGCCCTGCTCGGTTGGCAACACCACAGCAGCGTCGTTAAACAAGTTATTGGCAAAGGAGTCGAAACCCACTTCTAAATGCTGCTGCATCAATAAACTGCGAAAACCAGAGCAATCAATAAAGACATCTCCGGTGACTTCCATACCGGCTTCACAGATCAGGGCCGCTATATCGCCATCGGGGTGCTTACGCACATCGCTGACATTGGCCTGAATATGCTCTACACCTAAATCGCGGGCTGTTTGAGCTAAGAAGAGCCCAAGTTTACCGGCATCGAAATGATAGCCATAGTTAATTTCAAACGGGAAATGATGCGCAGCGATTGGCGCTTTAGCCTGCTCTGCCAGATAGGTGGTAAGGAAAAATGGGTCCGGGTGGCCCGCGACATCAATCGCTTTTCTTCGTACAAAGCTGTTGTGAAAAAAGGCAGGTGCTGAATAATCGTCGGGCTGTGAGGGAAAAGGATGAAAGTAGCTGCTAAAGCCGGGGCGCGTTGACCAGTCAATAAAGCGAATGCCATTTTTATAGGTTGCGTTACACGCTGGCATCCACTGCGCTTCACTGATCCCCATAAAGTCCATAAAGCCCTTAAACTGGGGAGTAGAGCCCTCGCCTACACCAATGATGCCAATATCCGGTGATTCAACCAGGGCAATCTCAATCGACTGGTCCTGCCAACTTTTTGCCATCAGGTTGGCCGCCATCCACCCGGCGGTGCCACCACCCAAAATAACGATTCTCTTTTTATTCATCATTTTCACCTCATAAAACAAAGCCACCAGTAAACTGGTGGCTTTTTATTACAGCAGCGTTCGGTACTTAGAAGCTATAGTTAAACCCTAAGAAATACTGGCGACCGAACTCTTTGTACTCGCCGGTTGCCAATGCCGTACCATAGTTGGTGGTGTTTGGCTCATCGGTCAGGTTGTTGATTTGAAGAACGGCCTGCAAGCCATTGTCAAAGTCATAAGTACCCTGCCAGTCAACCACAGTGTACTCATCCGCCCATGCCAAAGATGAACCACCTGGTGATGCGCCTTCATACACGTATTCATCACGATAACGTACGTTCAGGTGCGTGGTAAATGCATCGATATTCCAGAAAATCGTCGCACTCCAGACATTTTTAGACAAACCAGGCATAGGTAGCTGCTGATCCGGGAAATTACCGCCACCATCAACCGTTGTTTCACTCTCGGTGTATGAATAGTTAGCGTTAAAGCCTAGACCAGAGAAAACGCCAGGCAGATTGTCAAACATAGTGGTATACGCCAGCTCGACACCACGGATATAACCACCCTGATCATTGTTTTGAGTTGTCTGGTACTGACCAGCTACAAAACCTTCCGGCACTTCAAGACCAATTGTCGCCCAGTCAACCTCGCCTTCCTGATAAGTGATGCTCTCAATCAGAGACTCAATGTCTTTCCAGAAAACGGCTGCAACGAACGCACCACCATCTTCAAAATAACGCTCATATGACAAATCAAACTGAGTTGCTCGGAACGGGTCAAGGTTTGGATTACCTTTTGACCAAACATTGTAACGTGGACTCTCACCATCATTGGCTGTATCAGCCCAAGAACCAGCGCCACCACGCAACTGATACACAGGCGGACGACCCATTACTTTCGCAGCCGCAAAGCGTATCTGATCTTCGTCAGTCACACGGAAGTTAAGGTTCAAAGACGGTAATGTATCTGTGTATTCTGGTCCGTATTCAACATTACGGTAATCAGTACGTGCAACCCCATTATCATCAACAATGGTATCACCTACTTCATCACCTTGGATCTGCTGAATACCCACTGATTTAGTATCTGTTCTGACAACACGTACACCGAAGTTACCCGTAACTGGGATATCACCTATCTCAGTATCTATGTTAGCCATTACATAACCGGCTAAGACTTCTTCCTTAACGGCACCACTTTCAATCAGGGTCCAGTTGTGCTCCCAGGTTTGCTGCGCGTCATAATTACCCGGACCAAATACCGCGTCGGCAATACCCATCAAGTCTAGCTCAAGATAATTGAATCCTCGGGTGTGCTCAACCGTAACAAAACCATCCAGAGAGTGCGGCACACAGGTGTGGTTTTGGTGGTTAAACTCACATCCTTTGTTGGTAACAATGGTGCCATCTGGCATTTTGTAGCCATTCTGGCCTTCGCGCGCGCCCCAGCGGAATGTTGAACGCTGATCGGTAAACTCTCGGTCTGACCATCGGGCACCTACTTCAATAGAAGAGATAAACCCGGCTTCAACATGATACTTGAAGTCTACTTTAAAGCTATCAAGTTCATCTGTGTATCTGTGTGGGAACTGCTCCCAGTCACCCAGGCGCATGTTAGACAGATCTGTATAGCTATTGCCTAAAGTCAACAGGGGTGAATCTTTCTCTTGCTGTACAAAAGAGAAGGTTTGGTTGCGCATTTCTTGCCAGGTTTCAACCAAAGTACCATCGACGACTGCATTTCCAAACTCGTAGGCGTGCATAGATGCGATCACATCACGGCGCGTTTTTTCACCTTTACTGTGTGCAAAGTCCAGTCTAAGCTCCCACTTATCTGTCACGTACTCTAAGTCCAGGCCAAAGCTGTCTGTAGTAGAATCGGTAGACTGGTCTTCTGAACGCATTTCAACCCAAGGGCCGTTGGGATCAGTGATCACAACATCACCAGCGACCAGGAAACCATCTTTTACTACCGCATTGTTCAGCGTGTATAGCGAGCCTAAGTTTTTCTCGAACCCTTCAATGTTCAAACCACTTTTACGATCTTCAGATTCAAACTCAGAACGGAAGTAGTCAAATTGTACTTTAAGGGCGTCTGTAGGCTGGTAGACCAAAGTGCTCATCAGGCCCAAACGCTCATCCGAACCTTTCGCTGAGCGAACCTGATAACCATTAACAGAGCGCTCTTCTGTGCCATCGCCATCAAAGTCTTGTGAGCGTTTTGGCGCATGTGCAGAAACATCAATCGCATTGTTTGGCTGGTTTAGAATAGCCGCACCAATACCAAAGCCTAAGGTCTCATCAAGGAATTTACCCTGATAAGAGAAACTAATACGCTCACCACTTGAATCGGCGCCGACATCAGATGCCGCATCATTGTATGAATAACGAACTGACGAGTTAAAGTTGTGCTGCTCTTTCGCCTCCAGCGGGTTCACTGTTTTCAGCTCAACCGTTGCTGCAACACCACCTTCAACTAAAGAGGCCTTTGGCGACTTATATACCGCTGCCTGATTGATAAGCTCCGACGGGTACTGGTCAAATGAAATCCAGCGACTACCCGCAGTGTAACCACTGGTGCTGGCCTGTTCACGGCCATTGAGCGTGGTCTGAATAAAGTCACCATTCATACCACGGATATTCAGCTGAGATGACTGACCACTCGCGCGTACCGCTGTAACGCCAGGCAAACGGCTCAGGGAGTCTGCAATGGAAACATCGGGCAAAGATGCCAAGTCACCGGCATCAACGACTTCTGCTACAGTGTCGCTGTAACGCTTTTTATCGATTGACGCGATGATACTGCGAGAGATACCACGTACCTCAATTACTTCAACGTCTTCTTGCTTTACTGCTTTCTCTTCTTCTGCAACGACCGAAAAGTGGCTAACGCCAGCGGCCATAAGCGCAACTGTTAGCATGCTTGGTTTGAACATAGACATAGTGTTTTATCCCAATTAACCATTTTTATGACGCCTAGTTGTTTGTTAATTCGTCACACGGTGACCCGTGGAGCGCTACAACGATTTATAAAGGCGGTAATTTTGTTGTCAGCGGCAATAGTAGCGCTGCGTTCAACATGCAAACAACTTTATGCATACGTATTCAACGCAACCCCCCTTTCATTTTGTTCACAGAACATTCACCCCTAATGGCGCTAAGCTACTGTTCCCTTTATAAATGTTATCGCAACAATCACAGCATGGGCGTCGGGTACTCTCCTTCACTTGAATTTACTAAGTTTTAACTAAATTCAAATATCTGCCAGTGAAAGCGTCGCAAAACTTGGCTGAATTTTTTAGCTTATCATTTATTAGGCAATTGGTATTACCAATTAATCTAACTGTAACACAGGTAGTAAAAGGCCATGTCAGGCAGGTACATATATTGGTAAACAGTCCCGACAAGTTTGCATCGGCTGATATATATTAATTCAGTAGCAACTAATTATACTGCATACGTATGCAGGCTTTTTACTCATATCAGCGCATGCCGTATGCTTTTCGCCATTGTTAATAATACGTGTTGGCGTATCCAGCTTAACCAAAAACCTGACCTCAATTCGTCTGAGTTGACTACAGTTATTGGGCCACTCAAAACAGAGTGTTGCCAAATGACCTCAGAGGCAGGTTTTTATATACGACAACCCGACTGCACGGCGCAGGAGAATGTGCATGGCTCAAAAAGAATGGTGGAAAGGCGCGGTAATTTATCAGGTTTACCCTCGCAGCTTTTGTGACACCAACAATGATGGAATTGGCGATATTCAGGGGATCATTAGCAAGCTTGACTATATTAAGTCGCTTGGCGTAGATGCCATCTGGGTCTCACCCTTTTTTAAGTCACCGATGAAAGACTTTGGTTATGATATCAGCGACTATCGTGATATCGACCCTATGTTTGGTAACCTGGATGACTTTGACGAGCTAATTGATAAGGCGCATCAACGCGATATTAAGATCATTATTGATCAGGTACTGAGCCATACATCGGATGAGCACCCCTGGTTCAGTGAAAGCCGCATCAGCCAGGATAACCCAAAGGCCGACTGGTATGTGTGGGCAGATGCCAAGCCTGATGGCAGCCCGCCGAATAATTGGCTATCTATTTTTGGTGGAGTTGCCTGGCAATGGGACTCGCGCCGTTGTCAGTACTACTTGCACAACTTCCTGACCGAGCAACCGGACTTGAACTTCCATAACCCAGACGTGCGTCAGGCTGTGCTGGACAATGTGGAGTTCTGGCTGAAAAAAGGGGTCGATGGCTTCCGCCTTGATGCGATTAACTTCTGCTTCCACGATCAGCAGTTACGAGACAACCCGGCTAAGCCTAAGGAGTTGCGCCAGGGTCGCGGCTTCAGCGAAGACAACCCTTATGCCTTCCAGTACCATTATTACAACAATACTCAGCCGGAAAACCTCAGCTTTATGGCCGAGATCCGTGCCCTGCTCGACCGTTACCCGGGCACTGTGAGTCTGGGCGAGATTTCATCAGAAGACTCTCTTCAGACCATGGCGGAATATACATCTGGCGGCGACAAGCTACACATGGGCTACAGCTTTGAGTTACTGACCAAAGACTACAGTGCAAGTTATATTCGTGAAACCGTATCGCGTCTTGAGGCAGTCATGACCGAAGGCTGGCCGTGCTGGGCTTTCAGTAATCACGACGTTGAGCGCGTTGCGAGTCGCTGGTCTAAAGACGGTAAAACAGTCGATGATCGTCAGGCAAGTATGCTTACCGCCCTGCTCGGCTCTTTACGTGGCAGTGTGTGCATGTATCAGGGCGAAGAGCTGGGCCTGGGCGAAGCAGATGTTGCCTTTGAAGACTTACAAGACCCCTATGGCATTACTTTCTGGCCTAATTTTAAAGGTCGTGATGGCTGCAGAACACCCATGCCATGGGATACTCAGCTTGGACATGCCGGTTTCACTGAAGGCAAACCCTGGCTGCCAGTTTCGCCAGCGCATCAGCTTAGAGCGGTCTCTGAGCAAGCCGACGTAGCGGACTCAGTGCTAAGTCGCTATCAGGCGTTTATGGCCTGGCGTAATACCATGCCAGAACTACAGGTCGGTGATATTGAGTTTATTGATACTCCGGAACCCGTGCTGGCATTTTATCGACGTCATCAGGGCAAGACTTTGTTGTGCGCATTTAACCTCAGCGAGCAACCTGCACAATTGGCGATAACACTTGCAGGCCATGCTCAGCACCTGGAAATCGTTCACCATAATGGTCACTATGAAGACGGCCAGCTATCCCTGCCCGGATTTGGCTGCTACTTTGCTTCATTGTAACCCCTTGAACAAAAGCCCCGACACCGGGGCTTTTTACTGCCCATTTCATGTATTTCTAGCAAATTTGCTTCAATTCGTGAATGGGCATCGCCTTATAGTAATACCAACCCTGATGAGTTGTGACGCCCTGGCGGGATAAATATTCAGCCTGATGCGCGGTCTCCACCCCTTCTGCTATCAGTTTTTTATCGAGCTTATTGGCCATTTCTATCACCGCATTGAGTACGGGAGATTGCAGGTTGTCCATGCCGATGGATGCAACAAAGGTTTGGTCAATTTTCAGCAAATCAATGGGGAAACTCTGTAAATAGTGCAGCCCGCTGTAACCTGTCCCAAAATCATCTATTGCTATCTCAACGCCCTTCTCTACCAGGGATTGCAGCACCGAGTGTATCTGTGCCTGAGATAGCACGTCGCGCTCTGTCAGCTCTATCGTCAGCTGAGGGATAACTTCATTGGCTTGATGTAGCATCTGAAGATAATCCGGACAGGTCAGCAGGTAGCCGTTTACGTTAAAAGAGACTTTAAAATTGCGTCTGCTCTGCACAATTGTGCGCAACTCGCTCAGTGCCTTTTCAATCTGGTAGACTGACAATTCCTGAATACTGCCATCGCGCTCCGCTTCCGGAATGAAATAGGCCGGACTCAGCTCACCTTCAAGGGGGTGTTGCCAGCGGATCAATACCTCAACCCCAACAACCTCGCGGGTGGTCGCATCAACCAGGGGCTGATAGACGTTAAACAGCTCCTGCCGGCTTATCGCGCCCAGCAAGAGTGCCCGACTGCTCAATACGCGGCGGTCATAATAGTTTAACAACATAGTTAACCCCACCAAAGAGGCGCAATAGAGCAGCAGCAGAGTAAGCAGCCATACCGGCTTAATGGCAGACAACTGTTTTGCATCGCTGGCAACCATAATGGTCAGTTGCGGCAAAGCGGCCAGTGGACGGGCAAAAATATACTTTTGTGTTCCGTCATCAAAGCCTCCTTCAAACTCTCTCTCATCACGTATCGGAAATATCACCTCTCCCAGTGGCAAGGTGTATTGCCCGCGCAAAAAAATGGGCACGCCTGTGTCGCCATCAAGCAATGCGATAAACGCCAGGTTTTTATGCCGCGTAATGTCCAGGGTATCGCTCAGCCAGCTGGTTGGCAGTAACGCATTCACCTCAAAGCCATCGCTGCGCGTACGCGCCAGTACAAACGCAGGTACTTGTAAAAAGTCCGTGATGATCGGGCCATGGTATCTCAGCCCAGGTTGTTTGATAGGCTCGGTCGTTTGCACTGCGGGGTCCAGCCGACCAAAAGAGTTACACAACAAGCGCCCAGACTGATCAACGATCCCAATCTCACTCAAGGCAGGATTAATAAACACCTGCTCTCGCATCAAAGAAATCGTTCGGCCATCACACGCCTGATTAAGTTGCTCTGCTTGCTTGAGAAAACGATCGATGTTTCGCAGCTGAGTGTCCAGTTCAAGCCTGATCAATTCTGAAGCGGCTTGCACGGATTGCTTAGCGGCGTCTTTTTGCTGCACATAAACAAAAATTGCCAGTAAACCAAACAGTAAGGAGCTGATCAACCAAGCAACTACAATGTTTTTTATACGATCGGTCAAGGAGTGATTACCCTGAGTCAACTTCGCACTCCAAACTCAAATACAAAGGCCAGATGGTAAAACAGCTAAATGAAGTTTTTATGACAAAAAACCCCGGCTTGCGCCAGGGTTTCTTAATTATCAGACAGATAGCCTACGAGCACCTCAGGAAAAGCTCCCTGTGGTTAACTACTTAGCACACTGCGTGATCACAGGTTTTTGCTGGTTCCTACTTCTACACGTGTCTTTAACTTCTGACCAGGTCTGAAAGTTACAACACGACGTGCCGAGATGGGAATGTCTTCACCAGTTTTAGGATTACGACCTGGGCGTTCTTTCTTATCGCGTAGGTCGAAATTACCAAAACCGGACAGCTTTACCTGCTCTCCACTTTCCAGCGCTGAGCGGATTTCTTCAAAAAACGCTTCAACTAAGTCTTTGGCATCCTTTTTATTTATCCCCAATTTCTCAAATAGGTGTTCAGCTATGTCGGCTTTAGTAAGCGCCATATCTAGTCCCTCAACGATGCATTAAATTGTTTGGCCAATTCGGCCACCACGATTTCTACAGTGTCGTTGATGTCTTTCTCTTCGAGCGTTCTATCAACGGCTTGCAGTGTTAGAGCAATGGCTAAACTCTTATAACCAGGCTCAATACCTTTGCCCTTATACACATCGAATAAGTTTAGGTCAACTAATTGATTTCCGCCAACTTTCTCAATGCTTTCTAAAATATCGCCTATTTTTACATCATCTGCAACTAAAATAGCAATATCACGGCGATTTGACGGGAATTTCGAGATACTAACCGCTTCTGGAAGCTGTCGCTGAGCAATTGCCGCTGTTTCAACTTCAAAAACATACGCGGTTTCATTCAGATCCAATGACTTTTGCAGTTGTGGATGCACCGCACCAATAAAGCCGACTTGCTCGCCGTTAGCATAGATTGCCGCTGATTGACCAGGATGTAGCCCATCACATGCCTGTGCTTTAAAGCTGAAACGCGCTTTATCGTTACACAGGGCCAGTAATGCTTCAACGTCCCCTTTGACATCAAAGAAGTCGGTTTTACGGCTTGCAATACCCCAGTGTTCATTATGGGTATTACCATAAACCACGCCGCCAATGACCGGCGTTTGACGAACGCCGTTTTCTGCAGTTTCATCTTTAATGAACTTCAGGCCGTGTTCGAACAAGCGAATACGTGACTGCTGACGGTTTTGGTTATACGCCACCGCATTAAGCAGTCCTGGCATCAGGCTAACGCGCATTGCCGACATTTCAACAGAAATTGGGTGAGGCAATACCAGTGCGTCACTCTCAGGGTGTAACAGCTGTTGCTTCTTCGGATCGACAAAACTGTAGGTGATCGCTTCCTGATAACCACGTGCAACCAGTTCATTGCGCAGGCGAGAAACCGGTAAACGCGCTTCCTGATGGTCGGTCATCTTTAACGCCGCTGTTGGGGCAACGTTTGGAATGTTGTTGTAACCAAACACGCGTGCAACTTCTTCAATCAGATCTTCTTCAATGCTGATGTCAAAGCGGTAGCTTGGTACCGTGGCTGTCCAGCTGTCGTTGGCAAAGGTCACATCCAGACCTAAACGCGTCAGAATGTCTGTCACTTTGCTGTCTTCAATATGGTAGCCGATAACGCGGTCAAGACGTGCGCGACGAAGCGTTACTGATTTTGCTTCTGGCAAATCTGACTCTGACACCGCTTCTACCACAGGACCTGCCTGTCCGCCCGCAATCTCAAGTAGCAACGCCGTTGCGCGCTCCATGGCATCACGTTGCAGTTGATAATCAACACCACGCTCGTAGCGGTGTGATGCATCAGTATGCAGGCCATAGCTACGTGCCTGACCGGCAATCGCTAAAGGACTGAAGAATGCACTTTCAAGCAAGATGTCTGTAGTGCCTTCTTTAACGCCTGAGTTTTCGCCACCAAAGATACCGGCCATCGCCAGTGCTTTGTTGTGATCGGCAATAACCAACGTGCTTGGCTTCAGCTTGGCCGTATTACCATCAAGCAATACCAGCTCTTCGTTTTCTGCTGCGCTACGTACTTTGATCCCACCTTCAATGGCATTCAAATCGAAAGCATGCATTGGGTGGCCCAGCTCAAGCAGCACATAGTTGGTAATATCAACAACCGGATCGATTGAACGAATACCCGAGCGACGCAGTTTTTCAACCATCCACAGAGGCGTCACCGCATCCAGGTTGATGCCCTTAACCACACGGCCAAGGTAACGAGGACAAGCCTGGCTGTTCACCAGTTCAATCTCAATTTTGTCATCAATGGTAGGTTCAACGGCCGGGATAGCCAGCTCATTGACATCAATACCATTTAATACACCAACTTCGCGCGCCAGACCTTTAATGCCCAGACAATCACTGCGGTTTGCCGTCAGGTCAACGTCGATGGTCACATCGTCAAGGTTGAAGTATTCGCGGATGTTTTGGCCAATTTTTGCATCAGCTGGTAGCTCTAAAATACCATCTGAGCTTTCAGCCATGCCCAGCTCTTCAAACGCACACAGCATGCCGTGTGACGGCTGGCCGCGTAATTTTGCTTTTTTGATCTTAAAGCCGCCTGGCAAAACTGCACCGACTTTGGCCACCGCCACTTTCAGGCCCGCACGGCAGTTTGCCGCACCACAGACGATGTCCAGCAGCTCGTCTTCGCCAACGTTTACTTTGGTTACACGTAGCTTGTCAGCATCCGGGTGCTGACCACACTCAACCACTTCACCGATAACCACGCCTTCAAAATCACCTGCAACCGGGTCGACACCGTCGACTTCCAGACCGGCCATTGATAACTGTTCAGATAGAGCCTCGGTATCAATCGCAGGATTAACCCATTCTCTTAACCACTTTTCACTAAATTTCATTGTTGTATCGCTCTTATCTGAATTGGTTTAGGAATTTTAAATCGTTTTCGAAGAAAGCACGCAAGTCATTAACGCCATAGCGCAGCATGGTCAGACGCTCTACACCCATACCAAAGGCAAAACCGGTGTACTTCTCAGGGTCAATGCCGACTGAACGCAGTACATTCGGGTGTACCATGCCGCAGCCTAATACTTCTAACCACTTACCATTTTTGCCTTTCACGTCGACCTCTGCTGAAGGCTCAGTGAACGGGAAGTAAGACGGACGGAAACGGATCTCCATGTCTTCTTCGAAAAAGTTACGTAAAAAGTCGTGCAAAATGCCTTTCAATTCAGTAAAGCTCACGTCGGTGTCTACCATCAGGCCTTCTACCTGGTGGAACATTGGCGTGTGTGTCTGGTCGTAGTCGTTACGATATACCCGACCCGGAGAAATAATACGCAGTGGCGGTTGCTCAGCTTCCATAGTACGGATCTGTACACCACTGGTCTGGGTTCTCAGAACCAGCTTAGGGTTAAAGTAGAAGGTGTCATGATCGGCACGCGCAGGATGGTGCTCTGGAATATTCAGCGCATCAAAGTTATGGAAGTCGTCTTCTACTTCCGGGCCTGATTTAACCGCAAAACCCAGCTCACCAAAAAATTGTTCAATACGCTCGATGGTACGTGTTACCGGGTGCAAGCCACCTTGTGGCATAGTGCGGCCAGGTAAGGTCACGTCGATGGTTTCTGCAGCCAGCTTTTGAGCCAGTGCGGCCTGCTCAAGCGCTTCACGCTTGTCATTGATCGCGGTCTGAACCTGATTTTTTGCCTGGTTAATCACCTGGCCCGCCTCTTTACGTTCTTCGGGAGCCAGTTTGCCCAGGGTTTTTAGTAGTCCAGTGATCTCACCTTTTTTACCAAGGTAGTTAACTCTGACTTCCTCAAGTTGCGCAACTTCGCTCGCGTTTGCAACGGCGTCCAGCGCTTGCGCTAAAATATTCTCTAAGTTCATTCTATACCTGATCTTGTTGAGGTAATTTGCCTTTCATTGAATCGATTATAATAACTGAAACAACGGGGCAGATTCTAGCCCAAATTGGGAGCTTTTCTTGGTCAATTTACGGGTTGATAGTTGATTTTGGGCCGGTTTGAGGTTTTAGGTGGAATTTGTGACGCAGACGCTCAAAAATTCCACAGCTGATGGTTACAAATTCAATGTGGTTTTAATAAAGGGGATGGTCAGTTTTCGTTGTGCCGCCATGGATGCATGATCCAGTTTATCAAGCACATCTAATAATGCGCGCATATCGCGGCTCAGTCGGGTCAGTAAAAACCGGGCGCATTCATCACTGAGTTCCAGGCCTCGCATTTTAGCTCTTTTAACCAGTGCTTCGGCCTTATCGTCGTCACTCATTGAGCGGATCTGAAAGGTGGTGCCCCAGGTAAAACGAGACTCCAGATCTGGCAGGCTGAGATTGAGCATATTTGGCAGCAGATCGGCCGTTACAACTAAGCACTTACCTGGCTCGTTAAAACGGTTAAAAAAGTTAAACAGGGCTTTTTCCCAGGACTCATTACCCGCCACTAAATGCACATCATCGATACATACCACATCCAGCGCTTCGAGCCCGTCGAGCACCGCCGGGCCAAAGTTAATCACTTCTCTGAGCGACAGTAATATGGTCGACAGGCCCTGTTCCTGAGCATGAATACAGGTGGCATAAAGCAGGTGAGACTTGCCCGAGTCGCCCAAACCACACAGATAGGTAAACTGAAAGTCCTGATGAATCGCCTCCAGCGCATTTTTAAGGTGTGTCACCTCCAGCGACCCTTCGCCGCCAAAATAGGCACTAAACGTTTCATCATCAGGCAGTGTAACAGGCAACGCCATTTGCATCGGCTGCATCATATTATTGCCCTACCCAGCTGTATCTGAGGTTATTAGCACTGGCGACCTGATAAAACGCACGCGGGTCGACGAACACACTGAATGCACGTTCTAATTTCAGCGACTTTTGCAAATCAACAACAGACGAGCCGTGCTCTACTTCAAACTTGACCAGATCGCCCTGGCGATAAATCACATCAACATCCTGCACCGTACTAATGCTGAGCAACTGTCGTCTGGCCAGTTCAATTTTGCTGAACGAAGTCAGTTTATCAACGGTTAAAACGGTGCTGTTGGTGGCATAAGAGCGGTTGGGATCAATCACATATTCCGCAGCCAGCGCCGTTGACATATCATTGATCATGGCAATAAGCAGTTGTTGTTTGTCGCCGACCAGCTGGGTCGACTCAAACTGATCGGTATCGGTATAACGCCAATCCAGTTGCCAGCTGCTGCTGTTAGGTTGTTTAAATAACCGGCCGGTGATCACCCGCTCGGCGTTATAGCGCATGGATGCGGCCTCAACAGGCTTAGAAAAATTCCCCCACACTTCAGCGATGCCAACCTGAGCGCGGTCGGTCAGGTCCATCAGTGGCACAACCACAGGGATCCCCCACTCGGCTGCCGTGTCGTAAATGAGTCGCTCCAGCTGAGGGTAGCTTTCCTGCGTCACAAACTCTCGTCGCAAGTTGTCTTCAATTACTAACCAGATAGCAATCATAGGGCGACGGTTGCCCCACAAAGGTAAGTTACTGTCCCTGACCAGCTGCTCAACCTTATCGGCTTCAAACCGCACGCGGATTTTGATGTCGCCGTCGGCTGAGTCGATATACTCGTATTTGAGCATATAATCGGAAATGCGTTTTTTACTTTGGCGGATCAGCGGATGGTTTAAATGCTCCGTGCGGCCTGTCAATTTTTGGATCACACGGTCCAGGGCCTGCTGACTGGCAATAACGCGTTTTGCGCGCGTCTTGTTATCTACCTCCAGGGTAGCTTCGTATAGATCGGTTACCTCAACCGCGCTTGCGGCCATACACCAGCCAAACAACCCCAGTAAAAATAATCTCAGTGCCATAACAACCAAAAAGTTAAGGAGAAAACCCGATCCTAATGCAATCGTCGCTGCAAAGCAAAAGCCAGTGCCGATTGATTTGCACGTACCAGTATGAGGTTGTGTTTTTTGTGGTCAAAGCACTGGTTCATCATAAAAATAAGCCTGATTTTTACCCAGCTCTTTGGATGAGTAAAGCGCACTATCGGCACATTTGAGCAGCGCTTCAGCCGTGAATACCCCGTGGTTATTCGCAACCCCTATGCTACAGCCACATTGTACCGGCTGTCCCTCTTCCAGCGAGATGGGGGCACACAAGCAGGCAATAAGGCGAGTGCAGATCTGCATTAATACCGATCTGTCTATGGGATCAGACAGAACCACAACAAACTCATCCCCACCAAGACGACAAAGTACGTCGTAGCTGCGCAGTTCACTTTGAATTCTGCGCGCCACTTCCTGCAACACAATATCGCCATTGTGATGGCCGTAGTTGTCGTTAATGGGCTTAAAGTCGTCTAAATCAAGATACAAAATATGCACAGATACCGGGCCGCGCTTTGAGCGCTCGGCCAGGTTATTCAGCTCTCGGAATAAGAATTTTCGGTTGGTCAGGCCCGTTAGCGTATCATGTAAGGCTTCATGCTCCAGCCGCTGCTGAAGCGCTTCACGGGTCCGAATTTCTTTTTGTAGTTCGGACAGACTGGACTCAAGCTCCTGGGTCCGCTCGGCCACTTTGCTTTCTAACTCACTTTGGTAGTTTTGCAACACTTTGTTGGCTTCTACCAGGGCCTGCTGGTTATTAAAGGCATCCAGCGCAGAAGAGATCACATGGCTGATGGTATAAAGCACATCCACAATCACACCTGAGTATTCATCTTCACGCCGATAAGACTGAATGATAAACGCCCCCATAAAATTACTGCGATTGACCAGCGGGAAGCACAGCCATTGCTTTGGCACAGTGCCGATAATATTTAACCGCCCCTGAGCAACCAGCTGATGCAGCTGCTCGCAGTTGTAGTTACACACACTTTGTGACTGTAACGCATAAGCCGTCAATGAATGGGCGATTTCGTCCAGTGACAATGCTTCCAAATCTGAGGGGTTAATATCATCCTTTACGTCGTGGAAGTAAGGGAAAGTCAGGCTGCCGTCCTCGCGAAACAACACAACGTAGAAGTTGTCCGCGTAAGTTACCTTTTGCAAAATACAGTGTATATCCAGTAAAAAGCGCTGGATTGAGTCACTGGTATTCAGGCAGGCAACGATGTCCGTCATGCTGTCAATCACTTCTCCACTGTCGAGAGCTTCCATCTTCTCTAGTACAACCTCATTCATCCTGTTCTCACTTGTTCCACCTTTAATTATGGCACTCGTATAGTTTAGTCGAGGTTTTAGCAGATTGCGTTAAAAAAACGCGCGATAAGCCAGCTAACTTACCGGGCTCATTCACAACCCGGCTAACAGGGCTGAGAATGAATTTATTCATAAGCAATGACTTGACATAAATACGCAACTCTTTATGTTTACACTATTTAAACAACAAAATAACAAACAAAAGACATGCGTAGAGTCACTTTTGTACTGCTTCATGCCCTGGTTATCGTACTTGTGCTGTGCAGCTTATTTACCGGATTGCGATTTTCTTTATTGACACAAGACTGGCTGATGTTCATCAGCCCCCTGTTACCGCAGGGTGATCTGTACCCCTGGCATCTTGCCAGTGGCAGTATCCTAAGCGTGCTGGCAACAGCCTATCTATTGCTTTCCCTGTGGCGGCCTTATCGTAGTAACCCTGACCTTTATCACCTGTGGGTAAATCGTCTTGGGTATGTGGTTATTGTATGCCTGATATGTTCCGGCTGGTTTCTCTGGGCTGGCCAGTTTGTGCGTGTAATGCAGCCGATGCATTTTTATAGTCTCTGGCTGCTGCTACTTTATTTAGTGATCCACGGCTGGATTTACTTCATTCAACACGGTAAGCATATCCTGAGTGCATTACTGCCCAAACGGCTCGAGAAACAGGGGCTATCCTTGCTGGCTGGCGTATGTATTACAGGCTTTTTGTTATTCACCGCCACCCGACATTCAACAGAGCCGCTTCAGGTCGCACACCTGGGTCCTGATGAATTTATAGAGATAGACGGCAAAGGGAATGAAGCGCACTGGATGAGGGCCCCGGTTTACACCATAGAAACCCATGGCGGTGCTAACTTTGACGATGGTCGCAGCACGATTCACGTGCAGGCGCTGGCCAACCAGTACGAGAGCTATTTTCTGATCCGCTGGACAGACCCAAGTCAAAGCACGCATCACCTGCCTTTACTCAAGACTCAAAACGGCTGGAAAGTGCAACAAGACGGCTTCTACCGGTTTGATGAGCGCACTTTTTACGAAGACAAACTGGCCGTGATGTTGTCGCCTTCCTGTATCAGCGGCGCCGACAGCACGACCTATCTGGGTAAACGTCCTTTGCAGGGCAAACCGCCCAACTGGCATGGCAAAGGATTTCACGCAAGCATGGACGGTGAGATCAGGGACTTGTGGCACTGGAAAGCGGTGCGCACCAACGATATGTACCTGGCCGATGACAACTTTTTCGGACTACCTGCGAAGGTGCAGCAAGGCCAACGCCGCTATAGCGCAGGGTACCAGCCAGATGGCAAAGAAAGTGGCGCATATGTGATGAACTGGCAATGGTATACACCCAATGCCGTGATCCCAAAACGACTGCCAGATCCCAAAAATGCCGATCTGAGTGTTTTGCCCTGGTTTGGCAGCGCCCCCTACCTAAGTAAAAACGATAAATATCCCCCAGGCAGTACCCTTTCCTCAATCCTGTATCGCTCTAACCGATTCGAAGGGGATCGTGCCGATGTCAGAGCGCGCGGTCTTTGGGATAAGGGAATGTGGACACTGGAGCTGGTACGCAAACACGAAACCGGCTCTGTCCATGATGTAGCGCTTAAAAATGGCACCTGCATGTGGTTTTCCGCTTTTGATCATGCCCAGATAGCACACACCCGCCATATTCGTCCCGCTGTTTTGAGGTACTCACTATGATCGCACGGTTATTGATGACATTCGCCGCCCTGTTACTTATTACGCCCTTACTGTGGTTCCAACCGCTGAGCCCAATTGCCCAGCCGCATCCCAGGTTTGTGAAGCTGGATAAAGCCGGTACCCCTTTATCCCCCTGGCAGGGCCCCTGGTCGTGCGTACTGGACACCCAGAAACAGTTAGTCTGGGAGGCCAAAACCGACAATGAAAACATCCACGATGGCTACTGGACCTATTCCTGGTATCTCGCAGCCAATGAGCACCGCCCGCCAAGAGGCGATGCAAACCTGGGGGACTGCTATTTTGAATCTTCCCGGTGTGATACTCAGGATCTGATCAATAAGACCAGAAAAACAGCCCTGTGTGGCCTCACACACTGGCGTCTGCCAACCAGTGACGAGTTAAGCAGCTTGCTGCAAAGCCCCGCTCGCCCTGGACATGTGCATATTGCCCAGGATTTTTTTCCGCATATGAAGCACGGAGACTATTGGAGCGCAGATCATTCACAACCACTTTCGGGCCATTACCAGCGCTTTAAACAAGGTGCAACGGCGGTCAATTTTCATACCGGAGAGTTCTACCCGCTGCCCTATCGCAACGCGGCCTTCGTGCTGCTGGTCGCCGACTTGCCACCAGAGTTTCAATCATCTCGCCTTAAAGGCGTGATCCATTAACCAACAACAGGAAACTTCTCTATGAGAGTGCTTTTTGCAGGCCTCACAACGGTTACTTTATTTACCACAGCAGCCCACAGCGCCAGTGATTATCATCGCCTGATCTGGGACACCAACCCAAGTAATCAGGCAACGCTGGGATATACGCCAACTGGTGGTAACAATCATTACGTTAAATATGGTACCACCACCGATGAGCAAAGCTGGACGACTCAGCAGCCTACTGCCAAATACGTTTTTGATGGCAGCTTAGAAAGTGAGTTTGTGACTCTGACAGGGCTCAGTGCCGACACAGCCATCTATTACCGAGTATGTGACAGCACTGGATGTGGCCAGCGTATGTGGTTTAAAACCGCGCCGGCAACCAGTACCGGGTTTGTTGCCATTGCCGGTGGAGATACCCGCACAGGCTGGACAACGCGCCGCGAAGGCAACGCGCTGGTTGCCAAGATCCGTCCGCTGTTTATTATGCACGGTGGTGACTACACCAACGCCAATTCGGCTCAGGAAATGCGTGAATACCTGAAAGACTGGCAGCTGACACTATCAGATGATGTGATTGACGGGCAAAGCTACAAACGCATTTACCCGTTTGTTGCCACATTTGGTAACCATGAAGGCGACAATTTTAAAACGCTTTGTCAGGTGTTTGGCGTCGACTATGACAAAGACGGGGCCTGTACCAACAAAGACAGTTACGGGGCCTTTAACATTGCCAACCTTCTGCGCGTATATACCCTAAACAGCCAGTATAAAGACAGTGGCTGGTCCAGCTATGCCACCGCCATGAACAACTGGCTTAAACAAGACTTGCAAAGCAATGGTGCCGGTGCCAACTGGCGTATTGCTCAGTATCACAAACCTATGTACCCGCATTACTCTGGGAAGTCGGACAACACCATACTGCATACCTGGTGGGCAGACTTGTTCTATCAGCATGGTATGAACCTGGTCGTCGAGTCCGACACCCATATTAATAAACTGACCGAAGCGTTGCAGCCTTCAGGCTCTGGATTTACCAAAACCACCACTGGCGGTACTGTGTATGTAGGTGAAGGCAGCTGGGGTGCCCCCGCTCGCTCGGCCAATGACCCTAAAAGCTGGACCATTGATTTGGCCAGTATTCAGCAATTTAAAGTGCTGAGCGTGACGCCGGACAGCATGAAAGTACAAACCGCCCAGTTTACAGCCGGTGCAGACACGCTGACACGCGAGCAGCGTGCTGTCGACCCACTTGCCCTGCCCGCCAATATCAGTTGGTGGTATGCCAGTGAACTGGGTGAAACCATGACGCTTAAGCGTGCCGCCAATTCGCTGTCAATCATCGACAGAGACAGTGGCCCGGTTGACCCGGGCAATGAGCTGCAAAATGGCCAACCAGTTGGCACCTTCGCAGGCGCTGCGGATAGCGAAAAGGTATTTACTATGGTAGTGCCACAAGGCGCCAGCAACCTGCGCTTTACCATGAGCGGTGGCAGTGGCGATGCGGATCTGTATGTGCGCTTTGCACAAAAACCAACCACCAAAAATTATGATTGTCGCCCCTATAAAGAAGGCAACAATGAGAGCTGTACCATCACTAATGTAGAGGCGGGAACCTACTATATTGTTATCCGGGGTTACAGCGCGTTTTCTGGCGTGTCATTGGTTGGTCAGTATGACATGGGCACACCGCCGGGCGATGACAATAAACAAACCTGGACAGACCTCACTGCGACGGAGGGTAACTGGATCCACAAAACCTTTGAGGTACCAGCCAGTGCCACTAAGCTCACCGTGAGCACCGCGGGCGGCACTGGAGATGCCGACCTGTACGTGCGTTTTGGTGCGCAGCCGACCTCTTCACGATACGATTGTCGCC
Source organism: Pseudoalteromonas sp. DL2-H2.2 (assembly GCF_021532535.1). Classification (NCBI taxonomy): domain Bacteria; kingdom Pseudomonadati; phylum Pseudomonadota; class Gammaproteobacteria; order Alteromonadales; family Pseudoalteromonadaceae; genus Pseudoalteromonas; species Pseudoalteromonas sp. DL2-H2.2. The sequence goes on along the minus strand of NZ_JAKGBD010000006.1, from coordinate 307,405 downwards.
CCTATGAAGATGGTAATGCGGAAACCTGCACACAAACGCAGCCTCAAACGGGCACCTGGCACATCTCAGTTAAAGCCTATAAAGACTTCAGCGGCGTGACATTGACCGCAGAGTATTGATAGTCTGACGCAACAAGGAGCGCAATAGCACTGCGCTCCTTGATTTTTACTGGTTTGCCCTTATCTTTGACAGCTGACATTACAGGGGCAATTTTATGAAATATCTGCATACTATGGTTCGGGTTGAAAACCTGGACGCATCATTAGACTTTTACTGTAACCTGCTGGGATTAGTAGAGGTAAAACGCAAAGACAGCGAAGCCGGGCGCTTTACACTGGTCTTTCTGGCAGCACCTGACCAACTGGAAGAAGCTAAATCCAGCTTTTCCCCTACCCTTGAGCTGACTTATAACTGGGACACAGAGCAATATAAGGGCGGGCGTAATTTTGGTCACCTGGCGTTTGCCGTAGAAGATATCTACGCGCTGTGTGACAAGCTCCAGGCTGCGGGCGTTACCATTAACCGTCCACCAAGATGTGGGCACATGGCCTTTGTCAAATCTCCCGACGGTATTTCGATTGAACTGTTACAGCAAGGAGAGCCACTACCACCGCAGGAGCCCTGGCTGAGCATGGAAAATACCGGCAGCTGGTAACTTAAACCGTCGAAAGGCAGCGATGAAGCGGCGCCCAGACATACCTTGCATTTATCAGCACATCTCGTGTTCTGGCGCTAAGCTCCGGGTTTTGCAGCTTTAAAGTCTGTCTTTCATTAAATTTGCCCAACTTCTTTTTAAATGCACACAGTCCAGTTTGATCAGGGCAACACAGGCTCCACCTGATAACTGGTCATTAATTGCGCCAGCTTGATGCGCAAAGCACTGTCATTGAGTAATTCTGACAAGCGCTCAAACTGCGGCTGAAGTTGCCTGGGCGACAAAATGGCCCGGTAATAAGACTCATGGGGTTGTTTTGACAGGTAAAAGTGGTTTTGCCAGCGGTTTTTCTTAATAAAGTAATTCAGTGTAGAGCGGCTGACAATGGCAAAGTCGACTCGCTCGCGCAGCGCCAGCTCCAGTAAGCCCTCCTCGCTGTTTGCATTAACTCGCTCAAGCGCCCCGCTTTTGACCGGCTCAACGGTACGAAAATAATGATAACCCAAAATGCCACCAAATTTTTTGTTTTGCATTGATGACGCACCATCATACTCAAATGGGCTGCCCGCACAGGATACAAACTCGTCGGTGTCATACATCAGCGGTTCACTCCACAAGTAGCGCGCTTTGTCGGGGTCTTTAAACCAGACAGGATGCACACCCAGTACCACGCCGTCTAATGTTTGTTCAGTCAAGTCTCTTTCAATCCGCCGCCGGGGCAGATAGACAAGTTTATACCGGGTATGAGACTGCGTCCCATTGAGCAATGTCACCAGATCAAAATACAAACCGCGCTGCTCAGTCTGGTTAGTAATATAAGGCGGCTTATTGTGGTAGACGTATATGTTCAGTCGCTCTGCTGCATGCACCAGATTCACCGCACTGAACACAAGCCACATCAAGCTGACAGTCAACAAGTTTATTTTCACAAATCACTGCCATAAAAGGCTGGAGAAGACCCTTTAAATCTAGAGCGTGTCTCTCCAACCTTCAAGCAAGTTTGTTTAATTCTCTGCCTGCTTAATTACACCAGCCATCGTTATAAGTGACCTGAATTGTTGCACCAACAGGCGCACCACTGACCTTGAGATAACCCCAGTACTGGCTTTGACCGCTGAGATTAATGCACTCACCATTGCCAGCACGCGCCGAGCGCGCCTCGACATTCTCGCCGTCAGGCCAGCCCTGATTACTGTACTCCAGCGTCAAATCACCACTGCCATGTGCGGTTTCAATGCGAATGCTTTGCTGTGCGCTGACATTTTCAAGGCTAAACCACATGGGTTCACGATTGCCCATACACACCGGCACACTATCTGACAGACGGCCATCAGAAACACTCCCCTGAGTGGCGCAGGTATCTGGTAAAGCGGCACTGGGCGCTGTGAAACTGGCCAAGAGTTCTACATCGCTGTAGGCGTTATAGCCGCGCAGCATAATGTAATAATCGCCAGTCTGTGGCGCCGCGATATCACAGCGCTCGCTGTTGCCCCCTACGTAAGGCCGACAGTCATAGGTGTCTTGTGTTGGTAACTCTGCGTAACGCAGGTAAAGATCCGCATCGCCGCTGCCACCACTGATGGCCACACTCAAATCGGTGGCACCCTCTGGGAGTCTGACTTTAAAGTAGCTCAGCTCCTTGTGCGCGCCTGATACTTGCACAGCGCGGCCATTTTGTAGCTCCACCGTGCCCTGGCCTGACTCAATCACAGCCTGCGTACTAACCTGATGGGCCAGCCCTTGCTCGTCTGTGACGCTCAGCGTGACCGTATAGCTGCCTTCATCCTGATAAGTGTGAGTTGGGTTGGCCTGGGTACTTTGCGCGCCATCGCCAAACTGCCACAGATAAGCCAAAGTGCTGCCCTCGGGATCTGAACTGCCCTGACTGCTAAAGCTTAGCGCCGTGCCTGCCGTGCCCTGATAAGGACCATTGATAACGGCTGTCGGAGCCTGGTTTTGGTCGCCGGCCAACTGTCGCGTCCACTGCGTGAATTCAGTGCCATACTGGGCTGCCCAGTTGTCGATACGCGTTTTATACCCTGCCCAGTTACCAACGCGAGTTTCGCTCAGCATGGCATTGACTTCGTCTTTATGGGTTTCAATCATAAAACGCACCGCCAGATAACCCCAGCGGTAAATTCGGTCCTGATCAAAGCCATCATAGGTGGTCGCAAAAACCTCGCCCAGTTGATAGGTGCTGCCATCTTTAATGGTATCAATGGCATCCTGATTGTCATTCAGGTTCGCAACATATTCGGCAACGCCTTCACTCCACCACACGATTGTTTCTGTGGGCGCGTTAAAGTCGCCATAAAGGTCAAAACGGCCATCCAGATAATGGACATATTCGTGTTCCAGGTTCCAGACATAGTGATCGGGTTTTGCATAGCTGGCCTCGTAGGCAATAAAGTTTGCCTGATTGCCCACCACGCTGGGGTCGCCTTCCAGGTACATACCGCCATTGTCGGTGCTGATCCCAAAAATCGGACCTGCATACTTCTTGTAATCTGCGCTGCTGTTAAAGATATTCACTTGTAGCATGGTATTGTTGTCGTCTGCGACCGGCGTCTGGTTGGTTTCGAGCATAGTATGGAAGCGGGTTTCTTCGGCTGCCATGGTGTCGCACGCAGACAGGTGCTGCGCCTGGGTCATTTCCTGCGAGCGGATCCGAATGGTGCTGCTGCATTGGTAGGTCTGCGACAGTGCTTTATCCCTGAGCTCCTCCTTAAATCCACAGATCCCGAAGTCTTCACAGTTGGCATAGTAAGTCGCGACATCTGCCGCCCCCAGCCAGACACCGTCGCCATAACCATAGCTCTGATAGGTTGCGAACAGAGATTTTAACGCCTCATCAACGGCACTCTGGATGGGTGTCCCCTGATAATTTTTCAGCCTGGCCAGCTCGCGTGCCGCATTGATGATCAAAAACTCAGCGTCCGAGCTCAGCATCCAGTTTTGTTTGGTAAAGTTTGCAAGTAAAGTGACCAGCTCAGCATCGCTGCCAACCAGAGCAACAAAGTCGCTATTCCACTGGCCACGGAATAAAATGGTAAAGATCCCATTCACCGCTCCGCGCATGTGCCAGCTGTCGGCATAGCTTTCGCTCCAGCGGGATAACCAGGCTTTCACCACGGGCAGATAAACATGCTGAAGCTCGGACGAGTCCATGGTGGTGATCACCTCTCCCAGTACTTCACCATGGGCATCGTTGTTGTCATAGAAGTGGCTATTGGCCACAAAGGCGTCCAACGCACCTTTAACCGCAGTTTGCACACTGCTGTCAAAGCTGACCGAGTCGTTATAAAACTCAACATAAAAGCCAGCCCGAATAAACAAGAAGAGCGCTTCGAGATCTGCACTGCCGGTGCCTGTGTAAGCAACAGACAGCGTTTTCGCCTGAGTCGCCACAGCGAGCATTTTTGCGGTTGTAAACGTCGCAACCTGGGTGTCGGAAGGTGCACTGAACAAATCGTTGACGCACCCTGCACCCTGCCCGGAGATTTGCGCCACAATCGTGGAGGCACTGGCATTGGCAAAAGCCGCCAGGTCGCAGCTGCTTGCCACATCAACCGGCTCTGACGCAAGGCGCATCATCACCGGCAAATGCGCATGCATAACGGACTCGCGCTCAGCGGTCGGCGCATTATCCTGAGCCACATGATTATGGCCTTCGTCTCCATGCGCCAGTTGCAGATCCTGGGCACTGAGTGGTTTAAACTGTCTTTCAACTTGTTGCTGCGCGGCTTCCACACTACTGCAGAGCAAAGGAAGTGCAGCGAGTATTGCTGTTATTTTCATAATGTAACCTTATTAAAATGTGTATCCAAACCCCAAAAGAGGAAATATATAATTAACACCACAGACACAGTGTATACAATATAATTTATATAATATTATTGAATATGCTACCTTACTTTTCCTTTTAAGCATAAAATATTCAATTAAGTCAGAATGTTAAAATTTAAGTGACAATTTAGCCAGGGCCTGGACAGTTCACTTCATTGCTGGCCATAGACAGCGAATGAACCGAAAAAGGGAATGACAGAATGAAAGGCGCCACTTCAATTGGCGCTTGTTAACATATCTTGCAACAAAGTGGCATTTTGAGAAGGACTAAAAGGCGACGAATGATCAGGTATTGTCTGAAAGCAGCGAGGTAATAGAGACAATGCCATGGTTTTCAATGGTTACAATTAACGTCTGATGCTCCAGCCTGATTGGATACTGGCCATCGGGCAATTTTCTGGCAGTCAGATTGTTCAGCCCAGTGATCAGGCCATCGACCTCACTGGCATGGTGCTGTGCCGCGCCCGGACGTCCTCGCATATACTCCATTCCCTGTTGCAGGCACTTTTCAACAACCGCATCAGCCACCTTTCGACCCGCTTTGTGTTTCAGTGACTTAAACAGTAACCCTTTGATTAAAGAAAACATAATACTTCCTATATGCGACAACGGTAATGCCGAAAGTGTAGCAAGGCTAGGTCCAGAGGAGTATGACAAATCGTTTCAAAGTGTGTAGATGTGCGCTTGGGTGGGCGAACATTCGCTTTAACTCTTGTACGAATGCGTCCTTTTGAGTCACTTGTATGGATAATAGAGCCATCAAATTTATGTATCTTACCGATTTGGGGTAAAGCGAGATCCAGGCTGTAGCTGCAATTAAAGCCTTCATTTACAGTAGTTCGATTGAATGTCGGTTCCTCTATTGAGAGACCGGTAACAAGAATGCACGATGTAAAAGGCTCCAAGCACCACACTCGAATAGTCTACTGGGCCTCGAGGGCGCATTTTGCAAGCATGAGTAGAAAAGGTGATTTCATGAATGTTCCATTTGGTAATGGTTGACACTGGATGTATAGACAGTATTTTGACTGTTGTCCAATAACATTATTACGTGCCGTTTTGTCCAATTTTCACACATGTGTGTTTTTGCAGGTTGCAACCGATTGTTTACTTTGAGTTTGTTCCGTGGGACTATGAGGGTATGTAATACAGCCCGTTTTGTCGATTTATGTTCCGACATTTTGGGGGAGAATAAATTGTTAGCTGGCAGGAGGTTATATGGAAATTAATACCGACTTTGAGAAGATGAGCTTTCATGATGTATCTATCAATGATGTTTCCAGAAATGACTCTAAGATCATCATCGTTCTCAGTGGTATTTTCGTCAGCAAAGAGCACTCAGGTTCCAATGGAAAAGATCTAATTGTTCAAAATGGGGTGATGACTCTATACAACGTGTCCAATGAAAAAAGCCTCACTTGGTTGAATGATGTGTCACCCGTCAGTCACAAAACTCCAGAGTACCCGATTGACGAAATCATGAATGCGAAGTTTGATGGGAATACATTCCACTTTGATGGCTTTAAGGAAACGATGCCTTGGCATGAGTGGTTTATTCAGGCGACAAGTTTTATCTTGGTAGCTTTCGATGTTGTGGAAACAACCAGCTAACAGGGATCATAGACATATATGGACGCTCCAGCGATGTCAAGCCGAGTAGGCCTGCGAGATAGCGAATTTTCGTTATCTCGTTCGTTATTTTATCCACTTCGCCATGTCTGATGTTTGGTCCAGTCCGCTATAAATGTGTTGCTCTGACATATATCCGGGCTTAACTGATTGTTCAGCGCCCCAAATGAGTGCCGAGCCTGCACAACCTAAAATTAATACACCCACTCGGTCTGTAACGACCGTGCCTTCGTCGGGTTTTGCGCAGGCAGGGTTGGACCTTTTTTCATCGTATTTTGGCAAACAGATAAGCGGTTGTCAGTGGCTCACTACACCCACACGGGTTCAACGACCCTTGTCTGTTCCGAGCTCACCTGACAACCTAAACTTTGATGCATTGTGCCGCCCCCGATTGTGTATATTGTGGCTGATACGGTTCATTTTTCTGTAGTAATATCCACATCAACCTGGCCAGCCGGTGGGCAGTGGCCACAATGGTTTTATTTATACCAATTCGCTCTCGCAAAGCGCTGACCCAGCGATTTAAATCGTCGTCTTTTTTATGTGCGTTTGTGACCACAGTACGAGCACCGTGGATTAATTGCTTGCGCAGGTATCTGTCCCCTCGTTTGGTGATATGGCTCAGAACACTTTTATCGGCGGAAGCATATTGTTTGGGCGTGAGCCCTAACCATACACCAAACTCTTTGGCACTGTTAAATGCCTGACCTTTATCTATGCTGGCGCTAAAAGCAGAGGCGATGATAGGGCCTACACCCGGCAGAGATTGCATGATTTCAGCAGCCTGACTACGTTGGTTTGTATCTCGAAACAGAGAATCGAGTTGTCTTAGCTGACGTTCAAAGGCTCTCAGCTCGGCGCAAGTTTCGTGTATAAGCAACAGAATAACCGGTTGCAATTGTTGGTCGAGCAAAGTCTGAATGTGGCTGTAAAAAGCGCGATAACTTTTAGATGTTTCAATGCCAAATTCAAGCAAAAAACTCCGGGTCTGATTCAGGCATGCGGTACGCGCCTTAATTAACCTTTCTCTCATCCGGTGCAGTAATAATACAGCTTGCTGTGATTCTGATTTCACAGGCACAAAGCGAATGTAAGGCCGCTGACTGGCTTCATAAATGGCCAGGCAATCATTTTTATCGTTTTTATTCCCCCTGACAAAATGGGTAACGTGTTGCGCAGGCACCAGATGTGCTTTATGACCTGCTTTGATACACATTCTTCCCCAGTAGTGAGCGCAGCCACAGGCCTCCATAACGACTTTACAAGGCGGCATATTCTGAATGGTTTCTTTCAACTTCTGACGGTTCACCCGGCGGGAAAAACAGCACTGTGGGATCATAGACACCCACCCCAAACTGGCGTGCTGAGGGTATCTCGTCTAACTTTTGGTAATACTCAATGGATTGAGGGAAATAGGCAATGCCAACAGCATCAGGATCACAGACACCCACCCCAAACTGGCGTGCGGAGGGGAACTCGTCTACCTTTGGGTAATACTCAATGGATTGAGGAAATGGACAATGCCAACAGCAAGGAAGAAGCAAGTCAGCTTAACCGATACCAAATATTATCACTGTATATCTAGATGTGTTCGTCGGGCGTTTTTGTGCGGTGAAGACCGCTTTACAGGTAAATCTTATGAACATCGCCGGGACTGGGTTGAAGAAAAGCTGCTGACGCTGGTCAAAATATTTTGCATTGAAGTGTGTGGCTATGCGGTGATGAGCAATCACACACATATGGTGCTGTATGTCGATGATAAAAAAGCACAAAGGTTATCAGATAAGGCCATCGTTATTCGCTGGCATAAGCAGTTTAAAGGTAACTGGTTAACGCACAAGTTCATCAAGGGTGATGAGCTGAGCGAGTCAGAGCGCAGTATGCTTGATGCAGACATCAGTGAATTCAGAATACGCCTTGCGAGTATCAGCTGGTTTATGCGGGTATTGAATGAAGATATTGCACGCAGAGCCAACAAAGAAGATGGTTGTACTGGCCGTTTCTGGGAAGGACGGTTTAAATCTCAGGCCTTGTTAGACGAAGCGGCAGTGGCTGCGTGCATGGTGTATGTAGACCTGAACCCAATCAGAGCCAAAATGGCAGAAACACCAGAAACGTCGGACTATACCAGCATCAAAAAGCGCATTGAGCATGCAAAACAGGGGATACAACCTTCAAGCTTAAGACGGTTTGCTGGCAACCCACGTGAGCGCATGCCAAGTGGCCTGCCGTTTGAGTTAACCTATTACATTCAACTGGTTGAATTAACGGGCAGATGTATGCGTGCAGATAAGCGGGGTTACATCAGCGATAGTCAACCATTGTTGACCCGATTACAAATCGACCCGGACAACTGGCTAAAGCTCACAACCCAATTCACTAAGGTGTTTCATGGCGCGGTAGGGCGAGAGGAGGCGTTGACAGAATACTGTGAGCATCTGCATAAAAGGCGCCGAGCGAACCTGACTCAGTGCGAGCGATTATTGCGTTAATCACTCACATTTTTGTACATTTACCGCAGCTATTCAACCCACCTCAGGCAAGGTGACGGCATCGCTTTGCTTGAACTCTTCCAAATCACGGTTAACCACCGTTCAAATTGACTGGTTCCCCCAGAACAGGAATGTAGCTCCCAGGATATTTGTGTATCAAGCGCACGATTCACGACGAAATCCAGCCTGTCGTGTCTGATAAAGGTAATTTTGTGGTGGGTGTCGCCTTTGTTCGCAGCATCGTTTTGCCTGAACTCTCCCAAATCACGGTTAACCACCGTTCAAATTGACAGTTTTCCCCAAAACAGGAATGTAGTTCCCAAGATATGTGTGTATCAAGCGTACGATTCACGACGAAATCCAGCCTTCCGTTTCTGATAAAGGTAATTTTGTGGTGGGTGTCGCCTTTGTTTCTTTTGTTTGGGCTATGTTCGGTGTTTGTTCGGTGGGTGTCTCTGTTTGTCTCCTAAAGGTAGACGACGTACATTCCGCATGCCAGTTTCGGGTGGGTGTCCATTCAATCCTCGCTTAACAATAGGCTGCTTGTTATTTATTAACATTTGAACATTTAGCAAGCCATTCTCTTCACACAGTGAAAAGAACTGCTCAGCAACATTTTCAAGAGTCTTCTTCAAACTTGCCGAATGTGACAGTCCATTTTTGTATAACTGGAATTGCGCAACGATATAGTGGTTATTACGAAGCTCTGATGGCAAGTAAACTTGGTAAGGATTTGTAGCTCGCATTGGTTACTCCTTCAATCAAGGATGTGTAGGATGCAGAAGCGATTATTATGCGATAATATGAACATTGGGTGATTATTTAATGAACAAAAAAAAGAAAAAGGAGCCTTTAAAGGCCCCCAAGTAAATTTTTTAATTCACATACATGGACGCTCCATTGATGTCTCTGTTTGTCCATCAGGCAAGGTGACGGCATCGTTTTGCCTAAACTCTCCCAAATCACAGCTAACAATCGTTCAAATTGACAGCTTTCCCCAGAACAGTGATGTAGCTCCCAGGATATTTGTGTATCAAGCGCACGATTCACGACGAAATCCAGCCTGTCATTTCTGATAAAGGTAATTTTGTGGTGGGTGTCGCCTTTGTTCTCTTCCTGCGTTAGTGCTATGACTAAGTTCGAATTACTTGAAATGCCGTGAGGATAATTGCTTACAGATCCCATCTAATCCAGGAAACATTGATCCCCATGTAATTCCCATTAAACTTAAGTCTCTCATTGCTTTATCCCTCTCAGCTGCTGGAATTGAAACCGCTTTTAAGAGCTGACCTGCGGTATCCTCCTGAGGTTGCAAGATAGCCTCGATATCGTCCACATTACTATACATGGTCATCGCTTGCTGAGGTAAAACTCTCTCATTGCCAAGGCCGGGTAACTCTATCATTTTCACCATGACGGCAGGAACCCTAAGCGGAGCTTGTCGCCCCATCATTTTCACCCACTCAGCTTCATCGAACATGAATATACTAATTGAGCCATCAGGCAATAAACTAGCCTCATTTTCAAAGGCGAAAAATGCTGCAACATACGGACTTCTTGTCCAGTCAAGCAATGGTGTTGGATAGCCATGATGTTGCGCCAAATTTAGTAAAGCGCCAAGTGAACGATCATCCAATACGTTATATGCATGCCTAGAATAGGCGTTAACATGATTTTCTAACTCAGGAATATTCCTGTCTAGATATGCTATAAGGTCAGCATGTCCAGTACGATGGAATGACGTTTGTAGCCTCCAGGGTCGAGCTTGCCCCCTAAAAACAGTGCCTTCTTTTTGCTCTAAGGCATGTTCTTTGAATGTGTTCCAACTCATTTCTTCATGTGTGACATTTGAATCAGAGGGTGGCTTTCTTTCAAGTATTATTTGGCCTTTAGTTGTCTCCTTGGTTGGATATGAAGACGCCCACTCTGCCGAAAATTCATAATCTCCGCTCTTCTTTCCTCTAAATGTAGTTTCATTTGGAAACTCAAAACCTGCTTCTTGGATTGCCTCCAAGTTTTCTTTTGTTAACAAACTACCCAACTTATCATGTATAGAGATTAAATTGGCAGTGCCTTCAATAAAACCGTCATCCTGAACTTTTCCTTCAAAGTAATACCACAAACAAACAGTAACATTCTGTCCTGCAATATCTGCTTCTTCGAAAAGTGAAACTCGGCCAGTTAATGCAAATCCTTCTTGTGCCAAATTAACCAATACTGCGGGACCAGCGCTAGATGTGCCAAACCATTGGCCAGTAAATTTTTCTGTCAATTTTATAAACCTATATTTTAGAGTGAATTCATCCAAGCTGGGACAGCAAAATCGATAACGCACTATCGAGTAGTTACATTTACAAGACTATCCATTTCAATGCGGCACAATAAAAACACTTACCTCTGATTTCAGATAATAAGTGCGACATTCATGGTAACGCGTAGAAGAGGAAGCTAACTAATGAAAGTGGCACGCTCTTCTCGCCAAAGAAACAAGCTGTACTACCATGAAATATCAGCAGTTGACCGAGGGCAGAAGATACCAGATTTCCACATTATTGGAAGTGGGTTGTTCTGCTTCTGAAAACTAATAGCAGACACCCATTTTAAAACTTGTCTGCCATACATTCCGCACGCCAGCTTCAGGTGGGTGTCCCTTCAACCTCGAGGCAGTGCTTAAACGTGTCCAAGATATCAAATAACCACTATTTCAGCTGAAATTTTTCACCCATGAAGCCTGACTTCTGAAAATTTTCGTTTTTTTATTTGCAGAAGCACTTGTATTCATTGTCTATGGACCCGTAAAAGAACAAACAAGGCTGGGTGTCTGTGTTTTTTGTGTTTTTCTGCTTTGTGTTTAATGATTGGATTGTTAGTATGTAACATGAGAGTTAATCCTTAGTTGTTTTGAACAAAGATTCGATACCTTTATCAAAACGGGTAACTCTCAATTTTTCAAATCGAATTGTCAGGTCTAGTCGGAACTAATTCAATTTAGCACACTGAACTAACGGCATTTTTTGCACCAGCTTTGGTTTGTCGCTGTATCTGGGTTTGTACTCCGTAACCCGAACAACCCTGTAAGCTCTTTATGGGTTTTGGCTCTGGTTACTTTACATTTTGGGCAAGTATGAGGAAGTTTTATTGCACCGCTCATTGTTTCTCCTTAGTTTTATCATTTAGATTTTCTGCTTTAGATTTGATATCAGTCCACTTTTGACGCTCATTGTCGCTGATATCTGTTCTCTTTAACTCGCGCTACGACTTGTTCAAAAGAGCATCAGGAACTTCTTTTGCAACTGCAATTGATACTTTTCCAGCAGCCAAACCCACATTGAACAAAGTTTTACCAACCAAAGTAGCCGATTTGGTCATTTTACCAGAGGTATCTGGTTCATTAGTTACATCATCAACAGCATCTTTGAGATCATAAAAATCAAAAAACCCATTAAAAACTCCTTTTCATATTATTCACAAATACACATAACACCTTACTCTGCCCCACTTTAATAGTTCAAAACACACCAAAACGGCTCATATTACATACCTTCATAATTCCACTAATAACTGCTAATGCAAATAAAAAGTTAGTGAGATGTTAAAGCTCATTTTACCACTTTGCCCCAAACCGGCGAGTAATAATGTTATAGGACAAAATCAGGCACTTTGTAAAAAAGCTTACATAGCTTTGCTCGCTACCAATGTACACTCTTCGCTTTAAGCCGCTCTTAGCGCATTTACGTTAACCCACAATGAGCCATAAACAAGTAATAACTAAACCCCCGCCTTTAACACATAAGAAACTGCCAGATTAAGCTATACTAGCCAAATCTGACAGTTCAAGTTAAGGCTTATTCAAATTAAGCAACAGTCTGTGCTTTCTTAATAATAGTGAACAGCTGGTCTTTTAGGTGCAGGCGCTGTTTTTTCAGTGACTCAAGATAGTCGTCAGAGGTGTTCTCTGCGCCGGTTTCAATGCGATGTACTTCGTGGTCGCACTCGTGGTACTCCTTGAACAAACGAGCGAAGTGCGCGTCGTTCATTTTCAGGTGGTGGATCTCATCTTTATATTCAGGAAACTCGTGGTGCAGATCATGTTTTTCAATTGTCATAATACGGTCCTTTCTATTTTGCGCATTTAATACAAGTCGTTGTGTAAGGCAGAGCGTTTAAGCGCTGCGGATTGATTTGTTCTTCACAGTGCTGACACAGGCCATAGGTGCCCTGCTCTATACGCAGTATCGCCTGATTCACCATTACCAGCTCTTGCTTGGCTTCTTGATGAATTTCGTCCAGTACATCGTCGTTTTCACGCTCTGTATTTTGCTCTGCGAAGTTGGCCGACCGGCCCTTTCTAAAATCGGCTTCAATGGCGGCTATCCGTTGACTCAGTTCATTTTGTTTGGTTTTGAGAAAACTTGTTATTTGGTCAGCAGTCATGATGTTCTCCTTTGTTAAACTCATCATAACGCGCTGCTTTTATGGCTCTTTGATCTGGCACAAGGTTAAGGAGTGGGTAATAAAAAACCCGACACGAGGTCGGGTTTTTGGTGCTATAGGTTAGACAAATCTAGACATATTCAACTTCGATGATGTCGTATTCAACGCTACCGTTAGGAGTTTGAATGCTCACTGAATCATCCAGTTCTTTTCCGATCAGACCACGTGCAATTGGCGAGTTAACTGAGATCAGATTGTTTTTAATATCTGCCTCATCATCACCTACGATCTTGTAGGTCACTTCCTCGTCCGTATCAACATTGACTATGGTCACCGTGCTGCCAAAGATCACTTTGCCATTATTTGCCATTTTAGTGACATCAATGACCTGTGATGTTGACAGCTTGGCTTCAATTTCCTGGATGCGGCCTTCACAGAATCCCTGCTGCTCACGTGCAGCATGGTACTCGGCGTTTTCTTTCAGATCGCCATGTTCACGGGCTTCCGCGATATCGGCAACGATCTTTGGACGGACGACTTTCTTTAAGTGGTTCAGTTCTTCACGAAGCATTTCTTCGCCTCGTACTGTCATCGGAATTGATTGCATAGTATCTCACTCATTGCCAGAGCTTACGCTCTGGCCTTGTTCTTCTTAGTTCAAACGCTGGTGTAGCTCCTGAACAGAGTTTACAGAACTTCTGTCATCAGCCTCATTAGCTGTACAGTTTGCAAACGCTGCATTGAGCGTAGTGGTGTAGTTAGTCTTATGCTGAAGTGCACCACGACGTAACACCTTCGAATCTTCGATAGCCTGACGGCCTTCTGTGGTATTAACAATGTAGCTGTACTCACCATTCTTGATGCGGTCAAGAATGTGCGGACGACCTTCGAATACCTTGTTTACGCGACGTACTTCGATGCCGGCGTCTTCCAGAGCTTGTGCTGTACCTTTGGTTGCATCCAGCTCAAAGCCAATGGCTTTCATGGTCTTAGCCAACTCAACAACACGTGCCTTGTCACCATTGCGAACAGATAGTAGCGCGCGACCACCACGTGGTAAAGCGTTTGATGCACCTAATTGCGCTTTTGCGAAGGCTTCGGCGAAGTTTTCACCAACACCCATCACTTCACCCGTTGAACGCATCTCAGGGCCACGCATTGGGTCAACACCCTGGAACTTAGCAAATGGCAGTACTACTTCTTTTACGCTGTAGTAAGGTGGGATTACTTCTTTCGTTACACCCTGGCTTTCCAAAGATTGGCCAACCATACAACGTGCTGCCACTTTTGCCAGCGCAACACCCGTTGCTTTAGAAACAAACGGGACAGTACGCGCAGCACGTGGGTTCACTTCAATCAGGTAAACCTCGCCATCTTTCACAGCAAACTGAGTATTCATCAGACCAACCACGCCCAGCTCAAGTGCCATGTCACGTACTTGCTTGCGCATTACGTCCTGGATTTCCTGAGACAGAGAGTGCGCAGGCAACGAACAAGCAGAGTCACCAGAGTGAACACCGGCTTGCTCAATGTGCTCCATGATACCGCCAATGATGACGTTCTCACCGTCACAGATCGCATCAACGTCTACTTCGATAGCGTCATCCAGGAAACGGTCCAGCAATACTGGTGCTTCGTTAGACACAGATACTGCTTCGGTCATATAGCGACGCAGGTCATCTTCGTCGTACACGATTTCCATCGCACGACCACCCAGTACATAAGAAGGACGTACTACCAGTGGGAAGCCGATTTCCTGAGATTTCGCAATCGCTTCTTCCAGTGACGTTACGGTTGCGTTTTCAGGCTGAAGCAGATCAAGACGCTCAACCAGCTGTTGGAAACGCTCCCGGTCTTCCGCGCGGTCGATTGCGTCAGGAGAAGTACCAATTACAGGCACACCATTCGCTTCAAGGTCACGCGCCAGTTTCAGTGGCGTCTGACCACCGTACTGAACAATCACACCTTTTGGCTTTTCAACGCGAACGATTTCAAGCACATCTTCTAATGTGATTGGCTCGAAGAACAGACGATCTGAAGTATCGTAGTCAGTTGAAACCGTTTCCGGGTTACAGTTAACCATGATGGTCTCGTAGCCGTCTTCACGCATTGCCAGCGCAGCGTGTACACAACAGTAATCGAATTCGATGCCCTGACCGATACGGTTAGGACCACCACCGATCACCATGATTTTATCTTTGTCAGACGGTGCAGCTTCACACTCTTCATCGTAAGATGAGTACATGTAAGCCGTGTCTGAGCTGAATTCTGCTGCACAAGTATCAACGCGCTTATAAACCGGCAGGATATCCAGCTGGTGACGCTTCTTGCGAATTTCTTTTTCAGACACACCGGCAATCTCTGCGATGCGCGGATCTGAGAAACCTTTGCGCTTAAGGCGGCGCAGGAAGTCTTTGTTCAGACCGGCCATGCCCACTTCAGCGATGGTTGCTTCGTCTTTCAGAATGTCTTCAATCTGAACCAGGTACCAGCGGTCAACTTTGGTCAGCTCGAACACTTCTTCTACGCTCATACCGTGACGCATTGCATCGGCGATGTACCAGATACGCTCTGCGCCTGGCTCACGTAGTTCACGAATAATGGTTTCTTTCGCTTTCGGGTCGTCCAGTGCAACAATTGGGTTAAGACCTGTTGCGCCCACTTCCAGACCACGAAGTGCTTTTTGTAGTGATTCTTGCTGGTTACGACCAATGGCCATCACCTCACCCACTGACTTCATCTGTGTAGTCAGACGGTCGTTAGCGCCGGCGAACTTCTCGAAGTTAAAGCGTGGGATCTTAGTCACAACGTAATCGATTGACGGTTCGAATGACGCAGGGGTTGCACCGCCTGTGATGTCATTTTGTAACTCGTCCAGGGTATAACCCACTGCCAGCTTAGCTGCAATCTTAGCGATCGGGAAACCGGTTGCTTTAGACGCCAGTGCTGATGAGCGCGATACACGCGGGTTCATTTCAATGATAACCATACGGCCATCATCCGGGTTAACACCGAACTGAACGTTTGAACCACCGGTTTCTACGCCAATCTCACGCAGTACCGCCATCGAGGCGTTACGCATGATCTGATATTCTTTGTCAGTCAGAGTTTGTGCTGGTGCAACTGTGATTGAGTCGCCCGTATGCACACCCATAGGGTCAAAGTTCTCGATAGAACACACAATGATGCAGTTGTCGTTTTTGTCACGCACCACTTCCATTTCGTATTCTTTCCAGCCCAGCAAGCTCTCGTCAATCAACAGCTCGTTGGTCGGAGACAAATCAAGACCACGGGTACAGATTTCGTCAAACTCTTCCATGTTGTAAGCAACACCACCACCGGTACCACCCATGGTGAAAGAAGGACGAATGATACACGGGAAGCCAATGCGCGACAGAACGTCGTGCGCTTCATCCATTGAGTGTGCAATCTCGGCGCGAGGACACTCAAGGCCAATGTTCTTCATCGCAACGTCGAAGCGCTCGCGGTTTTCTGCTTTGTCGATGGCATCCGCAGTTGCACCGATCAGCTCAACACCGTGCTTAGCCAGTACACCATGCTTGTCCAGGTCAAGCGCACAGTTCAGCGCAGTCTGGCCACCCATAGTCGGTAGTACCGCATCTGGCTTTTCTTTTTCAATGATTTTCTCAACCACTTCCCAGTGAATTGGCTCGATGTAAGTTGCATCTGCCATTTCCGGGTCAGTCATGATGGTTGCCGGGTTTGAGTTAACCAGAATAACCCGGTAGCCCTCTTCTCTTAGCGCTTTACACGCCTGAGCACCAGAGTAGTCAAACTCACAGGCTTGGCCGATGACGATTGGGCCTGCGCCCAGGATCAGTATGCTGTTTAAGTCGGTACGTTTTGGCATTGTTACTCCGGTTCTAATTAGGCTTTACGTGCTTGCATTAATTCAATGAAGTGGTCGAACAGCGGTGCTGCATCGTGCGGACCCGGGCTTGCTTCAGGGTGACCCTGGAAGCTAAAGGCCGGCTTGTCGGTACGATGAATGCCCTGCAAGGTACCGTCGAACAACGATTTATGCGTTGCAAGCAGGTTATCTGGCAAAGTGGCCTCGTCCGCCGCGAAACCATGGTTCTGTGCAGTGATCATTACCACGTCACGCTCCAGGTCTTTCACCGGGTGGTTACCGCCATGGTGACCGAATTTCATTTTCACCGTCTGCGCACCAGAAGCCAGTGCCAGTAACTGATGGCCCAAACAAATGCCAAAGATAGGCGTATCAGTTTCTAAGAAGGCTTTAATCGCATCGATTGCATAAGTACATGGCTCAGGGTCACCAGGGCCATTAGACAGGAAAATACCGTCTGGATTCATCGCCAGCACTTCTGCAGCGGAGGTTTCTGCAGGTACTACTGTCAGTTTACAGCCACGGTCAACCAACATACGAAGAATGTTCTTTTTCACACCAAAATCATACGCTACAACATGAAATTTTTCTTCCTCAGAACTCAGAGTCTGGAAGCCCTGACCTAAAGTCCAGCTCCCTTCACGCCACTCATAAGTCTGTTCTGTTGTAACGACTTTCGCTAAATCCATCCCTTTAAGGCCTGGGAACGCTTTTGCCGCTTCCAGTGCCTGCTGCTCATCAATCTCATCGCCCGCGATGATGCAGCCATTTTGAGCGCCCTTATCACGCAGGATACGCGTCAACTTACGCGTATCTATATCGGCAATCCCAAGGATATTGCGTGCTTTTAAGTAGTCACTTAACGATTGCTCGTTACGGAAATTACTTGCAAGCAATGGCAAATCCCGAATTACCAGACCCTTAGCCCAGATTTTATCGGCTTCTTCATCCTCACTATTAGTACCGGTATTCCCGATGTGCGGATAAGTCAGCGTCACAATCTGTTCTGCATAAGAAGGATCCGTCAAAATTTCTTGATATCCCGTCATAGACGTATTGAATACTACCTCACCAACGGACAGGCCGTCAGCGCCAATGGCAGTACCGCGAAACACAGTGCCGTCTTCAAGGACTAAGAGAGCGGATTTAGTCAAGTTAACCTCCTAGATAGTAAAAAACGGGAGCAAGCCAGCGCTTATCTTCCCGTCTACAAAGCGCTTGGTAACACGCAGTTATTAAAATTTTGGCAAATTCGTTATAGTCTACAGCACATTCTTAGATTCGTCTAATAATTCACGTAAAAAATAAAAAAATAAGGTTTTTAGCGACTTTTTATAACGAACACGCTAAAATAGTAAGCTTACTTCTTCAATCCTAGCACATCTTGCATGGAATAAAGTCCGTTTGGCTTATCTTTTAACCACTGCGCAGCCCTTACAGCACCTGATGCGAAGGTTAATCTTGATGTTGCTTTGTGTGTTAATTCCAGCCTTTCTCCCATGGTGGCAAAATAAGCTGTGTGTTCACCAACTATATCGCCAGCTCTGAGCACTGAATAGCCAATTTCTTGTTGACTTTTTGCCTCATGTACCTGAGTTCGGTCATAGCGTGCAACCTGCTCATGATCCCAGCCTTTTGCCTCAGCAATGGCTTCACCAATCGCCAGTGCGGTGCCCGACGGCGCGTCTACTTTGTTACGGTGGTGGGCTTCAAAAATTTCGATGTCCATTTCATCTGCAAGCTTTGCCGCGGCGGTCTGTACCAGGCCCAGCATCAGGGTGACACCCACGCTAAAATTACGTGCAAAGACGATCGGAATAGACAGTGAGGCGGTTTCCAGTGCCTGCATTTGCTCTGCGCTCAGGCCCGTTGTGCCAATCACCATAGGTGTTTTGTTGGCCACAGCCTGTTGCAGGTGGCCAAGCATGCCCTCAGGCAGGGTAAAATCGATCAGTACATCCAGCTCAGAGTCCAGTTGCTGTTCAGAACTAAAGGTCGACCCGGCGGGTGCTTGCGGCTGTAACGTGGCAATAGACTGGTTAAGGTGTGGCGAAGACGCTCTGACGAATGCGCTGCCAAGCTGGCAATGCTGAGACTGTTGGACTGCTTCAATCAGCGCCAGGCCCATGCGGCCATTGGCGCCAAAAATACCGATTTGTGTCATTTTACGGTTTTCCTTTGTGTTAGATATGCCACCTTTAAGGTGGTACGGAAACGTATTTTCCCGATTTTCAGCGCAAGAGAGATAAGCTTAATCAGCCCATTTTTATGCCGGGCGATTAATTTTGTGCCCTAGAGTTTACCCTATCTCTGTGTCATAGTCAGTTGACAATAATACGAATCTATCCTGTTTTGCGAGCTCGTCACTGGCGTGTAACCATACAGACAGCGTGCCATTTCAAGGTGTGTTTTGCGCTATCGAGCACGCTGTTCACGACCAAGGCGACGCACTCAGATAGGTAGATAAATATAATAACGAAACACAATGGACTTTAGACGTCTAACCATATAAACTTCCGCCCTCGCCGATTTCAATTATTGCGGGCGACGTAGTTTAAATGCAGCTAATAATGGATCCGTTGGCTGTGGTTAGTTTTTGGGGAGTGCTATGCAGCCAAACTTAAATCACACACAAGCAAAGCTTTCTTTGCTACCTCTTTTAACCTTTGTTGGCCTATTCCTGGGCGCGGGTCTGTACCTGCAATCACAGGGGGTCGATTATGCTTTCTATCAGTTACCTGCACCGGTGGCCATTTTGCCTGCCATAGTGATCGCGTTTTGGATCAACAAAGGCACCATCAATCAGAGCGTTGAAACCTTTATCAAAGGTGCCGGGCACAGCAATATCATCACCATGTGTTTAATCTACTTGCTTGCCGGCGCCTTTTCGTCGGTGGCCAGTGCCACAGGGGGCGTTGACGCAGTGGTCAACGCCGGTTTATCGCTGATCCCACCCAGTCTGCTATTACCCGGACTGTTTTTAATCGCGGCCGTGGTTTCAACCGCGATGGGGACGTCCATGGGTACCATAGGCGCCATCGGCCCCATTGCTTACGCTGTCTCCGTCAAAACCGGGATCGATCCGGCTCTGATGGCCGGTACCATAGTCTCAGGCGCGATGTTTGGAGATAACTTATCGATTATTTCTGACACCACCATAGCGGCAACCCGTACTCAGGGCTGTGAAATGAAAGACAAATTCAGGGAAAACCTGAAAATTGCTCTGCCCGCTGCTGCACTCACCGTTGCCTTATTGGTGTTCCTGACACCTGAGCCACAAGCCGTTGAAACCAAACCGTTTGACTGGCTGCTGGTGTTACCTTATGCGTTTATTCTGGTGCTGGCTGTGGTGGGTATTAACGTTTTTGTGGTGCTCTTTAGTGGCATTATTTTCGCCGCCCTGATGGGGTTCACCGGTGATTATCAGGGGGCTGCCTTTGTCAAAGACGTGTATAAAGGCTTCAGTGACATGCAAGAGATTTTCCTGCTTTCTATGTTCATTGGCGGTTTGTCTGAATTTATTCGCGTTAATGGTGGACTGGATTACCTGGCACATAAGATCCAGGCAATCACTGCGCTCATCGCCAAATGGCACAGAAAAGTAGCTGATCAACTGGGCATTGCAGCGCTCGTCCTGACCAGTAACCTGTGTATCGCCAACAACACCGTGAGTATTATTGTTGCCGGCCCGGTTGCTAAAAAGCTGGCCGATGATGGGGAGATCTCTGGTAAGCGCTCAGCCAGCCTGTTGGACATTTTTGCCTGTGTTATGCAGGGATCGCTGCCTTATGGCGCACAAGCTTTGTTACTGGGCGCGACCTTTAAGATCAGCCCCTGGGAAGTGTCTACCTCGTCCTTTTACTGCTTTATTCTGGCGTTTACTGCAATTGCCGTTATATGTTTGCGCCGTCATAAAGACTGATCACCAAATGATAATGGCATCCTGAGGATGCCATTATTTGTTCTAAACCAAGAAAATGCGTGTTTTTATTCCCCTTGTTTGTTGATTTGCGTTTATAATTCAGCTGTTTATAACCCCATACACACGAGAAACAATGAAAACACCATTTTTTTCTGCGCTTACTGCCAGTCTTATGCTTAGTGCTGGTACCGCTGCGGCGGCTGACTGGAGCAACACTCAGCTTCACCTTAATCACGGTGAGTTTAAAAACCCATTTAGCCAGCAAGAAGCCAATCAGACGATTTATTCTTTGCAACATGCATCCGGTTACCGCTATGGCGATAACTTCTTCTTTATCGACTACAGCACAGATGATTTAGACGATGGCTATCAGGATGGCGACTTTTATGGCGAGTGGTACTCCACATTTAGCCTGGGGAAACTGGCAGATCTGAAGTTTAATGATTCTGCGCTTCAGGACGTTGGGATTGTGATGGGCTTTAACGCCGCAGGCGATGCCAAGGTGATGAAGTACCTGCCAGGCGTAAAGCTTTCCTGGAATATCGACGGATTTAATTTCTTTTCTACTACTTTGACAGGTTACATCGACGACAGTCGAGGTCTTAATGGCGGTGGCGCACCAAAAGAAACCAACAGTTATATGCTGGATGTGGCCTGGGGCTACCCTTTTGCTATTGGCGGACACAAGTTTGAGTTCACGGGCCACGTGGAATACATCACAGGCCGGGACAATGAATTGGGCGGTGATGTGAAAGGCTGGCTACTGGCGCAACCTATTCTGCGCTGGGATCTGGGTCATGCACTGGAGATGCCCGACAATCAGCTAATGCTGGGTATCGAATGGCAGTACTGGCAAAATAAACTGGGCACCGACACCAACGAGTCAGTGCCTCAGATCCACCTGGCCTGGACCTTCTAAACCAGGCTTTTGCCGGATCATCTGCTCTGATCCGGCTCTCACTCCTTCTTTTTTGGCCTACAACAGTGATGTTTGCGAACAAAAAACAGACAAAGCCATTGACAACTTAACATACCATACTGCATGGTATGTTAAGTTGTCATAAAACGGAGTTGTTTATGTTCAGTCAGATCATCAGTCTTACACCTGAACGCGATCGCCTTCAGGCCAAAGCACGCGCGCACCACTTTCGCGACGCACTGCAAATAACGCTCGACACGCCATCCTTAACACCCAGCCAGCTACAATACCGGATTTTTAATACCTTGCCCGGCTGGGTGACGCAATTGATGCGACTCAGAAATAAGCTGGTTGCCGTATTTGGCTTTTCAGTAGGGCAAGACACGATGGAGCCTTCCAGTGATGAAATGGATGTGGGCGATCAGGCAGGTTTTCTGAACGTTTGCGAAAAGCACCCTGAAGAAATCATCAGCAGCGCTGAGGATCGCCATATGAACTTTTACCTGAGTGTGAAAAAGCAGCAAAATACAGTGATAGTTTCTACTTTAGTGAACCCAAAAACCCTAACGGGTCGCGTTTACCTCACTGCCATTTTGCCCTTTCATTATGTTATTGCCCGAAGTGTTATCTACAGAGCCAAGAAGGCAGGCAGATTATGAGTGACGCAAAACAAAGCTGGCTCGCGTTTGCGCTAAAAACGTTGGTCAGTCATGGCCCGGATGCCCTGACCATAGACCGCCTGTGCAGCCGTAAAAAAGTGACCAAAGGCTCTTTTTACCACCACTTTAAAAATCGCCAGGCTTTTATCGATGCACTGATGACATACTGGTATGAGCAAGCTACCGCACGCCTGATCACCATTGCCGATACTCAGCCCTGCCCTATGACCAGACTGGAACGCCTCGATGAGGCCATTGCGGCCACAGACATAGAAGCTGAACTGCATATTCGTGCCTGGGCCCTGAAAGATACCAGCATCGGGCAGCATTTGTGCACCATAGACGCTCAGCGCCAGCATTACCTTAAAACCTGTTACCTTGAATTAGGCCTGGAGCCAACTCAGGCAGAACAACTGGCAACCGCCAGCTATGCCAGTTTTCTGGGGCTACAGCAACTCTACCCGCGCCTGTCCGTACAGGACTGTCTGACACTGAGTTCCCAACAGGCAAAAACGCAACTGGAGACATTATCGTGAATCGTGCTGCTTTTTTAGGAAATGGATTGATAGCCACTGGCCTGCTTCACAATCTGATCGGTTTATTGATGGGCTGGGACGTACTCACTGAAATGCATCACGAAGGCTGGTTCGCCACGACCGTCGTCAACGGCAGTATGCTGTTTGATCGCGAAGCCATTGTCTGGTTTCTAAGTAGCGGAGTGTTATTTTTGCTCTTGGGTTCTGTGTTACGCCAACTCAGCACCTATCAGATACCCGTGCCAAGGCCTTTTGTACCGTCACTCATACTATTTGGTTTGATACTGGTGATCATCATGCCCCTCTCTGGCGCCTATTTGTTAATTTTGCTTGGCGTACTCCCGGTATTAATAGACAGATTCAGACGCAAGCCGTCGCATTTGTAGTGGTTTTAATCCTAAAGATGTCCAAATGATTGTCGATAAAGATTAAGATAAAAGTATTAATCGATACTTTGTGTGTTTAGCCAAGTGTGACCAGGGAAAGTGCTATGACATTTATAATTCACCAGACAACCAGAGACATTTCCACTTTTCAGAACAAGCCTGCTGTTGCCACCACTGACGAAGCAGCTGAAACCAAAGAGGTGCAGACGACGAAGTCTGTAACGGACACCACAGAAGAAACCCAGGGCATGACTTTGTCTAATGAAGACAAGCATGTGCTGTCTGGAGAAAAAGCCAAAGAAGACGCCGAGGAGTTTGAGGATGTCCCTGCCTATATCCAGCGAATGCTGGAACGCCTGGAGAAGCTCAAAGAGGAAATGACCTTACTCAAAGAAGAGTTAATGGCACTACAAACAGAGCGCGAGCCGGACGAAGCAACTCAGCAATTGACTGAAATGAAAAGCCAGTACCTGATGCAGTTGCAGGAGCAGTATTTTGATATGATAAAGAACATTCAGGAAGCGCTGAAAAAAGAAGGGATCACCGATCCCGGCATCATAATTCGCGCCATAACCTGAATACGCACGCCTGGATTATCTTAACCAGGCGGCCATGCCACTAACAAAAATACCCGACAGGCTGAGATAGCAGACGCCAAAAGAGATACTTCGCATTAGTTTCTGATCTAAGTAGTAACACACCATATGCCCAACTCTGGACAGCAGGTATGTGACAGCTAATCCGTTGAGCCAATCCGGATGTGTACCCGAGAATACCGCAAAAAGCACCACCAATATCAAGATCCCCACGGTTTCGTTGCTATTGGCAAACACTCGGTTACTTCGAAACAACAGCGTTTGCGGGTCCTGCGCGACCGCCACGCCA
The DNA here is from genome assembly GCF_021532535.1 of Pseudoalteromonas sp. DL2-H2.2. Classification (NCBI taxonomy): domain Bacteria; kingdom Pseudomonadati; phylum Pseudomonadota; class Gammaproteobacteria; order Alteromonadales; family Pseudoalteromonadaceae; genus Pseudoalteromonas; species Pseudoalteromonas sp. DL2-H2.2. Next base: position 283,171 of record NZ_JAKGBD010000006.1, on the reverse strand, counting down.
GGCGGATGCTTTTGCTTAATTGCGATAATATCGACAACCGCCAGTTGAATTAAAAACAGTCCACCCGATAACCCGAGCACCAGAATAGTCAGTTGATATGGGACCAGTAACTCTGTCACGCAGAGCTCCTTATTTGTATTTATTTTGGGTGCATATACATTGACCTATTGAGTCAATTAATTCAACTTAGTCACTGAAAAAATCTACCGTCATCCTAATTTTGTCGGGAAAACCAACTCAAATGTGCAGCCCTGTGGTACATTGGGTTTGCACTGAATGTTGCCATTTAGCACATAGGTCACCAAGTTAAACACCATATATAAGCCCAGGCCCACGCTCCCTTTATGGCGCGCAGTAGTATGAAATGGCTCAAAAATCTGCGCAAGCTCAGCCTTGTCGATCCCTTTACCATTATCTGAAAACAGTATGGTTATCATTTCTTGTTGTTGTCTGACTTGAATCAAAATACGCCCCTCAGCAGTATCGAAGCCATGCTCTATTGCGTTTGCAAGCAAGTCTTCGAGTATTTTTTCGAGTGCCTGACCATTACTGAAGATATTGATTGGGTCGTGACAGTCAAGCTCAACCTTTACTTTGCTTTCCTTTATCCTGTATGCCAAAAACGCCTCAATAAAGGATTTCAATTCGATTGGGTCGTTACTGCTGATATATTCCTGAGCGGATGCCTGCTTAAAACGCTTAACCAGCTGAGCTGCACGGGCTGTATTGCTGTCCACCAGCTGCGCGCTAGACTCTGCAACATCAATAAAAGCCTGGGTGTCGCTCAATGTTAGCTTGCTACTGTCCAGCTGCTCCTTAAAGCTTCGCAAAGACTGAGTTAATACTGAGCTGGCCGTTATGGCTGTGCCAAGCGGTGTGTTGAGCTCATGAGAAACGCCGCTGACCAGACGTCCAAGAGACGCCATTTTTTGTGCCTCCACCAGGGTAGATTGTGTTTCGGTGAGTGCTTCAAGGGTATTTGCCAGCTCATTGGCGGATTGTTGTAATCGCTCGGTTCGCTCTTCGACACGCTTTTCAAGGGATTTATTGAGCTCTGCCAGCGCCAGCTCTGTGGCCTTAAGTTCTGATATATCTTTGATTGTGCCACATGCTCTGATGGCGTTGCCCGCTTCGTCTCGTGCCGTTGCTTTGCCTCTGTCCAACACCCATAACCAGTTACCCTGCTTGTCTTTAACCCGGTAACTCACCTCATAGTAATCACTTTCTCCGTTCAGGTGTCTGTTAAACGCTTCTTGCAACCTTGGGTAGTCTTCTGGATGAACGCACGCCCTGAGTGTGCCAAGATCAGAACCAATCTGAGCATCAGGCAACTGCAAATTACCCAGTCGATTATCTCGAGTGATAACCCCCGCAGCCAAATCCCAATCCCACAGTTCATCCCCACTTCCCCATAAGGCCAGTCTCAGGCGCTCTTTTGCATCACTCACTTGTTGCAAAGCAAGTTGCTCTACCTTGAGTTGTTTGTTTTTGCTGTACCAAAAATACAAAAAGAAGACGGTGCCAAATGCCAGTACTAACGCAATCAGAACAGCACCTTTTTGGAATGCCTGCTTTTCTATTTCTAAATCTTTAATTCGATTTTCCTGAACCAGGTCGGCAATTTCACGTTCCTTTTCTTCGACATCAAACTCAACACTCAACGCGCTGAGCCGATACTGGTTGTTCCTGTCTTCCCACTCAGCTTGGCGCAGTAAATAAGCGTTCAGAGATCTCAGTGCCTCCTGTGTCTGACCTACGCGCTCATAGACCTGTGCAAGTTCACGATGATATTGCAGCACCAGCGTGTCTCTTTGATGCCGATGGGCGATTTCAATGGCTCTGAGATAGTGTTCAATCGCCTGGTTTGCTTCTCCCCGCTGCAACGACAATTGCGCGAATGCCTGATAAATCTCAGCTATCCTGTCTTCCCAAGGTGACCCCAGATACAATGGCAAACTTTTATTAAGATAGTCTTCAGCCTTTTTCAGCTCCCCTGTGTCTATGTACAACCGGCCTAGATCCAAATACGTAGATATGTTGGTGTCAAAGCGATTGATCTCCTGCTTCAAACGCTCTGCTTCCATAAGACTGCTTTCAGCGTTGCTATAGTCTTCAACTAAGCGATATGCCGATCCAAGGCGATTATAGGTATGGATCATGCCGACTTGATAATTGAGCGCTTGTTTGTACTCCAAAGATTTTAAGTGCATCTCGATGGCGTTGTCATAGTCATCAATTTCTTCAAAGTAAGTACCCATATTACTGTAATAAATTGCCAGCTTGCGCTCATCATCAAGCTCAGTTGCAATCTGAATGGCCTTGTTTTGACGAAACAGCACCTTCTCATAGAGGTTCATTCTTCTATAAAGTGAAGCAAGACTCTGATGTATAGAAGATGCTCTGTAGTTATCCTGTAATTTACGATACAAATTCAGACTACGAAGAAAGTCAGCTAAAGCGTCGTCAAAGCGCATACGCTGGATATTGAGCGTACCCGATATTTGATGGGCACGAGCGAGATACCTGTCATGCCCTATTTTCGTTGACAACTGCATTACCAAGGCAAGGTCGCCTTCAGCAAGCGCGACATTCTGCTGCCGGGTAGCAACATCTGCGGACACCAGCTTAGACAATATCTGATTGGCCTCGATACGACTTTGCACTGCCAGTATGTAAGCTCGTTCTGACAACTTTTTGGCCTGACTGAGCTCACGTTTCGAAATATGAGCACGTGCCAGATGACTCAATAGCCGAGCACTCAGATCGTCGTTGGGGTTCTTCGCTAACAGCGATAGTCCAATCTGCCCGTAGGCAATTGACTGAGCGGTATGGAAGTGAGAGTGCTGGGCAATATAATCTATAATCGCTTCCACTTTTTCATCGCCCTTTGCGCTTTCTATCTTTTCTGCCATAAATTCGGCCGACAAAGACGTTTGAGCGACAGTCGCTACACTGAATGTCAGGCACAAAACAAACCACACCAGATATTTCAAATCAGCGGTGTTTTCGGACATATAACCACCCGGTTCCGTTGCTTCAGATGTCAAGAAGGCTCATCTCTGTTATTGAATCCATTAGTATAATTCAATGACTGTGTTTTGCTGGCTCTATCAGACTTCTAAGACCCCAATGACCAGGATGGTTAGTGACAGCCTGATTACCATTTTTGTTAGGCATCAACCACCTCGTGCGACACAGAACATCAAGAAAAAACACCGAGATTGAGCTATAACTTATACCAAGCAAGTATTCATCTTCACGCGGCAAAGTTATGCAGAACAGTGTGTATTTAACAACCTTATTATTTTGCTTTTTTGTTAGCGCCCCTAACTTTGCAATGTGTACCTTAATGCGCATGGGGGGGAGTCCGGATGCTCCGCCAATTAGCTACGCTATCCATGAAGACAGGTTGCGTGGGATTGGGTTTGATTTTGTACGACAAATTTTACCTGCACATACGCAAATTAAAATTACTAAGCCTATGCCCTGGCTGAGGGCGATACAATGGGCCAGGGACGGTCACATTGACATACTGGTTGGGCTGCAAAGTAGGGACTATCCGCTTGAGTGGTTTACCTACCTAGAGCCTGCCTTAACTACCTCAGCCCACAGTGTGTTCTATCGACGCGAGGAATTCTCACTGACTGACATGACAGAGCTGATCCCGCTCAGAGGCGCTACCTTGCGCGGCGAAAAATCAACTAGTCAAAGTCACACAGGCTTTGATCTGACTCAGCTTACCCTCACGACCGCTGACAGCGTTGAAAAAGCGCTGAAAATGTTATCAATGAAGCGTATCGACTACTTTATTGCACCTCAGTGGCAGGCCATCAGTAGCTGGCTGAACCTCTATAACGCGCAGGCTTTGCCACTCGCTATGCTGCCAGAGCCTGTGTACATCAATCCTGTATACTTAGTGCTTTCTAACCAAAGCGCCTGCTTATCCTATAAATCTGAGCTGGAAGCTGCAATTATAAAAGCGCAGAAAGAAGGCCTTATGGAAGCTTTGTTAGAACAAAGCTTCCTGTACTCAAATGTGGTCGATCAGTTTCATGATCTGCTGCGCTAAAAAGACGCAACCACTCTGACACTGCCATCGGCACTGCCACTGCTAACATAGCCGATAATGCTCGGATCTGACGCTACCGTTTTTAGCACTTCCTGATCATTGGCCAGCTTTTTCGGCGGTTGTCCTTTACCGGTAAACAGGAGCTTAGACCAGTAGGCTTTTAACTGGCTGGCACTGCGACCGATCACTTTGCTGTAGAACTCTTCACTGGCAGCGCTTGTATCGGACTGACTGACTGGCACGGCTTTACCGGCACCATTAAAGGTTTTTAACTTACCCAAGAATATTTGCTCTATCTGATTCTTGTCCAACGCAGCCGTATTTGAGGGATGGACAACGACATCAACAGCCCAGCATGAAGAAGACAAGCCAATCAAGCCCGTAAATATAATCGCTTTCATTACTTTCCCCTCAAAAGACCAAATCGACGCCCGCGGTCCAAATCGAATAGTCACCGACTGAAGGCCGGGAGTCTTCACCGCTTACATACTGAAACTTCAACGCTGCATTAGGATGGAAATCGTATCTGACAGACAGACCGACACCATCAAACTCTCGCATTGCCAGGTTATTTCGAATCGCAACCCCGGTCGCTCTCAAAGTTGGCTGGTCTACGCCATTGAGAAAATCCAAGTCTTTGTTATCTTGCAAAAACCTTTCGTGATGTACTGTAACGATGACATCATCGACTACACGGTAACCAATTGCTGTATACCAGACCTGATTAAATCCATCACTCGAGTCTTCAACGCCGTAATCGGCATATTCCACATCCAGAATGACGCGGTCGTAATCGATATGAAAGCCCGTGTAACCATAGAGGCCATTTTTGCCATCCCAAACCACGGCATCTCTGAACGCCTGAACCTGTTGCTCTGTTGCCCCCTGGGACTTAGCCAGTTCAATTGCCCCCTGAGCGCCCCCAAGGATCGCATTAGTATCGACCGTGCCGCCTTCTATTTCGACTATGAAGAAACCACCGTACACGGTCCACCAGTCTTTAGATAATTCGAGCCTGACAGACAGCTCGTCTTTGAATCCAAAAGATTCGTCCTGCTGTGTTGCGGCCAGAAAGGTCGTACCGCGCCAACTGCCATACAGTACTTTGGTCGACAATGCATAGTCACCAAAAATAAAGTTGCTGTCTAAAGACACCCCTTCAATTGTGGTGAAATCAAATCCGATGTAGACCGCTTTGGGTAAACGGCCAAAATTGTGTGTATAGCCAACATTTTGGTATTCAGATTGGTAAAAACTAGGATTGGCAAAGCGCCCCATGCTGATAGTATGTTGCGGATTGATTTCATAGCTTACGTACGCCCACCTTGCCTCAGCATCGAAATCCCCCTTTCCTTCGGCGAGCAGCTGAACAGTTGCACTAAGGCCATCGCCCAGGTCTGCTCGTGCCTGAAGAGCAAACAGAGATTCATCAGAAAACGAGATATCGCCATCACCCTCTAGTGTCTCAAATGGCGAGGTGCCCCCATCACTGTCGGCGGCAGTGGCTCTGAGTGAAGCAAACCCATTAAATACGACATCGGCGTAGCTGGCGAAACTGCTCGTCACCAAAGCGCCTCCAATTACCCATTTCATAGCATGATTACAGTTCATAATTTGTCCTACCCGTTAGTCTTATCTGTGCGCGCAGAGTTACATAACGCCTTTTAACCGTAGCGCAACTTAATCCTTTTGCTAGCAGGGATATTTTAATTTCCTGATGCAGGTAATACCGGCTCTGGTCAGCCTCTCACGCTGCCGTCAACAGGGCGACTTACAGGTTGTTCTCACAACATTCATGCGCCTGAGCGCCTCTTAACAGCAGCGAATACTGAGCTAAGCGGATTTCGCAGAAGGTAAGAATCATTATATTTCTGACAGTTAGAGACATATAGCCACTTATTCCTGAGCCCCCATTGCACTGCTAAAAAGTCACAAAACTTGGGCAAGGCGCGTGTATTGCAGTACCGTACACACAGACCGATACAGGCCGCTGACAATGTAACAAAGGTTAAGTCATCCCTTTTTTATTTAATTTTTACAAACAATTGGCAAATTGGGCGTTTATGGCTAAGACTTGTTACTGTGTTGGACTAGCATCGCGCCTGTGCAGGTAAAGGCGGTCATTCAGTTGATAGTTTGGTGTTTTAATACTGGGGAACTCGGTTATGCATTGGTTTAAAAACCTACCACTGTTTTACAAAATAAGTTTAATTGTTGCTCTGTCTGTCTCCGTGTTCACTGCCAACCTGCTCATCAATTTCTTTGCCTTTCAGAACACTCAAAAAGAGCTCGTACTGCTAGAACGGCAAATTTACAAAACGGTTCAACTGTCCACAATTAACAGTGTTCTCATCCGTCGGGCAGATGAGCTGTTCAGTCAGGCGGTGTCGTTTGCCGATAACGATGTCATGAATCAAGCCTTGCAAACGGTGCAAGACCTGAAAGCCAACCTCGATGAACTGCGTGTATTAGATGTTGACAACAGTACACTGATCAAAAACCAGCTCGAAGTCATTGCCGAATACAAAACACTGTCTGAGCGGCTCGCGCAAGGCATGATCAATGACACCATTGATTTCAGTACACTTCCTACGCTTGCGAAACAAAAATCAGACCTGTTTGAAAAAGCTGAAAACGGCCTGACGGCCTACCAAAAAAGTGTCGACGAGTTGTTTCAAAGTACCATAAGAAAAGCATATGAAAGCGGTAATGACGGTTTGTGGCTATCAATCCAGTCAGGCGTGGTGCTGACGATTCTGCTGGTAATTGTGGCACTGTCTGTTGCTCGCAATATCAGCTTCACTGCCAATGAATTACGGAGCTCGTTAAGTGAACTGGCAGATGGGCATGGTGACTTAAATCAGCGTATTGAAGTACTAGGTGACGATGAGCTAGGCCGCACAGCGCTCAACTTCAACAAATTTATGGATACACTCACCACTGCTATCAATGGTGTTATGTCCGTTTCACAACCACTCCTTGATACCTCAGAAAAGCTGGTACACAGCACTGAAAAAGTAAGAAGAGTGACAGATCAGCAATCAGCCCAGGCAGCGCAAACACAACAGTCGATTAATGAACTCATTCAATCCATCGACAGCATTAGCGACTCTGCATCTGCGGCGAACACCGCTGCGCATGAAACCGAGCAAGAAGCCCACAATGGCCTTTCAGCGGTAACCGATACCATAGCTAATTCGAAAGAGCTAAACCAACAGATTGGCGAAGCGGCCGAGGCGGTCAATGATCTCGCTAAAGGCACCGGCAATGTCTCATCCATTTTAGACGTGATCAGTTCAATCGCTGAGCAAACGAACCTGCTTGCGCTTAATGCTGCCATCGAGGCTGCCCGGGCAGGTGAACAAGGCCGGGGTTTTGCGGTGGTTGCTGATGAAGTGCGTACGCTGGCCTCGCGCACTGGTGATGCCACGACAGAAATACGCACAATGCTCGACTCACTGCAAAATGCTGCTGAGCGCAGCGTTAAAATGATGAGCCAGGCCGATGAACAGGCAAGCAGTAATGAATCCAGAGCGCTAAAAGCCGGGCAGGCATTAGAAGAGATCCAAAGTAAAATCGCCAATATTACGCTAATGAACAATCAAATTGCGTCTGCAACAGAACAGCAGAGCTCTGTGGCTGCTCAGGTTGCCGATACGATTGAAAAGATGAATGAAGGACAGAAACAGGTTAACGCATCCTTCAGCGACCTCGATGATGTTTCTCACAGACTGCATCAGGCTTCTGATCGGTTAGTGTCAGCGACCAGTCAGTTCAAACTCTAGATTTGGCGTGCCAAATTGTGTCTTACCCGGGCTCTGCAGCCCGGCCGAAGGCATGTACCCAAAGCTTCTTGGCTCCCCTCCCACAGCCCACGAAACTGCTCACAATTTATGCAAAAAACCTTTCTTTTTTGCATATATAACTATACTTAGCAGTGCCAACAACACGAGTTTAGCGGAGCTATCCATGAAACTAAAATATACTCTCTTGGTCACAGCGTTAGCATCAACGACACTTCATGCCGAGGTCAACATATCTGGGTTCGCCAGTATGACAGGTGGCCAGGTATTAAGTGGTTCGGGTGTCCCTCAGTTCGGTCTGGAACCTACTTTTCTGGCTGACTATCCCATCGTGAGCGCTTATAAAGAGGACTTATCCTTTTCGCCTGAATCACTGATTGGTTTGCAGATCAGCAGCGACCTGGGTGAAGGCCTGAGCGTCACGGGTCAAATTGTCGCCAGGGGTGCCAATGATTACGATGCAGAATTTGAATGGGCCTATGCCTCATACGAAATAAACGACAACTGGACATTTCAGGTCGGTAAAAAGCGTTTACCTTTGTTTTATTACTCTGATTTTTATGATGTAGGGTACGCGTATGTGTGGATGCGGGCCCCGGCCGACAACTATACCTGGCAGATATTTAATTATGAAGGTGCCAATCTGTTGTACAGCGGTGCAATTGGAGATTGGGGCATTTCTGCTAACGTATACACAGGTCGTGAAGACGACACAGAAAATAAACTCTTGTCTGAATTCTTCTTCCAAACCCCTACGCGGGAGATTTGGGAAGATATTCTGGGCGGTGTGTTACAACTCAGCTATGACTGGCTTGAGTTGCGAGTCACCCACATGCGCTATACCAACAAGCGTTTTCGCAATGGTGAACCGGAATTGTGGAATGGTTCTGACTCACGTGATGGCAAGTTTTATGGCCTGGCAGCAAATGCCGACTTTGGCAATGTCTTTATCTTATCTGAGTTTAATCGACTGGATCTCGATGGTGATTTAGATACCTACATGATCAGTGCTGGCTACCGCTTCGACACTGTCACCCCATACATTATGTATTCCAACTTTGAACAAAAGGATGGAGACGATCCGGAAAAACACGACACTCGTGCCATTGGGGTTAGATGGGATTTCCATCCTTCTGCAGCCTTCAAAGTACAATACGACAAAGTCGAAGATGACTCGACTGCACTGGCAGTAGCGGGCGACAGTGAATCACTCACTTTTGGTATTGATTTGGTTTTTTAGGGGAAATGACATGAAAAATTTAATATACGCAGTGCTATTGTCGTCGGCTTTTAACACGTATGCTGGCGTATCCGTGATTGTTCACCCCAGCAACGGCAGTAGCTTTGATACCTCAACGATCAACCGTATTTTTACAGGTAAAGAGAAATCTTTTTCCAATGGAAATAAAGCAATCCCAGTGTCACAGGAACCGGGTAATCCTATTACCGATGAGTTTAACAGCAAAGCGCTCAATAAGTCTTCAGCACAGCTAAAGGCGTATTGGTCTAAACTCATTTTTACAGGTAAAGGTACACCGCCCAAAGAAGTCTCGAATGATGCCGAAGTGATTAAAATGGTCTCAGCGAACCCAGATACAATCGGTTTTGTGTCTTCCGACGCGGTGACGGATGGCGTGAAGGTAATACAGCAATACTAGCTTGATTGAATAGAGTTACCTCGAGGTTAAAGCCGAAGTATTTGCTTCGGCTTTAACCTCACAAGGCCAAAAGTAAACAGGCTCTGTCGAATTATCTCAATCAGCTTAAGCTATCTTTTTGGCTTTAAGTATGCTCAGGAACACTGAAGATACCCATTGGTACAACCAAACACCCCTTAACTTAGCTAGCCCTTAATTATCCGTGTGTTTAAAGGTAACTTCTTGCGTTTCAAGGGAAAAGGTCTTGCCATTATCCAGCTCAATCTCGATATAAAAAGTCATATTCACTGGATAGTCTGGCCCGGTATTCAATACAAGATTGCGTGTAAACCCGGCATTTAGCCCGCCATTGACCTGACCATATTGCACATACTCCTCGACTGTAAAAAACGTTTTTATCTCGTTTTTATAGCTGTAGTACTTATTCAGTGTATCTGTATAGGTCACCGAGAACAGTGCATTCAGATTGGTACCAGATGGATAGACCTGGCCAAAATCGGACGCTGACGTAATGTTAATTGAAACGATGTTCTCTTCTGTCTGAAGCGGTACGGGCGACAAGGCATAGGCTTTTGTGAACAACGAAAACGAATGAGGTATATCACGCCAGGATGCCGTTGTAACCGATTCAGTTTGAGTGTCCAGACCAAAAACAATGTCCTGGTAGGTCACTTCCTCAGTGCCCTGATAGGGTGTGTCTCGATTATATTCAGGGTTTTGCGTATCTTGTTCCGCCAGTCGATTGTAAACGCGGACTTCAAATCCTTGAGTCACTATTTTGGAGTTTTTCTCGCTGGGCTTGGGTGGCACATCCGGCCCGGATATGGTGCCATTACTACTCGACCCGCAACCAGCAAGTATGCCCGATAGCGCCAGTGCGCACAGTGTTTGTATCTTCATTGTTTGATTTCCTTACTCGACTTCCTCACCATAGTCTATCTGTATGGATTTGGGAAACAATGGATTAGGTGTTATTAAATATTACCCTTTGCTCAGTAAAACGAATATTCAATTGATTCGGGCCCGAGGCAAACGCTGTTCAGGCCCTTATTGTTAGTTACTTGCAATCTCCTTTGTCTTTCCACACAGCCCAGCGGCTAGCATTGTCGGCCGGGTTCTGATTGCGAGTCCACCACTTAGCCTGAAACAAGCGTCCGTTGTAACTCACCTGATCGCCGGCAGTATAAACCGTATTGGCGGACCAGGCAGCGACTCGACAACCGGGGGTCTGTGTTTTGACGCTTATGTTGTGCGTGGCTGAGCGAGTTTGCAGCCCACTCTTATCGCTGGCCATCGCATATATCTCATACGCACCCGCTTCGCTCAAGGTCACCGAGGCTGAGTAAGGTTTTGTATGACTGCTTGCCACCTGTTTGCCATTAACAAAATACCGAACTTGAACCAAGTCGTCATCCTTATCAGAGGCGCTAACCTGCAGTGCGATTGGCTGCCCCGGTGCAAACTCACCGCCATTTTTGGGGCTGTTCAGGGTTACTTCTGGCGCATGGGTCTCACCAGGCGCTGCGCTCACGTTAATTGTGCGTGTTGCCACCGCAGAGCGGGCGTCCTTGTTATCTATGGCAACCGCACTCAGAATGTATTCTCCAGCTTGTTTTACGTCAAAGTTAAATGCATAAGGTGCCTGAGTAAGCTCAGTCAGCAACTGCCCATTGACGCTAACTAGTACCTGTTTAATTGTGCCATCTCTGTCGGTTGCATTTAATGCTACCGCCACCTTACTGCCTTCACTCACTTCCAGGTGATTATCTGGTGATAAGAAAGCCAATTCAGGTATCTGATTTGGCTGCTCCGCAGTGACACCGCACTCAACACCGCGCTGCCATACGCCCCAGGAACCTGAGTTATGCTCGGGACTCTGGCCTCGGTTCCACCATTTGGCGATATATTCATAGCCATCAAAGGCGGCTTTATTGCCCTGTACATAGACCTTGTTTTCTCTCCACTGAGGAGTCTGGCATTGTGCAGGGTCTATTAAAGTAAACCGCACGGGTTCTGAGGTGACTGTCAGTCCTTCATTATCTTCTACAACAGCACTGAGTTGATAGATGCCGGTTTCACCGCTTTGCCAGCGCACCTCAAAAGGCTCAGCGGTTAATATCCGATATTGCTCACCGTTCACCATAAAGGTCACTTTTGCAACCTCACCATAGTCATCTTTTGCATCAGCACTGAAGGTCAACTCTGACTCAATCTTAAAGCGACTGCCCTCACCCGGGTTCGTTATGGTGATTTCTGGTGCTTTATTTTCTGTACAGGCAAACACCCCCACTTGTTTAAACGCCGCGCCAACATCTGTAATGTCGTAACCCAGCTCCTCGGCAGCATCCGTTACACCGCAAGCTAAGGACTCAAAATTGCCGTTGTAAACCCAGTAGTGCTTGTTGGCATGCAACATCACTTCATAGGCTTTTTTCACGCCCCAGCCGGGTGTGTTTGCCAGATGATAAAATGCTTTATTAAACACCCCAGAGCTATAGTGAACATCCAGCCCTATGGTGTAATCATCCGCATGACCAATGGACTTGCCATCTTTGCTTGGGTCATCCATATAGCGCAGCGCTGTGCGGTTTTTGAAAATACTGGCTCCAATTAACCAGTCTACTTCACAATTGCCATCGGCGTCTTGATTCAAAAAGCACTCCAGTGCTTCCGATGTCATATCTGAAAACGCTTCGTTTACACCGCCGGACATACTGCTATATACCAGCTTGGAGTTTTGTGACGTCACACCATGGGCAATCTCATGGGCGACCACGCCCAGTGATGTAAAGGGATATACGCCATAACGCGACAAGTTACCGTCGCCAAATATAACTTCCTTGCCGTTCCAAAATGCATTCAGGTAATTTTCACGGTAGTGCACCCGCATCACCAAATCGCCTTCAAGCGCGCGGCTGCTGTACCAGTCATCAAACATCTCCAGCGTTGCTTTACCATAGTACATGGCATCATTGAGCGGAGAATAGGCACCGTTAACTGACTTATGCTGGTTCTCGTGGCAATCAAACACAAAGGTCTCTGTATTACTGATGTCGTGTTCCATGTCGATCACGCGAATATCATCATGCGCCAGGGCACAGCGCCCATCGTCACGCTCTGTGGCATAGAACTTGGGCTTATCTTCGCCGTAATAATGGCGGCCGATTTTCTCATTGCCGCCGGGGCCCGTACCAATTTTGCCGTGGGTCAGGGTTTCAACATGACTCAACACCTCTGCACTATGGGCATCAATAAAGAACTCCGGCCGGCTGGGCGCTTGCTCTGTCTCAGCAAAGAAGGTGATCATGTATGCCAATCTAAAGCCATCCTGATAAGGATAAACCACCAGTTCAATCTGTTCATTCTGGGTCAGCAAAAGATCCGGGATACTGGCTTTTGCGCTACGTAAAGCTTTCGCTTCATCAATTGACGCCACCACTGAATCCAGCTTAGGCGCCGGGACCACTGAGCCACTGATACCCGTGATATTTCCCTCCGGGGCAAACCACACACTAAACAGGTTTTGCGCATCATGATGGGTGACGATTTCCCCACCATGTACCCGTATACCCTGATAATACTGGCTACGACGAAAGTGTTTGCCATCTTCGCTGCGACTGTGGGTTTTAAATTCAAAGCCAGGCATAGTGCTTGCCTGACGGGACTGGAAAAAGCGCGTTGACTGCTGCAACTGTTCAATCAGCTGTGATTCCAGCTGCTTATTACTGTGGACACTGATCGGGGCGGTGTTAGCCGTGGCACCAAACACACTCACTGCGGCGAGAAAAGACGCTATGGGTGATAACTTAGACATGATTTTACTCTTATTGTTCGTTGTTTTTATTTATCTGTTAGAAGCGCGTCCGTGCGCTGTTAGGGGTTATCCGTAAGCGTGCGTTAATTTATAGCTTGCGCCAGACACCATTGCTGCCAGGCGACTGACCTCGTGTCCACCAGCGTGCCTGCCAGGTTTCACCGTTATGCATAACCTTGTCACCGCCGGTATAAACCAGGTCACTGCGCCAGGCACGCACTTTGCCATCGGCTGGAATGATCTCCTGCCACACACCGCCGTTGGCAGGCAGCGCCCCTCGTGTCCACCAGCGAGCGCGATATTCAACGCCTTTGTAAAACACCTTGTCGCCGCCTACATATACTTTGTTGGCATCCCAGGTGGTGTTGCCGTCACCTGGTGTCGGCTCCGGTGTGTCAGCCAGGTTTTTCACGGTAACGTTGAATTGACGTTGCACGTCATGGATGCCATCGCTGACGGTCACAGTGCCGGTCACAGTCTGTGTTTTATCTACTTCGGAGGCCGTCAGGGTCACAGATGCGCCCTGACCACTGATTGTGTGACCAGGCACATTCCACTGGTAACTCAATGTTTTACCTTCTGGATCAGTGGCACCCACAGTCAGCGTTTTGCTGGCCTTTTCATCCAGGCTAATACTCGCTATGTCTCCAACAACGGGGGCTTTGTTTTCAACTACCGGCGCCTTCACCTGTACTTTGACTTGTCGCTGTACCTGGTTCACCCCATCGGAGACCTGTAAGTTAACAGTAAAAACCGAGTCCTGAGTGACATTGGGCGCCGTCACGATAACGCTGTCATGCTCGCTTTGCAGATTCAGCTGAGCATCGCCTGACCAAAGATAGGTCAGCGCTTTACCTTCCGGGTCGTGCGCGTCAGCAGTCAGGATATCGATGTCACCCGCCGTCAACGTCAGGCTTGCCGGCATAGTGACTATGGGTGCTTTGTTCACGGGCACCGGCTCAGTGACTTTTCCTGCCAAGCCTTCGTGCATGGCATTGAGAATATCGCCGTTATCGGCATCAATTTCCCAGGCGAACAAGCCGCCCAGGTCGTGCTCACGGACATATTGCCCCTTGGCTCTGACGGAACGCGGGCTGTCATAGGTCACCAGCGTCCCTGTATCGCGATTCCACACATAGGCCGCTTCGGCTGTGGTGTCATAACCCACTTCAAAGCCATTAATGCCCTGCTCACCACTGCCAATCATGTGCGCCTTTAGGCCTTTATAGTCAATGACACCCGCTTCCCAGACGCCCTGTGACGTGCTGCCTCGTAGCTTACCATTGGCCGGTGCCGTCATCGGGTTATCGGCGATTTTGGCATTTTTGGGATATACCCCTTCCCAGCCACGTCCGTACATGGCTGCACCGACGACCAGTTTTTCGCTGGGAACGCCTTGCTTGAGTAGTAACTGAATGGCATTATCCAGCGTATAAGCAGGGCCTTTTCTTGCTTCACCTAGCTCATCAACACCCGTGCCCCGGCATTCATCTGAACTCAGATGTGAACCACAGTAAATGCCCGTCTGATGGCCGGTTTCATTGTTCCAGCCACCGTAAAAGTCATAGGTCATGGCAAAGATGTAGTCCATGTACTGAGCAGCGTCGCGATAATCAACATCTTCGATTTTGTCCCAGCCGGTACCAATTGCTGAAGTTAATTCGTATTCACGACCGGTTTGACTTTCCAGCTCATCCAACATCTCTCTGAGCTCTTTCATCAGTAAGACATAGGTTTCGCCATCCGTACTGGAACCCAAATCAGGGTGCGCACCATCACCACCGGGGAACTCCCAATCAATGTCTACGCCGTCATAAAATTTCCAGGTAGTCAGAAACTCGCGCATTGACTTCACAAAGGTGTCGCGGTTTGCTTTGTCCGTGAAATCAAAGAAGGGATCGGATAAAGTCCAGCCCCCTACCGAAGGTAAGATCTTCAGATCCGGGTTGCGTTGTTTAAGCGCCATCAATTGCGCATAGGTGCCACGAATTGGATCTTTACTGCTGATCCCAGGCAGGGCCTTTTGCACCGCAGCCCAGGGGTCATGGATCACCACTTCATAGTCTTCAGAGCTGCCACAGGCGAGCTTTAAGGCACGCAGGCTATTGCCATTTTCAATTTCTGCCAGCGAGTCATTCGGACCACAAACAGGAATAAAGCCATATAAAAGGTGAGTCAGGTTATCCGCCGGGATCTGAGTCACATCAAAGCTTCGACCGTATATGCCCCACTCAACAAAATAGGCACCTACCACGGTATTGGGGTCGGTGTCATACTTTTTGTTATTGGGATTGACGTTCAGCTTGAGTGGTTCCAGGTGCCCGCCATCGGTATCCGCAATTACGATAGGCTTACTGGCAGAGGTGGCACAACCCGACGCATCACACAATGCAACGCGCAATTCATGCCGCCCTGATTTATGATAAGGGAAGCGGATCACCCCACTGGTGGTGCCTTTCGCCAGCTGCCCTTCATTAACCACCTCGTCATCAAAGTACACTTTGTAACTTTCACCCCCTTTGCCCGACCAGGCATTCCACTCGATAGCGATATCCACTACCTCTTTGGCCTGGATCAGCTGTTTGTAGGAGCCTCTGCCATAAATGTTCACATCAACAAAGGAGTAATTTTGTGGTTTCCAGTTGATGCTCGGGGTTGATGGCGCAGCGACTACTGTCGCGACCGATAAAGCTGATGCGACCGCAGCCGCACTGATCAAATAGTTAAACATGTTTTTTCCTCGTTCGTTGTTATAGTTTTTTCCACACGCTGTGCTTGCCAGGTTGCTGGCCTCGGGTCCACCAACGCGCCTGATAACGCTCGCCCTGATAGCGCACAACGGCACCACCGGTATAAGCCACGGAGGCTTGCCATTGGTCTTGCGGTTCTGAGGGCGACGCTATGCGCTCCCAGGCATGGCTGGTATCGGGGCGTTGCCCGCGAACCCACCATTTGGCGCGATATTGGTTGCCGTTAAAGCTGACAATGTCTCCGCCGGTATAGACTTTATCCGCGTGCCAGGTATCACTATCAGGGGGCGTCGGGGTGTCATTTTGGTTGGTCACGGCAATGACCAGATTGACTGAGGTACTAAGTTGCCCGTCGGAGACCGTAACTTTGCCGCTAAATTGCGTGTCCTTATCTACCTGTGGGGCCGTGACTGTGATGGTTGCGCCGTTACCGGTGTAACTGACTTGGGCAGGCAACTGCCAGTCGAATTCCAGTCTGCTTTGCTGGTCATCAAAGGCATGCACATGCAAATGTGCGCTTTGTCCTTCTTGTACCGTCAACACGGCCGGGGTATGCACTGTGGGTGGTGTATTCACAGGCCTGGCAACCACACTGAGATTAAAGGTATGTGCCTGATCGCTCACAAAAACCTGATTGCTCGCCAGATTAGTTGTATCAAAGTGAATATTGCCGTGCGCATCCTGCACCCCAATGCGGATCAGTGCAGCAAACGCCTCATTAAGTTGAGTTGCAAAATACGCTGGCCAGTCGACAAGGCGCTGCTCAGAAATGGCGAGTTTTTCCTGTATCAACTCTTTACCATTGGTGTCGAACACCCGCATCCAAATCGTATCGCCAACATGCGCTTGCTGCCCCTGACGCAGATAGTACCCGGCGCTATGCCAGCTTTGCGGTGGCTGAGGTTCTGCTCCCCTGACAATGGTAATGTCACTACAGTTGTAAAAACCTTCCCCGACTACATCGTCCCGCTGCCAGCGACTGTACAGGATCGCATCACCCGAAAAGCGCTCGGGAATGGCGACTTTCATCTCGTAGTAACGTTTACCATCGGGTGCCATAAAAAAGTCGACATTGCCATGGCTTTGCACCAGCTCCAGATCGGCCCAGCTGAGTGCTTTGTTTTCAAAATCCACGCCCGGCTTGGTCAAATAAAACTGCCAAAAGCTCGGATTGTGTGGCGTGGTGGCCCGATAGCGGATCTTGATTTGCCCCTTGCCATCGACCATCACCGGGGTTTTCTGCCAGTCTTTGGAGGGTAAGCCCATGCCAGCTTTGTTTTTATCTCCGGCATGGCATAAAGTCCCATCGGGAATATTCGCCTCGACCGCGCTTTGATCGTTAAACTCTGCCGTATTGACGGCAAATTCATGTTTCTGGATAAACTGCACATGACCGGATTTCAAAAATGCAGCACGGCAAGCTGCATTGGGGATTTTGGAACCATCTTTTGGCCACCAAAACCCGCCCTGCTCCTGACAAATCGCCTGACGGGCCTTGGGAAAGTCCATATAGCCATGAGCATGCGCCTGATTGATGGCAGCCAAAGTCATCCCCACGGCCAAAGCCGATAGGGTTTTATTGTATTTCATAGGGTTATCTCCTGCGGTGGCA
The DNA here is from genome assembly GCF_021532535.1 of Pseudoalteromonas sp. DL2-H2.2. Classification (NCBI taxonomy): domain Bacteria; kingdom Pseudomonadati; phylum Pseudomonadota; class Gammaproteobacteria; order Alteromonadales; family Pseudoalteromonadaceae; genus Pseudoalteromonas; species Pseudoalteromonas sp. DL2-H2.2. Next base: position 265,465 of record NZ_JAKGBD010000006.1, on the reverse strand, counting down.
GTGATGCCACCGCTATTTTTTGAGGGTTAAAGCGCGCAAACCTGCTGCCAGGCACCACCATTGGACGGTGTTGCATTGGTCCACCACTTTGCTTTGTAGACGTAACCGTTATGGATCAGCATATCGCCACCGAGCGCATGGCTCGGTGTACCGGCCCAATTGGTGCGCGGCCACTGGGGATATTGATTGATATTGCTCAGCTCGACGCCCTGACAACGTGAGCCCTGTGGTGGATTACCGCCGGATGTGTCGTCCGACTTTTTCGCTACAGGTAACTCGGGGTATTCGCTACTGAAGGCGTATTGCTTGCCGTCTTTTTCGATGACAAAGTTAACCGGTCCTGTGATAGGCATGTAGTACATAACCTGGGCATTCACTGTCTCTCCCGGCTTGAATGACTCAAGCTGGCCACCCCACTCGTTTTTCAGGGTAATTGAGAAACGATGAAATTCGTTGTCAAAGCCACCTATGTTATTACCGCGTGTGTTGCTGGCATCATGCTCTACTTTCATGCCCAGCTTTTTGCGGGCGTTCCAGTTGGACTTGAAAATCGCCGAGGTTGAGACTGGCACATTGAAACTGATGGTTGCCCCGCTCAGGTCCAGCTCCGAGTGGTTAGTGAACGCGAATGTAGGTCTGATCGGGTAGTTCTGATCGCCAACCGGGAAGTCTTTAGCATTAAAGCGAATATCGACTGCCATCTCAGGTACCGTGAATTCGGCATCACCCTGCGTCGTTGCGTAGTCAGTGCCATCTTGATTGAAAGTGTTGTAGGCAAGGCTCGTCATAGTCGAGCCCATAAAGTACTCACCTTTATCTGCATGGTAGTCAAAGTCGCCGGCCAGCTCCCAGAACATCACACCACCCAGGCCTTTTTCAACCACATAATTGAGCTTAGTCTGCATGGATTCAGTATCTTCCATGGACAGGAAGACTTTTTTCTGTTCGTTGTACAACCAGGGTGCGACAGCGATGTCATCGTAATGCCGCACATAGTCTCCCCGCAGCACATCATCCGAGTCTGTGTCTGGCGTTAAGCCATAGTCGGTTAGGTAGCTTGGGTTGATGCCGTGTTGCAAGTTCTTTGCGTGCCAAAGTGGATTGGAGCCTGCAGCGACTTCTTGTCCGTTTTCAATATCGTGCCAGAGGTTGTCGATGCCAATGGCACCGTTGCCACATTTGTTTTTCTCGCCAATCCCAGTCCCTTTCGGGCAGGCGTTTTGATCTGGCAAAGGCGCGCGACCCCAGAGGCCGTTTTCACCGCCACGCACATCTTTAAAGCCACGGGTGTAATAAGGGATACCAATGTTGATCCGCCCGGCAGGCAATGCACCTCTGAAATAATTCACGGCCCAATCTGTATTGAGATAACCAATTCCCCCAAATTCTCTGGTGCCATAGACATTCCAGGTTTTCAGCTCGGTGTCTTTACCCGTGTCATACAAAGGCGCGTTGTGGCCAACATGGTCATTCCAGGCGCCGTGCAGGTCGTAACTCATGATGTTAACAAAATCAAGATATTGTGCAGTCTGGAAAGTTTCCATTCCTCTTAGCAGATAGCCTGAGGACGGAGAAGCAATGGTCAGCATGTAGTGCTTACCATCCTGCTCACCCGCCTTGTCCAGCGCTTCACGCAGTGACTTCATCAGAACCTGATAAGACTTATTCAGGCCAGCACGGCGCTGGTTGCTGATCTCAAAATCTTCAGGGTGGCCCGAGTCTTTCATCGAGGACGGGTATTCGTAGTCAATGTCCAGACCATCAAAACCGTACTGACGTAAGAAGGCCACAGAGCTGGCAACAAAGGCTTTTATTCCGTCATGATTAACACTGCCATCGGCGTGGGTAGTCATAGTGTAAAACCCGCCACTGTTGACGCGCTTACCGGTTTCATCAAAGTAACCGCCCGTCTCAGCCCAGCCGCCAACAGAGATCATGGTTTTGACGTGTGGATACTGCTTTTTGTAACGATTTAATAAGTTAAAGTGACCGGTATAAGGCAGACTTGGATCCATTTCGGCGCCTGCCTTACCTGGCCAGGTCATATTGGTTGCCGCATTACCCTGTGCTTTCGGGTCGCCAATACTTAGCTCATTTTGGCTGTTTACATGGGCAAAGGCATAGTTAATGTGGGTGATCTTGTCCCATGGAATATCATTGACCAGATAGCTTGGCTGATTATTTTTACCATGGCGCCAGCTGGTAAAATAACCAATCACACGCCGTGGATGATCTGCCCCCATTTTCTCCCGACCTTCGCTATCGTAGACATCACAATAAGCACTGGTTACGCCGGGTGTACGATATAATCCGGCAGGCAAACAATCCAGCTGACTGGTTTTATCGTCACCAGGCGCTTTTACAATGAAAGTACGCGTTATTGTTTCTGACACTAGGCCATGCTCGTCCGTTGCCTGCAAAGTAAACTCATGACGCCCGGCAGAGGCTGCCGACCAGTTATAATGCGCTTCAGTCAGATCTGTGCGCTTCACCTCTTTGCCATTGTGTGTCAACACCTGCGTTATGCGATCATTTTCTTTATCATGACTTCGCAGCGTCAGGCGAACCTGACTGCCCACTTCAAGCTCACTGGGCAACTCGGCTGTCAGGCGTGCAACCGGTGCGGTGTTTTTATCTTCAGGCGGTAACGCGTTCGCCACGACTGTCCGTTTGGTCGATACAGATTTTGCCCCGTCGTCATCAATGGCCACCGCATGAAACAGGTGTTTCCCTGCCCGCGCTTTCCAGTTAAGTGCATAGGGGGCTTCATCCAGCACTTTGACCAGGGTGTCATTGTGATAAACCAAAACCTGCTTGATCACACCATCACTGTCACTCGCTTCAAAAACGAACTGGATCTGTTCGCCTTCGCTTACATTTACCTCACCCTGAGGCTGAGCGATATCAATAACCGGCGACTGATTGGGTAGCTCAGTGCCACGACATTCTCCCAGCTTACGCCATTCCTGCCATTGCCCGGAGCGAAGCTTAGGTGATGAACGATTCCACCAATTTGCCCGATAAGCTATGTTATCTTGTTGCACTTGCTGACCAGACGTATACACCTGACCGGCTTGCCACTGAGGTATCCCACCACAATCCACCGCCGCACTCGCGTGATGTGCCATTAATGCCAGCGCTATGGCGCTAAGCTTAACGGCTGGCTTTGACATGTTAATTATCTGCATAAATACATCCTCACTTGTTTTTATTTTTAACCTGGCATCAATAAAAAATGAGTTTTTTTCCATCTTGGTCCAGGCGGATGCAGTGTATCGTTCCAAAAACACATAACAAGTGACTATATAAAAATAATAACCTAGTACATTTTTACTTTTACTTACTCTGCGATGTGAGCCATAAATGTATTTATGCTATTGATAATATTTGAGATTATTTATTTGTTGCATTATTATGAATACTGAGATAGTTAACCCGCACCATTGTGTATCTTAAAACTTACAAAAAGCACTGGTAAGAACAGCCATAAGGATGGCTAAAAATGATTTTTATAGCACTTTTAACCTAAAGGAAGGCACAAGGTATCTGTTGTATAAGGTAGAATTGACACAAGCAGTGATATTAACACTCAATCAAATAGACTAAGCAGTAACCAAGCCATCTATTCTCAGAGCTCGATTTGTGTACTTATTAGAGGCAAAAGATAGTAATCAGCTATAAAGCTAAACGAGTGCAGTGAGACATCAGCTTACCCTAACTATAACCAATAACGATAGGAAGCTTAGGCGGATATAGCGCTTTAATAGGACAGGTTTGCAGTGGTGATAGATACGGGGTATACCAGTGAAGGCATACCCCGAAAGGTGTTTATTTCTGACGTCTGCGGCGTACCCACAGCAGCGGCAGTGCAAGTAAAGACAACCAGCTCAGCGACGCTGACTGACGTTCATAAGTCTCAGTTTCCGGAGCTACACACTGCTCAAGCTCTGTACTGCCCGTTTTTGTCAATACAACTGGTACAATCACTGATTCTGACGCTTCATTGCCGTTGGAGTCTTTGTCCGGGTTGCCAAACGAGTCCAACTTGGTAACCGTTTTGGTTGCGACTGCGTAAATCGTATTGTCGTCTGTGATACGAATGGCTTCGGCGACTGTATATGGGAATTCATCGCTTTGGCAAGGCAGCAAATCGTTGATGTTAGTTAGCTTTTCATCGCCAAGCTTATACATAAATGCTTCACTGCGCGGGTTAGAAACGTTTTTCTCTGTCTCACCCTGGCCAACAATGTAACCAGCATTGTTAATGTCTCTGACATAAGTGTCTGAGCCACTGAAATAACTGGGTATTTCCACAAGCGTTTTATTGCTCATATCGTAGTAAAACCCGGCTACCTCAAACAAGGAGCCCTGGTATTGTCTGCCTACGTATCCTGCAATCACATTACTGTCGTTGATGTCGACCGCATTTCCTGCCTGGTCAAAGACATCGTGCTCGCGCAAAGTGAAAAACTGACCATTCTGATAGTAGCCCGGTTCTTCATAGGCTTTCAGGCTATCGTCAACTCTGATCCTGGATTTACCAACAGCAATCCCCGCCTTATTAACAGCAAACGCTGAGCTATAGAACGGGTTATCTTCATCGTCTTTGCGCTCGAGGCCAATACCCAGATTCTTTGTCTCTATAACGTTGAAATCTTTATCCAGCGTCCATTGGTAAGCACGCAAATCATAGACACCACGGCCCTGACGCCAAATACAGACCGCTTCAGGTTCGTCTTTGTCATCACAGTTATCGGTGATGGTTGTTTGGCTGTTCTCTGGCAAGCCCACTGATGCCTGGCCCACCACCAGATAGTTGCCTTCATCGGTCAGGGTAATGTCTGTCGCGATACTGTAGCCACCATATTCGGTGAACTCAGGCTCCAGTGTAACACGCTTGCCACCTGGAGAGATTACGATGCCACGTGCATGCCAGTCGCGAATGAAATAGGTTTTCGCTTCACTTTCTCCTTCAGGCGTAAACGTGATCTTTTTAAAAGGTGCCGAGCCCCAGCCAGCCACAGTGCCATCTGCCGCGATGGCCGTCATCGCATTACTGACGGAGCGTGTCAGGCCCGCATAGTCTGGCGACTCTATATCAAATAAATCAATCAGATTAACGCTGGTGCCGGTGAATTCAAGCCCAGCCACAGAACTGATTTTTTGGAATTCAGCGCTGGCGCTTTGGGTGCTAGACGACAAGTAGCTCAGCATAAAGGTGTGCGCTTCTGCGTCTGTCGCAAGCGCATTACCATTCTGTATGTCATCCAGGGTAAAAGTGATGGTTTCATCCCTGTTTTCCAGAATTGCTTTATAGGTATCGTAATAATTGGTGATCGAGCTGTCTTGAAAATCGATGTAACTAATATCGACAGGCAGATTATACAGTCCCGTAACGCGACCAATGGCTTCGCCGCTTTCATTGGCATCCGTTACATAGTTCATCTTGCCTATGTCACTGATGGGTAATTCAGTGAGTTTATAGGGTGCGGCAACTGCCACACCAGATAGGCCGAAGATAATGCTGGCGGCCATAAGTGAATATTTCATTTCAATCCTTACTACTGATTCTGTAATGCTTCTAATTCTTCCCAACGCTCAAACGCGGCTTCAAGCTTGGACTCAAGGTCGGCCAAATGGTTCAACGCGGTTTGGGTCGTTTCAGGATCTTGCTTGAAAAACTCTGGTGAATTCACCAGGTTTTGCTGCTCTTCCAACTCGTTTTCCAGAGCCTCTACTTTACCCGGCAATGTTTCCAGTTCAAGCTTTAATTTGTAGCTTAACTTGCCTGATTTGTTTTTATTGGCTGATTTTTTGTTATCGCTCGCCTGCTGCTTCTCTTTATCGAGCTTTTCCAATGCTTTTTGCTGTTCCTGGCGCTGTGTCCGATATGCTTCAAAATCACTAAAACCACCGACAATCTCGGTCACTTTGCCTTCGCCCTCAAATGCCCAGACACTGTTACAGGTATTATCGATAAACTCCCTGTCGTGGCTGACTATCAGGATCGTGCCCTGATACTGGTTGATGATCTCTTCGAGCAATTCCAGTGTTTCGATATCCAGATCATTGGTTGGCTCATCGAGTACCAATACATTTGACGGTTTAAGGAATAGCTTGGCCAGCAACAGACGGTTTTTCTCTCCACCGGACAGGGCCTTAACCGGGGTGCGCGCTCGTGCAGGCGGGAATAAGAAGTCTTGCAGGTAACCCAGAACATGGCGACTGCGGCCCCCCATTTGTACTTCCTGCTTGCCTTCGGCAACGTTGTCCTGAACGGTTTTTTCCTCATCCAGCTTTTCACGATACTGGTCGAAATAGGCCACTTCAAGGTTTACGCCCTGCTTCACTTTGCCGTTATCCGGCGCAATATCACCAAATAAAATTTTCAGTAAAGTGGTTTTACCGACGCCGTTGGGACCGATAAGCCCCACCCGATCGCCACGCATGACCAGGGTCGAGAAATCATCCACAATGCGCTTATCTTTAAAGGCATGACCAATATGTTGTGCCTCGAAGACCAACTTACCGGAACGATCGGCTGACTCAATGTTAAAGTCAGTCTTGCCGACTTGCTCAACACGTTGCTTGCGCTCAACCCGCAGTGCTTTGAGCGCTCTGACTCGTCCTTCGTTGCGTGTGCGGCGTGCTTTGATCCCCTGACGGATCCAGGCTTCTTCTTCGGCGAGTTTTTTGTCAAATAAGGCGTTTTGTGCCTCTTCAACTTTCAGAACGTGCGCCTTTTGTTCCAGATACTTAGCATAATCGCCCGGGTAAGAGATAAGCTTACCTCGGTCCAAATCAAGAATACGCGTTGCAACGCCGCGGATAAATGCCCGGTCGTGGGAGATAAAAACAATACCGCCTTTGAATTCCTTTAAGAATTGCTCAAGCCACTCAACACTGCTCATGTCTAGGTGGTTGGTTGGTTCGTCCAACAGCAACAAGTCCGGGTCGCTCACCAATGCCTTAGCTAAAGCCACTTTGCGCAGCCAGCCACCGGAGAGTTTTTCCAGCTTCATGTTGGCACTCAGCTGCAATTGGGTCAGTACCAGCTTAATACGGCTTTCGAAACGCCACGCATCTTTCGCTTCAATATCGGCTGATAAACGCTCCAGACGACTGAGCAAGCTGCTTGAATGATCCGTTTGCAGTGCTTCACTGACATGATGATAGTCAATCAGTAGCTGGGCAATATCTGGCAGGCCGCCGGCGACATAATCGAATACGCTGCCCTGTGCGCCCTTTGGCGGATCTTGCTCGAGCCGCGATACTTTCAATCCCGATACCCGGTTAATTTCACCATCGTCGAGCTGAACTTGCCCGTCGAGAACCTTGAGCAGGGTTGATTTACCGGCACCGTTGCGCCCGACAATACAGACCCGCTCTCCGGCTTCAATGACCGCATCCGCCTGATCTAACAAAGGATGAGTACCAAAAGCCAGCTGGGCCCTTGCAATTCTGATTAAATCCATCTTACTTTAATAACTCTTTTATATCTTGTTCTGTGAAGGGCCAGAACAAAGTCCTGGCACTGTCTGTTGACTTAAGTACGGGAATGGACGTCTGATAGTCAGCCATCAGCTGAGGGTCGTCCACAATATCCTGATGCACTACAGCGTCACTGTCGACACAACGTAGCACCAATTCGTGAGCTTGCTCGCAAAGGTGACAGCCGTCAGTATAAAACAGGGTAAGCTTAGCCATGGGTGATCAACCAACTGTTGTGAATTTGCTTGTTGCGCTTGAAATCCGGTGACAGAGTTTGCTCTGACACGTTTTCAGCCTTGAGACCAAGCCCCATGAGGCCAACTTCATCCATTTTAAAGCCCCGTTTATTATTGGAGAACAACAAGGTACCACCCGGGCTGAGGATTTTTTTCACCCATCCCAGTAGCTGGATATGGTCGCGCTGCACATCAAATACGTCTTTCATACGTTTTGAATTAGAGAACGTTGGCGGGTCAAGGAAGATCAAATCATATTGACCTTGCGCGTGTTCAAGCCACTTAAGACAATCTGCCTGCTCAAATCTAAAACGTGGGTTACGCAACTCGTTTAACGCGAAGTTCTCTTCTGCCCACTTCAGGTAAGTTTTAGACATATCGACGGTAGTCACTGCTTTTGCGCCACCGAGTGCCGCGTGGACCGACGCACTGCCGGTATACGCAAACAAGTTAAGTACACGCTTGTTCTTAGCATTTTGCTGAATATAGCGTCTGGCCAGGCGGTGATCTAAAAACAATCCGGTGTCCAGATAATCGAACAAATTAACTTTGAACTTGGCGCCAAACTCTTCAACCACTTGCACCCGGTTTTGCTTGCTAAGTGCATTGTATTGTTCCTGACCTTTTTGCTTTTTACGCACCTTAACCGCAATATCTGAAGGGTCGATATCCAGCGTTTCTGCTGTCAGCGTGATAACATCCTGAAGGCGCTTGTTGGCGACTAACTCATCGATTTCTTTTGGTGCAGCGTATTCAAATACCACGGCACTGTCGCCGTAGACATCCACAGCCACATTATACTCTGGAATATCGGCATCATACACACGATACGCCTGCACCAGCTCTTTTTTGAGCCAGCTTTTCAAAGCTTGCTTGTTCTTTTTAACCCGGTTGGCAAACGCCCGTGACTGTTCAAAATGCAGCGCGCCGGTCTGTTCGTTTTGCGCCACCTGGCGCTCATCCATATCGTAAAGATACAAAGCGACATCGAGCGGACCGTTTTTAAATTTATAACGCTTTTTCGAGGACAGCTTAAGCGTTTTAAATAGTGCTTCATCTGTACCAAGTAAGGCCACAGACCAGTCTTTATAGTGCTTTTTAAATCGCTCGCCCATACCCCGGTAAAGGCTGATTAGCTCTGCCATAGAGCCTAAGCGCTCACCATAAGGCAAGTTGCTGAGCAATGTACCCGGACGTTTGGCAACGCAAGTCAGCAGGCTGGCATCTCCCTCACTAAAACGGATGTATTGCTCGAGCCCTGCGCGTTTGGCGTTGCCCATTGCGGTTTCCAGCACCTGAGCGTCAATGTCCTGGCCGATGATCCACAAGGGTTTATCCAGCTGTGCCTGTTTTAACTCGCTTTTTAGCTCTTTAAATTTGGCATCACGAAACCCGGGTAAGCGCTTGAAGGCAAAGTCTTTGTTTATATTGGCAGGCAGGTTCAGCGCCATGCTGGCCGCTTCTATCAGCAAAGTACCAGAGCCACAGCATGGGTCAAACAAAGGTTTAGAGGTATCATTCAGCCAACCACTGCGCTGCACCAATGCCGCTGCAAGGTTTTCGCGAATAGGCGCCCGGCCTTGTTTGGTACGATACCCTCTGTCTGACAGACGTGGGCCAGAATAGTCGATATAAAGGGCAATTTTTTCCTTATTGAGTTTAGCTATTACGCGTACATTAGCATCTTGCTTATCGACTGACGGGCGTTGCTCGTACAGATCCTGAAAATAATCCACAATGGCGTCTTTGATCACTAAACCGGAAAACTGCGTGTTTTTCAGCTCTCGATTGGTACCATTGAATTCGACCGCAAATGTTTGCTTAGGACCAAACCACTCCTGCCAGCCCTGAAAACGCGCGAATTTGTATAGATCATCTTTGTTGTTGATGTTTTCGTGCTCATCAATCAGCATCATGACGCGCGTTGCAAAGCGCGTGGTCATACAGAATTTCTGCACTGCCAGACTATCCGCAGTAAAGCGGACCGAACCAACACTTTGTTTGACAACTTCCAGCCCCTGAGACTGAAGCTCTTCAAGCAACAGGTTTTCAATTCCGATGGACGTTAAGGCGATAAACTGCAATGTAAATACTCAATAATTTCAATTGCAGCGAGTATAACACAGCAAGGAGCAGACTGGGATATCAGAGTCAAACAGCATAACCAAGTTGGTCGATTTCAGGCACAGCACAAAGGCTGGAGATTCAGGCTGTCTGGCTCTGTTTGTGTACCTGAATAAGCGGATGTATTCTGTCGTTAAGGACCTTAATTGCCTGGAATTGCTCAAGCTCGATATTTTCATCCAGCATAAAACCCTGAGTAAGATTAATACACAGGCTGCTCTCGTGATTGTGGTCCACAATCAAAAATTCACCAGGCTGGCATTTGGAGTGCAACGTGATGACCGCATCCACCAGAGGCTGACCTCCCGTATAGCTTTTGAAAAACCAGCTTTTAGCTTGTACGGGGAGTAAGTGGAACTTAGCCGCGGTCGCATTAAGGGCGATTTGACAACATTGAGGCTCTGACCAGACTTTGAATCCGAGCAAGTAATCGTATACGTTACGATAAAAAGCGGCTTCTTCGACACTTAAGTCGACACTTTGCAGGGAGTCTTCCGTTAATTGTCTGAGACGAAACGGCGTGCATAACTGAAGGTCATCACCCAAATCAACAAGCAGTCTGTTCCTGTGGCTACATCTTATCCACCGCCACTCTTTGGATGCTTGCAAAACGGACCTCCCGATATCAATGTGTTACGCATCTAAGACCTAGACAGAAGTATATCGCGAAATATCGCTGTGTGAAAATTTTTGTAATAACAAATTGTTTTAGATCATCGCGCTATATGAATGATCTTTATAAGGAAAAAACGATCATTGCGGCATAACAATGATCGTTTTATCAAAATGTATCTCAATGGCGGTTAAGTTACAGAATAATTACACTTATATTCAGTAGCTTATAAAACAACCGGTTAGATCTCAGTGATGATCTTTTTGATCAACTGAGGACCTTCATAAATAAAACCGGTGTAGACCTGGATCAAATCGGCGCCGGCTTCAAGCTTTTCTTTTGCCGCAGCTGCGCTGTCGATCCCGCCAACACCAATAATCGGGAGCTTACCTTCGGTCATACGCTTCAGTTCGCTCACCACCTGTGTCGACTTTTCGCGTACAGGGCGACCCGATAAACCACCCGCCTCTTCTGCGTGCGCAAGACCTGTGACTGCTTCTCGCGACAGTGTGGTGTTAGTGGCAATAACACCATCAATGCGGTTATTAACCAGTGATTCGGCAATTTGCTGTAACTGAACTGCATCCACATCCGGTGCAATCTTAACCAGCATAGGCACTGACTTTTTGTGTTTTTCGATCAGGTCTATCTGCTCGTTTTTCAGGCTCTGTAGTAAATCATCCAGGGCTTCACCATATTGCAGGTCGCGTAATCCTGGTGTATTTGGCGAGGAAATATTGACGGTAATATAAGACGCGTGCTCAAACACTTTACGCATACAGTGAATATAGTCATCTTTACCTTGCTCGTTCGGCGTATCTTTGTTTTTACCTATGTTGATACCCAGGATACCGCTGTAGCGGGCCGCTTTAACATTTGCGACCAGGTTATCTACCCCTTTGTTATTAAAGCCCATACGATTAATAATCGCGTTGGCTTCTGGCAAGCGAAATATCCGGGGCTTGTCGTTACCGGCCTGAGGTCTGGGTGTAACCGTACCCACTTCAATAAAGCCAAAGCCCATCTGGCTGAATGCATCAATACACTCTGCATTTTTGTCGAGTCCCGCAGCTAACCCCACCGGGTTGTCGAACTCCAGGCCCAGAAAATTAACCGGTTTCTTTGGAAGTGACTGTGACCAGGCCATACTTAATGGGGTGTTCGCGAAGCGGCGTAAATTTCCGAGCGCAAAATCATGAGCCCACTCGGCATCTTTACTGAACATATAGCGACGCGCTAAATCATAAAACATGGAGACTCCTTAAGTTCCTAGTAACGTATGACACCAATCAGCATTCATGCATAAACCATTTAAAGGATGAACCGTCGCTAACTGCGCTAAAAACTTCTGATTTAGTACCACACAAAACATAAAATTCTTGCCTGGCTATCACCGAGATTGTCTTGCCTCAAAACGGCTTACTTAAATGAAGCGACTTGGTGTCAATTTTCAAATCTGAGATAAAAAAATACCCCAGCAAAGCCGGGGTATTTTAACGGGTTATTTTCTATTTGGAAGTGTCACAGTTGTGACTCAACAACATCAGTTCACGCAATGCCACTGAGAACTTGGCAAAGTCATGACTCTGCGACGTCTTGAACTCAGCCAGCATTTGCTGCCAACGTAGCAATAGCGTTGACTGATTTTCCATCCACTGATTGATCAGTGAATCGACATCGTGGTCATCGCCCTCAAAGCTGTTCAGAACAACTTCAGACAATGCACGTTGCTGCCAGTCCAGCTCTTCACGGTAAGAGGCACGTGCCAGCGCCTGCCAGTGGTTGGCAACCGGTTGTGCCGTGATCTGGTCAAGGAACCAGTGCAGTCCCATGTTCGCACCCAATTTGAAGTAAGTGTTAGACACTACATCAATGGCGCGGCCAGAGCTTGCAGCTACTTCTGCCAGGTCCATGACTGAGAACAGGCTAGACAGAGACACAATACGCATTGCGATTTGCTCTGGTACACCTTGTGCGATAAGCGCGTCGGCTTTTTCTGTCAGGCGTGCACTTTCTTCTTCAACCATGTAGCTGTTGAGGTTTTTGCTCAGATCTGCAAAGGTCGGCGCAAAGAACGCAATGGTTTGCTCAATTGTCATACCCTTGTTGCGGTGACGCAGGAACCAACGCGTTGTACGGCGTACAGTACGACGTAGCTGATACAACATTTCTGTCTGAACCGCTGATGGAATATGGTTATCCAGCGCAGCAATTGACTGCCAGGTCTGTTTCATTTCAAAGATTTCGCTGGCAATTGAGTAGCACAGCGCAATCTCGGCTTCCGTTGCACCTGTTTCTTCGTGCATACGGACCATGAAGTTCAGGCCCATGTCGTTAACTATGTTGTTCGCCAGTTTCGTCGCGATGATTTCTTTACGCAGTGGGTGGTTATCCATCGCCGCGTTAAAGCGCTCGCGCAGTGGCACCGGGAATGAATTCACTAACAACTGACGGTAATACGGGTTTTCTGAAATCTCATCAACAACCAGAGATTCTTTCAACACCATCTTAGAGTAAGAAACCAGTACCGACAGCTCAGGACGAGTCAGATCAGACCCTGCCGCTGCGCGCTCTGCCAACTCTTCATCCGTTGGTAAGAACTCAATCGTACGGTCCAGTTTGCCCTCTTTCTCCAGCGCATGGATAAAGCGGATCTTCTCTTTCAGTGTTGCCGGACCTTTCGACTTAGTGATAGACAAGGTATGCGTCTGACGGTAACAGTCAGCCAGTACCAGCTCAGACACTTCATCCGTCATGGCATACAGCAGTTCATCACGCTGTTTCTTAGTCAGGTCGCCTTCTGCTACCAGACCGTTCAACAGGATCTTGATGTTTACTTCGTTATCCGAACAAGCTACACCACCTACGTTATCGATGAAGTCGGTGTTAATGCGTCCGCCTTTCTCGGCAAACTCGATACGACCCAGTTGCGTTGCACCCAGGTTACCACCTTCACCAAAGATCTTAGCACCCAGCTCTGAACCATCGATACGCAGACCATCGTTCGCGCGATCGCCCACATCGGCATTGGATTCAGACTTAGCTTTAATGTAAGTACCGATACCACCGTTCCAAAGCAGATCAGCTGGCATCTTAAGCAGCGCTTTGATTAGCTCGTTAGGTGTCATGCTGGCTTTTTTGGTGCCCAGCATCTTCTTCATTTCAGCCGTCAGGTTAATTGACTTAGCTGCACGAGAGAATACACCACCGCCCTCAGAGATCAGCTCTTTGTTGTAATCTTCCCAGCTTGAGCGAGGCAGTTTAAACAAGCGTTCACGCTCTACATAAGAGCTTGCGGCATCCGGATTCGGGTCGATGAAAATGTGCATGTGGTTAAAGGCTGCCTGCAGGCGAATGTGCTTAGACAGCAACATACCATTACCAAATACGTCACCACCCATGTCACCGATAGCAACCGCGGTGAAGTCTGTAGTCTGACAGTCGATGTCCATTTCACGGAAATGACGTTTAACCGACTCCCACGCACCTTTCGCTGTGATACCCATTTTCTTGTGGTCATAACCAATTGAACCACCTGAGGCAAACGCATCACCCAGCCAGAAGTTGTACTCTTCAGCAATGCCGTTCGCGATATCCGAGAACGTCGCGGTGCCTTTGTCGGCAGCGACAACCAGGTACGGGTCGTCTTCGTCATGACGTACAACGTCAACTGGTGGCACAATTTCACCGTGAATGATGTTGTCTGTGATATCTAACAAACCACGGATGAACATCTTGTAGCATTCCTGACCTTCTTTGAAGAAAGCTTCACGGTCACTAGGCAGCTGCTTACAAACGAATCCACCTTTTGAACCAACTGGAACGATTACTGTGTTCTTAACCTGCTGTGCCTTAACCAGACCCAGTACTTCGGTACGGAAATCTTCACGGCGGTCAGACCAACGTAAACCACCACGCGCGACTTTACCACCACGTAAATGCACACCTTCTACGCGCGGAGAGTAGACAAAGATCTCGTACGCAGGCAAAGGCAACGGCATGTCAGGGATGGCACGTGGATTAACCTTGAACGAGACATAAGACTTGTTGCTGTCGTCCGCTTCTTTTTGGTAGAAGTTAGTACGCAGTGTGGCGTTGATCATATCAACGTACATGCGAATGATGCGGTCGTCATCCAGGTTAGCAACGTTTTCCAGCTCCAGGTAGATCTTCTCAATCAGCTTGTCCAGCGTCTTTTGTGCCGCTTTCTTCGCAGGAGAGAATTTCTTCACAAACAGCTCTACGATTTGCGCTGCAATGTGCGGATAGTGCTCAAAGGTATTCTCGATATAAGATTGCGAGAATGTCACACCGATCTGACGCATATATTTAGCGTATGCACGCAAAATAGACGCTTCACGGCCTGTCATGCCACCCAACAATACCATGCGGTTAAAGCCATCGCTTTCCAGACGGTTGTTCCAGACATTGGTCAATGCGGCGCGAAAACGTGCAGATACTTTATCGAAATCTGCAATGCCTTTGGAGTCGATCATCATGGAGAAGTCCATGATCCAGTTTACCTGACCATCGCTAGTTTTGATTGCGTAAGGCGTTTCACCAATCACGCGCAGACCAAAGTTTTCCAACATCGGCATAACGTCTGACAGGTGGATCGGAACATCTTTGTGGAACAAGCTCAGGCGAACGATTTCGCTGTTTGCTTCTTCCTGAGGACGATAGAACAGCATTTCCAGCTTTTTCTCGTCGCTCAGTTGCTCCAGCTTCTCAATGTCGACCACAGCAGCACTAGGCAAAACCTGATCTTTGTATGAGTGTGGGAACGCATTGGCATACTTGCGGTTTAGCTCGTTACCGCGGGTTTCACCGTTGCTGCCAAGCAATGCTGACTGTAGTTTATCTTCCCAAGTGCGAGCGGCTTCTGCCAGATTATTTTCGATGTCTTTCACGTTGTACTTAATACTGTTGTCTGCCACACGCACGATATAATGCGTTCTCGCCAGTGTGGACTCTGAGAAAAAGGTCGTAAACTCAACTTTTTCATTGGACTTAAATGCATCTGCCAATAGTTTTTGAGTTTCACGACGTAGTGCCGTGTTATAGCGCTCACGTGGTACGTATACCATACAAGAGAAGAAGCGCCCGTATACATCACGGCGAACGAACAGACGACACATGTCGCGTTCCTGAATTTGCAATACGCCTGTCGCAACTTCCAGTAGCTCGGCTTCACGGGCCTGAACTAACTCGTCGCGCGGATAGGTTTCGAGCAAGTTTAATACGGCTTTATAAGCGTGCGTACCTTCTGCAAAATCACATTGCTCCATAATACGCTGGATCTTGCTCTTGAGCACAGGCACATCGGCCGCACTATTATTGTAGAAGCTCGATGAGAACAAGCCGATGAAACGGTCTTCACCGATCACATTGCCCTGCTCGTCAAAACGCTTGATACCCACATAATCAATATAGGCTGGACGGTGAACACGAGACAGAGAGTTAGTCTTGGTTAAAATCAGCAGGTTTTTGCTGCGGGCTTCTTTTCGGGCCACTTCTGGCAGCTCAGAAAGCAAACGACCGCCATCGTGGCTGGAGTTTTTCATCAAACCCAGGCTGGTGTCTGGTACTGCGCGCAGCTCATGGTCACCTTGTACTGGCACCAAATCATACTGACGGTAGCCCATAAAAGTGAAGTTATCTGAAGATAGCCATTCAAGGAACTCAACCGCTTCATTGACTTCTGCCTGAGAGCAGTCATGGTGGCGTGTTGGGATCTCTTTACTGACTGCAACCAGTTTATCGCGGATTGGCTTCCAGTCTTCAACCGCCACAGACACGTCTTTCAATACTGATTCCAGTTCTTCGGTAAACGCTTTGATTGCCTTGGCATCTGTCTGACGGTCGATCTCAATGAAAAACACTGTCTTAGTCGACGATGATTCTTGTTCTGCTTTTAAATTTGATAATGCAGTGATCTTGTTATTGCTGTCGCGCTTAATTTTAAGCGGGCTATGCAACAGTAAGTGAGACACGATGTTTTTGCGGCTCAGTGCCATGCGTACCGAGTCAACCAAAAATGGCATGTCTTTGGCGATGATCTCGACGATCGTGTGAGAGGATTGCCAGCCATCTTTGGCTACTTCCGGGTTGAAAACGCGAATAACCGCATCGTCAGTGGCATTCTTTTCGAGAGAATTCCAAAGACTCAATGCGGCTCCGTATAAGTCACTGTCGTTACGATGTGCCAAGTCCTCTTTAGACATATTGCTGTACAAGGCTTTGGCAAAAGTTTCAACGAGCGACACGTTTTCGGCATGAACTTTTTTGTGGATCAGCTTGGTGACGTTATCCAGGATAACCGATGCTGGACCTTCATTTTGTGTCATTATGTGTTCCTTAATCTATACCACCTTTGAACGGTAGATTATTTGTACAGCCATTTATTAGCGTGGAGTCATGTGAATTTTAACCTTTCTGGCGCTAATAAAAAGCCTTTTCGACGAAAACATTATAGCCTTTTCAGCCGGTTGGTCAGATATTCACTAAATATAGATATAAATGGCCGAAACCGGCCATTTATAAGCACTTTTATTCACACTTTTTTTTCTGGTCTGTCCAGATTAAGGTTCCTATTGCAGGTAATAATAAAACGGCACCCAACATATTAACCAGGAACATAAAGGTTAATAATATCCCCATATCGACCTGGAATTTGAGTGCGGAGAAAATCCAGGTACTGACACCGATGGCCAAAGTGATGCCGGTAAACAGCACCGCACTGCCACGCTCGGCCAACGCATTACGATACGCATAGGCCAGTGGGACCCCCTGTTTCAGCTGAGTCATCATCGAAGACAGAATATAGATGCCATAATCCACACCGATACCTACCCCCAGCGCAATCACTGGCAGGGTCGATACTGTCAGGCCAATTTCCAGTTTTACCATCAGCGCTTGCGCCAGCGTTGAGACGATATATAGCGGCAATACCACGGCGATGGTGGCACGCACACTTCTGAAGCTAATCAGACACAACACAATCACAGCACCATATACATAAATCATCATCGGCAGCTGCGCTGCCGAGACCGATTCGTTGGTGGCAGCCATTACACCAATAGGACCCGATGCCAGTTTGAACTGCACCTGATCTGTGCCCTCTTCTTCTGCAAACGCCTTAATTTGCGATACCACATTATCTATGGTTTGCGCCTTGTGATCGGCCATAAAGATGATAATCGGCATCACAGAGCAGTCACCATTTAACAAGCCCGTGCTGGTTTCAACCCGGGATGTGGCCTGAACCAGTGACGCACTGTTGCGCGGCAAGGTTTGCCACTTCAGGTTGCCTTCGTTGTATCCCGCATTCACAGATTGCGCAACGGAGCTCAGTGAAACAGCAGACTGGACACCGGGCAAGTTCTCAACGCGCCACTGGAAGCGACTGATCCTGTCCATCGTGTCATGCTCCGTACACGCAGCCGGATAGGCTTCCACCAATACTTTGAGGATATCCGAAGAAATAGCGTAACGGTCTGAGATCAGGAAGGTATCCTGATTGTAGCGCGCATCTTCATGTAGCGCTGGTGCCCCTGCATGCAGATCACCAATTTGCATATGTTGCGACTGCCAGTATCCCAGGCCAAATAAAACGGCACTCACCAGCAGGATAACCCGGGCAACACGCTTATCCGTGGTTTTCACCAAGGTTTCTCGCATCGAGGTGAATAGCTTGTGGCTGAAAGAATTACCATCGTCAACACGGTGAATTTTGCTGGAGTTATAGTAAGAAGCCAGTACGGGCAACAAGATCAGGTTAGTGAAGATAATCACAGCAACACCTAAACTCGCTGTGATCGCCAGCTCACGGATAATGCCAATATCAATGGCAAGTAAAGTCAAAAAGCCTACGGTGTCGGATAACAGCGCAATACCACCCGGTATTAGCAGGGCTTTAAAGCTTGCTTCTGCCGCCACTTTACTGCTCACGCCTTCCGCCACTTTTTTACCGATCGCATTAATCATCTGCACACCATGGCTCACACCAATGGCAAAGACCAAAAATGGCACCAGGATCGACATAGGATCTAAGCCAAAACCTAGTACGGTGAGCAAGCCCATTTGCCAGACAACGGCAATCAAAGAGCACATGATTGGCAAAAGTGTCAGCTTAAAACTTTTACAGAATAACCACACCATGATGAAGGTGAATAAAATTGCTACCGCAAAAAATAGCACAACGCCTTTGGCACCATCGGCAATATCACCGGCCATTTTGGCAAAGCCGATAATATGAATAGATACTTTGTCTGTGCTCAGTGGCTCACGAATTTCACTTTCAAGCTTTTTAGCAAATGCCAGTGTATCGAGCTTTTCCTGCGTTTGCGGATCCGTTTCCATAAGTTGAGCTGTAACCATGGCACACGAATAATCACTGGCTACCATACGGCCAACCACTTTCGCTTTTTCGATGTTTTGCTTTACCACGGCCAAACCAGCTTCGTCAGCCGTGAAATTTGCCGGAATAATGGGACCGCCGGCAAAGCCGTCTTCAACAACCTCTACAAACCGTGCGCTGGGTGCAAAAATCGAGTTAACCAGTGGGCGATTGACCCCCGGAATAAAATACAGCTGGTCGTGAACGGCTTTCAGCTGAGTAAAAAATTCAGGATTAAAAATATCTCCGTCGGCATCACACACAGAGATCAGAATACTGTTCGCACCACCAAACTGCTTTTCATGCTTCAGGTAAACCTGCATATATTCATGGTTGAGCGGAATATTTTTATTGAAAGAGGCATCAAGCTGGATCTGCGTCGCGCGAAAGCCTAAAAACAGCGTTGCGACAATGAAGAACAAGATCATCGCAACACGATGCCGGAAAACGACGTAAACAAGTTGGTTTAACAATGACTGCATTAGTGTTTCGCCTCTTCTATCTGGATCCCTTGTTCCGTTGCCAATATCAAGTTTCCTTCAAACAACACACCGGCCATGATGGACTTGCCATTTTTAAGCTGTTTAGTAGACAGACCTGTTTCATTTCTGGTGTGAATAACGCCACTGTTTGCAAACAGATATTGCTGTTTATTCACACTCATTACATGGTTAATCGTGGCAGTTTTAGTGAGCGAAAGGCGCTGAAATTGAGACAGATCCGAGTTGGAAACAAACGCATTGCCGCGTAGCCCTGCTGCAACCACCCTGCCATCCGCGGTTTTATTAACTGAGAACAAAGAACCGGCATAAAATGCGGGTAACTTGCGCCAGCTCTTTCCTGCATCATCACTGATAGCGAATAAACCCATTTCACCGGCCAGCAGATATTGCGAGCCATCAATCAGCAACGCATTGAAGTGAGGCAAAATAAACGCGGTTTCATCTTCATAAGCTGCCGGATCATCTTCTTTGAGTTCGGCAAGATAAGTGACGTCATCCGGGTGAACAAAGGCATCAATAAACCGTTTAGTCCATTTTTTACCGCCGTCAGTGGTTTCATACATCATTCCGTAAGCACCAACAGCATAGCCGGTTTGTTCATCGGCAAAGGTAATATCAAGACAAGGTTTTTCAATATCTGGTAAATGTTGCTGGATCTGCCAGCTTTGACCACCGTCTTCGGTGTTCAGAATTGTTGCGTCGTGGCCACATGCCCAGCCTTTTTTTTCGCTGGCAAAGGTCACTGCGGTCAGTAAACTTTGCACCGGCACTGTGGCTTGCTGCCAACTTTTACCATCTTTGCTGGTTACTATGGTGCCATGCTTACCAACCGCAACCAATTGCTGACCTGTGTAACTGATATCTGTCAATAGTGTACGCTGTGGGTGTGCCACCATTAATGCATCAGAAGCTGCGGCTACTGCATCACTTTGCATTGCCATCACTGCAATCGTGGTTGCGACTAACTTCTTAATCATGATGAATACTCGATAAATTTAGTGTGAGAGAGAATAGGAAGAGCAGGTTCAGGGGCTACAAAAGCAGCCCCTGAGAAGTTGTGCTGTGCCGGCACTAACCGGCCACTGTGCTTATCGTCTACCCTCGCGGCGTAACGCGCTTTGTGTAAACTCATTGTCCTGGAAAGACTGGCTGAAATCATACATGCTTTCTTCGTTGTCCAGGCCAATAGCCAGGTAACGACGAGAGTTCAGATCATGATACACGTCTAGCGTACTCCAGTGGGTAGGTACCTCATAGTAGTTCAGACCATGAGCCATCGCCACACGATACATCTGGTCGCGGTTATCATACAAGTCAGCAATGTGGATCTGCCAGCTGTCTTCGTCGATGTAGAATACACGCTTCTTATAGATGTGGCGTGTGCCCTCTTTCAGATTCGCTTCAACCACCCAAACACGGTGCTTTTCATAACGAACATGCTCAGGGTTTACATGACCGGCCATCAGAATATCGTCATACTTTAGCTTATCACTGTGCAGCTTGTAGCTGTTGTATGGGATGTACAGCTCCTGCTTGCCTTTAAGCGTCCAGTTGTAACGGTTAGGTGAGCCGTTAAACATATCGAAATCATCGGTAGTACGTAGGCTGTCTGATGCTGTTCCCGGTGCATCGTAAGCTACGTTTGGTGCACGACGGACACGACGCTGACCCGTGTTGTAAGTCCATGCCTGACGAGGGGTCAGGATCTGGTCCATGGTTTCATGGACCAACAGAGCAGTACCCGCAAGACGCGCAGGTTCTGTTACCTTCTGCTTGAACTTGAACAGTACGTTAGACTCTTTTAGTTCAGCCGGTGTCGCATCTGGATCAGAATATTTTACCAACAGTTTCTCATCGAATCCGATGATGTTGTAAGACCCTGAAGCCGTAGGCATTGCCTGCCCGCCGAAACGCGCGATAGACAAACCACGATAACGCAACAGGTGGTTCCAGATTGCCTCTAAACCATTTTTAGGAATAGGGAAAGGAATACCAATGGCGGTGTCTTTGATGCCGTTACCATCTTCGATCAGCTGTGCTGTTGCTGCATACTTTTTGGTTGCATCGTAAACAAACTGAGGATAGGCAGCACTACGTCGAGTTGGGTAGATGTGCATCTTAAAGGTATCCGGGTAAGTCTCGAACAAGGCCACCTGTCCCGGGCTCAGCTTATCTTTATGCTTGTCGAGATTGGTTTTATCAATCGTGAACAAAATTTTGTCATCGGCGTATGGATCTGGGTGGTGCATGCCCACTTTATATCCCGCAGGCGGCTTAGTGATACCCCCTGTCCACGCAGGGATACTGCCGTCGGCATTACCCGCTTTTTCTGCGCCGATTGGCGTCAGGTCGGCGCCCAAGCGCGCTATTTCTTCTGGGGACATTTTCGCAAATGCACCCGGTGCTGCCATCATAGTTATAATTGTTGCAGCAAGCATAGTAGGTTTTCTAAACATATTGAAAGCCCTTAGATTGAATACTTGATATTAAATGAAACGAAGTCACGATCTGAGAATGTGTTGGTCTTGCCACCACCCCAGAATGCGTTATAGCCGAAGTCAAATGACCAGGCATTTTGGTAGTTAAAGTTCAGGGTCAGACCAACTGACTTACGATCCTCGACAAACAAGAACATAGGATCAGGTGTTATACCATTCACGTCGTGAGAGAACACGATGCGAGGTGACATATTCACGCCTGCAAACAGGTTATTGTATTCACCCTTAGCAATTAAACGATAACCCCATGCAGAAGCCGTTGGGAACGGGTTCTCTTCAGGACCATTAGAAATTGCCATATGCAGCAGATCGTAGCTTTGACCGTTAACACCTTCAATGGTACCGCTTCGGCCAGTACCTGCTACGTTTAAACGTAGTTCATCGTAACTTGGCATGTCTTTGATGGTTACACCACCGACTTCACCAACCAATGCCCAGCTGTCTGCACCTAAAGAAGGGCCAAACAGATGTGTAGCGGTAAACTGTAGCTGCATCGTGTCTTTCAGAACATAGCCTTGTGCGATTTCACCCGGTTTTACGTAAGCAACGTCGTCGCCCTGGCTCAACTGAGACAGACCCGCAACATCAGTACGAATACCAGCTAACGCCAGCTGTTCCAACATACCTGCATAAAGCAATTCTACGTCGTCAATTTGCAGCGGCTCATCTTCGCGATAAGCAAATTCACCTGAGAAAGCCGTTTCGCCAATGGCGGTATTGAAGCTCAGGCCATACAGCTTAATGTCTTCTGGATACTCAATCAGGCCTTGCGTAAATGCGTTGAGGTTAGTGAAGTTTTCTTCGTTAAGCGTGTTGTTCTGAATATAGTTCAGATCAGCGGCAATGGCATCGCTGGTAAAGTTAGAGGCTTTACCTGAGATCAGAGGGCGGCGCGCATGGTAATTAATGTAATATAGCGCAAACTCAGTATCGTTAAGCTCCGGGGCGAACATGCCCAGGCGAATACCAAACTGACCGCCATCTTGCGGCTCTTTCTTACCGTTATGGCCCTTGCCTTTCAAAGCCACTTTAGTCGGGTAAGCCAGATACATCGAAGTTAGCTGCGATACAGCCGCTTCGCTTTGTAATACGTTCGGATCGGTTACGTCCAGGCCCTGAGCTGCCAACGCCCCCATCCAGTTAGCATGCAGGCTATTAAGCGCTTCAGTCAGGTGTGCCAGGTCAATATCCGGGTTTGCGGTAAAGCCAAGCTGAATGTTCTGGTTATAGCCATTCTCTGACGCGAAGTCGTTAGTAGAGAAATAGCTACCTGTCGCAGGAAGGCGAGTCTCGTGCCATTCGTACTGATAGAAGGCTTCCAATGTCACGTTGTCAGTCAAGCCAAGTGAGGCCCAGAACATGCCAACCGGGATAAAGGCTTCTTTAAGTTCAGCACCTGGTGCTTTCAGGCGGTCGATATCAACCGGGTTAACGTTTATCCCGTGGCTGATAAGCGTACTTTCACCCCAGTTAACAACCTGACGACCCAGTCTTACTGCCAATGGGTTTTTACCATCATTGATGTCAAAATCAGCCCAAACGAACGCATCTAACAGGCGCAAGTCTGAACATGCTTGCTCCTTAGTCTTGTCGTCTGCACAGGGGTCTACTTTTTGACCTGATACCGGGTTGGTGTATGCGAAATCACCGTCTTCCATTGCAAAGTCTTTGAAGTACATGAAGCGAGAGAAGAAACCATAGTTGTCCTTCGTAATGCCAAGTTCATGCGTTCCTTTAAGCAACTGAGAAAAAGTGTCACCTGAATCGAAGTTCAGATCGCCGGCGTCACCGTTATTCGAGTATGCACCCTGCTGAGACCAGATCTGAGATGATGAGTAGATGGTGTTGCCAAGTGACGCGTTATAACCCGTCCAGTTATAACGTGGGTGATTACTTTTACCAATGTGATCAAAATCACGGTCTTCTACACGAATGCTCTGACCGTAAGAAAACGTGGAATCAAAGGTTACATCAAAATCACCAACTTGGAACGTGGCGGCTTGCGCAGCAGTGCCAGCGACACCAAGACATGCAGCGCTCAGGCCCAGCATTATCTTGTTCTTCACAAAGCGCGATGTTTTTATCATTATTTCTCCCCCCTTTGGCGGGTAATTCTTATCAAGTTATTGTTTTTTGTTGTCGTAACGATAGAAGCGATAGCTTTAAATTACAAATAATACGCGTCTGATCGGTGCATTTTTATCTCATTGGAGCGCATTTCACTCATGGTAAGACGTCCTACCAGAGTAGTTATAACACGTAATTTAAGTTTAAAACAAACCGATTTAACAAAAATACATTGTGTCTCGTCGCATAATTGTCATCAAACTACTTTTTCTAACGCTACGAAGCGGTTATTTTCATCAAGCAATAAACGGAAGCGCCCTCGGACCCCTAAAGTTGAAACATGGCGTCTGATATGATGCGCCGGGAAGCGAATTCGCTTCCCGCCATCTTCGACAACCTGGATAAACTCGACATGTCCGTGGTAATACGCCATACACTGTTCATGGCTCAAATCCATGTAAAAGTAATACTCTTGCATTCTGTATATAATAACCTTTACACATTACAGCCAGAGGCCCTGTTAATTCAGCGCCTTGTCAATTTTTTCGTACAAATCGTCACTCAGTTCAGGCAATCTCGCCAGCTTCTCTAATTGCGCTTTCATCAGGCCTTGACGGGTTTCATCAAAGCGTTTGAACGACAACAAAGGCGTGATGATCCGCGAGGCGTTTTGCGGGTTGACCTGGTTTAATTCGGCTATCAAATCACCCAATAATGCGTAGCCCTGCCCGTCGTCACGATGGAAATGAAGCGGATTGCTGCGAGTGAATGCGCCAATGAGTGCCCTAACTCGGTTTGGATTCGCTTTGTCGAAACAGGGGTGGCTGTACAGAGACAAAATGTTGTCTAAGCAGTTATCGTCGCGCCGGCTGGCTTGCAGTGCAAACCACTTGTCCATTACCAGCAGATCGGATTGCCACTGCTTGTCAAAATCATCTAGTAACAACTGGGTCAGCACATGATCCGCATTAACTGCGGCCCTGATCGCACCTAGTTTTAGCGTCATGTTGTGGCTTTCACTTTGTTCCTGGATCCAGCCTTGGATCTGGGAGTCCGATACCAGTGCGAGATAAAACAGACATTTATTTTTCATTGTTCGAGTAGCGACCGCGGCGCTGTTCAGGCTGCCATCATCATTGAGCTGTTCATAGGTTGCACACCAGACTGGCTTAAGCTTCTGTGCTATCTGATACTCTATAGTCGAAATCGCCTGGTGCAGCGGCTCAACTGGCACTGTGTTGTAATCAGCACTGAGGGCATCAAAGCCTGGCACGGTAAATTGCTCCGCCAGAATCGACAGATCTCCGCTTAAGTCGTCAAGCAACATACTCAGCGCGTGAGTCAAGCTTTCGGTTAGGCGATATTCAGCAAATGCCTGTGTGTTGACCAGTGATCTAATCTCGGCTCTATATAGCTGCTGAATGGCTTCCCAGCGCGCGTAATCACTGCTTGCAAACTTAGCAATGTGAAGCAACTGATGCTGTTTATAATCGTAGTGCAGTGTACAGGGAGCCGAAAAGTCCTCCAGCAATACGATCACAGGCTCATCTTTTAATCCCGCAAAAACAAAGCTTTGTTGTTTCTCTGTCAACTCAATGACTTTGCCTTGTTTGGCAGTTGATTCAGGAATTGCAATCACCTGCCCTTGCTGGTCTAACAGTTCAATCGCCACTGGAACATGCAGTGGCGCTTCAACAGGATCATTGTCTGCATGGCTTTGCGCCAGATGCAGGGTAAACTCCCCCTGCTGCGCATCATAGCTCGTTCGTGCACTGATTTTCGGGGTACCGACTTGATTGTACCAGAGCTTAAATTGGCTTAAGTCTTTACCATTGGCATCACTCATGGCAGCAACAAAGTCATCGCAGGTAACTGCCTGGCCATCATGACGTTCGAAATACAGCTTCATGCCCTTTTGGAAACCCGCCTCTCCCAGAATGGTATGCATCATACGGATCACTTCAGCGCCTTTGTTGTAGACAGTCACCGTATAGAAGTTATTCATTTCTATCACTTGTTGGGGGCGAATTGGGTGTGCCATTGGCCCGGCATCTTCTGCAAACTGGTGGGTACGAACCGTATTCACCGCATCGATCCGGTTTAATGCGCGAGAGCCCAAGTCGCTGCTGAATTCCTGATCACGAAATACCGTCAGGCCCTCTTTGAGGCTCAGCTGGAACCAGTCGCGACAGGTCACACGATTACCTGTCCAGTTATGGAAATATTCATGTCCAACAATCGACTCAATCACGTGAAAATCTCTGTCGGTCGCGGTTTCCTGATTGGCCAGTACGCAAGCACTGTTAAACACATTGAGGCCTTTGTTTTCCATCGCCCCCATGTTGAAAAAGTCCACAGCAACTATCATGTAAATATCGAGATCGTACTCCAGGTCAAAGCGCGCTTCGTCCCACGCCATGGCCTTCTTCAAAGACGTCATCGCGTGCGGTGCTTTGCTCAGATTACCTTTATCAACGAAGAGTTGCAGGTCGACTTGGCGGCCTGAGCGGGTTTCAAACTTATCAGACAGCACATCAAAGTCGCCGGCGACCAGCGCAAATAAATACGATGGCTTTTTAAAAGGGTCTTCCCAGCATACGTAATGGCGGCCATCATCCAGCTCACCACTATCGACCTTATTACCGTTAGAGAGCAAATAAGGCATTTCTTTGGGCCCGACTATCTTGACCTGATAGGTCGTCAGTACATCCGGTCTATCCAGGAAATAGGTAATTTTCCGAAACCCTTCAGCCTCGCACTGGGTACAGTACGCCCCATCTGACAGATATAAACCTTCAAGAGAGGTATTGGTGCCGGGTGAAATGGTATTGACGATTTCAATTTCAGCGCGCGGACTCAGCCCATGTAACTCAAGACCTGTATCATGTAGTGTGTAGTCTGAATGGTTTTGTCCATTCACTTTCACAGAGTTCAGTGTCAACTCTACACCGTCAAGCATCACAGACTTTGCACCACTTTGCGCCGTCAATGTAAAACGCGCAGTTACCTGAGTATTTTGTGGATCCAGTTCGAATGTTAAGGAGAGGTTTTCAACTGCATGAGTGGGAGGCTGATAATCATGCAGGTATTTAGCCTGGGGTTTTGAGGTCATGACAATTCCTATTATCAAATTCATTTGCAGATGTCAGTGTGGTTCGACTGAGCAAAATGAAAAAATGAGTGCAAATCAATATCTTTATTGTAGAACGACCCGCGCTAAGGACAAAGGGATTTATGGCTAGGAGACAGGTAAAAACGCCCCATTTTTAATGAGGCGCTTTAGTTTCATTCAGATTAAACGCTTAGGGCGCTTCGGAAGCCGGTGTGCCCTGCTGCATTGTTTTGGGCTTGATTTTCAAAATCTTAATACCCAGGTAAGCGTATACAATCGCCAGGAACGGGTTGATCAGGTTAAAGAAAGCATAAACGGCATAATCAAGTGGGTTAATCAGCAGTACGCTTTGCATATAGGCACCACAAGTATTCCAGGGAATCAGAGGACTGGTGATTGTCCCTCCGTCTTCCAGCGTTCTGGATAAGTTCACGCTTCTCAAGCCACGTTGCTTATATTCTTCTTTGAACATACGGCCTGGTACCACAATGGCGATATACTGATCTGCCGCAACCAAGTTAGTACCAAAACAAGTCGCAACCGTAGAGGCAATAAGAGAGCCTGTGCTCTTTGCCACTTTGAGAATGCTCTTAACAAACAGTTCAAGCAGTCCCGTTTTTTCCATAATGGCGCCAAACATCAACGCCGTCATGACCAGCCAGGTTGTTGTCAGCATGCTGGACATACCGCCGCCACTGAGCAGGTCATCCATTTTGGCGTTACCCGTTTCAAGACTGAACCCGTCAAAGAAGGTTGCCCAAACCAGTTTGAAATGACTCACCAGCACACCCTCGTCTGGGTTCACCTGACTCGCTATCAAATCTCCCTGGAACAGCAACGCCCAAATCGCGCCAATGACGGCGCCGATTGAAATAGCCGGAAAAGCAGGCATTTTTTTAATCGCAAGACCTAATAAAATAGCCAGCGGCACCAGGTTAATGATGCTGATGTTGAAGTTACTTTGCAAGATAGTGGCAATTTCATCAATTTTGCTTGATTCACTCGACACATCCGCGTTGAATCCCATAAAGATAAAAATTATCAAAGCAATGACAAAGCTTGGGACTGTGGTCCACAGCATGTGCTGAATATGCTCAAACAGATCACTGCCTGCCACTGCTGGCGCCAGATTGGTCGTTTCTGAAAGTGGCGAAAGTTTGTCGCCAAAGTAAGCACCCGAGATCACCGCGCCGGCCGTGACAACCGGGTCGAGCCCCAGGCCATTGGCGACGCCTAATAGGGCAACACCTATGGTTGCAGCCGTAGTCCAGGAGCTACCGATACTCATGGCAACTATGCCACAGATCAAACAGCCTGCAGCATAGAACCAGGAGGGATGAATGATCTGTAAGCCATAATAGATCAGGGTTGGCACCGTAGCAGACAACAGCCAGGTCCCGATCAAAGCCCCCACCATCAGCAGGATCAGGATTGCCCCTAAAGAAATCGTGATCCCTTTGATCATGGCTTCTTCAAGCGTTTTCCAGGTAAAACCATTTTTTAGGCCAATTAATGCGGCCGTAAAGGTCGCAAACAGCAGGGCTATCTGGTTCGGCCCTGAAGAAGAGTTATCACCGTACAGGTATACAGCAGCGCCTAACAGGCTGACTAGTACCACAATTGGAATAAAGGCATCCAGATAGGATGCTTGCTTTTGTTGTCTCAAACCAGAATACTCCTTCGCACTTAATGGAGTGCTTTATTATTATCTCTGCCGGGTCAGTTCAATGGTTAAGCACAACACCTGAACCTGCGCCCAAGACAGCGCCAGACAGTTTCTTGCCTGACTATTTTTAATATTGCAGCTGTCAATAATAACAAATTTCCCACGCACTGGTAACGAAAAAAGGCGCTCAATGCGCCTTTTCATCGTTTAGCCTGCTGTAAACCTGGCTTTATACCAGCTGCTCAATCACCTGTATTGTTCTTGGCCAGGCGACCATAGTTAATCAAATCTTGTGTGATCAACGCCGCTTCTTCCAGGTAAGGGTCCAGCTCTGCGATGATATCTGGTACATCGTCCAGGTCTTTCACCGGCTCCTGACCTAAGCGCTTAAGACGCTCATTGGTACGCTTCAGTGCACGCTCGTCACGCTCTTCACGTTCTTTGGTACGCTCTGCTTCAACCAGCGAAATCGCAATGTCGTCTTTCTGTTCTTTGTATCGCGCAATGTCATCATAAACGTATGCAAACTCAGGCTCTTTTGCAATACGAAGCCCATGTCGCTCGCTCAGATACTTAATCGTAGGGCTCAGGTCATCTAACTGGCGATATTTGGCTCTTACAATGCTATCCCATGGTAACGCATTATCTTCCTGGCTCTCACCCCACTCTGCCGGGTCAACCGCAGAAGGCAGTAAAATATCCGGAATAACGCCCTTGTTCTGGGTGCTACCACCGTCGATTCGATAGAATTTAGCAATGGTGTAGGTAATGCTGCCAAGTGCGTTATCAAACAGATCATAAGTTTTTCTGAGGCCACGGTGTTGCTGTACCGTACCTTTACCAAACGTTTGCTCCCCGATCACCACTGCACGACCATAATCCTGCATTGCCGCAGCAAAAATCTCTGATGCAGATGCACTGTAACGGTCAACCAATACAGTTAGCGGGCCGTCGTAATAAGTCACCCCGTCACTGTCTTTTTGTGCTTCAACGCGGTTGTATGCAGTGTGGATCTGCACTATCGGGCCTTTATCGATAAATAACCCAGACAGCTGAGTGGCTTCATACAATGAGCCGCCACCGTTTTGTCTGAGATCGATGATAATACCATCCACCTTTTGTTCTTTGAGCTTTTCCAGCTCCTTTTTCACATCTTTCGACAAGTTGTTATAGAAGCTGGGGATTTCAATCACACCGACTTTGCTGGTGAGATCTGAATATTTGGCTTCAAAAACCTCCGACTTCGCAGCTCTGTCTTCAAGACGGATTTTATCCCGCACGATTTCCACCACTTTGGGTGTACCATGGGTGTCACTGCCTTTAAGATACTGAAGCCGTACTTTGGTCCCTTTAGGGCCTTTAATGAGGTCGACAACGTCATCGAGACGCCAGCCAATCACATCAACAAACTCTTCCCCTTCCTGCGCCACGCCTACAATGCGGTCATCCGGTTTGATTTTTTCTGTTTTGTCGGCAGGGCCGCCAGGAACCAGACTGCGAATAATCGTGTAGTCTTCGTCATAACTCAACACGGCGCCTATGCCTTCCAGCTCAAGCTCCATGTCCATTTTAAATTGCTCAGCACGACGGGGCGATAAGTAAGAAGTATGCGCTTCGATGCTGCGCGCAAAGGCATTCATCACAATCTGAAATGCATCTTCGTTATTGGTTTGTACCAAACGTTTGATGGTGTTCTTATAGCGCTTGGTCAGCACTTCTTTGATGCCTGCCCAGTCTTTGCCTGTGAGTTTTAACCGCAGAGCGTCGGACTTAACGCGTTGACGCCAATACTCATCCAGCTCGGCTTGAGTGCTGGCAAATTGCATCTCTTCTCTGTCAAATACAAACTCGTCCGGTTTATCAAACTTCATTTCTGTATCTAACAGAGAAATAGCATAGTTAAAGCGCTCGTAGCGACGTTGCATACTGACGTTGAACATATCAAAGGCAAAATCGAGTTTGCCTTTTTTCAATGCATCGTCAAATTGCTTTCTGTAATTCGCAAACTTGTCGATGTCTGACTGAAGAAACAGTGACTTGTTATAATCGAGATTCTCGATATAACGGTCAAAAATTTGCTCAGACAGCGCATCGTCGAGTTTAAAGCGCTTGTAGTGCTCACGAGTAAATTTACTGGTTACCCTTTTGGTTGCCGTCGCATGCTGGATTTCAGGCTCCAGTACAGGAATGTCTTTTTCCGTGACAGTCTGTGTTGCAGCTGAACACACGCCAGACACAAACAGTGCGATTGCACCAACTAAAGGTAACTTATTACTCATACACTACTCCTTAAAGAATAAACAGGCTTTCAGCTTTTGTTTTAACTTGCATACCTGTCACCAATTCAACATGAACTTCATCTTTGTTGACTTCAGTGATGGTTGCATTAACTAAGGCCTGTCCCAACTTTACTTTAACCTTATTATTTACCTTGACCTCATTTGCCGGCAGAGGTTCAACTTTACCTGAGCTACGACGTTGCTGTTGCTCTGGCTTAGCATTAACTTTAGCGTTTTTATTGCCGTGACGGTGCTTGTTCTCACCGCGAGATTTGTAAGATTTTGTGTCACCGTCGCGACGGCGCTCACCACGACCATCTTGTCTTGGACGTTGCGGCTTCTTACGTTTAGCCATTTTAGCACGTGACTCTTCCAGTGCTTTTTGCGCATGTTCTACATGTTCCTGCTCAACTTTCTCGGCATCATTACCGTCCAAGTCAACACGAAATTCATTGTTAATTACGGCTTCTAAATAACGCCACGAAGAAGTGTACTTGCGCAGCGCCTGACGAACCTGAGTCTTACTGACTTTTTCAGATCCTTCGATTCTGGCGGCAATATCTTTGAAGATACCGACCTTAAGCGGTTTAATACCGTCTTTTTGTTTAAAACACTGAGGAAACTCGGCATATAAAAAGTCGAGAACCTCTTTGATATCTTTTAGCTTGTTTGTGGTTTCCATGTCTAAACCTATAGTTCAATATTATCATCAAGAGATGACTGAATGTAGTGTGTAACCCAGTCAACGAGTTCATCATACTCGGCTTCAACAAGTGCTAAATCGCCGCGCAGATGTTCCCATATTCCATTTATAATTAAATCAATTTGCTCGCACGCCAGATCGTCAGGTATTTGCTCCCAGGCTACGTGGATAAGCTCATTCAACGTTTCTGCGACACGCTCTTCGTCCCCTTCCCAGTCTCCGACATCGAAGTTTGAAAACAGGTAATCCTGAACGTTGAGTAATTCTTTCATTTACAATGTACCTTCAAAGCATTTAACCAGTGCTTCCAGGCCTATTTTATCTTCATCGTCAAACCTTGCCAAACTCGGGCTATCGATATCCAGCACGGCAAATAATTCACCATTTCTCATCACAGGGATGACGATTTCGGAGTTTGATGCAGCATCGCAGGCAATATGACCATCAAAGCTGTGCACATCCTCGACGAGTTGAGTGGTTAACTCAGCGGCCGCAGTGCCACATACGCCTTTGCCAAGCGGAATTCGAATGCAGGCAGGATTGCCCTGGAAAGGACCTAATACGAGCTCATCTTTACCATCTAAAAGATAAAAGCCAGCCCAGTTTATGTCTTCCAATGAGGTAAATAACAGGGCGCTGAGGTTTGCCATATTGGCGATGTAATTGTGCTCATCACCAATCAGGGCCTGAGCTTGTAGGCTGAGAGTATCGTAGAACTTTTTCTTCTGCATTGCGGTCATTCAACAAATTTACATAAGAAGTAAAGGTACTCTTTCGTGCAGCTAAATGAAACCTTTTAGACAGAAAAACTATTAAATTAGTGTAAAACACCACCGAGCTGTATAAAAAGCCATCACACCCTATGCGCATTGCGACGCAAACTGAACAAAAACAGCCCTGCTCCCAGTGCCGCCATCACCGCATTGATAATAAAAACCATGCCGGAACTGGCAACGAACAAAAAGCTAAACAGCGCTCCGCCGAGCATGCCAGCCGTCAAAATGCCTGAATAACTTAGCTTGTTATAGCGCAGCAGCAATAAATAGGCTGGTAAAACAAAAAATGCCATGGATAACCCAACAATATGAGCATTCGCCACCGCCGTCATCAGTATTTGAAACAGCACTTTGCTCTGGCCACTTATCAACGCGTAATAGCTGCCCAGCACAAGCCCAATGATGAGCGGAGACAGTAACGAATACCCCACAGCTTTAGCTACTTGTCTTTTGATCATCTCTTTCACCTTTTCACACTTTGCTTAAACATGCTCAGTGTTAACGGCAAACGCATGTATCACAAGTCAACTTTGGTCTAATAGGTTTAAACAACCATAAACCATAACAACATGCTCAGCAGCACAGCAAACAACACACCCGGCGTCACCGCAAAGCGTATGGTGGCAGTGGCTATGCCTATCAGCCGGGCTTGCCTTTGTAAAACCCGCTGAGGCAGCTGCCAGGAGGTACTCTTTAATTCACCCTTCAGCAATTGCAAACCATCTGCCGTTGTATCTGCGCCAAGACGCACCAGTGTGCCAGCCTCCACATAGGCAAGATTGATATCACCAGGTGGCAGCGGCTCCATGTTATTAACAAAGGGACGTGTTGCGAGGTACAGCCCAAGCCCAAGTAACACTGGCCATGCACTCCCCCATACACTCGCCAAGGCAAGTTGCGTAGACCATGCCGCCTCAGCCTGAGGGATTAGGTAACTCATAACTAAAACCAGGACCAGCAATAGCGCATATGCGCCTAACTGAAGTCTATCCGGCTGACTCTTTGTAGCGTTTGAGCGCTTTTGCCCAATCAATTGTAAGAATCGCATCATCAGCCAGGTGGTACCGACTGCGGTTAATGGCAATACAGTGCCCATAAGCAGATCCCGCCCGACCACATCTTTTAGCGCCACCTTGGCAACCGCGCCACTGGTCAACGGCAACCCGGCCAGCGCAGCAGCAGGCAGCGCTACTGCCACCCAAAACAGCCAGGGATACTTCTGCCATGCCAGGGTGCTATTCATCCCTGCAAAAAGGAACAGCGCCGCTTTAGCCAGTCCGTGGTGCACTGCGTATAATACTACCGCTGGCAACAGCACAGACCATATCTCGGGATATTTGAGCCCCGCACCAACTGCGGCTATCAAGATACCCATCTGGCTCATGGTTGAGTAAGCAAGTAAAGCTTTGGGGTTTTCCTGCGTCACGCCCACTAAAACACCAAAAAATGCCGCAAACAGCCCGAGCACCACGAGTACAGAGCCAAAGGTTGCAAACGCGACTTCACCAAATGGAATAAACTTCAGCCAGCCCAGCAAACCGGCTTTAACCATAATGCCGCTCAGCAACGCACTGGCAGCAACGGGAGCAACCGGGTGCGCCAATGGCAGCCACACATGCAGGCCAAACAACCCTGCTTTTATGCCAAACCCGGCAAGCAAAAACCCAATTGCCCAGGCCGGGTAAGCCTGCTCAGGATTACCTGCTGAGGACGGATCAATTGAGCCAAAAGCGAGACCAGCCAAAGCGGTAAACAGCAACAACTCTCCCAGCACAGCCCATTGCATATAAGACTTACCGGCCTGATGTGCCTCCTCTGTGTCAAAGTGCACAACCAGGCCATACGAGGCCAGACTCATCAAAGTAAAGAAACTGATAAAACCTGACATGTCCTCGGCAAGTATAAGCCCAAAGTTACCGCACATGGCGAGCAGGAAAAACAGGCAAAAACGCACTTTGCGCGCATCGTCTTTGGCAAAGTTGACGGCAAAGACCGCAGCCAGAAGCCATAAGCAGGCCGCGAGCAGGAAAAAGGTCGAGGTCGTCTCATTGAGCGTCATGATACTACCAAAGAACAGCCACGGCGTGGTATTTGTGCCTTGCGATGACACGCTAAATGCCAGCAGTGCTGTAGCGGCAGACACAGGCAAAAACCAATGAGCAATTTCCTGCATCCGCTTGCGCACGAGCAGCAGCGCGCACAATATGGGCGTAATAATTGCCAGCCACATCCAGGGGACCTGTTGCGAACTTAATGCCAGTGTCGACACAAACTCACTACCATACTCCCGGGCTGCTATTAGCTTAACCCAGTTGAGTGGGCTAAACTGAGCGTCTGCAAATAAGCCAGCACTCAATGCCAGTAACGCCGTTACAATTGGCGGCAACATCAGCATCCAGTGTGTTTCAAAGCGCCCGCGCGGTTGCTCTTTGGGCCAGGGTCCCTGCTGTGGCTTAAACCAGGCGGCATACAGGATGGGCAGAAAGTAGATAGCATTAAGCAGGCTACTAATAATCAGCACCCCAAGCACCCAATACAACCCCGCCTCCAATGCACCGGTACCCAAATACCATTTGGAAATAAAGCCCGCAGCGGGCGGGATCCCTATCATCCCCAGCACCGCCAGACTGAACGCCAGCATAGTAAGCGGCATGCGCTTACCAGCACCATTCATTTGACTCACCTTAGTGACGCCAAGTGTTTCTGCAATACTACCGGCACAAAAAAACATAGTGATTTTCATCAACCCCTGGTGGACCAGGTGTGCAATCCCGCCGATTGTCGCAATCGGTCCGGCAATGGCTGTGCCCAGCGCAATATAGGACACCTGGCTGACCGTCGAATAAGCCAGCCTGCGCTTCAAATCATCCTGAAACACCGCTCGGGTCGAGCCATACACAATGGTAATAGAGGCCATAACAGCCAGTATGATGGTCAACCCCAGCTCTTGCGCAAACTCAACACCGTAAACATCATATACTACTCGCACTATGCCAAATGCGCCCGCTTTTACAACAGCAACGGCATGCAACAAGGCACTGACCGGCGCAGGTGCCGCCATGGCAGACGGTAGCCAGCCGTGCAACGGTACCAACGCCGCTTTGACACCCAGGCCTATGATGATCAAAGCAAAAATCACTTTCAGATGAAGCGGGTCCAGGTGCGGCATAGAGGCCAAAATTCCGGTTGCGGTAAAATCCAGTGAGCCCGCCAGGGCTTTAAGCCAGACAACACCGGCCAGTAGGCTGGCTCCCCCCAGCATGGTGTAAATCAGATACTTACGGCCGGCCGCCAGCGATGCTTTGTTCCCTTTATGCACAACCAGCGGATAGGTTGTCAGCGTCAGCAACTCATAGAAAATCAAAAAGGTGATCAGGTTGCCCGCAAGCGCAACACCTATGGTCGCAAATACACACAGGCTAAAGAACCCGAAAAAACGACTGCGGTTGGGGGATTGCTCCAGATAGCCGATGGCATAAATTGTGGTCAGCAACCACAGTAAACCGGATAAGGCGACAAACAGCAATGACAGCGCATCCGCATGCAGCACCAGATCCATATTAGGCAGTAAAGGTAGACGCGTTTCAAACACCTGCCCCTGATACACGCCCGAGATCATCACTAAGATCAGGGCTACACAGCTGCCAGCCCCCAAAAAGTTCAAGGTTTTTCTGAGTATGGGCTTGTCGTCACTGACAAAGAATATCGCAATGCCCGATGCCAGCGCGCTTATTAAAATCAATAAAGGCAGAGTACTTTGCCACATCATTCGCCGCCTCCTATCGTTATGAGATCAATGATCAGATCCGCGTTAAAGCCCAGCGCCATTGTACAGAGCGCAAGTGCCAAACCACTGAGCGGCATGGCAACGGGCACCTTCTGCCAGTTATCGGGGGCAACCTGCTCAGACGCCTGCTCTGGTTTAATAAATGCCAGGTCCAGGACTCTGAATATGGCCAGTGCCGCTAATAGTCCGCCGCTGAGAATGATCACGACCCACCACCACTGCCCAGTATCTATGGCAACATTAAGCAATAACCATTTAGCGATAAACCCGGCACTGGGTGGCAATCCAATTAAACTGCCACCGGCTATCGCAAACGTAAACAAGCTCAGCGGCATATACTTGGCCATGCCCTGCAACTTGGCGATATCGTCGTGCCCCAATGAATGGATGATATTGCCAGCAGCAATAAACATTGCCGCTTTGGCACAGGCATGCGCAACAATAAAGTAGCACACCGCTGCAAGTGCACTTTGATGCTGCGCAGCCAGCTGTGATGCTGATGTCCCTTCCGCGCTCATCAATAGCGGGAACAGTAGAAACAAATACCCAATCTGCGCGACAGTCGAATAGGCTACCATCAGTTTTAAGCGTGTCGCTCTGAGTGCCTGAATGCACCCCCACAGAATCGCCAGGCCCCCAAGAATACCCAGCAGCATCAATGCATCATTGGTAACGGCCGGTGCCAAAATCTCCATCCAAAATCTCACCAGCAGATAAAACGAGGCTTTGACAACCAGTGCAGACAAAATAGCGCTGACCGGTGCCGGAGCACTGCCGTGCGCATGGGGCAACCAAAAATGTAGTGGAACCAGCGCCGTTTTTAACACAAGACCTACAGTAATAAGCGCCAATGCAGCCCAGCTTAACGGGTTCGACTCAGCCTTCGAAGCAAGCTGAGCAAAGTCCAGTGTGCCGTAAAGGTGATACAACAAAGCCACAGCCATTAAATAGCAAAGCGACCCAAGCAAGCCCACCAACAGATACCGCAGCGCCGCTGTCAGGCCAGCCTTGTTACCACTCAGTGCAACCAGCGCAACCGCAGCCAGCCCGATGATCTCGAGTGTTACATACACATTGAAGATATCAGCCGATAAAAATAGCGCGTTAATCCCAGCCACCAGCAACCACCAAAGCGGCCAAAAGCGCACACGAGCAGGCGAAGCCGAAAAATAATAAACTGAATAAAAGGTCAATACAGTGACCAAGAAAGTCGTCAACGTCAGCAGCAATGCTGAAAATCCGTCCAGACTCAGTGCAATACCTAACGGCGCCTGCCAGCCAGCAAGAGGGTATCTGAATGCCGCTGTGCTCTGTAGCCCCTCAGAAGGTAGGCCTAGTAAGATTGCACAGATCACCAGCGCCAAACTCAATGCCGCAAGCAGCCCTGTCAGCACCTGCCCATGTTTGGAATTTATCAATACAGAAAAGATGGCGCCTGTCAGGGGAATAGCGACCAGCAGAGGAAGTAAAGAGGATACGTCAGATATCGGCATTAAGCGTCTTCCTCTTGCTGTTCAAGTGCGTTAATTCTTACCACCAAAGATAAAGCCATCGCAGTACCTGCAACGGCCACCACAATGCCAGTCAGCACCATCGCATGTGGCACAAAATCAGCGGCAACGCCAGATGACGCATTGGCGAGAAACACCATAAATACGCCAACGCCACAAATGTTTATTGCGAGGATCTTTTTCATCACGTGAGCAATCGCCAGCACGCCAAACAGCCCAACGCCAAATAAAACAATGCCAAAAACAGCATATAACATCGCTTGCGTCATGAGTGCTCCTCCTTTGTTAGACCCTCGTACTTTGCACGTGGTGGTTCAACCTGCAACGCACAAAACAGCGACACTAAAATCGCCGCTATGGTTAGTGTTGCCGCGACTTCTATGACCAGAATTAACATTCCAGCCCAAGCTGGCGGGTAAGCTAATGCGATGCCGCTTGACAGGATCACAGCTGCGCCCACCAATAAAAAGACAGCCAAACCTACGACTAACAATAATCGCGCGGCTGGCGCATTAAAATTAAAACTATGATGACCGGCCAGCAGTAGTAGAATACCGGCTCCCGCCAGTAAGGCACCTGCCTGAAACGCCCCGCCAGGCAAGGCCGCACCGGTCCATAAAAGATACCCTGAGGTCACCACAATCGCGGGTAGTAACCAACGCAGAAATGCCTCCAACACAAAGCTGCGCTTGGTCGGTACCGACACACTAATAAACCGCAACTTGCTTTGCTCTGTGCTTGCAGGTACCACCGCCAGTGCCACAATCAAAAGCACTGCAACCTCAAGCAAAGTGTCGTAGCTGCGAAAGTTGAGCAACACCGCTGTAACCGGATTGTCGACGCCACTTTGTGCAAGGTTGGATGCGACGAGCGCCACAAGAGGCTGCTCAGCAGGTCCAAAGTCGATAAGCGCTTTAATCAAAAAAAGACAAGCTACGGCGATTGCCAGGACAAGCATAATCAAGACGCCGACCGGCAAACCTGCCTGTTGTTGCGTATTACGACCCAACGTCAAGTCATTAAACATAGATTACCCCTGTGGTGAATGTTCAGATCAGCGTTATTGATTAAGCTGCCTGCGAGTGGCGATGAGCAGCGCGCCCGTTAAACCGGCACCAATGGCCGCTTCCGCGATGGCAACATCCCAGGCACCGAGCCTGACCCAGGCAAGTGTGACCAGCAAGCCCATACTGATAAACAACAGAATTGCCTGAAATAAATCTTTGGCTGTCAGGCACAATAAGGCCGTCACGACGGCACCGCAGCCCAACAGCAGGTCGATAACTAACTCACCGTTTATCATACGTCTGCTCCTTACATTCGCGCCCCGGCTCATTGCCGCTTTGCTCGCTACTTGCTGGCCCTGTTTGACTGGCCAACAAATAGCAGGAAACTGCACCGGCCAGCATAACTGCAACCCAGATCACCAACAGCTGGATAGCATCTGCCACTTCACCAACTTGGGGGATCACGCCTAAAACAATAAACCCCAATCCCAAGTTATCGGCCTTGGTCAGGGCATGCAGTTTTGATAGTTCATCGGGAAAGCGCCATAAGCCAACGCAGCCTGCAACAAAAAAGAACACACCCAGTGTCACCATCACCAGACTATACCAGTCGAAAAGCGTCATGATTTAGTCTCTCCCATCTTCACCAGAATAACCGTTGCAGTTGGGGCCAGCAGAGCCAACACCAGTGCCACATTAAACAACGCGCTTTGCTGGTACACCACAGCAAGCAGTGCCAGAATGGCCACACCTATGGTGCCAAACAGCTGCAAAGAAAGTATCCGGTTAAGTTTGGAAGGACCCAACCAAAGGCGCCATAATCCACCTAGCAAGACCAGAGTTAAAAGTAAAATCGCTAGATTCAAATAGTCACTCATAATTGCTCCTTCAATGCTGGCACCGATTGTTTATCTATTTTTAAATCAAACAAATAGGCTATCTTTTGTTCACAGTCAATGACATCCCGGTAATTGCTTTCAGTCACCTCAAGCATATGGATCTGTAGTCGCTTTCCTTGCAGATGGGCACTCAAAGTACCCGGCAACAAACTGATCAGGTGTACAAACCACAACTGTGTATGCCCTAATGGTAGTTGTACCGAGTAAAAGACAGTGCCCGGACGCATTTCAATGCGCGGCGAAAACGCCAGGCGTGCGGTTTGTATTCCCCCTTTTAACGAGTTCAGCAGAAAATACGGCAACAGGCGCAACAAGCGACCATAATGCAGCTGGCCTGTTACAGGATTGCCATTATTCTCTGCTTTACTCGGTGTACTGTTAAAAAGACACATGCTCATCCAGACAGACACAGGCACAACGACAATGCCTACCACCCATGAGGACCACGCCCCTTTCGTGAGTAGCAACCAAAGTGCACTGAAGATCAATGCTCGGATAAGCAAGGTCCGTTTGTCTGAAGTGTGAGAATGTGTCTTTGAGTTCATACTGATTCGCTCACTCTGTTAGTGTTTGTATCTGACGTGGCCTGAGACGTTTTATTTCTGCCGCGCAGGTGCTTCTCAACCCCAACAATCAGGGAGATCAACCAACCACAGGCAATAACACGCAGCCAGGCTTCTAGCGAGATAGGCGCACTTTGGAACCAGTCATTCATCAGAGGCTGATAGGTAAACAAGAGCTGCAGCGCCATCATCCATGCGATACCAATCCAGATCCAGCGGTTTGAGAACATCCCGACTGAAAACACGGAGCGGTCCAGCGAGCGACAGTTAAACAGGTAGAATGCTTCGCCGACGACAAACATGGCAACCGCCACGGTTCTGGCTTGTGCTTCTGTTGCACCCCACATCAGCTCCAGCTCATACAGGCCAAAGGCTGTGATACACAATAACGACGACACCAACAAAATACGCCACATTAAGATCCTGTCTATGATGGGGGCGTCCGGGTCGTATGGAGGACGTTCCATAATGCCCTTTTCTCTGGGCTCAAACGCCAGCATCAGGCCGAGTAATATCGCGGTGGTCATGTTAACCCATAGAATATGTACGGGTAACAATGGTAAAGAGACACCCAAGAGTACGGCCAGCAAGATAACCAGGCCTTCCCCGCCGTTAGTCGGCAATGTCCAGACAATGAACTTTTTGAGATTATCGAAGACACCCCGGCCTTCCTCAACCGCGGCGCGCACAGTGGCAAAATTATCATCGGTCAGCATCATATCCGATGCATCTCTGGCCACTTCGGTTCCGTTGAGCGCCATGGCCACACCAATATCAGCTCGTCTGAGCGCTGGTGCATCATTTACCCCATCCCCCGTCATGGCCACTACATGGCCTTCAGCCTGGAGCGATTTTACCAGCTGTAACTTGTTCTCAGGGCTAACCCGTGCAAACACGTCATTGTTACTGGCAATGTCACTGAACTCATGCTCCGACAAATCCCCCAACTGATAGCCAGTGATGGTTTTACCCGCGCTTTGCGGCTGAATAATGCCAAGCTGTTTGGCGATACTGGTAGCGGTCAGGGCGTGGTCGCCGGTGATCATCTTGACCCGGATCCCTGCGCGGTGACAGGCTGCAACGGCCTCAATGGCTTCCGGACGAGGCGGATCTATCATTGCCTGCAAGCCGAGGAACACCAGCTCACCGGCCACATCTTCATGGCTCAGCGTGGTTTGCTCCTGGGAAGTCGCTTTGCAGGCAAAAGCAAGTACCCGCAGGCCTTTAGCGGCAAGGCGCTCCACTTGTTGTTCAACGGTTTCCTGATCAAGCGCAACACAAGCGCCCTGCTCATTGAGCATAAACTGACACTTGGGCAAAATACTCTCGATGGAGCCTTTCATATGGATTATGCGCGCGTCGTCAACGTCATCCAAAGTAGCCATATACTGATATTCAGATTGGAACGGGATGCAATCGACCCGTTTGGCGTTCAGGCTGCCTGAGGCCATATTGGCTTTATGTGCCGACACCAGTAATGCCGCCTCGGTCGGGTCGCCGCTAATGCGCCACTGTGCGTTTTGCGTATCCGGTGCCATAAGCTGAGCGTCATTACACAAAGCACCCGCTCTGAGCGTTGCATAGAGACCCGGCTGAGTGCTGGGGTCAACGGCCGCGCTCTGTAGCTCGGACTGTGGCATCTGAGCCTGGATTTCACCCTCTGGATCATACCCATTGCCAGATACCGCATAGAGCTGTCCGCCACTGTAGATTTGCTCTACCGTCATCTCGTTTTTGGTCAAGGTGCCCGTTTTATCAGAGCAGATAATAGTGGTGCTTCCCAGTGTTTCAACCGCAGGCAAGTTACGGATCACCGCTTTACGTTTCGCCATCCGCGAGACACCGATGGCCAGCATAATTGTAACCGCCGCAGGTAAGCCTTCGGGGATCGCGCCCACCGCTAAGGCAACTGCCGCCATAAAGGAATCAAGCAAAGGCTGACCATGCAAATATCCGATCAATAAGGTGATGGCTGCCAGGCCCACAATCGCGTACAGCAATACATGGCTGAATTGCTTGATGCGCTTGGTTAATGGAGTATCCAGTGTTGGCGTGGTTGCTATTAGCTCGGAGATTTTACCAATTTCGGTATTGTCGCCGGTCTCGGTGACAACCCCAACGCCGGTACCATAAACTACCAGTGTCGACGAAAACGCCATATTCTGGCGATCGCCCAGCAAGGCTTCTTTGGCGAGCACCTCAAGGTTTTTCTCGACAGGGACCGACTCGCCGGTCAATGCCGACTCATCAACCTGTAAGTCTCTGACCTTTACCAGGCGCATGTCCGCCGTCACTTTATCGCCTGCCTGCAGCAACACGATATCGCCGGGCACGAGTTGTTGGGAAGGAATGGTGGATTTTACCCCGTCGCGGATCACGGTTGCGGTTGATTTAATACTGCCCGACAAGGCATTGATGGCATTGATCGCTTTAGACTCTTGTACAAAGCCAATGATGGCGTTGAGTAGCACCACAGCGAAAATGACGATTGAGTCGACCCACTCCTGAAGAGCCAGCGTAACGACGACCGCAGAGAGTAGAATATAGACCAGGGGCTGATGGAACTGCAGGGCAAATCGCTTGAGTGGCCCATCGCCATCGTGTTTGGTAATGGCGTTCGGCCCAAACTGAGCTTGTTGCCTGTCGACCTGTTGCGGTGATAAGCCCCGCTCCGGGTTGGCCTCGAACTGCTTGAGTACTGCTTCTGAGTGTTGACTGTGCCAGTCTTTCAGATCTTGCATAAAACACCTCGGGAACTAGTTGTACTAAAACTATACTAGGGTGCTGCAACAATATGTAAAACTCGAATTATTAAACTTAAAAAGTCGAAAAATACGAACAATAAGTTTGGCATAGAGTTGATCTTTTGCCACTTTGGCGTCGTATTTCACTTAAATAAAGACGCCTTGGCTGCGTTAAAAATAGCCGCAATGGCCGGGTGTCGGATCTTACGCTCTGCCGAAATCGCATAAAACTTTTGTTTGACGTGCGGCAGCTCCCCAACCGGGCGCACGTGGAATGCGTCACACACATCTTTGGCAATCGTGCTGGGCATAAAAAATAGCCCCAGGCCAGACTGGCCAAACGATTTCATCAATGCGCTGTCGTC
This sequence comes from Pseudoalteromonas sp. DL2-H2.2, assembly GCF_021532535.1. Classification (NCBI taxonomy): domain Bacteria; kingdom Pseudomonadati; phylum Pseudomonadota; class Gammaproteobacteria; order Alteromonadales; family Pseudoalteromonadaceae; genus Pseudoalteromonas; species Pseudoalteromonas sp. DL2-H2.2. Next base: position 222,123 of record NZ_JAKGBD010000006.1, on the reverse strand, counting down.
AAACTGGGCGACAATATTGGGATGAATATTATGATCGCTCAACCAAAAATCAAACTCTTTGCGAATTTCATGCTGCTGTGTCGGCAACAGCAAAGGCGCGTTATTCAATGACATAGGAAAGTTTTTGGCATACTGACGGGCCAGCGCCGGCGCGGCCAAAAAGGTGATACCACTTTCTCCGAGCAGGTGATTATAAGCCTTTACACTGAAAGCCCCCGTCACAGGCACATCACTTAAAACCAGGTCAACTTTATGTATCGCCAGGTCCGCCAGCATACTCTCAACAGGGCCTTCCAGGCTGGTCAACCGAATGTCCTGCTCAATGTGCATGGCCGGCTCAATGATCTTATGGACTATGGTTTTGGGCAAGACACTCGACGCCCCCACGATAAACTCCGCTGGCCCTACCGCACTGTTGCCTTTTAATACATCACTCAGCTCATTGCCCAGTTCAAAGATTTCGTCGGCATAACGCAATACGACTCTGCCGGTATCGGTTAAGCGCAACCCGCGCCCCTCTTTTTGCAGTAACTCGTTACCGACCCGCTCTTCGAGCAAAGACAACTGGCCACTGATGGTTTGCGGGGTAATATTAAGTTTGGCACTGGCTTTGGCGATACTGCCCTCATGGGCCACCGCCCAAAAATATTTTAAGTGTTTGTAGTTAATGACATCCTGCATGAGGCTTCCTCACCGTCAAAGACACTTCGAATAATCCGAACTGTAGTATATAGAACAAACGATTTCACTTAATTCTTTTCGATTGATAGGCTTGATCAGGTAGCACTTCATACTAAAGGCAACGTTTGAGTATGCCTAAAAGACAGGCGAGTGATAAAGCAATCAACGAGAGTAAAATATGTGGGTAGATGTGTTTTCATCCTATAGTGACACAACAGAAGCCGAGGATAATCATGTTGAGGCGCAAATAAGGCTAATGCTTGGCCGCTATGCGGGGCAAATAGACAAAGTCGAAGTTTACCTTTTAACCCATGAGGATATGGTACAAGCCAGTCCCCAATATCATTGCACCATACGGGTTGGACTGAAGGGCTTCCAGGCCATAGAAGTCAAAGAGGTGGCGGGTAAGGCGTCTGATGCGATAGATGCCTGCGCGCATCGTGCCAAGCGCTACGTAAAAAGAGCATTGCGGTTTGCGGGCTAAGCACAGTCAAATGATGGAAAAGAAAAAGGCCGCGAGTCTGAGACTTGCGGCCTTAATGTGGCGGAGAGATAGGGATTTGAACCCTAGATACGCTATTAACGTATGCCGGTTTTCAAGACCGGTGCTTTCAACCACTCAGCCATCTCTCCAAATCTAATTATCACTGCTCGCCGGTGAACTATCATGGGCAAGCCTGCGTAAAATAAAGTGGCGGAGAGATAGGGATTTGAACCCTAGATACGCTATTAACGTATGCCGGTTTTCAAGACCGGTGCTTTCAACCACTCAGCCATCTCTCCGCAGCGGGGCGAATATTAGAGAATCCCGGCCCCCTTGTGAAGCTTTTTTTTCGCTTTTTTGTTTAATTGGTTAAAATTCACTTGATTTGTACAAACATCGGACACATTGAAAGATTTTAGAGGCTAATTTCAGTAGTTAAAGAACTTTTACGGTGGTTTTAAGGTCTACTTACTCAGAAAGGTTTGCCGAGTGATTTAACTCTTGGTAATCTTGGCCTAGAATAATTTTCGGAACATTGTGTTTCTAATAAGGAGCTGAAAATGGCGTTCAATCATTCGTACACTGGCCAAAAAGTGGCTATGTCGACGGTCGAAACTAACAAGGTGCTTAAAAACACCTACTTCCTACTGGCAATGACACTGGCATTTAGTGCGATTACTGCTGCCATCTCTATGACTATGGCACTACCGCGCTTTACCGGTCTTGTCTGTTCATTAATTGCTTTTGGTCTTTTATTTGTTATCCAGAAAAAAGCGAATTCCAGCTCAGCGATTGGCTTGGTTTTCCTGTTCACAGGTTTACTTGGCTTTGGCTTAGGCCCACTGCTTAGTCATTATGCGGCGATGCCAAATGGTAGCCTACTGATTGCACAAGCGCTTGGCTCAACGGCGTTGGTGTTCTTTGGTTTGTCTGCTTACGCTTTAACAACTAAAAAAGACTTCTCTTTCATGGGCGGTTTCCTGGTTGTTGGTATGCTGGTCGTGATTGTATCGAGCCTGGTTAACTTGTTCATCGGCAGCTCAGTTGCTTTTATCGCGATTAACGCGGCGGTTGTATTGCTTATGTCTGGTTTTATCCTGTACGACACAAGCCGTATCGTTAACGGCGGTGAAACAAACTACATCCTGGCAACGGTCAGCCTGTACCTGAGCATCTATAACTTGTTCACAGCCATTCTTTCACTACTTGGCTCAAGTGATGACTAATCTGCTCAGTTTGCTAAAATAAGCCCCATTCGGGGCTTTTTTTATGAGTAACTTTTGAGCCAGTACGTACTTTCCCTGCACAGCGATGTCAGTAACCACGATGCGTTACAGCAGTTGCTGCGCTTTACCCAAGCTTTACAGGCACAAGAGCATCAAGTCGCTTGTATCTTCCTTTATCAGCAAGCCGTTTTGTTTGCCAGTCAGCATTTTAGTTTGGCCAGCGATGAACTTCAGCCAACACAGCTGTGGCAATCCCTGCATGACGCAGGTATTGCGCTAAAACTGTGCGTTACCGCGGCAGAAAAACATGGCCTGGACACCACCCAGTGTGGCCCTTTTGAGGTTGCCGGGTTGGCAGAGTTTGCCATGCTGGCAACGAAAGCGGATAAATGGGTGCAATTCAAATGAGTGAAAACATTCTGGTGATCAACCACACTGCTCCATTCGACGGCGCCCATATCCGTGAAGGATTAGACATGGCATTGATTTTTGCTGCGCTGGATCAGAATGTCTCCTGGCTTTTTAAGGGTCCTGCCGTGCTGGCCCTAAAACAAGGTAACGATGCATCCCAGTTAGGTATCAAGAACTACTTTAAACAGCTTAAAACGCTGGAGATCTATGATGTTGAGCAAGTTTATGTCTGCGCCCAAGCCATGCAGCGTTTCGCGCTCACTCCTGAAGCACTGAATATTGACGCCCAGGTCCTGACTTTGGAGGCGCAACAGGCATTACTCGCACAGCAAAGTAAGGTGGTCAGTTTATGAGCCTTCCTACATTACATATTTTTTCTAAGCCACTGAGCTACTATCATGATGTATTCAGTGCAAGCTTGCTCGCTGAGCAGGATGTGCTGCTGCTCACACGGGACGCCTGTTATGATCAGGCGGCGTGGCGCAAGCTTAGCGCCAACCGTACCTGTATGCTCAGTGTCTGTGCTCAGGCACGCGGGATCAGCGCGCAAGATAATATCGAACCGCTCAGCGACCAGCAGTGGGTCTTGCTGGTTGAGCAATGTCATAAAACTATTACGTGGTAACTATGCTCGTTTTTCAAGATAAACAGATCGAAACAGATAAAGAAGGCTACCTGCTCAATCATCAGGACTGGCATAAAGAGCTGGCGCCATTGCTGGCTCAGCAAGAGAATATAACGCTGACAGACGCCCACTGGGAAGTGGTCAACTTTGTGCGCGACTTTTACGAAGAATACAATACCAGCCCGGCCATTCGCATGCTGGTTAAGGCCATCGGGCAGAAGCTGGGTGAAGATAAAGGTAAAAGCATTTACCTCTATAAACTGTTTCCGAAAGGTCCGGCAAAACAGGCCACTAAAATAGCCGGCCTGCCAAAACCGGCTAAGTGTATCTAGGCTACCTTAGGCTTGTTGCTGTGTGGCATGCCACAGCACACTGATTTCATCAAGCGTGGCAGGGTCGTCAATGGTCGACGGGACTGTCATCGCTTCACCATCCACCAGCTGGCGTAGGTTTTTGCGTAATATCTTTCCCGAGCGTGTTTTTGGCAAACGCTCTACAACCAGAATTTGCTTCAGACAAGCAATTGCGCCTATTTTGCCCCGTACAGACTGAACAAGTGCTGCGCGCAGCTGCTCCTGGGTAAGATCCACACCATCTTTAAGCACCACCATAGCCACGGGCACCTGGCCTTTTAGCTCATCTTTCGCTGCAAATACGGCACACTCAGCCACGGCCTCATGCGCTGCAACCACCTCTTCCATCTCTCCGGTTGATAGGCGATGACCAGCTACGTTTATGACATCATCCGTGCGCCCCATAATGAACACATAGCCTTCTTCATCAAGGTAACCGCCGTCTCCGGACAGGTAATAGCCCGGAAATTCTGATAGGTACCCTTGTTTAAAGCGACGACTATTTTGCCAAATGTTGCTCAGGCATCCGGGCGGCAATGGAGTTTTAAGTGCAATAAGGCCTTGTTCGTTGGCGCAGCAGGGTTCACCGTCCGCATTCAGAACACTCAGCTGATACCCTGGTGTTGGCACAGATGCACTGCCCGCTTTGGTGGGCAATGGCGATAATCCCATTGGGTTTGCCGCTATAGGCCAGCCAGTCTCGGTTTGCCACCAGTGATCAATCACCGGCAGGCGCGTGACAGATTGTAGCCAGTCATAGGTTGCCGGGTCCAGACGCTCACCTGCGAGGAACAAGGTTTGCAATGAGCGAGTGTCATACTGAGCAAACAGTTTTCCGTCTGGGTCTTCTTTTTTAATGGCACGAAATGCAGTCGGTGCGCTGAACAGCGCATTCACCTGATATTCTTCGACCACCCGCCAAAATGCGCCTGCATCTGGCGTTCTGACAGGCTTACCTTCGTATAACAAAGTGGTACAGCCGAACAAGAGTGGCGCATAAACAATATAAGAGTGCCCCACGACCCAGCCTATATCTGACGCGGCCCAAAATACCTGCCCCGGTTTCATGCCGTACACGGTTTCCATACTGTAGTGCAATGCGACAGCATGGCCACCATGTTCACGTACAACACCTTTTGGGGTGCCAGTCGTACCTGAGGTATACAAAATATAAAGGGGGTGCGTTGCACTCAATGGCACAGCATCAACCTGTGGGGCCGCTGCAACCTGTTCGCACCAGTCAAGATCGCGCGGCGCAGACATGTGCGCGCGATATTGAGGGCGTTGCCAGACAATCGCATGCTCTATTTGATGCTCCGCCAGCTCTAACGCTTCGTCCAGCATGGGCTTGTATTCAATCACCCGGCCTATCTCAACGCCACAGGATGCGCTCAGCACCAGTTTAGGTTTCGCATCATCGATGCGTACGGCGAGTTCTTTGGGTGCAAAGCCGCCAAATACCACAGAATGGATCGCCCCGATCCGTGCACAGGCCAGCATGGCGATGACGGCTTGCGGGATCATGGGCATATAAATCACCACCCGATCGCCGGCTACCACGCCAAGATTGCTCATCGCGCCTGCAAATTGACTCACTTCCTGCAATAGTTGTGCATAGGTGTAGCTGTGTTTTTGCTCGGTCACGGGTGAGTCATAGATCAAAGCAATTTGATCCGCTCTGCCCTCATTGACCTGATGGTCAAGCGCCAAATAGCAGGTATTGAGTTTGCCATCTGCAAACCAATGGCTCAGTGATTCTTCATCAATGCTGACGCCTGTTTTAGGTGTGGTATGCCAGTTAAGGCGCCCAGCCTGGTTTAGCCAGAATGCCTCCGGGCTTTGCTCAAATTGTTCGTATGCCTGTTGATAGGCCTGATATGCGGTTGTTGTCATAATGATTTCCTGTTGGGCCGGGCTGCGCAGGTATGAAACCCTGCCAGCTGGTAAATACCCGGTAAACGGCCAGTACCCTATTAAACATAGAATTACTGAAATAAAGACAACACTAGACATTGGTCGATGACGCGAAGGAATTTGATCTGTCGCAAGTTTTCAATATGCGTAAAGTTAAATAGGCCCTCTGATGAGGGCCTATTTAACTTTATTTACTCATCAACTGGCCAGGTATAGGGGACTGTTGGCACAGACAAGCCGCGGTCGGTAATAGATTCTGCTACTGTCTTGCTTGGATCGGTGGGTGCCCACAGGTCCTGACTGAACGCAAGCGTAGCATCTTCAAGTGTAATATCGCCCAGCACGCCACTGGCATCAATGTCGAACACAAAACTGCCCGTGCCATCATAGCTGCACGAAGCGGTGGGCGCATATTCAATGTTTGCTTTACTGCCGCTGCCGTCATAGGTTGCCGTTGCAGCGTCGTACTGGAAGAACTGACGCTGTGAGAATGCCTGCATACTGTGGTCATTGCCCGGTCCTGCCCAGTTACAAATAAAACCCTGGATCAGGCCGTCTGTATCCTCTATTTTTGTACCGTAACCAAAGTGCGCTTCCCCGTTGTCCAGGCTGGGAGAGTTAAATCCGATATTAAAAATTCGGCTGTTACTGTCGTTCACCCCGGCCTGCCAGACATAGGCATATTGCCCTGCCAGCGTCGTCAGATCAAAGTTGGCACCAAATATCGAAAAGTTCTCGCTCCAGCCATCCGGATTATCGACACTGTGGTACTTGTTGTTCACGTCGACCTGATTGTCGCTGTTGAACATGCCGCTGTTGCCGTGACCACACAGCGTCGCAACCCGGGCTTGCAAAGACATGTTGTCACCAGCGCGCTCATAGGCCAATGAGCCCGCCCGGGTACGCTCATTTTGCGCGCAATTCCCGCCGGGAAATTCAATGCCACTTACGCCCTGCTCGCCTTCAACCAGATAGGTCAGATGGCCAGAGTAATTCAACAGATCGGCGCCGGGAGTATGCGCCATAGATAACGAAATATCGTAATCGGAGCCACTCACAGTATACGTGAGCGAAACGGTATATTGCCATTCACTACCCGCACGAGTGATGGCGGCAGTGCTAAATGTTACGCCAGACACGCCTTTGGCATTCATTTCACCAGTGACATCAATACTGCTGCCATCCGCGGGCAGACTCACTCCCGAGTCGAGCGCTGCTGAGACCATACTGGCTAAGGTCATCAGGCTCATGCGCGACTGATCTCTGAGTCCGCTCAATAACGCATTGGTCTGCGCCACTGCACAGGCATTACCATCACTGTCACTTTCCAGCCACAGCCCTAAATCACCACCTGGTAACGTGCCAGACGCCGAGGCAGAATCGGTTGCATCCGGATGTCCTGTATAGGCTACCTGAGGCCCAAAACAACTGGCATTTGTGCTGTTGCGATAGAATGACTGAACTCGAAACACATCCAGCAAAGGCACAGTACCGTTAAGGATCCGGCCAATTCTTTGCGTCGACCACAAATAAGTAGGAACAGCAGGACCATACTCTACGGCAGGCCTTGCTCCAAAGCCGCGTTCAACCTCATTACTGCTGTCACTAAAAGGTGACGAAGCCATGACCTCTCGGGGGAAGTAAGCGCCACGTGAATCATCTGGTTCATTCTGGTCGCCGCTGTCATTCGAGCCATTATCACCAGAATCGGAATTGTCATCGCCAGAATCCGTATTGTCGCTGCTATTGTCTGTGCTATCACCTGACGGTGCGTCACCTGATGGTGTATCACTGGACGAATCGTCATCTGAAGGTGATTGCTGCTGGTCCTGTGTATTAGTGTTGCCGGGCTCATCATTGTCCGATGACGAGCACCCCGCTAGTAATGCCAGTAAAAGATAAGGAATATATGTTTTCATAGTTGCATACCTTGCTGTCTAACCCGCTTTAAAGGTAAGCCAAAAAGACCAGCAGCTCAAAAAACAGCCACCCTGAAGTGTGAAAATATGTTTTACCTTTTGCAGCTAACCCTTTGATGTTTCTGCTTTTACACAAAACTATTAAAAGCATGTATTCTCATTTAGATTTAACAAAATTGACTAGTGTAGTGATTAGATTACAGTTTATTGACTTTTCCAGAATAAAAAACTGTCATCGCCAAAGAACAAATATCGAACAACTTATTACAATTAAGCCCAGCAGACTGTATCCGAACACGCTATCTTTCTCCGTTCAGATAGCCTGATTACACTCAGACTGCTGAATTGCAATGTGTATTAACTCAAATAGCTCAGCCATTGGCTCTTCAACTTTGTTATAGTCTTTTTCTTTCAGCAGCGTATCGATTTTTGTCACCGTCTGATAAATATCATGACAATCAAACATCGCTGATGTGCCTTTCACCGTTCAGATAGCCTGATTACATTCAGACTGCTGAATTGCAATGTGTATTAGCTCAAATAGCTCAGCCATTGGCTCTTCAACTTTGTCATAGTCTTTTTCTTTCAGCAGCGTATCGATTTTTGTGACTGTTTGATAAATATCATGACAATCAAACATCGCTGATGTGCCTTTAAGCGCGTGTATTGAGCGTGCCAGTCCGTCAAAATCGTGGTACTTAAGCTGATTTTGTAATTGCACCAGTTGTTCATGGAGTCCGGCGATATACTGGGATTTCAGCATGGAGAACTCTTCATCCGGTAAAGCCAGGTCGTCCTCAACGGTGATATTCAGATAGTGGCTGACTTTTTTGGCAAACTCAGCTCTGTCAATCGGTTTAGCAAGGTGGTCGGTAAAACCAAGCTTGAGATAGCGCTCAACTTCATGGCTCATGGTATTTGCCGTTAACGCGATGACTGGTGCCGTACAACCTGTTGCCTGGATAAAATTAAACGCCTGCTCTCCATCCATCACCGGCATCTGAATGTCCATCAGGATCAGATCAAATTCATCATCTAGTACCGCTTGTACGGCAAGCTGGCCGTTTTCTACTGCCGTTACACTGAGCCCCATTCGCTCCAGAATACGCGTGATCAGTCGACAGTTATCCACATGATCTTCGGCCAGCAGCACCTCGCCTTTTAATGATTCGGACTCAAAACTCTCAGCCTCTTTACCGGGCTCCTCAGTTTGGTGAATTTCCGAGAAGGTGTTCAGCCATTTAGTGCGTTGCGTGGTGTATAGACCCACAGACAAAGTAAACGCTGTACCTGAACCTACTTCACTTTCTACCGTAATATCGCCATCAAGCTTCTGCGCTAAGCTTTTCGAGATGTTTAGACCTAAACCCGTGCCGCCATATTTTCGGGTAGTGGACGAATCGGCCTGATGAAACGCATTAAACAGCTCTTTTTGCTCCGCAGACGTCATGCCAATCCCGGTATCCTGAACCCGGACCGACAGCGTTTCCTGCGTACAACTAACATCGATGGATATTTTACCCACAGAGGTAAACTTAAGCGCATTTGATGTCAGGTTGAGCAGTATTTGCCGCAGCCGGGTTGGGTCAATCACAATATAATCTGGCAGCGGAAAATGATAATTCAGTTCAAACTCCAGGCCTTTGTCTTTGATCTGCTTGCCCAGCAATGATTCAACATGAGTAATAGATTGAAACAGGTTCGCCTCGATGAGCTCTACTTCCAGGCGATTTGCCTCGATCTTAGACATATCAAGAATGTCATTAATCAAACCAAGGACGTGGCGAGAGTTTTGTAAAATCACTGAAATTGCATGATTGCGTTCGTGAGGTTTGATATCACCCAGCATAATGCCATCTGCATAACCAATGATGGACGTCATTGGGGTGCGGATCTCATGGCTCATATTTGCCAGAAAACGGCTTTTCGCTTCACTGGCGTCGCGTAATTCCGACGCCAATTGCTCTAACTCATAAGTCCGCTTAAGTACCTTAGCTTCGAGGTTTTTATTCAGCTCTATGTTTTCTTCATTCGTAAGCCGGTATTTATCGGCCACCGCGAATGCCAGTAATAGAGCATCCAGAGCCGTACCTATCAGCCCAATTAAGTAAAGGTTGACCGCGATAGGCGGGAGTAAACCAAGATTAGTGAAATTTCCAACCATGTTAGGAATTGCCATACAGACATAGGCCAAAACAAAATAGCGTGCCGGTTTAAAGCCTTCCATCAGGCGCAGCACGCCAACGTAAAGGCCCATACATAACGCAGATCCTGTAGCTAATGTTGCCCATAAAAAGCCAAATCCGGGAAACAAAATACAAAACGGTGTACCAAGTGCGCCGATTGCACCAACCCAAAGCGACGCCGTGGACAATGCAGGATGCGTCTCTTTGAGCTTAAGCAGTTGGTTATAAAACAGCACATTGGTTATCGGCGTCAGCGCAAAGCCCAACCAGTGCAAATGGGCTGAATAAAAGCCAAAGAGTTGATCCGAAATATGGAAGAAGTGGCTCCAGGCGAACACCCAGGTTGCGGCAAACATGGCATAATACAGGTGTGTCATTTCTTTAGAGCCGATATAAATCAGTAAGTTGTACAAACCAAGTACGATACCAACGCTAAAACACAGCGACATAAGCAGGTTATCAAAGGTAACCTGCCGCTCAAACTCTTTGACCGGGACCAGTTCCAGCTTAATGGGCGTATAAAAGTAATCGCTTTCAAACAAAGTTACGATGAAGTAGCGCTGTTTGGGTAACAAATGGATTTTATTGCCATAGTGGAAGGGGTACTCATTTGCATGCATCCCCCCGGTAAAGAATCTTTCTACCCCCGTTTGTGAGTAAATCCGGGTTTCAACATTAGATAGCACCGTATTATACGGGTAGAGCACCAGGTCCTGATACCTGGAGTGGTTTTCAATTTCTGTCACCAGCCAATATCGGCCAGAAAACAGTGCGCGTTTGGTCTGCTCCGGATGGGTATTTGCCCATTGTTCAACCTGGGCAAAATTATCCGGAAAACGCGCATTATTTTGAGCCGACAGCACCAATCCGACGTCATGCAGATTCTGCCCACGCTCTGAGCCATCAAACACGTACACACTGGCGCTCGCAAAAAAAGTACACAGGCACAGCAGCACGGCACTTAATAGTCTTACACTACCCATTTGAGACCTTAATTGTGACAGCCCAGGGCAAGTGCCTGGCTAAAATCGATACGAAACATCCACCCCAAGGCGTCTCCCCTCTCCTTTAAAGTCTTCCAGCATGCCCAGAAAAGCACTCAAATCAAATTTTAAATGACTGTACTCTTTATCAAACAGGTTCTTTCCCCATACGCCAATACGCCAGTCTCCTTGTTCATAGTGCACGCTACCGCGCCACAAGGTATACCCGGACTGCATCGCATAGGCATTTTGGTTTTGGTCGAAGTAATACTCCGACTGATAATCAAATCCGATCGTTGAAACCAGCTCTGCGCGCCCAACAGGTAAAGAGTAAGTGATATCGCTATTGATGTTCCACTTCGGTGTGAAAGGCAAACGATTGTCTGTAAGTACATTGCCCACAGGGTCAATAAACTCGTCGAAGTCGGCTTCTGGTATGTACCCCGCCGCACCTCTGAACTTAACTGACTCACTGAGCTTGTATTGCATCGCCAGCTCTGCGCCGTAGATTGTTGAACTGCCTACATTTTCCAGCAATTGCAGCGGTGGAGCACCAGGAGTAGTTGACGCCTGGTTCATAAATACCTGTTGCTTGCTGTAATCATAGAAGAATACGGCACCATTTAACGACAAGTTATCGGCGTTATTGTACTTCGCGCCAATCTCATGCGCATAGAGCTCTTCGGGGTCGTAGTCGGCCATTCTGGCTTGTTCACCCGTGGCCAAAAGCCCCCCGTTATATCCACCACTTTTGGTACCATTGGCCAGGCTATAATACAGCATCAGAGACTTTGAATGCTGATAATTCCAGGCAACACGACCTGACAGGCCATCATCTTTCACTTCACCCATTACCTGGTAGTAAGGTATGGTGACTCCCTCTAGCTGGTTAATATCTAACACGGTATTCAATCGAGAAATTGAGTCGTATTCAACCGTTTCATCACTGTAACGCAGCCCCACGGTAATGCGATGAGCATCGTTAAGCTGCCACTCGTATTGCGCAAACGCCGCCACAGACTTAACGATAATTTCGTTATCATAGAAAAAAGTGTTGGTCAGTGTGGTGTCCAACAGGCCACGCATGTCGCGTAAAATGTCATTAAAATTATCCTGGTAGATACGCTCTTCAATATGGAACAAGCCCAGCGTTAAATGGTCGCTATTAAGGGCGCTACTATACCTCAATTCGTTGGAGAGTATTTCATTTTTAAGGCCGAGCTCCCCTTCGCATAATCGAGCAGGACTGCCATCACAGTTAAAGGCATGGCGTCTGTCCAGACGGTTAAAACCATTGATGTAAGTTAATTGCTGGCTGTCTGATATTTGCCAGTCTCCCTGCACTGTCCAGCCTTTATAAATTGACAAATGTGGCGAATCATTGTTGACGCTGACGGCCCAATAATCCGAACTACCATCATTGAAACCAAACGCGTCATAACAGCCTGGGCCCCCAGCCTCAGCAGGCGTACAACGCACTCCGTTGACCGGATCTTTAAAAATACCGATACTGCCCACAGGCTGAACAATCCCATCCCAGTGACCGTATTCAAGCTTGGCATACAGTGAAAAAGCGTCCCACTCAGCTAAATAACTGAGTCGAGCGTCTTGCTGCTTAAGGCCGGCTTCCGGTGAGGGTTCAAATACGTTATAGCTGGTGTATTCATAATCGGTATGGTTAAAAGAAAAGCGCAGTGCACTTTGCTCATTCACCCGCGCATTATAGGCTCCCTGTACCCGACGCCACTCATCGGTGCCAACACCCGCTTTAATAAAACCATAATTGCCGTCATCCGGGCGCTTGGTTCTGACAAGTAAAGCACCACCTGTGCTGTTACGGCCAAACAAAGTGCCTTGCGGCCCTTTGAGTACTTCAATTTGTTCGACATCAAACAAATTCGCAATCTGGTTATTTGCCGAACCAACAGGTCTGCCGTCAATATACATCGCAATGGGCGAGGTGTTAGCGGTGTTGTAGTCAATTAAGCCCACACCTCGAATGTTCAACGCAGGCGGTGTACCTTCGGCTGCATTTTGACTAATTTTAAAGTTGGCGACATAGCCACTCACTTCACTGACGTCCTTAATGCCCTGACGGGTAATATTGTCGCCATTGAGTGTGGCAATTGAGATACTCACTTCCTCTAAGGTTTGTTTACGTTTTTGCGCATACACTTCGATGACTTCCATACCTTCATCATTTGCAAAAACACTTACGGGAGAGAAAAAAAATGTAATTAATGAAATTGATATCGCTGAGAGTTTAAACATATCCATGCTCTTATTCTGCTTCACGCTTGTGCTTGTTTGAGTATAGTCGAAATGCAAAGACCTCCAATAAAATTGAAGGTCTTTTATCTATTATATCAATAGTTAGCTGACTGAGTTGGCCGAACGGCGAACGCCCCAATAACGCACTTTGGGTTAATCCGGTTTAAAGCCGTCCTCACCACTGATATTTTCCGGCAATCCACAAATTGCCCGGGAGGTCTGCATACCGGCCATCACTGCCGCTTCAACACACCCGGCGTTAACCCCTGTACTGATCCAGTCGCCGGTCAGATACAGGTTTTTAAACACCGTGCCATCAGTCGGCAACCGATATTGGCTACTGTCAACGACAGACAACACGTACCGTTCACTCGGATCCACATTGACACGCCAGTATTGACTGTCAAATCGCGCTTCTCCCTGCGCAGTGCTGTCGTCATAAAGCGTGTTCCAGTTATACTGATCCGCGGCATTGTAGGCGTTTGGCCATAACGGTTTCATTTCCGTTGCCAGCTTATTGATGGCATTGTCTTTCACCTTGGCTTTTTGCTCTGCCGGAAAACCATGTTCGCTGCTGGGTGGATATTCTGCGCACCCAAATGCACTACAAAAATAGGCGATATTTTTTGGCCCATTTGCAGGCCAATCTTCATGTGGTAGCAAGTTAGACATGGCGGCCCAGGTATCAAAAGGCTGCGAAAACCCACTCAAGATAGGCCGCTCTTCACTCGGTGGCGTGTAATTGAAGCCGAGCTGCTCATCTGTCTGGTTAAGCCATACCTGAAATGCCTGCGTAGCAACGGTTTTAACTTCGCTGCTTTGTAAACGAAGCGCGCTGTCCAATGCTAATAACTGTGGACATAAGTGTTCCAGCCCACCGACAGAGATACCGAAAATCACTTTATCGAAATCTCGCCCTCGTTTAAGCGACAATTTTGGCAATGGTGTGCCAAACTCAGCCTCATAAAGTGCAGGCCAGTTACTCCAGAAAGATTCCAGGTTCACATTATGTTGTTGTAACAGCGCAGCCTGCGCGTCATCAATTTGCTCATAGTTGGGCCTGTCTGGCCAACAGGGTAAGCCTTTGACATCAACAAACGGGTCGTAATTGCCATTTTTCAGCTTCACTTGTTGCGTCATGGCAATTTCATCAACGACGTATTGCCCCGAGACTGACGCTGGTATGAGCTCATCGACCTGATGGAAGTACTCAAACTTTACGCCGCGCTTTGCCAACAGCTCATAGATAGGAGAGAAAATAATATCACCCATACCGGCCTGCATTTTCCACATCACGCCGCCACGGTAACATAACATCAACCGCAACATCGCCAGCGAGGCTACCCCTGCTTCAACGTTGCCGTCGTCAAAATCACCATCCACATAGCCAAAAACCAGATCGTAAAAACCGCGTACCGGGGCCGACTCCACTACATACTTTTCATCCGCACCGTTGCGCTTCAACCAGGCTTTAAAATCATATTGATTGATTGCCTCAAAACCATCGGAGTGGACATGATCGCGCAGCAAACCAATGAGCATCGCAATGGCCAGATCAGCACAAATGTATAAGCGGCGGATGGCTGGGTGTTCATCCAGTAAATCCCGCGCTTCGGCTCTGAGCCAGCGTTTAAGTTTGCGCACGATATACCAGGTCACCAGTCGGTCACGACTGTTAGACAAGTTTTTGTCTGCCGCGCGCAGGTTCAGCAACTCATGCAGTTGGGTTATCAACAGTCTGGGTGTCGACCAAATTTCTCTGGCCTCATCTTGTGCACTGTCAAAAAAGTCCGAGACCTTGTCTTCCAGACTATCAAACGCTGAAGTGATTTCGCTGGCAAGGTGCTGTAGCAGACCACGGTCACGCCGTTTTCGGGTTTGCAGTTTGATTTCCCGGTGTGCCGCCGCCACTTCGTCTTCCAGTCCGTCAATCCACTTATGCAGCCAAGCTATGGTCATTTGGATCAGCTGCCAGAAGTGCAGATCCAGTGTACCGTCAGCCGGATTGCCAGGGATCAAAGGAAAATCCACTGGCCAGGTTTCCCATTCGTTGTCGATAAATTCCTGCAACACCACAAAACTGTGTGGCTTCAATGCCTGTTGCCAGGTCGCAATGGGCACTGAACTGGGCCGGTCAAGATTATTGTAGACGGTCTCAATGGCCCGAAACGAGTTAACATAAGCACCAAACCAAACGTGCAAGCCATGCTCTTCAATACGCTCATGGACATCCGGGTTGCGCCCGCTGGCGCCCTTGCCACCGAGGCGCCAGCCAAGCTGATAAACCGTAATATCGTACTCTTGCTGCCAGTTTTCTTTTTCTGTGAGGTAAACAGCGGCCGTCATGGCAGATACGCCACCACCCAGAATCGCAATTTTTTCTTTACTCATAATGGCCCCTACCCCAAGTCCGCTCTGACGATTTCATGTGCCCCGTCCTGATCAAAGTCCATGCACAAATAGTAAGGCAGTTTTGCAAACTGCTCTCCCACTGCAATCCCAAACATGTCCTCTAGCGGAAATGCAGCAACCTGATTAATGGTGACTTTATATTCGTCTTTCA
Organism: Pseudoalteromonas sp. DL2-H2.2; assembly: GCF_021532535.1. Lineage (NCBI taxonomy): Bacteria > Pseudomonadati > Pseudomonadota > Gammaproteobacteria > Alteromonadales > Pseudoalteromonadaceae > Pseudoalteromonas > Pseudoalteromonas sp. DL2-H2.2. The sequence continues at coordinate 206,507 of NZ_JAKGBD010000006.1, read as the reverse complement.
AAAAGCCCAGTTTGTGCAGTTTCTTCACTTCTGAAGGCGAGTGAACAACCGCACTGTATACACTGTTGGTGGCAAAGCCATCTGGGAATTGCTTAAAGAAAATCTGGTCCAGCATGGGATTGGTAAAGCCGGTCAGTAATTGCTTAATAAACTCACTGCTGATGTCAATTTCACTGGCACTTTCATGGAGTAGCTCAGCCACTTCTTTGCTGATTTCGACCGCCTCCTCAAACCAGGTATCGTCATCAGCCACCCGATCAATTGACAGTAACTCATACCAGGCCATTTTTTTATTGGGGTCATAAGGCTGAAATGTCTCAAGGCTCAGTGAAAAATGATCCGCATGACGGCGATCCGCAGGCATCTCATAACGACACAGGTATTTGTTATAACCCCAGGTTTCACGCCCGTTTATCAAGGCATTGATATTATTAACGGTGATAAATGCAGGATACCAGTAAAGATGAGTCATACGATTGGTGTTCTTGCACACCTCTGCAACCGGCACCCAAATAATGATATCCGTTTCTTGCATGTAACCGTAATTACTAAAGGGAGGCACCTTAGAAGCGATATTCTCGATGTCGGTGAATGTCAGCAGGCAATGGGAAGAAATCGCCTTGTAGCTATTGGTTTCATTGGGAACGGAGTTTAATGTAGCATCAAAAAACGCCTGTATTGTCTCTATTTTCCCTTTTAAAAAGAATCCATACATCATTGCATTGAGCATTCTGCAGGGCGGTTTGGCGATGGGGTTACCCAAAAAATGGCGATAAGGGATGGTCAGATTTTCAGACATAGAAAACTCCTTCTATAAAGCGGTGGTAATATGCGGCGACAGAAACACAGCAGCACCAAGAAAAACTTGTTACCACTGCCCTTGCGCTATCAGCAACCACCACCTCACAACCTAACGTTGTACTTCCATGACCGATAACCGGGGTGTTAAATACCCGCAATGATTAAGATGACACTAAGTTTAGTTCATCTTTGATACGTCGATAGTTAAATTTGATCTTAGCCAGCTGCTCAACTTCTCCCTGGCACCTTGCCAGATAGTGCTCGTGGGCGTCGTTGTCGTAATGCTCGGACAAACGATTCATAAAGCCATGTTCATACCGTGTGCGGAAGCATTCAACATTAGGCTGCTGCTGCAGTATTTCCATCACAGGTACAATGTCAAAGTGGCTTTCCTGATAAGGAAAAAATACATCTACCCGGCAGCCCGGGTTCAGATGCAAGAAGTTGCGGAGCTGGCCGGGGTAAAATGCGATGAGCTTTACGGAACTCTTTAGCGCAATGGCAGACAAAGCACGCCAGGCAGCCACAGCGCCTGCACTGAACGCAATGATCAGCTCCGGCTGATACGCCAGGATGTCATCCAGTACCTTTCGCATATAGGCGTCATGGCCAACTTCATCAACAAAGGCCTGATAGACCTGCGCTTCAGGCAGGTGTGTTTTAGCCTGGAATTCGCCATAAGGCGAGCTGACTTTGCAATCGCTGTCCAGACTTTGTGCAAAGTCTTCCAGGTAGTCGCTATGACCGAATATATCACTGACGATAAGCGTAACCATGATTGTCTTCTCTTATTTCCACAATATTTATTGTATTAATCGTTACGCCAACCTCCTATCTTAACCGAAAAGTGCACCGGTTGCAGCGTAACTCAGTTTGTCTTTCCATGCTTTTTAATGGTGCACACTGAGAAGGGGTTCCCTAAAATGTAGCAAACCATTACCATTTGTAAAAATAATTTAAAAGTAAAAATCGCACTGCATCTTTTCCCTTAAATACTAAGCCAAAGAGCCCATATACTCGGCTTTCTTGCCACCTTTGCTAAACTCACTAGTTAACAGGTGTTGGCGGAGAAGTACGTGAGACTTATTTTGCTGTTGTTAACGTATTTGAGTTCATTGAGTTATGCTCACAACAGTGCGCCTGTCATATCGTGGATCACGTTAGATTTTCCACCCTATTATATCTATGCAGACAGAGATGAAGGCGAAGGTCAGAATGAACAATTAATTTCGTTGCTTCATGCCCAACTGCCCCACCTGGCTTTTCAGCGTCAGGGATTTCCCGCCAGTCGCGCAATCCACGAATTAAGTCACAGCGACACCGCATACTGTATGGTTTCTCTTTATAAAACCGCCCAAAGAAAAAACATATAACCTATACAAAGCGTTATACCACCGTTGGTCTCTCGCCTGGTCTGGCACTTCGTAAAGAGACAGTGCAAAAGCTGGGGCTGGATATTCATCAAGCCGTGTCACTTGTCGAGCTCATGTTAAAACACCAGCTCACACTGGGCGTTGCACAAAGCCGTTCCTACGGCGAAAAACTAGACCAGCTCATCGCGCGCTTACCACCCGATCAGGTGGTTGTGCGCCCCGGATGGGATACACTGCAAAGCCTGACCAACATGCTCATCAAAAAACGCGTTGATTTGGTCCTGGGCTACCCGAGTGAGCACTATTATCTGAGCAAACGTATTGGTTCAGACAATTTGCTCCAAGTCTCTCTGGCCGGTGTGCCACTGGTTGCCAAAGGCTACATTGGCTGCACCAAAAACGCTCAAGGTACACAGGCAGTCACGGTTTTCGATGATGCTTTACCCAGGATGGTGGCAACGGCTGAATACCGGCGTATTATGTTAAAATGGCTGCCAGATCACTTACGGCGAAAGCTTAACAGGCACCTCACTACTGACATCAGGTTACTCAGCAATGAGGTGCCCACCACAACAGAGCAAAAATAGCTCTCTGTTAACGGTTTTTATAGAAATAGCTTTCTTTTTCTATCGTGATACTGGCGTCTTCCTCAGCCGTTACCACAAAGTTGAGCGGCGTTGCCGTGCGACTTAAATCGTAACCGTCTGCAGTAACAGTAACCGGCACCAGCAGCATTTGTCCGCCCTCAATCTTAATTGAATCCGGCGCAGATAAGCTGGCGTGTTCTATGCCACTGATCCCGATGCGATAATGAAGCGTTTGCTGGGTTTTGTTGATAATGCTCAGGGTATACGGGTTTTCTACCAGCCCCTCGTAGTTGACACGATAGAGTGCATTTCTGTCGCGAATAACGGAAGCTTCGATGGGCGTGCGATTCATAGCCCAGACAACCATAGTCACCACAATCATGGCAAATAAGGCGGCATAACCGACCAGCTTTAACCTGAACGGATTGGTCTTTTTACCCGACAGCGTATTTTCACTGGTATATTTAATCAGCCCGGTATCATAGCCAAACTTGTTCATAGTCTCATCACAGGCATCAATACACAGGCCGCAGTTAATGCATTCGTATTGCAGGCCATTTCTGATATCAATTCCCGCCGGACACACCTCAACGCATAAATTACAGTCAACACAATCGCCTAACCCCATGGCTTTATGATCTGCTTTACGTTTTCGTGGGCCACGGTTTTCACCGCGTGCAGCATCGTAAGAAACAACTAAGGTATCTTTATCAAACATCACCGACTGAAAACGTGAATAGGGGCAGGCCACGTTACACATTTTCTCACGTAAAAAGCCGGCATTCCCGTAGGTACAAAATGCAAATAAAAACACCCAAAAGCTCACCAGGCCAGACCATTGCAGTGTAAACATCTCGGTATATAACGTTTTGGCCGGTACAAAATAGGCCATAAAAGACGTCGCGGTAAACACAGAGATCAGCAACCACACTGCGTGCTTAGCCAATTTTTTGGAGACTTTTTTACCATCCCAGTTGCTTTTATCCAGTTTAATCCTTTGGTTTCGAGTCCCTTCGATCCGATGTTCAACCCAAGTGAACATCAGCATCCAAATCGTTTGTGGGCAAGTGTAGCCACACCACACCCTGCCTAACCAGTTAGTCACAAAAAACAAGCCAAATGCGCCAGCCATAAATACCCAGGCCAGGATCATGAAATCATGCGGTAATAAAGTAACACCAAAAATACGAAACTGCTGAGAAGCCACATCCAGCAATACGGCCTGCTGGCCCTTGTAGGGGATCCAGGGAATAGCAATAAAAACCAGCATCAGGAACCAACCCAGATAGCGACGGATCTGCTGGAATGGTCCCTTTTGCTCACGGATATAGATCGGCCCATCCTGCTTATAGGGCTTGATGATCATATCTTCTTCTTTAATATCGAACTTCATAATACTTGCTTATTGTCAGTGAAACACACTCATTAATTTGCAAGTTTCAGACCAAACTGAAAGTTTTTAACTACATGTTTTTATTGGATTTATAAAATCACCCAAAACACCAATTCGTGATAAATCGCGAACACTCGCTAAATATCGCGTTCTCTTTGAATATTTAGCTTCTTCATCTTTGAGCGCAAAGTGCTTTCAGGCATTCCCAGCAATGCCGCTGCACCCTGCTCCCCGGCAACCCGCCACTGACAGATCTCGAGCACTGATATAATGTGTTCCCGTTGGGCATGGGCAAGCGACAGATCCTGAGACACTGCCGCCTCGCCCATATTGGCAGCCAGCGCCTGCGTCAGCCTTAGTGTTCTGCCACTGGCTAAAATGGCTTCACGTTCGAGAATATTTTGCAGCTCCCGGATATTGCCGGGCCAGTCATAGGCCTGGAGTTTCGCCAGCGATGACTTGGCAATACCGCGTAATTGCTTACCCAGCCGGGCATTGAGCCGGGACAGCATGTTGGCACATAACAAGGGGATATCTTCCAGCCGCTCTCTGAGCGCCGGCACTTTGATTGGAAAGACATTAAGCCGATAGTACAGATCCATCCTGAAATCGCCCTTTTCAACCATCTGCCACAGATCCCGGTTGGTTGCAGCAATGACGCGGATATCCACCGATATTGTTTTGCTGCCACCAACACGTTCAAACTCCTGCTCCTGTAACACTCTCAGCAGCTTGCTTTGCGCCTCCAAAGGTAACTCGCCTATTTCATCTAAGAACAAGGTGCCCTGATGGGCCAGCTCAAAGCGCCCTTTGCGCCTTTCATTGGCGCCCGTAAACGCGCCTTTTTCATGGCCGAATAATTCGGATTCTAATAAACTCGGTGAAAAAGCCGCACAGTTAACCCGCACAAACGGCTGGGTACTGCGTAAACTCAGACGATGCAGGTTGCGCGCAACCAGCTCTTTACCCGTACCGTTTTCACCCAGGATCAGCACGGTACTGTCGGTCTGGCTGACCAGCTTAATTTGCTCCAGCATGGTCTGAAAAATATGACTCTGACCAACCAGACCGGAATCTTGCCAGTCTTCGTTAATTTCTGCCAGCAGGTAGCTATTTTCCTCTTTTAACTGCTCGGAGAGCGTCTGAACCTGCTCAAGCGCATCCCGCAGTGCCCGCTCGGCCTCCACTTGCTTTGAGATATCGCGAAATATCGCGACCGCACCGACAATCTGATCCTCTTTGAACACCGGTGTCGAGGTATACTCCACCGCAAAGCAGCTACCATCTTTGCGCCAGAATACTTCATCAGTGACATGACGGGTTTGCCCGTCAAACATAGTACGATAGATCTGGCAATGATCGGCGGGGTAAGGTGTGCCGTCTGCGTAACTATGGTGGTGATACTGGTGGATTTTCTTGCCGAGCAAATCATCAGCAGACCAGCCGGTCATTTTTTCAGCCGCCGGGTTGATAAAAACAGCATTGCCGGACAAATCAAAGCCATAAATGCCCTCGCCAACGGCGTTGAGCAGTAAGCGGGGATCATTTAAAAATTGTGCAATTACAGAAGACATAGATTACCTCGTGACATTTCACGAGGTAATCTAACATGACTGGGACGCAAGACAAACCAAAGGCTAAGCCTTAAATAAAGAAAGCGCCTGTGCATCGAAGTTGCTGAGGTTCGGGAATAAATCCGTTAGCTCACTCTCTCCAAGACCAAACCAGCGTGCAAGCGGGGCAAAGTATTGCTCGTTACTGTAGGCCGGGATCAGTCGTCCACCGCCGACATCATCAGGGCCATCCAGCCGCTGCGCCATCATTGCACCATGCAAATCCCCCCCTTTAACGGCGCCACCCAGCACCAGCTGGTTACCTGCCCAGCCATGGTCGGTGCCATCGCCGTTTGAGGTCAGAGTGCGGCCAAAGTCAGACATAGTAAATGTACTGACCTGATCGGCCACTCCCAGCTCGGTTAGCGCATTTTGGAACTCTCCCAGGCTGTTTGCCAACGCCCCCAGCAACGCAGGGTGCGTCGATTCCTGGTTGTCATGGGTATCAAAACCACCCATAGACACAAAGAAAATTTGCCGCTGTGCGCCAAGCTGCGACTGAATACTGATGGTTTTTGCCACCGCAGCTAACTGGGCTGAGAGGCTTGATTCACCAAACTCCGTGGTTAAGGTTGGCGCCTGCTCAAGCAAGGTGTTCATGTACAAGGTATGCTCAATAGACCCGCTTAAGCGGCTGGCATAAGCCGATGCCAAAGGGTGTGAAGCCTGGCTAAACAAGGTTTGCATAACGCGCCGCACATGTTCCACCCTTGGCTCATAGCCACTCAGCGCGTTAATTTTACTGACTCCACTCTTGCTCAGGGCAAATGCACTGCTGTTCGTGCCGGTTTGCCAGGGGTTTGCCCCATCTATGGTGATGTTACTGCCAAATACGCTGCCCTGCTCCAGGCGCTCCAATAACCTTGCTCCCCAGCCGGTATTCAGCGTTTGCTTTTCCTGACCATGCATCCAGGTTGCCTGCTGATCATTGTGCGAAAACAAGTGCTGCGGTAGCGGGACACTTTTGGCCTGGTACTCCGTTAATGACGTGGGCGCAATGAGAGTACCTACCCCACCCACAAATGCCAGATTTTGCTGATCAAAGTAAGATTGTAAAGGTGCCATAGCCGGATGCAGACCAACCCCGCCTTCAAATTCACTGGCGGTAGAGAGCGAAATTGCCTCTTGCACCGCCAGATTCTGCCGACTCGCTTCGTACCAGCTGCGCTGCTCGCCCGACAGCGGGACCAGCATATTCATGGAGTCGTTTCCGCCGTACAGATACACGCATACCAGGGCTTTATAGTCCGAAAAACTGCGCTGCTCAACACTGCCCGACAGTGCCTGGAGCTGCAAGCTGGTCAACGCTGCCGCCGACATGCCGCCCTTCAGGCATAATGATAAGAACTCTCTTCTGCTTTTATTCATCATGTCTGGCTCCTAATACTGCACGTTAAATTCGGGTGACAATGACACCATAAACAAAAGCTGTCCGACTCTGTCTGCTGCACTTTTATTGGCAAAGTACTCGTCCAGCTCAATGAACGCATCCCTACTTGCCTGTGACATGTTGCCCGCAAAATACAACAGATTGTATCTGTCGAGTAGCGCACTGAGACCACTGGTTTCGAGCAAACTGATGTCACTTTGGCCGTACAGGTAGATTGCCGAAGGATTTAAGGTGTCGTGACGCTCAGCCATACGCCAGATAAGGTCGCCATATTGCTGGTTCAAAGTGCCTATCATCGCAGCATCGTTAGCTATCTGAAGTTCCGGAGCAAACAGGCCCTGTGCGCTGAGCTCCGCCGGTTGGTGATCTGGCCTGAAGAAATTGAATACCGAAGGCGATAGCATCGGGCCCTGACCATATCGGTCATCCAGGTTCCAGGTAAAATAGTTACCCGCTTCGCTGTGTGCATTCAATGTGCGCCATAGCTGCACTCCTTTTAGTAAAGGCTCTTTAATTTTGCCCTGATATGCCAGCACTGAACCATAACGGCGCGCCTCGTCATCAAGGTAGATGGCGCGGATCACAGCACTTAAATCGCCTCGCACACCGCTGCCATTGTCATTGAATACGGTTGCTACCCGCTCTACGTACTGTGGCGTTGGGTTGGAGGTAATTAAACGCTGAATAAGCTGTTTCCCGATAAACGGGCCCACATTGGTGTGGTTAAACAAGTTGTCCAGTGCGAGCTGCATGGAATCTTCTGGCCCCACTCCGGCCGGGATGACTTCACCATTGAGCAACGTCTTTTCAAGTTCAGAGTGGTATTCGGGAAAGGCCTGCATGGGCAAACTATAATTGCGGCTAGGGCGGTCCCAGCGCGCCGAATAAGCAAACGTCCAGCCGGTAAAAACGCGTGCAAACCCGGTTATCTCCTGCTGAGAATAGGTTGCGATTGGCTGACCGTTATCGCCTTGCATAATACTGCCATCCTGATCCAGCATATCCAACCCAATGGTGAACAACTGCATAACCTCTCGTGCATAATTCTCATCGGGCCGTATGTTACGTTCAGGATCCGCTTTTTCATTGCCAAGATGGCTGAGGTAGGTGCCCATCACCGGCGACAAGGTGACAGCCTCTAACAGCGCCCGGTAATTACCAAATGCATGTTCCAGTAAGAGATCATAATATGCCAGCATGCCCTCAGGCTCGCCTTTGAGCGCATTGTTTGCATCCGAGACCACAAGTATCTCACTTAAGGCAAAAGCCACCCGCTGCCTTAATTGGTCATTTGCATTCAGGGTTGCTTTCCACCAGGCATCTATCCGGTTTATCTGATAAGGCGTATCTCTGTCTGGGTAATTCTCCAGTAACGGTAAGTGATAGGTCGCTGGTAGCGCCATTTGCGCATCCAGCCACTGCGTTTCACTGATCCCCGTGGCTGCATTCACCTCTTCAAGTGTTGGCCCCATTGTGCCCTGGTGCAAAAGCATCGCGGCCTGGTTGGGTGACATCGCATTACTGGCTTCTACGTCAATCATTGTGGTTGTGTCAGCGCCCTGAGGATCTGTCACTGTGACTGAAAACTGATAACTATCCGCCGCAGCCTGGTAGGTGTCAGGCAAAGTCACTGTCAGGGTTGGCCCCGTAACATCGCCCAGCGCAACTTCGGGTCCGCTTACTTGCCGCCAGAGGTAGCTAAAAGTCGTATCTTCGGAGTCCGCCACATTAGCAGACAAGGTCAATGGCGCGCCTTTTACCACCTCAGGTTGAGTGATATCGACGACTACCTCAGGCGGGGTGTTTTGCGACTCAGGCGCTTCGCCCTCTCCCCCATCCCCGGCTTGTGGATCTGTGCTACCTCCTTGCTCCGATGAAGGCTCAGCGGCACTGCCGCCAGATTGCGAAGAAGTCTGTGAGTCTGTCGTTGTATTTGATGTGGTGTCACTCGCGGTTGGGCTGCTTTCCGACGAGCCGCCGCCACAGGCAACCAAAGTGGTCAAACAAAAAGCCGCCAGGGTCAGGTGCGTATTCATAATTGCATTACTCACAATAGCATTTAATACTTTTATAACAGAGTAATCACCATAAACATATACTAAATTACTATTATTCTCGAAATGCTTTCATACTTACCTGAAAGTGTTTTTTGAACTGCCTCGCCAGCGCCTGAGGGTCCTGGTAGCCAACCTGATAGGCAATCTGCGCCTGTGACAAGTTAGAGCTGGCAAGCAGGTGTTTGGATTTTTCCAGCCGGACCAGTCGTACGTAATCCATGGGTGTCATGCCCACATGTTGCTTAAAGCGTCGGATCAAGGTGCGCTCAGACATATACGCCGACTCCGCCAGACGCTTTAAGCTCAATGTTTCTGTCAGGCAATCATCTATCAGAGACTGCACAGCTCTGATCTGCTCATCGCTGTGTTCCTGTAAAACACTCAGCCGGATAAACTGGTTTTGATTCGATGATTTCTGTGGAATTGCCAGCCATGAAGCGACGTTCTCTGCGACCTCTTTTCCTACCATATCGCTGATAAACGTCAGGATCAGGTGTAAATAGCTGTGCGCAGCGCCTGCGGTATACACCTCATTGCTGCGAAAAACAATCTCGTCTGCTTTAAAGTCAATATGTGGAAAATACTTAGCAAAAAATGGTGCCAGCCACCAACTTGCAGTGATCCTGTGTTGATCAAGCAAGCCTGTCGCCCCCAAGTAGGCTACACCACAGCAGCCAGCCAGATGATAACGGCATGATTTGGCCGTACTGGTTGTCACTGCTTGACTGACCTCTTTACACTGTTGCCACAAAGCGGCATGGCCATTGTACTGAGCACCGATCCAGACTAATGCGTCATAGTCACTAAGCTCCTCTAATGTGCTATCACATTGAATCGTCAGCCCCTGGCTACTAGCAACCTGTAACTCGCGATTTAACGCTGCAATCTTCCAACTAAAAAATGACTTGCCCATGACCTGATTAGCCACATTGAAGATGTCGATTACGCCAGTCAGTACACTGGCGAACACTTTTGGAGGACAAATAAGTACGACCCGCATGTCAATTTCAACCCCAAATTAGTCATTATTGACACATTAACTTAGCCATGTCCTTAGATAAAGTAAAGCCCGTCTTATTTATAAAAGGAACAATCCAATGTGGATCCATATCCCTATCTTCTTTTTGGTCTTGCTCTATACCTTTTTATGGCTGACCACTGCCGGACTGCGTATTCGCGCGGTTTATCAGCGCAAAATATCTCTGGCAGATATTCGATTTGTAAGTAAAGAGAGCTTTCCTGAACGGATCAGACTGTTAACCAACAGCTATGACAACCAGTTCCAGTTACCTCTATTATTTATTTGCCTGTTGTTGCTATTACATATTCAGGCAGCTGAGAGCCAGCTCTGGTATATGTTCAGTACCGTGTTCGTTACCGCCCGTTACTGGCATTGCTATGAGCACATTCTCGGTAACAACCTCAAAATGCGCACGCTGGCTTTTGCCCTTAGCAGCCTTACCCTGTATGCTGCTTGGTTTACGCTGCTGTGGCAGTCGTTTTAACTAAGCGTTCTTTATGGCTAGGCAAGCGCTTAAAATGCCATTATGATCAGGATGATAGAGCAGCCGCAGATGAAAAATGTGGCTGATGTAGTCTCCATTCATTCAAAAAGGTATGTAGTGGCCAATTTTGCAACTCATTTTAAAGCATCCGTCATAGTCAGTGCCGGCGCATCATCTGTGATATTGGCAACCAATCTTGCCGGTATGGGCGATATGTTAGTGTTATTTATCCTCGGCGCGCTGGCCGGGTTGCTTCCGGATCTCGATGCCGATAAGTCTCGCTCACTCAACAGCTTGTTTTCTATATTTGCATTATGCAGCGCGATCGGCCTGCCTCTGGCGGTTGAGTTTAATTCTCTGACCACTATCTGGCTGTCTGGCCTTGGCGTATATCTGTTATTTATGTATGCCCTGAAACCGCTCTTTGAAAGCTACACCATTCACCGCGGCGCAAGCCACTCGCTGTTGTCTGTGGTCATGTTTGCCGTCATCGCGGTTAATATTGCCTTATACGTGGGCAAAGCGCTGCCTTTTGCCCTACTGTGTGGCGTAATGGTTATTTTCGGCATGCTGACCCACCTCATTCTGGATGAGTGTTACGCGGTAGACATAAACAACAATGAGCTGAAAGCCTCATTTGGCAGCGCACTCAAGCCGGTTGCAACCAGTGCGCCGTTAGCCTCACTGCTGCAGTTAGGCGTGGTGGTACTGGGCGGTTACTTGCTGCTCCCGCATTACGAAGAGATACCTCAGGTTATCCTGCACTGGCAAAACCGGCTGGCTCACTTGCCTTTACTGCCAGATATGGACGTACTGAAGCAATTTTACTAAGTGAAAATCAGTTCAGCAGCCGGTTTAGCTGCTGAACTGTGTGATTATAAAGGCACTACTGGCAGGTATAGCTTGGTGCTAACCCGTTTGCGACTTCCCACTTCGCGGTTAACAATGAAGCCGGGCCTTTAGTGTCATGAGACAGCTCCCAGTTCATTACCCCACCGGCATTGAGTTTCGCATATTCGATTTTAGCACGGATGGTTGGAATACCGTTGTAGTAACTGCTGCCATCACTATCCCGACAAGCATTCGCCGGATTTTCCTGCACCAGGGTCCGATATCTCTTCCAGGTTGGACGTGCATAAAAAGGCACGCCCAGCACCGTTTTCTCTTTGCTCAGTCCACGGCTTTGCCAGTATGCAATAGAGTCTTTGGCATACTGCATAGATGCATGCTCAGCATTGTTGGCGTCGTATGCCATCAGGTTCAGAAAGTCGATATCCTGGAAAACCGACTCCAGTACACCACCGCCTGTATAACCCAGCGCCACCACAGCCGCAGTCAGAAATTTACCACGAGCACGCAGCTCAACGCTTAGCTCCTTCATCAACAGCGCGTAGTTATTGGCTGAGGTGCCGGGATCAGGATATTCCCAGTCCATATCTACCCCGTCCAGGTTGTGCAGCTCTACAAAGGCCATTACTTCACGCACAAATGTCGAGCGACCTTGTGCCGACGCCGCAAAGGTTTCAAATGCGCTGTCATCCCCACCATTCCAGCCACCAATGGCAATGCCAACCTTAACATTGTTGGCGTGGGCAGAATTTACCATCGCTGTCATTTTGCTTAAATTTTCGAGCGGCTGAAGCGTGCCATCCGCGTTGGGCAGTAAGAATGAATAATTAATATGGGTGAGTTTATCAAACTGGATATCACTGACCGCCCCCTGCCAGCTTGGGAAGTAGCCAACAATTTTAAAGTTCGGATCACCCGGCGGGAAGTCATCGGCAGCGACAGTAAAGTTCACTGCGCTGGACTCTCCCCTGCCACCTGCTGCATCGACTGCAAACACCTGTAACTGATGACTGCCTAACCCCTGGGCCTGCCAGGGCACAGAATATGGCGCGGTATTGTCGGTTGCGATCAGCGTACCATCAATAAAAAACTCCGCCCGTTCAATGGCAATATTTTGCGGATGAGAAACGGATGCAGCCAAATCGATGGGCGTTCCGATAATAATGCTCGTGTTGTTGCTCGGAGAGGTCACCGTCACTTGTGGCACCGGCTCACTTGCGTCACAGTTGCCATCCTTATTCCACACAGCATAAGTGGTAGAGTTGTTCGCTGGGTTTTGATTCTGAGTCCACCATTTGGCGGTATAACTTACCGACTGATAAGTAACCGAATCCCCTTTGGTGTACACGCTCTGAGCCTGCCAGTCAGTTAAGTTACTACAGTCCACCGCAAGCGCGACTTCCATTGCACCAAGCAACGGCAGCGCCATTAATAAATTTCTATATTTCATTACCTTTTCCATGTTGTATTGGTCGGCAAACACAGGCCGCGCCGACATTTAACGAGTTGATGACCTGCCCTCTCAGAGTAACAGGGAGAACAAAAATCATACAGGCAACATACTCTACGACCTTAGTCTAATACTGAGATATCAATGTCAGTTATGCCCTCTGTTTTCATAAAACTGTTTATCGGCAGACGCTGATAGCTTTAAACTCGCCTATCTCTTCGTTAAAACAATTATTATCTAAGTATTAAAACCCACTTCCACCCACTTCCGTTTACTCCCAACCCATCACTATGAGACAATAACGTAACGACTTAGATTTCCAGACTTTTGAGTTTGTACAAGCCCTGGCTGAAAACGCATTCGTATACACACTTGGGCTTAAAAACAGCAAACTCTGAACAGCAGCCTGCTGCACTGAATAAGAATAACAGGTTGATTGAAATAGGATTTATAGCCTGATGGCGACACAAGAATTAACTGATAATATCCCGACAATTTACTGGCACGATTATGAGACATGGGGGGCCAGCCCGCAGAAGGACCGGCCGAGTCAGTTTGCCGGGATCCGTACCGACCTGGACCTGAATATCATAGGTGAGCCGCTGATTGAATATTGTCGTCCGGCGGCGGATTATTTGCCTCAGCCGGAGGCTTGCCTGGTGACTGGGATCACGCCGCAGCATGCGCTGAAACATGGATTGCCGGAAAGTGAGTTTATGGCCAAGATCCATCGCGAATTCAGTAAACCCAATACCTGTGTTGCCGGTTATAACAGCATTCGTTTTGATGACGAAGTGACCCGTTACAGCCTGTATCGCAACTTTTATGACCCTTATGAGCGCGAGTGGCAAAATGGCAATAGCCGCTGGGACATTATTGATTTAGTGCGTGCCTGTTATGCGCTGCGCCCTGAAGGTATTGTGTGGCCAGAAAAAGAAGATGGCACGCCAAGCTTTCGCCTGGAAGATTTAACCAAGGCCAATGGCATTGAGCATGCCGATGCTCACGATGCACTGAGCGACGTGACGGCAACCATTGCACTGGCAAAGCTTATCAAAGAAAAACAACCGAAACTGTATCAGTTTTTCTTCTCACTGCGCGGTAAAAAAGCACTGGCTGAGCTGGTTGATGTGTTTAACATGCAGCCGCTGGTGCATACTTCTTCGCGTATTCCGGCCACTCAGGGATGCACCAGCTGGATTGCACCGATGAGTTTCCATCCGGTGAACAAAAATGCCGTGGTGTGTTTTAACCTGACCAACGATCCGCAGGTTTTGCTGGACCTGTCGGTGGAAGAACTGCGCGCGCGCTTATACACTAAACACAGCGATTTGGGTGAAGATGAATTGCCGGTTGGTCTGAAACTGGTTCACCTGAACAAATGTCCGATATTAGCACCGGCGAAAACTCTGCTGCCCGAAAACGCAGCCCGCCTGGGCATTGATCGTGAACAGTGCTTGGCACATCTTAAAATTTTGAAATCGCACCCGGAGCTGCGTGACAAAGTCGCGGAGGTGTTTAACGATCAGGGCGATTTCAGTGACACCACTAACCCGGACTATCAGCTTTATAATGGCTTTATCAGTAAAGCCGACAAAGCCAAGCTAGCCATTGTCCGCGAAGCGCCGCCGCACGAACTGGGCTCGCTAAACCTGGAGTTTGAAGACCCTAAGTTTCACACCCTGCTGTTTCGCTATCGTGCCCGAAACTGGCCCGAGAGCCTCTCTGCCAATGAACTGGAACAGTGGCGTAAATACTGTCAGAACAAACTGATGCATGGCGAAGACAACCCGTCGATTAATGCGCAGGACTTTATGATCACGCTGGAAAATCTGGTGTATGAACATGAAGGGAATGAAAAAAATCTGGCGGTACTCAAAGCGTTATATCATTACGCCCAGAGCCTATAGCGGGTATAAAAAAGGCGGTGACTGCTCACCGCCTTTGCTGTTACAAACTTTCCTGATACACCTTGAGCGCCTGCTCCAGGTCGGCAATCAAATCTTCCACATCTTCCAGACCTATGTGTAAACGGATCACCGGGCCGTACTGCCAGCCGGTGGTGCTGCGCAGCGGCGCCATACTGGCATTCGCCGTTACCAGGCTTTCAAAGCCGCCCCAGGAAAAGCCCATTTTAAAGTGGTGCAGGCTGTCGAGGAAACGGTTAATGGCTTTGCGGTGACCTTCTTTCATTACCACAGAAAACAAACCATTACTGCCGCTAAAGTCGCGCTTAAAGAACTCATGTCCGGGGCAGCTTTTGAGCGCCGGATGGCGCACATGGTCGACCAGTGGGTGGCCCGCCAGCCAGTTGGCCACTTGCAGCGCCGATTTCTCGTGCTGTTGCAGGCGCACCGGCATGGTCCGCAAACCACGCAGTGCCAGATAAGCATCATCCGCCGAGGTGCACTGGCCAAGCAGGTAAGAGTTTTCTCGCAGCGTCGGCCACAAAGTTTCGTTCGCAACGGCCACGCCCATCATCACATCGGAGTGACCCACTATGTATTTAGTGGCAGCCTGAATGCTGATGTCTACCCCATGCTCCAGCGGACGATAATGCCAGCCGTTGCCATAGGTGTTATCCAGCATAGTGATCACCCCTTTGGCTTTGGCCACTTTGACCAGGCTGGGTACGTCCTGCACTTCCATCGTGATAGAGCCCGGTGATTCCAGGAACAACACTTTGGTGTTGTCCTGAATGAGCGATTCGATATCAGCGCCAATTAGTGGATCATAATAGGTTGTGGTGATCCCCAGCCCTGCCAGGATTTTGTCACAGAAATCTCGTGTTGGCTCATACGCAGTATCCACCATGAGCAGGTGGTCGCCGGTTTTCAAAAAAGACAACAACGCCTGCGAAATGGCGGCAGCTCCGCACGGATACAGCGCACAACCGGCGCCATTTTCAAGCTCCATAATGGCGTCTTGCAGTGCAAAATGCGTATTGGTGCCGCGACGGCCATAAAATAAAGTGCGTTTGCCGCGCTCGGAAATGGCTTCCTGCATATCGGCGACAGAATCAAAAACAACGGTCGATGCACGTTGCACCACCGGATTAACAACGCCCTTGGTGTACTGGGTTTTGCGGCCAGCGGCCACCAGTTTAGTATTCTTCTTCATAGTGTGCTCAATTTTGGACTAAGTGCATCATTGCTGACGCCAGTATTCAACCAGGTATCGGGAGATAGAATCTGGACGGGTGAGCTTGTAGCCAGGTACATCGTCTCCCCACTCGGCAAACCCGTCGAGGTCTTCACGGGAAAACCACTGGGCCTGCTCCAGTTCGTCCTGCTCAACAAAAATGTCGGTGCTTTTTGCAGTTGCTATAAAGCCTAGCATAATAGACGATGGAAAGGGCCAGGGTTGCGAGGCCAGGTAGCGTACCTGGTCAACCTCAACACCGGCTTCTTCTTTAACTTCGCGGATCACGGCCCGCTCCAGGGTTTCACCCGGGTCTACAAACCCCGCCAGCGTCGAAAAAACGCCTTCGGGCCACTGCGCCTGACGACCCAGCAGACAGCGCTCAATGCCATCGGGGAAGGTGTGCGTGACCAGCATGATCACGGCAGGATCGGTGCGTGGAAAAGTCATGTGTCGACATGCTTTATCGTTACACAAACGCGCATGCCCGGCTTCCACAGGGCGGTTTGCACTACCACAACGACCACAAAAACGGTGCGTTTTATGCCAGTAACATAGCCCGCGCGCCAGCACGCCTACCGACGCCAGCTCGGCGTCCAGCTTTGGCCCTATGGTACGCATGTCTTCGAAATGGAAAGTCTGATTAAAGGTATGCTCGTCAAAGCTGACATCAATACAACCCTGAAGCAGCTCTTGCTCAACTTCGCTGACGTCGAGTGCAAAGTAGCTATGTGTGTCGTCAATGCCTAAAAACACGGCTTCGGCGCGGTCAAGCGTATCAACCTGTGACTGAGACAACAAAGCCAGCTGACGCTCGTTGCTTGCAATCAAATTTTTGTTATTCCATACCAGTAACCAGCGGCTTTTTTCACCGTACTGGCCAAGCAACCAGTTGGGGTCTTTGCGTTCAGCCGAGGCCCTGTTGAGGTTCATTTGCGTGTAATGCAGCAAGACATTTATCCTTTTCTTGTTCTTTGACGACACGCTAACATAGCTGGCCCGAATGCCAATAGCTTTGCGGCAAAAAAAAAAGCCCTTACGGGCTTGAACTACAGTGTGATAACACACTACAGAGAGGCAAGATATTCCTGAAGCTTTTGGTTCTCAGCTTCAATATGCTTGTAAAATTCAATGTCTTTGAGTTTGCTGGCGGCGCCCTCATCAAGCACAATCACAGCATGACGATGCATTTGCAATGCGGATGCCGGGCAAGCGGCGGTCAGTGGGCCTTCAATCATGGCGTGTACCGCGTCGGCTTTATTTTCACCGGTTGCCAGTAAGACCACTTTGCGGGCGTCTAAAATCGTGCCGATCCCCATAGTGATTGACAAATGTGGCTGGTATTCATCCGCTGCGAAAAACCGCGCGTTATCGTCGATGGTCGCTTTAGTCAGGGTTTTTACCCGAGTACGCGATGTCAGACCGGACGAAGGCTCGTTGAAGCCAATGTGGCCATTACGACCAATGCCCAGCAGCTGAACATCGATACCATCGGCGGCGCTAATCCGGGCTTCATATTCTTTGCAGGCTTCAATTGGGTTCTTAGCATCACCCGGCGGAACATGGGTGTTTTCTTTGTTGATATCTATGTGGTTGAACAGCTGCTCGTTCATGAAATAACGATAACTTTGCGGGTGTTCGCCATTCAGGCCCAGGTATTCATCCAGATTAAACGTTTTGGCTTTGCTGAAGCTCACCGTGCCCGCCTGGTTGCGACGGATCAGCTCCTGATACAAAGCAACTGGCGTTGATCCTGTCGCCAGTCCTAGTACAGAGCCTGGGTTACGTGCTAACTGCTGAGTGAAAATATCGGCACCATATGCTGCAACTTCAGCTGCGTTTTTTAGAATGACTATTTGCATAATGTAAGGCTCAAGGTTGTGAACAAACAGGAAAAATGGGATCTGAGCCTTGCTCTGCGTGCAATCAAAACAAGGTCAGATCAAAACCTAACTGGGATACACTGTTTAGGTTATTACCATTATGACAACGCTGTCATTATTAGAGAAAAAAACGCGCTTGTAAAGTAAAAGTGATAAAAAAATGTACTTTTTTATGGTCAAAATAAAAATGACCTGCTGAGCAGGCCATTTTTAAAAGTCTGACAAGGCGCAAGCCTCTAAATACCTATGCGCTATACACTCACAATAATCTTACGTTTGTACATCCAGTGTAATACCAGCAGCTGGACCGCCAGTAAGGCACAAACACTGATCAAAGCCTGCCAGTGCTCTGGCACCGCATTGATGATGCCACCAAACACACTGCGGCTGATAAAGGCCCAGTCCACCAGGCTTGATGCCAGATAAATGATAATGGAGTTGGCACCGATGATCACAAACGGATAAGCCAGCTTCTGTCCGTTGAGTATATCGACCAGCGTAAAGAAAACGGCAAGGAAAATGGCGCTCCAGCCGACAGTCACCAGTACAAAGGAGCTGGTCCACAATTCTTTGTTTACCGGGAACTGAAGGTCCCACAACCAGCCCAAAGCCAGACTAATGATACCAGCCACGAACAAACGCCCTGCCACCTGCCACTGACCGAGTTTATCTGTCTGAGCAATCAATTGACCGGCAAATACACCAGCAATGGCGTTCACAATCGCCGGGAAGCTAGACAAAATCCCTTCCGGGTCAACCGGGCGGTTTTGATAAGTAATACCGGGCAGCAACGCCTGGTCTACCCAGGCATTCCAGCTGCCTGCCGGCGTAAGCTCCCCTGCACTGCCACCAGGTACAGGGATAAAGCACAGCAACACCCAGTACGCGAGTAATATTCCAACACCCGTGAGCGCCGTCGTTTTCAGGCTGCAATGCCACACCAGCATGGCGCAAAAGAACCAGGCGATGGCGATACGACCAAGTACACTGGCATAGCGGATCTCGCCTAAATCAGCTGGTATACCTGTGCCCCAGCCATGATTATACAAAACCCCAAACAGGCACAGTAAACCCAGACGCTTAATCGCTTTGATGTAAATGGGCTTACGCTCTTCCAGTGACAAGTGATCAATGCGCTTGGGCCTGAGCCCCATTGCCACACCAGATAAAAAGATGAATAAGGGGAAAATTAAGTCATAAAAGGTAAAGCCGTGCCAGGCGCTGTGCAGTGTCTGCGCTTCGAATATTTTCCAACCCTGCCAGCCGGTTAATACAAACATTGCGGCAAATATGGACTGACCACCAAGGATCCAGAACATATCCATGCCACGCAAGGCATCGAGCGATGCCAGCCTTTTCTTATTATTTGACATAGTTACTACCTACACAAACAAAAAATCCCCGCTAAACTGCAGCGGGGTTTTTTACCCAGGGAAAATTATACGCGTTGCCCGTTAATAAAGGTCTGCAACACATCAAGCTTGTCGTCGAGCACAATAAAGTCGGCATCCGCGCCATCAATCAGGCGCCCTTTGTTAGTCAGGCCCAAATACTGAGCCGGATATAAAGAGGCCATACGCAATGCTTCTGATAAGGTTACATCCAGCGTATTGACGCTATTACGCACCGCGCTGGCCATATCCAGTACGCTGCCCGCCAGCTCGCCTGTGGTTGAATTGAGCCTGTCACCGGTGCGGATCACCTTGCGACCATCAAAGAAATCGAACTCCTGATCATCCGTACCAACTGGCGGCATTGCATCGGTTACCAGCATGACTTTGCCACGTTGTTTGCTGCGAATAGCCAGTTTGGCCGACGCCGGGTGAACATGGTGGCCATCGACAATCAAACCGCACCATGCGTTATCGTCCCACAGTGCAGCGCCCACCACACCCGGCTCTCGGGAGGTATACGCCGACATGGCATTAAACAGATGCGTAAAGCCATCGGCCCCCACTTCCAGTGCGGCCATGGTGGTTTCAAAATCGGCATTTGAATGGCCAATGGATACTTTCACGCCCAGCTCGACCAGGCGTTTTATATCGCTCAGCGGTACGGTTTCAGGTGCCAGCGTTACCATTTTTATGCCTAAATCTTCACGGCCGTAAATGGCAAATTCGCGCTCTGAGATTGGGCGAATAAACTGCTCGCTATGTGTGCCTTTTTTAGGATGAGACAGGTGCGGGCCTTCAAAGTGGATCCCCGCCACACCAGGTTCTTTACCTGCAATCGCCTGAGCAACTGCATCTGCCGCCTGCTCCATAACTGCAATCTGATCCGTAATGAGCGTTGGCATCAAGGCGGTTGAGCCAAACTTTGCATGAGCTGCAACAATTGTTGTCAGGCAAGATAGTGATGGATCGGCATTTAAAAAGCCGCCGCCGCCACCATTTACCTGGACATCTATAAAACCAGGTGCGGTTATGCCCTCAAGGCGAGTGATGTCACTACCCGACGGGTGTGATTCAAAACGAAGCAGGCCATTGTCGACAACAAACTCTACGTCGTTTTTAAACTGGGTGCCGTCAAACAAACGGCTGGCTATAAATCTGTTCATGTATTACACCAAATGTTCTGATTGACGTCGAATACTCTGCATGGCGAAGTAGATAGCGCCCATTTCAGGTGGTTGTTTTGGCAGTTCAACTTGTTTTGCCACTTGTGGGTCTAACCACTCGCTTAGCGGCTCCGACAAGCCACCAATCATAGATAGTCTGGGCGGGTTTTGCTGCAGTAACTTGCGCGCGAGCCGGCTGATGTAGTCAGCGCCGGTTTTAACAATCTCCAGTGCAATTACATCACCGGCTCTTGCTGAATCCAGCACATAACGCGCCAGTTTGGCGTAGCTGCTTGAAGGCTGCCCCGCCATTTGTTCGGCAATGCCCATGGCCGTACTCGTATTAAAGTGCTTGAGCAAAACCGCTGACAACGCTGTACTTGGTCCAAGCTCATCTAAGTCTAACAATACCGCTTTCACCGCTTCCAGGCCCATCCAGGAGCCACTGCCAATGTCGCCCTGTGCAAAGCCATGACCACCATAGTTGGCACTTTTACCTTCCACCAGCACAAACCCGCAGGAGCCAGTTCCGGTGATGATCACTGCGCCATCTTCGCCTTCGTGAGCACCAATACATGCCGTGTGCAAATCAGTGGTCAGAAACATCTGTTTAAACGGGTGATCCCAGCGCATGATTTTGTCATATAAGCTTGGCAGGTTAACGCCTGCAAGGCCTAAGCCTGCATTAAGCTCGTGAACCTGCTCAACCCTAAGCCCTGCGTCCTGCAACGCGAGCTGAGTTGAGACCATGATAGACTCTAAGGTTCTTTCAAACCCGTGCAGCGGGTTCGCAGGACCGCCAAGACCAGTGCCTAGTACGCCATGTATTGCAGAGTATATGGTGGCACGACATTTCGTCCCCCCACCATCTATACCTATATATAACTGGTCATGTTCAACCTGTTTAGCCATCATGTAGCGACCCCTAAAAGTTGTGATTGGTGCCTCCTCATTCAAAGGCAACCGGTGTTCAGTCATGTTGATTTGATGTTACACAACAAATGACAGCGTTGTCATTAAGTTTTTTATTATTTTTTCTCAGTGTGAAAAATTTTAATATTGCACACTTTTGCTTAATTGTCAGAAAAATTTTTGCAAGGACCTGAATATTGTCCTTTTTTTATCGCTAACCCTGGAATTGTCCAGTACGAGAAATAAACGAGAAGTAAGCCTCTTTTAGCAACAAAAAACGGCGCTTTCGCACCGTTTCTTTATAACGTCTTCATTGTTGCAAAGGCCATTTCTCGGCCAATTTATACGGCTAATTGGTCATGCCCCAATGCAACAAACAAGCTGTGTTTATTTTACACCCAGCTCTTTGAGACGTTCTTGCAGGTAGCTGTCTGCAGTGTAACGCTCAGACAGAACCACATCCGGGCGTGGGTGCAGGAACAATGGCAATGAGATGCGAGACTTGTCACTGGCCTTACCGGTTGGGTTAATCACGCGGTGGATAGTGGATGGGAAATAACCACCAGACGCTTCTTGCAGCATGTCACCGATGTTGATGATCAGGTTACCGAAATCACAAGGCACGTCTAACCAGCTGCCGTCTTGTCTTTGTACTTGCAGACCTGGCTCATTCGCCGCTGGCAGAACTGTCAGCAGGTTAATGTCGCCATGTGCTGCTGCACGGATAGCACCCGGCTCCTCGTCGCCAGTCATAGGTGGGTAGTGTAAAACGCGTAGTAGTGTTTGTTCAGAGTCTTTGATCATGTCTTTCAGATCAATTGAGAACTTGGCACGCACATCTTCTGGTGCTTCGGCCTGAACCCAGCTTAACAATTGCGCTGCAAACTCATTGGCCAGACGGTAGTACTCACGAATTTCTGCATCCAGTTGTGCAGGCACACGCCCTTTTGGATAAACGTGGAAGTACTCTTTAATGTCTTTAATTGTGAAGCCTTTCGCAACTTCAGATACATCGGGCGGAAAGTAACCGTCTTGCGTTTCTTTGTTAAATAAAAACGCGTGCTTTTCTTCTGAGTTAAAGAATTCTTGCCAGTTTTTATAAATAGACTCAACCAGTTCCTGAGGAATTGGGTGATTTTTTAGTACACCAAAGCCCGTTGAGCGCAGAGATTCTACAAATAGTTTCGCCGCGTCAGGCGCTTGATAGTCAACTGTAGGTAGCTGTTGCATAATGGTTCCACCGATATATTTACGTGACTTAAATTCAAGAAATTAACTGCAACTCGAACATTGAAAATTAACTTTTTGAATTAAGATAAAATCTTGCTCGCGAGCTTAGAGAAATCCACCGCCACAGATAAGGACTTATGTCCGCCCACCTCATCAATTATCCTGTGGTTTGACTCAGATCAAACAGGCTCGACCGGTAAAGTTATCTGCCAAAGGAGGCCATCCTCATTGTTTTGTACACTGTAATTTCCCTCCAGTGCATTAACAATTAAATTGGCTGCCACCGAAGCACTCAGCCCGACATGACCGGTGTTGCCCCTTTTCGTTGTAACAAAGGGCTTCAGCATGTCTTCTTCTGAGATCCCGTCAAGTCCGAGCCCGTTATCCTGATAGCGCACGGAGAGTTTCCCTTCTTTTATATCCAGGGTGATAGTCACCTGCAATGTTTCTTGCTGGCGGCCATGTGCCAGGGAATTTGCTATCAGCGTGTCCAGCACAGATGCTAACAGCCCACCATCAAACACAGCCACCAGATCTTTGGGTACGACGAGGTGCAACTCAACGGGTTTGTCCGACCAGGCACATTGCACTTTTTCAGCAAACTCTAGCAGGCTCACTCGGGTAGGCGACACAGGGCATTCAACCCGAGCAATTTGCTTCACCATAGAGACAAAATTGGCCACTTTGTTTAAATTTCTCTGGCTGAGTGCCAGACTGGTATCGCATTCTCTCAACTTGTCGGTAAACAAAGTGGTGTCTGCCCTGCCCGCTTCAAGTGCTGCAACCAGCTTATTCACCGTATCACCGCAATGACTGACAGCCGTGATGGCAGTGCCCAGCGGCGTGTTTATTTCGTGTGCAACACCAATGACCATTTCGTTCATCACCTGAGAGAGCTGCTGCTTTACCGCACTTTTTTGCGCATCCAGTAGTTTGATCTGAGTATCCACTCTGGCGAGGATCTCGGCTGGAATAAAGGGCTTGGTAATGTAGTCATTGCCGCCGGCATGCAGCGCTTCGACTATCCAGTCGGTGTCGCTATGGGCACTGACAAAAATTACCGGTATATGGCTGGTATGCTTCTCTGCCTTTAGTAACTTGCACAGTTCAATACCAGATGTGCCGGGCATTTTAATGTCGGTGATCACAAGCTCAGGCGGATTACGCTGGATTATGCTCAGCGCAATCTCGGCATTAATGGCGGCAAGCACCGTGTGACCTTGCTGGCGCAGGATCAATTGCAGCATGTGCAGGTTTTCAGCCACATCGTCAACCACCAAAATATCTGCCATTCCTTTGTCCTCTTCGTCGCTTTATTTACTTTCACTAAGCATAGCTTGAGAAATGATGGCACGCGACTATGGTTACTATGTTAGTAAACTCAACAGTGTGGCGTGTATATGGGTCTAAAATTTAGAGTAAATGTAGTCTTTTCAGTGATACTGTCGGGTTTATTTATTGCAGCCTTATTACTCTTTCTCAGTTTCACCAGGCTCGAGCCCATTAATAAAAAGCTCGACAACCTTGAAACCCTGACCACACTCTCTGTCAGCCTTAGGGAACATGCTCAAGACCACACTATTCAACTTGCTTTATACCTTAACGACCCGCAGCCACAGCAACTCGAAAAGTTAGCCAGGTTCAGCCAGTCACCTTTGACGGTAACGGTAAAAGCACACACCTCAGAGCCTGCAGCAATGCGCCCTTTAATCGCCGCGCTGCCCATTGAGCCCTCGGCAACTCAGCTGGCTGTGATACACAGTGAACTGAAGCAGCTTTTTGTCCAGACCTACACCGAGCTGACTCAGTTTCAGTCGGGCATTCCTCTGACATCACGCTTTAACCTGACAGGCTATCACAGCGCGCTGCAACAAATTAGCAGTGAACTTGCGCAACTGGATAGCATGTTCACTGAGCAAAGTCGCCAACTTGTGGCAACTAAAGACACTCATTTTACAGATTTGAGTAAGCAAATTATGTGGGCCCTGCTGCTCCTTGGCATCAACGCCTTAGTGGCTCTTTGGTGGTGCAATTTACGGCTTTTTGAGCCGCTTAAACGCCTGCAAAACGCATTACATGAAGCCAACCAAACGGGCAACTCTCAGTTGCAACTGCCCGACCAGCTGGGCGCCGAGCTCAGCGGACTGGCCAATGTTGTTGGTCAAATATACGACAAACTCCACAACCGGGTCGAAATCGCTAAGTTACGGGAAATGTTTAACCAGGGGATCCGACATAGCCGCGATCCGGACGAGCTGCGGCGCTTCGCTTTGGAGTTTTTCGCCACCTATTATGCCGCTCCCAGTGTGGCCATTTGCTGCACCGATAATGAGGCACTCACGCCAATACAAACAATTGGTTGCCCGCCCTGTCTGGATAAGCTGAGTATTCAATACACACAATTGCGACGAACCCTGACGCGCCAGTGTTTGGCGTCTAAAGACGCAACCTTTGAGTTAAAAGCCGGCGCAGTCACCATTGCCATAAAAAGCGCCGCGCTGTATCCATTGATTGTTAATAACCAGCTCAAAGGCGCACTGTATATCGCCAGTGTCGATCGCTTCGACAGTGAGCAACAAACCAGTATCCAGCAGCTATGTGAAGATCTCGCTATCCAGATCCAGCTGTGTGAAAACGCCCAGCAGCAGCTTGCTGCAGAAGCTGCGCTCTCACAGCATCTGGAGATGACACTACATATACTCAATGCCATTCCTAACCCCACTTATTATCGGGATACTCAGGGCACCTTCTTAGGTGTTAACCGGGCTTTTCTTGATTTTCTGGACTTGTTTGAAGCTGAAGTTACCGGCATGCGCATTCAGGATGTGTTCGATGTCTACACCACCAGCTATCTGGAGCAAAAATCTAATTATACGATTGAACAGCAGGCACAACACCAGTTCGAACTGACCCTGAAAAACGGCCAGCAGGAGTCCCGTGAGTTGATTGTGCATGAGGCCCCGTTCTTTGACGGTTTTAAGGAGGTTGGCGGTGTTGTCGGCACCTTTTTAGACATCACAGAGCGCAATGAGCTGGAACGAGACATGCTGGCGGCCAAAGAGCTTGCCGACAAAAATGCCAAAGTAAAAAGTGAGTTTCTTGCCAATATGAGCCACGAAATACGCTCACCGATGAACGCCATCATTGGCATGGCTCATCTGGCGCTGAATACGCAGTTGACTACCAAACAGCGCAATTACGTTGAAAAAATAGACAACGCCGCCAAGCAGCTGCTCAAACTACTTAACGACATTCTGGATTTTTCAAAAATTGAAGCCGGTAAAGTCGAAATAGAATCCACCCATTTTCGCCTGGATAAGATCCTGGATAATGTCGCCACAATCGTCGGGCTTAAGGCAGAAGAAAAGCAACTGGAGCTTATCTTCGACGTTCACCCGGATGTGGCCAATGACTATATTGGCGACCCCCTGCGTATCAGTCAGGTGTTGATCAACCTCGCGGGCAATGCCGTTAAATTCACTGAGCAGGGCCATGTGACTATCAATATTTGCTACCAAAGTGAGGATGAGCAAAGTGCCCGGTTACTCTTTAGTGTGATTGATTCCGGAATAGGATTAAGCAGCGAGCAACAAACAAAACTGTTTCAGTCTTTTTCTCAGGCGGATACCTCTATTACACGTAAATATGGCGGCACCGGGCTGGGCTTAACCATATCTCAGCATCTCGTGAAGCTTATGGGCGGTGAGATCTTTGTTGAGAGTGAGTTGGGTAAAGGGTCTACATTCTATTTCTCGCTGCCCTTGCCCTTTGCCACAACCACCCGCCTTGTCAGCCAGCCGGCAGAGCATTTTAAAGACAAGCTCGCCCTGATTGTGGATGACAATGCACTGGCCCGTGAAGTCATGGCCGCCATGCTGAAGAAATTTGGTATTGCCTCTAAGCTGTTTTCTTCCGGCGATGCCTGCATAGAATACGTCAGCAATCAGCAACCCCACTTTGATATTGCCTTTGTTGACTGGCACATGCCACAAAAAGACGGCATAGACACCATCATGGAGCTGCATACCCACTCTCCTGCAAGCCAGTATGCATTGGTGACGGCATATGGACGCGAGTTGGGACTTAAAGACGAGCAAAAACATATCATCTCAAGTGTGTTATTAAAGCCCATCAACCCCTCAAGCGTATTCGATTGCCTGCAAGCCTGCCTGGCACCGCACCCACAGCAACTCAACAGTGCTGAAATGGCTCGCGATAGCAGGCTGTCTGGATTGACGATATTGGTGGCCGAAGACCAACCCGTCAATCAGGAAATCGCTGTTGAAATACTGTCTTTTCATGGGGCAGCGGTGGCGGTTGCAAACAATGGCCAGGAAGCGCTTGAAGCCGTGCAGGCCACCGCCTTTGATATTGTCTTAATGGATATGCAAATGCCGGTGATGGATGGAATAAAAGCAACGCGAGCTATTCGTAAACTCACCGAGATAGCACAGCCGCCCATCCTGGCCATGACCGCCAATGCTATGCAAACCGACATCCAAACTTGTCTGAATGCCGGTATGGTTGGCCATATTGCTAAGCCTATTGATGTAGAAAACATGATTGAGACCATTTTGCTCCATACTCAGCAACATGAGGCCGAGAGTGAAAAGACGGCACCGCCAATACCCGAGCATCAAAGCTCAGCTGAGCCCGACGTTGAACATGAGGAATTTGCTTTTGAGGGCATTGATATTGATGCTGGTATTAATCGGGCAGCCGGCAACCGCGACGTATACTTTTCGCTGCTTGAAAAATTCGTAAAACAGCAAATAGAAGAGCTTATTAACCTGAAACAAGCCATTACCATAGGAAACACTGAGCTGGCCGAACACCTGTTACATGCCCTGAAAGGTGCCAGTGCAAACCTGTCTATGACTTATCTGAGCGACCAATGTACTGCACTGGAATCTCAAATAAAAGAAGACCGTATTGACCTGGTGAAGATAGACGAATTACTGGACTACATCAGAGCGTGTCATGAGCAAATTAGCCGCTATCTGAATACCAGTGCTTCACAGCCCCAACAAAAGGCAGATGCCAGGCCCCAGTCGGAGCACTACGGGGAAAGCCTGATAACACTTGCCAGGGCATTGCAAGATTATGATGCCCGCGCTACTGAGCTGGTCGCCTCTCTAAAGGTGGACGCTCCCTTGCCTGAAGCAATATTGAATGAGCTTAACGAGCTGGTTATTCAGTTCGAATTCGAAAAAGCACATACGCTGTTGGCGCGTTACATACCTGAGCACGCAGAACCATAAGCAGAGGTGATAGGAATTGTGCAGCCCTTTGCAACCCGGGCTACACAGATATAGGTGAAGGCTTGATTACAGGCCGAGATCCGCCATAAAGTCGTCGTCTGCGACATCTTCTGCTGATGCCTGTTCTTTTTTAGCCACCTCCGCTTTTTTGGTTCTCTGGCTGGCAATAATGTCGTCCGGATCAACGGCTTCAGTGATGTCGTAATCGTGCAACTTAATGAACTCGGTCTTGTCCATGGCCAGTTCCAGATAGAAAATATTCTGACCCTGAGTGGTGAACGTCACGCGGCGCGCCTGTGGCCTGTCCATTGTGGTATCCACCGAGATCTGAACCTGTTTGTTAATGGCCATCATTTTGGGCTGGTTCTGCGTGATAGACGTGTGAAGCTGCTCACGCACTTTGCTGGTGAAATCACCAACGATTTGGTTCATCAGCTCACCCATCACATTGGATACGTCATCCGACAAGTGGCTTTGTGCAATTTCGTTTTCCGGCATGCCCATAGAACGCATATAGTCCTGATAAACTTCCATTGCAGCCTGTGCGGTGAAGTTGGTGACCACCAGACCGGTAAAACCACCGTCAAACAGAACAAAACAACCAATGTCTGGACGCATACAGGTACGGGTGATCTTCTGTACCATTGCCGAGTAGGCAATCTGATTGCCACTGGCCGAGGATAAAACCTCAGTCACCGAGTGACATAATGTGGATAGGATATCTTCTGTGCTGATCACTTTATTTTTCGCCATGTTGGTTCTCTAACTTACTTCTTATTGTTAATACTAGCCAAGCTACTCAATTTATCACTGACTATCTAGTATAAAATGCTAAAATAGCATGATTATTTTTTTGTAAGACAAATTGGACTAGCAGTGTGACGGGCAAAGACAGTATATATGCCACAGAGCAAGAAGTCAGAGACTTCACCTTCGACGCAAACGTTGTAGAAGTATTTCCGGACATGATCCAGCGCTCGGTGCCGGGTTATGCCACCATCGTCAGTACCATGGGTAAACTGGCCGGGCAATACGCACAGAGCAATTCAAACCTGTATGATCTGGGCTGTTCACTGGGGGCGGTCACTCTCAGTATGCGCCGTAATATCGACAAAGAAAATTGCCGCATTATTGCCGTAGACAACTCCCAGCCTATGGTCGAACGCTGCCAGATGCATCTGAAAGGCTTCAAATCAGACGTACCGGTAGACGTACAACTGGGCGACATTAACGAGTTAGAGATAAGCAACGCTAGCGTTGTTGCCATGAACTTTACTTTGCAGTTTATCCCCCAGACACAAAGAGCCGCTGTGCTTGAAAAAATTTATCAGGGGCTGAAACCCGGCGGCGTATTGCTGCTTTCGGAGAAGATCAAAGGTGAAAACGACATCAAAGATAATTTGTTGATTGACCTGCACCACGACTTCAAACGCCACAATGGCTATTCAGAGCTGGAGATCAGCCAAAAGCGCACTGCCATTGAAAACGTAATGCGCACCGACAGCCTCAGCACCCACAAAAACCGCCTGAAACAGATAGGATTTGCCCATACTCAGGTGTGGTATCAGTGCTTTAACTTCTGCTCCCTGGTAGCGATTAAATAAGAGAAAGACTATGAATTCCTGGTTTACCGATTTTTATGCCGCTATTGCGAAAAGCCCCCTCAGCCATTGGCTGGAAACACTGCCGGCACAACTGTCTCACTGGCAAAAAGAAGCCCAGCACGGTGACTGGTCACAATGGGAAAAGGTGCTCAAAAACCTCCCTGATCTGCCAGCCGATCAAGTCGACATTGAGAACAAAGTATCCTTTACCCGTCAGGAGCCACTCTCTGAGGGACATCAGAAGCAATTGACACATCTGTTCAAACGCATGATGCCCTGGCGCAAAGGCCCGTTTCATATTCATGGTATCGACATTGACACCGAATGGCGCAGCGACTGGAAATGGGATCGTTTGTTACCACATATCAGCGACTTACATGGCCGCAGCGTGCTCGACATCGGCTGTGGCTCTGGTTATCACCTGTGGCGCATGCGCGGTGCGGGGGCTGAGTTTGTCGTGGGAATTGATCCCTCTGACCTATTCTTGAGCCAGTTTCAGGCCATCAAGCACTTTAATCCGGATCCGAATGTCCATCTGTTACCTCTGGGTGTGGAGCAACTTCCGGATTTGAAAGCCTTTGATACCGTTTTCTCTATGGGGGTTCTGTATCATCGTCGCTCCCCCATCGACTTCCTGGCTCAGCTAAAAGCTCAGTTGCGCCCGGGTGGTGAGTTAGTGCTCGAAACCCTGGTCATTGAAGGTAATGTAAACACGGTTCTTGTGCCAACAGATCGCTATGCCAAAATGCGTAACGTCTGGTTTATTCCGAGTTGTGAGGCGCTTGCGCTGTGGCTACAACGCGTGGGCTTTAAAGACATCAAGGTGGTGGATAAAGACATCACTTCTTTGGATGAACAAAGACGCACCGAGTGGATGCAGACCGAATCTCTGGCCGACTTTTTGGATCCGAACGATCCCAGTAAGACGATTGAGGGTTACCCCGCTCCGCTTAGAGCAATTATTGTCGCAAAAGCTTGATAATCAAACACAAAAAAGCCAGCATCTAAGCTGGCTTTTTCTGTTTATGTGGGCAGTAAATTAACCCAACAGCTCAGCTAGTTGCTGGCTTACCGCTTCAACAGCCTGAGTACCATCCAGTTTGTGGTACTGAGTATTGCCTGCATCCGCTTCTGACTGGTAGTAGCTTACCAGAGGTTTAGTCTGGTCGTGGTAGATGCCAAGACGCTTACGTACTGTTTCTTCTGTATCATCGGCACGAATGATCAAGTCTTCACCAGTCTGGTCGTCTTTGCCTTCTACTTTAGGCGGGTTGTACACAACGTGATAAACACGGCCAGAAGCAGGGTGTACGCGACGACCGCTCATACGCTCAACGATGATTTCGTCAGCAACGTCGAACTCAATAACATGATCAACCGCAATGCCGTTTTCTTTCATTGCATCTGCCTGAGGGATAGTACGCGGGAAACCGTCTAACAGGAAACCATTCGCACAGTCTTCTTTTGCAACGCGCTCTTTTACCAGACCAATGATAATGTCATCAGATACAAGCTGTCCTGCATCCATCACTTTTTTGGCTTCCAGACCCAGTGGCGTGCCTTCGCTGATAGCAGCACGTAGCATGTCGCCCGTTGAAATTTGTGGAATACCGTACTTTTCCATTAGAAATTGAGCTTGAGTGCCTTTACCTGCACCCGGCGCGCCTAGCAAAATAATGCGCATAGTGTGTTCCTCGTATGTGAGTTATACCAATTTCACTTAATACCTGTTCAATTTGACGGAGCAAATAGGACGCTAACTGTGTTAAAGATTTCTCATTTAGAACAACTAAATAGCAAAGTCTTTGCCTTGTTATCGACCCTATTTTCTCGCCTAAAAATAAAACACTTAATTAAGCAAATTGGTATTAACTGGATTTTAATTGTGTCGAATTTTTTCACATTGGGCAGGGATACTCAAGGGACTTAGACCAATTGTCTAGCGCAGATTGCTGCAGGACGAACAAAATTCGCTCACCTTGTCAGAATATTCGAATTAGCGCGGCAAATTGCTCAATTTACCCTCACCTTTGCCCGGTCTCATTGTCAGCTGGCTTTTCGCTTGAACCCAGTCCTGCCAGAGAAAAACAAACACAACCGCTCGCCCAGAACGGAAAATGTCAGGCCACTGAGGATCACGGCACCGCCGACCACCTCAAACAGGCTTATCTGTTCACCCAGGATCACGCTGGCCCCTATCATACCCACCAAAGGGATCAACAAAGCAAACGGCGTCACTGCCGCAGCGCGATGTTTGCCAAGTAACCAGCCCCACAAAGCAAACGCCAGCAAGGTGGAAACGGGCCCTACATAGAGTAACGCTAACCAGGTTTGCGCACTGGTATTTTGGATCAGGGCAACCGGTACATTACTTTCAAGATTATAAGACAAAACGAACAAAGGCAGTGGTGCGACAGCGCTGACCCAGACCATAAAATGCAGTAAATTAACTTGCTTTAGCTGTTTCATAATGAGATTGGACACCGCCCAACTCAAAGCCGCACACAGTATCAACGCCATGCCATACAAAGTGACACTGCCTGTCTCGCTCAAAAAGAACATACCAAACCCAGTGCACGCAATGGCCGCACCGGCGACCTGAAACCGACTTGCCTGTTCTTTCAACACCAGTGCACTGAGCACAATCGTAAACACCACCTGAGCCTGAAGTAATAACGATGCAATGCCCGCTGAAGCATCTTTTTCCATTGCCACAAACAGCAGACCAAACTTAATCACACCTAGAAACAAGCCCACACCCAGCACATGCCACACCGGCGTCTTGGGAAAGGG
Organism: Pseudoalteromonas sp. DL2-H2.2; assembly: GCF_021532535.1. Lineage (NCBI taxonomy): Bacteria > Pseudomonadati > Pseudomonadota > Gammaproteobacteria > Alteromonadales > Pseudoalteromonadaceae > Pseudoalteromonas > Pseudoalteromonas sp. DL2-H2.2. The sequence goes on along the minus strand of NZ_JAKGBD010000006.1, from coordinate 174,108 downwards.
AATAAAAAATATGGCGGGCAGTGCCACAATTAAGAAGCGTAAGCCAGAGAACAAGATAGGCGGCAGCTCCGCAAGGCCCAGTTTGATCACTGAAAAGTTAATCCCCCACACCGCCACGACCAGCAGTGCACACAAAGTGCTTTTTAAATCCATACTCCCTTCCTGGCCTTACGACTTTTTCACCCTAATTCGGGTCCAATGCATAGCACCACGCTAGCATAAATTTCACGACAAGAGCAAAACGGGTTACGCCGTTTATTTTCATTTTTGAAATAATCATTTTAATTACTGCCACTTTTTACTAAAAAGGTACATTCATGTAAATTTACCTAATTAGCAGACAAAGCAATGCAACAATTCGCTAAAATAAAAAAATTAAACCATTTTTCATTGCAAAATTATTTCATTCCATTGTAGAATGCACGCCCAACCGAATAGCAGCTTTTGCTGACCTTTCATTCTTAAAATTCTTGTTAATAAAAGTCGTGCAGTCCCCATATGGTGATTGCTTTTTTGTGCGCGTCAATTTTATAAATGTCAAAAGTCAGCTCAGCGATAGCCATTCAACCAGGTTGGCGACTACCCTCGCAGAAACCACCACACACGAGATTTAAAATTAACCGTTTCTAACTTGAGGAACATACATGAGCACCACAGCACGCAATCTTACTCCGATCGCAACCGCCATGGCACTGGCAATGGCCGGCTTATCTTCAGCCCCAGTTTTGGCTGAAGAAGCACAAGCTGAGAAATCAAAAATCGAAGCTATCACGGTAACCGCGACCAAGCGTTCGCAGGTTATCTATGAAGTACCGATCGCTATGAGTGCATTCTCAGGAGATGATCTGGATGCACAAGGTATCTCAGACATCACTGATGTGGGCAAATTTGTTCCAAACCTGAATATTACTGGCTTCTCAGCAGGTCACAACTCCTCTGCCAACCCGTTTATTCGCGGTATTGGTTTACAGGACCACCTGATCACCACAGATCCTGGCGTAAGCGTTTATGTTGATGGTGTTTACCTGGGCCGCCAGGTTGGCCAAAACTGGAACCTGGCCAACATCGAACGTATTGAAGTACTGCGTGGTCCTCAGGGTACGCTGTATGGCCGTAACTCAATCGGTGGCGCCATTAACATCATCACTAAGCAACCAGATCAGGAAGCTGTGACTAAGGTGAGCGCCGAGACAGGCACACGTGGACGTGTTAAAGCCAGCATGTTTACCAACCAGGCCGTAACCGATACACTTGCGTTTAACTTCAACATGGGCTTTAACCGCCGCGGTGGTTTAGGTGAGTTCACCAACCTGCCAAATGCTGAGTACGATGTAGGTGAGAACCAGGAATTCCACGGCCGTGTCTCTGTTAAATACACCCCTACTGATGACCTGCGCCTGGTACTGACGGCTGACGCCAACGATGGCGAAGGTGGTACTCGTCCGTTTACTGTGTTAATCGACGAGATGCCGGAAGGCCGCCTTTATAAAGCCGGCTTGCGCAATGCGATGGTTGCCGCCGACCCTTACGACAACGCGACCAGCAGCATCAACACTGCAACCGTTTCAAACAAAGCAAACGGACTTTCACTGACTGCTGAATACGACATCAACGCCGATTATGGAACCAAGTTTATCTTCAGTAAGCGCTCATCAGAATATAAAGCCGGTCTGGATGACGACGGCACTGCAGTCGCGCTTGATCACTACCCTGAGCGTGGCGAAGCAGATCAAACCTCTGTTGAACTGCAACTGACAGGCTACCTGGGCCGTGCTGACTTTGTAACCGGTATTTACTGGTTTAACGAAGAAGGCAGCAACCGTCAAAGTCCGGACGAAGCAAGCTTTGATGGTGGTCCAACTAAACTGGAGCTGGATCAGGAAACGACCAGTCGCGCAGTATTCTTTAACCTGGGCTATGACCTGACAGATGACTTGCGCCTCAGTGGTGGTGTGCGTTACACAGAAGATGAAAAAACGGCATCTACTAATGTATTCGACCCTGTTGGCACCATTTACTCAAGCAAAGACTGGGATGAGATTTCATGGGAAGTTGCCGCGAATTATACCTTTGAGAATGGCCTTAACTGGTACGGTACCATTCAGACTGGTTACCAGTCTGGTCAATACCCTGCCCGCCCATACTTCCTGATCGGTCAGTTCTTTGGTGAGGGTGGCTTTGATAACCCAAATGCCGCAGCAGCTGTACGCGCAAATAATGCCTTCATGGCAAGCGAAAACATCAGCGCAATCAATTATGAAACGGGTTTTAAAGGCCAGCTAACTAACGACTTCAGCATGAGCGTGGCATTTTTCAATACTGAATATGAAGACCTGCCATATCAGGTTAACGTAGTAACAGACTCAGGCTTCGACACCAACAACCTGATCGTTGAACAAACGTCACGTGGTATCGAATTTGAAAGCACCTACTACGTCACAGACCAATTTACTCTGCACTCAAGCTTCGGCTTTATGGATGTAGATGTAGAAGAGCAAAATGGCATCAAGCCGGTTGCACCTCTGACGCCAGAGTGGACTGCATCAATCAGCCCGTCTTATGAGTTTGAACTGGACAACAACGCAACGGTAAACACCCGTTTTGATGTTTCATTCCGCGACAGCATGTATGGTGAGCCTAGCTCAGATCCGCGCCGTATGACTCAAATTGATGACCGTACCACAGTAAACTTTGATATTTCATACGCGCCAGCCAACGCGAACTGGGATATCTCGCTGTATGGCCGCAACATCTTTGATGAGCGTTACGACGATGCACGTCTCAACACCGGCGACTACATCCTGGTTATTAAGAGCAATGATGCCAGCGAATTCGGCGTTCGTTACCGCGCAACATTCTAAGCCCGATAAGTCGTTATAAAAGGCATAAAAAAAGCAGCGCTTCAATTCATTGAGCACTGCTTTTTTTTAAGCTAACTAAATAGCCTCATATCCCGCACCAAACCTACAGCACTTTTTTCTTTGTGACTTTGCTCTTATGACCAAGAATACGGATAGACCAGCTTTGTAGCACACCCGCCTCTTGGTTATTGTCTAACTGATGGTATCGGCTACCCGTATTTAAGTCATAAATGCCAAGTACGCGTGTTTCATTACTCATGTCTGTAATATGCAGTTTCCACTGACCGCTTCCGGCGTTGGCTTTTTCATCCCAGAACTTGTAGCTGAGCATCAAGTGGTCCGTGTAGCCATCCTGACTCCCCGGTGATTGCTCAGGCAAACCCAGGTGCTGGCCAACCAGGTTATTGAACGGCGACATCAAAATGCTGCGAGTACCACTGGGTGACTCCAGCTCTACTTTCAAATCAGAAATACGTGCATGCTGTGCATTTAACCGGATCTGAACACCTTCAATGAACAGATCATCCGTGACATTAATAGTGGCGGTTGTCGTCTGGCTGGCGTCATCAGCAATGGTCGTATTAACGGCTTCATTCAAGCCATACCAGGGCGTTTTAACCAGCTCAGAAGGCAATTGCTCAATGGCGTAGCGACGTACCAATTCAGTTGCTTTATCCACATCAATCAGGCCAAAACCGTAGTACGGCGAGAAGGTGTGGCCTGCAGCATTGGTACTCCAGCCTTCTAAGGCGGTAATGCCATTCACGTCAATATCGGCACGTGTTGGGTCCACTTTTGTGGCTGTGCGCGCCAACAGGTGGCGAATGTCACGAGGCGTGAGATCATGGTTTTGTTGCTGCGCAGCAGACAACAACAAGGCAATCGCGCCGGACGTATTCGGTGCTGCAGAAGACGTACCATTCATAAGTACAGTAAAATCATCGTAACTACTGCAGTCAAAGTTTGCATCGATGTTTTCCAGATACCAGGCACAGGAAATACGTGGCGCTGCGTGGCCTGGCGTGCCTCTGTCCAACCCACCCGGCGCCGTCAAAAACACGTTGCTGCCAACCGTAGAGTAGCTGGACAGCACACCGTCCGCACTGAGCGCACTTACTGCCAGGTTCCAGAAATTGGCTGGTGTGTAAAGCGAGTTACCATTTGCCCAGGGTAGCCCATGATTATCCCCAACCGGAAAGCTATAACCATAGAAGGCCAGCCCATTTTCTGAAAAATAATGAACACGCGAGTTCAGATACGAATTTCCCGCCGCTTGAACATATACTGCAGTACGGGGATCTTGTTCAGTCGACAGGGAGACCGCTTCGTAGATCTTCTCCTGCTCAGGCTGGCTGAACATCAGTACATCTTTGCCCTGATCATCTTTGACCGTCTTTGAAAAAGTATAAGGAAGACTGACCGCCGGGCTCATGCCATAACTTTTGTTGAAGATGCGGATCCGATCTGTGGTTGAGTTGTCCGAGACGTCGCCATCATAGCCATGACTGATTTGCCACTGCTCATGACTTTCAAACGTCCCGCCAAAGTTAGCAAACGCCGTTACCTTAGCCATTGGTGCAACACCACGTACACCGACGTTGTTTTGTACCGCAGCGATAATCCCGGCCACCAAAGTACCGTGATCATCATTTGCATCAGGGTCAGGATAGATGTGTGGATCATCTATCGTATTGGCGTCCAGATCTGCATGTTCCATGTCAACGCCCGAGTCCACAACGGCAACCAGCACATCCTGCCCTTTATGACCCCAGATATGAGTTTGCCATAAATTCAAATCTATGCCAGATTGGGTATTATCCAGCGCACCCGAGTTTAGTAAATTCCACTGTAGGGCCAGCATGGGGTCGCCATTTGGGTCAAGCCAGCGATGCTGGTAATCACGGTCTGTTGTTGCTGATGCACTCATGCTGAGCAGTGCGGCGATGAGGCCGGCAAGAGGCTGTTTCTTTATTTTCATTTCAAGTTCCTTTTTTGGGTTCAAATTACTTCTAGCACTTCAACTTCTCTATTGTCAAGAAATGAGTTACTAAAATTTATCCCCGCATTAACATTTTAAGATGAATAATACCAATTTGCTTAATTAAGTGTTCTATTTTGAGGCGAGAAAATATGTTCGATAACCAGGCAAAAATTTTGCTATTTAGTTGTTCTAAATAAGAAATTTTTAACACAGTTAGCGTCATATTTGCTCCGTCAAATTGAACAGGTATTAAGTGAAATTGGTATAACAACCTGATTGATCTGTTTTATGGCTGTAAGTTGCTATAGCTGGATAGGGGTGACAAGCTGCATTTAACCGTATTGATTGGCTGAGCTGGGTATGTAAATAAAGACAGGGTCGCTAAGTTCTTCAGGGGAGAGTCCCCGCAGAGCACAGGCTCTGCGGGATGTGTTGTTATGATTAAGACTGGATTTGCGCAGTGGTTTCTACTTTTGGCTGCACATCTTCACCGTATCCAAACGTGACCGCCAGTACGAGTACGACAGAGGCGGCGAGCATCAGTTTGCCAAACAGGGGCAGACAGAATCGGAACCACAAGTGGTAAGGCACACCTGCCATACCTATGATCCCCATCAGAACCGCATTGGTTGGAATAATCATATTCGAGAAGCCATCGCCAAACTGATAGGCAAGGACTGCGACCTGACGATAGACACCAATAATGTCACCTACGGGCGCCATCAGAGGCATAGTCACATAGGCCTGACCACTGCCCGATGGGATAAACAGATTTAGCAAGGTTTGCATAATGAACATGCCGACGGCTGCCAGTTCAGCGCCTAAATGCGACAAAGGTGATGACATGGCGTAAACCAGCGTATGCAGTATTTGACCATCTTCCATGATCAGAGCAATACCCCGTGCGACACCAATCAGGATAGCGGTACTTGCCAAATCTTTAACACCTTCGATAAATTCGTTTGCAGCGCGATCTGCGCCGATTTGGCCCACTATTGTGGTAAAGATACCCCAGAAAATAAACACCGCGCCCAGTTCATACAGATACCAGCCTTTTTGAGAGATACCCCAAACCGCAGTGACAATGGCCGCAATCAGGCCAAATAAGATCATTTGATGACGTTTATTGAGTGTCGGATAATTTGCCTCAGCGGTACCGGCTAAAGGACAAGGCAGGCCTTTGGTCAGAGATAATTCCGGGTTGGCCTGTACCTTTTTAGCGTAGCTCCATACATGGTGGAAACCAATTAATACGAACGGCAGGAAAATCGCCAGGCGCAGCTCAATACCCGAATAAACCGGAATGTCTGCCACCTTTTGCGCCACCATCACAGTGAACGGGTTAAAGGCAGATACGCCGTAACCAATACCGTAGCCCGTGACCACCATGCCCACGGCGGTCATCGCATCCAGACGCATAGCCTTACACAGGCCCACCAGGATTAGTACAAAAGGAATATACTCGCCCGCTGTACCAATCGCACCTGAAGCCAGCGCAAAACAAAACACCACCATAAAGATCAGAATGTTTGGCTTGTGACCAAAGCGCTCAAGTAAACGACCAATCAAGGCATCAATGGTGCCGGTAGCACGCGCGATGGCCAGTACACCACCGACAATGAAAACAAAGAAAATGACATCCTGTGCAGCGGCAAACGCGCGCGGAATGGCAACCAGGAAGTCCATGGGCGTTAAGCGAGTTTGCGCCTCGGCAAGCGCATAGGTGCCTGGCACAACGGCCTGACGACCATTATCGAGTGTGACAGTATCGAAGAAACCTTGCGGGACCAACCAGGTCGCAAGATAAGCCACCAACATCATAGACAGTAGCAGGATGAGCGTATGGGGAACTTTAAACCCTTCTTTCATGTTATTTCTTTGTCGTTAACTAAAATTGTGCGCAGTGTAATAAAAATTGACCCTATGGTGCAAACACCACGCGGCTAATAGCCCAACTTTGGCGTTAAAAAAGGTAAACAAAATAGTGGTGCTTAACCGGCCACAAAAAAGCCCTGCATTATGCAGGGCTGATATGGCGCAAGAAACATTTGCTTACGAGCTGAGCTTACAAAAAGCCGCCCAGTACTTTTACCTGATCAAGCATACGATTTGAGAAACCCCATTCGTTGTCGTACCAGGCCATTACTTTAACCAGCTTGCCATCTACTTTGGTCTGAGTCGCATCAAAGATTGACGATGCCGGATGATGATTGAAATCGACAGAAACCAGCGGCAAGGTGTTATATTCAAGAATGCCCGCCATTGCGCCTTCAGCTGCGCCTTTTAGGATCTCGTTGACTTCCTCAGCAGAGGTTTCACGCTTGGCAATAAAGGTCAGGTCAACCAAAGATACATTCACGGTAGGTACACGTACAGCCATACCATCCAGTTTACCCGCAAGTTCAGGCAACACCAGGCCTACCGCTTTAGCAGCACCGGTTTTGGTCGGGATCATCGACTGCGTTGCACTGCGCGCGCGGTACAGATCTTTGTGGTACACGTCACACAGGTTTTGGTCATTGGTGTAGGCATGAATGGTGGTCATGCTACCCTGTTCAATACCGATAGTATCGTTAAGCGCTTTGGCCACTGGCGCCAAACAGTTAGTAGTACAAGACGCGTTTGAAATGATATTGCAATCTGCATTAAGCACTTCACTGTTTACGCCATGCACTACGGTGGCATCCATATCTGTACCAGGGGCAGATACGATGACTTTTTTCGCACCCGCGGCGATGTGCTTGCCCGCTGTTTCGCGTGAAGTAAACAAGCCAGTACATTCAAGCACGATGTCTACGTTCAGGTCACGCCAGGGTAATTGGGCAGGGTCGCGCTCCTGAGTCAGTGTGATTTCGTCTTCACCGATGACGAGCGTATTGTCTTTTAGTTCAACCGGGAAGTTAAAACGCCCATGTACAGAATCAAACTGCGTCAGGTGCGCGTTGGTTTGCGCTGGTGCCAAGTCGTTAATAGCAACAATCTTTACCTGATCATTCTGACCTGATTCATACAGTGCTCTGAGTACATTTCGACCGATACGGCCATAGCCATTAATTGCAATATTAATCATAACCCTATTCCCCTAAATTAGTTTACTTCACTTGCTTGTCGAGCAAGCGCTTCAATGGCTTGCCAGTCTTTGTTTGCGATCAGTGTTTTATCCAGCATCCAGGTTCCGCCAACACAGATCACATTTTTAAGTGCCAGATAGTTAGGCGCTGTCTCCAGGCTTATTCCACCAGTTGGACAAAACGTTACCTGAGGAAGCGGACCGCCAATTGATTTCAGCATGGCAGTACCACCGGCAGCCTCTGCCGGGAAAAACTTCAGAAATTGAAAACCCTGTGCAGCCAGCTCCATCGCTTCGCTTGGCGTTGCGGCACCCGGCAGAAACGGAATGTCCGAGTCTTTTGCCAGCGCCAGTAGCTCAGAGCTAACGCCCGGGCTCACCATAAAATCAGCACCGGCCTCGACGGAAGCATCGAATGATGCTTTGTCAACGACGGTTCCTGTCCCGACGTAGGCCTCTGGCACCGCTTCTTTCATGGCTTTAACCGCTTGTGCAGCAACCGGTGTGCGCAACGTTACTTCCAGTGCACGCAAGCCACCACGATATAGCGCCTGTGCCAATGGCACGGCATCTTCCAGGTCATCAATGACGATAACAGGTACTACCGGCGCCGCTGATAAAATCTCTTTAATGCTCATAATGTCCTCATTCCCAGTTGCTGTTATTCTTCTATGCCGAATGCACTTGCACCTAAATCGGCGCTGCTGACAATATTTCTGAAGCCGCTAAATAGTTCACGACCCGTACCAAAAGTTGGCCCTACTTCAGTTAATTCAATTTCTCGCTGTGCCAGCTCTTCATCGCTGACATGCAGAACCAATTCACCTTTAGGTGCATCCAGCGTGATCAAATCGCCCTCGCGCACTTTTGCAATTGGTCCGCCTTCAACGGCTTCTGGTGCCAGGTGAATAGCCGCAGGCACTTTACCCGATGCACCTGACATCCGGCCGTCTGTGACAATAGCGACTTTGAAGCCTTCGTCCTGCAAGCTTGCCATCACTGGCGTCAACTTATGTAGCTCAGGCATCCCTTTTGCCTTCGGACCTTGCTCTTTCAGTACGGCAATGAAGTCCTGGTTTAGCTCGCCACGGGTATACGCTTCTTGCAATGCAGCTTGTGAACTGAATACTTTGGCAGGCGCCGAGACCACCTGATGTTGCTCTGCAACCGCCGATACCTTGATCACTGACTTGCCTAAGTTACCGCTTAGCAGCTGCAAACCACCCTGTTTGTTAAATGGATTCGATACCGGTCTGAGTACCTCTTCATCCAAAGAGTCTGCCGGGCAATCTACCCACTTCACTTTCGCAGGACCCGTGCTGTCAGTCATGATGAGTGTCGGGTCAACATCCAGTACTGGCTCCTGGGTGTAGGCATCTAAACCTTCACCGACGATGGTTTTAACATCATTGTGCAGGTAACCGGCATCACGCAATTCGCGCATCAAGAAGCCCATACCACCGGCAGCCTGGAAGTGATTCACATCGGCTGAACCATTGGGATAGATACGTGTCAGTAATGGCACCACTTCAGACAAGTCGGCCATGTCTTTCCAGGTGACTTGAACACCTGCGGCCTTGGCCATCGCTACCAGGTGGATAGCATGGTTGGTAGACCCACCCGTTGCCAGCAAACCAACCAGGCCGTTAATGACGGTTTTTTCACTAACGACATCCGCCAGACTGTTAACCGGCCCATCGCCCAACAGTTGCTTCAACATGGTCTCAACCGCACTGGCTGTAAGGCCTTCGCGTAATTCGGTGTACGGGTTGATAAATGAACTGCCCGGTAAATGCAGGCCCATGATTTCCATCAGCATCTGGTTTGAGTTGGCGGTGCCATAGAAAGTACAGGTACCCGCACTGTGGTAAGACGCACTTTCTGCTTCCAGCAACTCTTCACGGCTGACCAGCCCTTGCGCAAACTTCTGTCTGACGCGTGCCTTTTCTTTGTTTGGAATACCCGACTGCATTGGACCGGCAGGCAGGAAGTAAATAGGAAGATGACCAAATGACAGCGCGCCAATCAGTAACCCCGGGACGATTTTGTCGCATACGCCAAGACAAAACACGCCGTCAAACACATCGTGTGACAGGGCAACCGCCGTCGACATTGCGATGACGTCACGAGAGAACAGCGACAACTCCATGCCATCACGGCCTTGCGTTACACCGTCACACATCGCAGGGACACCACCGGCAACCTGCGCTGTGGCATCAAACTTTTCGGCAATGGCTTTGATTTGATCTGGGTATTCTTTATAAGGGACATGGGCAGACAACATGTCGTTGTAGGCATTGATGATCGCCAGGTTTGGCTGTTCATCGGCTTTTAATCTGGCTTTGTCACTGCTCGAACAGGCCGCCATCACGTGTGCCAGGTTACCACAGCCTAGTCCGGCTCTGACGCGAGTTTGTTTTTTTGCTTCTTCTATGCGCTCAAGATAGGCCTGACGAGATTGCTGACTGCGGGTGATAACGCGTTGAGTGACTTCATGAATTCGAGGATGCAACATAATTCAACTCTCTATTGTTAGAGGAAAAGGCTCAGTACAGCTCTCCCTGTACTGAGCAGCTTTGATTTACCCGTTCAAAGGTACGCTGTCAGGTTGTCTCTCACCCCAACCTGACACCGGTGTCACTATATTTACTCATGTTTCTGACACCGGTGTCAACCCTTACATTAAATTTAGTCTAAATTTCATCAGTGACCAAATAATGAACAAAAAAAGCCCGACCAATGATGGCCGGGCTTTGGGCAAGTATAAAAATGGGATTTAGTGGTTTGCGGCCGTTGATTCGCGGGTGATCAGGCGCGCCTCCAGGACACACTGATAAACCGTGTCCTGCGGCTCTGAGATCTGCAATATCAGTTGCTCTACCGCCTGACGAGTCATCTCTTCCACTGGTTGTGCAATGGTCGTCAGACCCGGCCAGATATGTCTGGCGATCGGCGCGTTATCGAACCCTGCAATGGACAAATCTTCCGGTACCCGCAACTGGCGTTGTGTCGCCAGCTTCAGTACCGCAGCCGCCATGTAGTCGTTTGATGCGAATACCGCAGAGGGCCTGGGGGTTAAATCTAATATCGCTTTGGCGCTGTCAGCCCCGGAGTGATAACTGAAGTTACCCTCGGCGACAAGTCGCTCTTGCAATGGAATTTGGTGCTGTTCAAGCGCCCGTTTATATCCGTTAAAACGGTTTTCTGTGGCGCTGTGATCCGGATGGCCTTTAATAAACGCAATGTCGGTGTGTCCAAGCGCAATCAGGTGCTCGGTTAGCTCAAAGGCACCCTGCTCGTCATTGCTACAAACAGAAATTGAATCATCGTCCTGAATAGCAGATGCCACCAGCGCGTAATTGATGTTCTTTCGTTTTAGAAACTCGATTAACTCCCGAGAGTCCGAAAACGGCGGTGTCAACACCAGCCCATCAAGACGAGACGTGGTCAGCAATTGATCGATATTGTCAATCAACGCTTCGCCCCTGAGTTCACACGGGTGGATCAGTAAGTTGTAATTGTGCTTATGACACGCTTCTAACGCACCGCTTTGCACCCGGGTGATATAGCTTTTACTCGGGTTGTCGTACAAACAACCAATTATAAAGCTCTTATTACGCGCCAGTCCCCGGGCAATGGGGTTGGGTCGGTAGTCGAGCTCTTTAAACACCTTGAGCACTTTTTCTCGGGTTGCCGGGCTGACATTGGGCTCATTGTTCAGTACGCGGGATACGGTCTTTTTCGACACCCCCGCATACTGTGCGACGCTGTTAATGGTCACTTTCTTCATTACACTTGTCCTGACTATCTGGTACTCGCGCGCTCATGTAAACACGCAGCAGCACCAATCAAAGGAATATTTTCCTGCACCACTAAGGTAACGGGGATCTGGCCTGCATACTGGCTCATCGGTCCTTTGGTAACAAAGCGCTCTGTAAACTGACTTGATTTTAGTCGCTCGGCCATGCGCGGTAAAATACCACCACCAATAAACACCCCACCCAGAGCACCGAAGGTTAAAGACAGATCGCCCGCCACACTGCCAATCCAGTCGCAGAAATGATTTAAGGTAGCATCGCAAATATCGCACTCAGCGGCACGTTCACTGATCTGCGCTGCACTTAATCGCTCAGCAGGCACACCTTTTACTTTTGCCATTGCCTGATATAAATGCGCCAGACCACGACCTGAAAACACTTCTTCAACAGAGACATGGGCAATCTCTTGCTTGAGCGCGGCCAGCAGTTGCTGATCCAGCTCAGTGACTGCGGCCAGACTGATATGGCCAGCTTCACAGCTCATCACCGCGCTGCCGTTAATGTCGCGGGCCAGACACGCTGCGCCAAACCCGGTCCCCGGCCCCATCACCGCAATATTGGCTCCCGCCTGGGCCTGACCTGATTTTATTTCTATGTTTTGTTTTGGATCCAGGTAAGGTGCGGCGTAGGCAAAGGCAGCAAAATCATTGATGACGGCCAATTCATTGAAACCAAATTGCTGTTTAATATCCTGACTATTGAACTGCCAACCCAGATTGGTCAGATAAACCTGCTGTGCTTTTACAGGACCCGCAACAGCCAAACACGCGCGTGTTGGTTTGGCAATTGGCAGTTCATTAAGGTAGCGACTGATGGCAGTTTCAAAAGAGGGGAATTCGGCGCTAGGATACGTAGACTGATGACTAATAATAAACTGATTGGTGCTCGAATCGTAATGGGTTACGACAGCAAAGCGGGCGTTGGTGCCGCCAATATCGGCAACGACAATGGGCTCAAAAGCCTGGTCTTTGTCATTCGAGCTATGAGGTGTTGTCTGGCTCATGTTGTTTTTCTCTTTTATCCGGGTGCACTGAGTGCACAACTTCCAAGGTAACTGGCTTGGGTGATGATGCCAAGATTCAGCAAGATAACTTTGCACGTTCAGCTGAAAAAATGCTGCCCCCGGAGGGACAGCCAATACGTTTTGACAACAAAATGATAAAACAGTGACATTATGACACCGGTGTCAGATGGAGGCAATAAAAATTTTCGCCCAATCGATGCGTCATTCACTAACTGAGCATTTTCACAGCAATTATTTTGCAGCGCGGTACTATTTTTAATGATCAGGTCGGTCAATTAGGCTCGCTGGGCAGCAACATGGAGATTGCGCTTGCAAATTTTATTCATTCGCTGACAATAATCAGGTTATCACTCAGAACAAATACACTATGAAACCAAAAGGCAAAGCCACTTCTTTTGATATCGCCCACTTTGCGGGTGTCTCTCAGTCTACCGTGTCGCGCGCGTTGCGAAACAGCCCGCTGGTAAATGACGAGACCCGGCGCCGCGTCTGGGAAGTCGCAAAGCAGCTCAATTATAAGGTCGACAAAAATGCCAGTAACCTGCGGACTCAGCAAAGCAGCACGCTGGCGCTGTTATTGTTTGAAGATCCGACCGGGGACGAGTCACAGATTAACCCTTTCTTTCTTAACATGCTCGGGAGCATCACCCGTGCCTGTGCAAAACAGGGCTACGACCTGCTGGTTTCATTTCAATCCTCCAGTCAGGACTGGCGAGCAGATTATGAAGACAGTCACCGTGCCGATGGCATTATTTTACTGGGTTATGGTGATTATATGGACTATCAGTCCCGGCTTCAGCAACTGCTTGCTCAGGACACCAAGTTTGTTTGCTGGGGTGCAACGGTCGATGGACGTGAAGATTTAACTGTAAGCTGTGATAATTATGGCGGCGGCAAACTGGCAGCCGAACACCTGTTACAGCAAAACCGCTCACAATATGTATTTATCGGTGATGCATCTGACCACAGTCCGGAGTTTTTTGCTCGCTTCAAAGGCTTTCGGGATACCCTGACAGCCCAGGGCCATAGCTTATCCGAGCGTCAAATCGCCAACGCTATCTCAACCGAAGAGTCTGGTTATCATGCTACTCGCTCCTTGCTGGCAAACAATATCCAGTTTGATGCCCTGTTCGCAGCCAGCGATCTGATAGCCATAGGTGCCCTGAAAGCACTGAAAGAGGCCGGTAAGGATGTGCCTGGCGATGTCGCCGTTGTCGGCTTTGACAATATTGCCGCAGCCAGTTTTATTTCACCAGCACTCACCACGGTACAGCAAAATACCACTCTTGCAGGACAAATGCTGGTTAACAACCTGCTTAATTTAATCAAAGGGGAAGCGGTAACAGATACTCTGCTACCACCCAAACTGATTGTGCGCAGATCCGCCTGAGCGCCTGCGCTATAAATGAAATTTACTGATCTGCTGCTTGAGCAATCGTGCATCCTCATCCGCAGCAGAGGCCATTTCGTTGACCTGTGTGATAATCGCGCAGTTAGCCTGCGCCAGGCTTGTAATGTCTGATAATTGTTGGGTAACGTCTTTGGCCACCGCACTTTGCTCTGTCGCCGCTGTTGCCATTTGCTCATTGAAGGCTTCAATTTTGCAAATTTGGTCGTTAATGTGCTGCAAAGAGTCCCGCGTGGAATCCGTTGAGGATAGGTTGTTTTCTGTTAGTGCATGCGCTTCCTGAATCGCCGACATCGCACTTGCCGAGCCACTTTGCAAACCTTGGATCATGCGGTTGATCTCTTCTGTCGACTGCTGTGTTCTTTGCGCCAAAGATCTGACCTCATCAGCCACCACAGAGAACCCCCTGCCCTGCTCTCCCGCTCGCGCGGCTTCTATCGCGGCATTCAATGCCAGTAAATTGGTTTGTTCGGCGATGGTCTGGATCACCTCCAGCACCTGGCTGATGTTATTGGATTGTTCCTGTAACGCCGTCATTTGTTGCATGGTCAGGTCCATCGCCTGCTCCAGGCTGCGGGATGACTGCATATTCTTGGCCACGTTACTCTTCCCCTGCTCAGACGCACTCACTGCATCGTGACTGGCTTCGCTGGTGAACTGCGCATTTTTTGCCACATCTTCTGAGGTCGCGGCCATTTGCTCCATTGCCGCAGCAATGTGCACCGTTAAATCCGTTTGCGTGTCGCTCTTGTTCGTCAGCTGTGCGAAATTGGCTTGTAGCTGGCCCATCTGGCTGGATAGCGTTTCGGCGCTACTATTCACCTGGTTCAAGGTATCGGCAAAGGTTTCAAACATAGAGTTTAACGCGCGCTCTACCTGCCCCATTTCATCCTGGCTATTTGACTCATCAAACCGCTGAATTAAATCCAGAGACGTCGCAACCCGATTAATGAACCGGCTCATCTTTTGAATGGGCGTTGCTATAATGTTACCTAGCAGCCAGGCGCAGAATAACGCAATGACTATCAGAATGGCTGTAATCATGGTCGCCATGGTGGTGATCTGGTATGTTATTTCCTCCACATCCGCAAAGGCTTCTGACTGATCCAGCTCACTCAACAGCGCCCAGGTTTTACCGTTAATTTCGACATAGGTATAAGCAGATGCCACCGCGACATTGCGATAATCTTTAATGATGGCAAAGCCAGTGCGACCCGACAGTGCCGCTTCTACTGCCTGCGTGCGAACGCTTTGCAAACCAACCGAGGTGTCGAACCTGTCTATTGCGGCAATCGTTTGTGGATCCACATTCGCGTTTTTGAGTACCTGCAAATAACCGGCTTTATCTTCCAGTAAAAAGCGACTCATGCTGCGCATTTTAAAGTCACTGCCCACCAGGTAGGTCTCGCCGGACTCTCCAAGCCCCCGTGCTTGCCAGTTCTGTTGATAAGTCAGAATATCATTGAGTCTGTCAATCGGCATTTGAAAAGCCAGCACAGCCAGAGTATCGCCGTCTTTAACTATTGGCGTCGCGACAAAGGACGCAGCCGCATTATAAGAAGGCAAATAAGGAGCAAAATCGACAAAAGCCACCTCACCGGAAGGGAGTGCTCTGGCGGCCCTGAACACCTCCCCAAGCCCACTTTGCGCATAAGGCCCGCGCAACAGTGAAGTTGCATAGTCCAGCTCTTTAAATACGGAATACACCACATGACCGCTCTGTGCGTCGACAATAAAGATATCGTAATACCCAAAGCGCTCTAAAAAGGCATTAAAAAAGGGATGGTGTAGCCGGTGAGCCGTGTCATAGCTGCTGCCATCTTGCAAACCGCTCAGGGCGTTTTTGCTGCCCAGTGGATGGGTATTTTGCGCAATGTACTTGTCCTGCCAGTATCTGGCAGGTTTATCCAATGCCCCTAACAGGCGTCGCGTATCCGTGGATGTACCGTTTCTTTGTGCAAATACCTGCCCAAACTCGTCACGGTAATAACGGCTCAGCGCCCCTTCATCAGGCTGTGGACCCACTTGCTTAAAGGTGTTGGTAAATTGGATTGCCGCATCACGAGTGGCTTCACTTTTGGCCAAAGTGAGCAACTGACCATTAATGAAGTCAAAGTACGCCGTTAACTGCTCTTTCTTTGCATCTCTGAGGCCCACCAGACGATGTTGGATCTGGCTGGTCAGCGTGTTGACCACATCTTTTTGGGTCACAATACCAATACTCACGGATAGAACAACGAGCGCAATAGTTACCAGAGTTGAGACGCTTACAATAAGTTTTAATTTGATGCTCACAGCACCCCCGGCGTCATCCTGACTTGTAAAATCGACAGGTATTAAAAGCTTAGTTCAAGATCTGCAATCATGTTGTTTTATTTAACTATGTCGGGCTAATTAATACACGCAACAAACCACTTACGCCATGTGGCCTGATTGTTTTCAAGCCAGTGTTTTGCAACCAGCGCTGGCGTAAAATTTTCCAGGTTAACCATGGCAGCCAGCTGCTCAAGCGTAGTGCTGTTCATATCAAACTGGCGTAGGCCCTTTGCCAGGCAAGGGTGCTGGTCAAAAAACTCTGTGCTGACAATTTTTTTTAGCCAGCCAGATTTGGGATTGCCGCAGTCAAACAAAAACTTGGGATTAACGCCCCAACCAGGTTCTGTTTCGCAGCGTACATCAAAGTCAGGGAATTCAACAAATTCGCCCGGATAGACCGCGCCCACCCAGTTTGGCGTCCAGTTAAACATTAATATGGGTTGCTTGATTTTGTGGGCAATGGCGAGCTTTTTCCACAAAGCCTCACCACTTTCGACCTGTTCAACCACAAACGGCAACTGCAATGCCCGGATCCTGGCCCTGTCAGGCTTTTCCCAGGGACCCGCAATGTACACGCCCTTCCCCTGAGAGCCAGGCCTGGCAAACACCTCAGCACACTGAAGCAATGCCTGCCAATGCGGCAGCCCGGGACAATGCTGCTTTACATACAAGGGATACCACCAGTCCTCGCGGGTTTTTAAACTATAGTCACCCAGATCAACAATCACCTGGCTTTGCATCAGCTGTGCGTATTTGTCTGCCATCGTGCCTTCCCAGACTTCAACCTGCACATCAGCCATCCCGGCTTTAAGCAAAAACCACTGGCCTTCTGTTTTTGCCTCAATAAACTCGGTCTGGTAACCCAACTCAGTAAAGATATTTGCAACAATGTGGGAAAGCACTTGCTGACTGGTCCAGTCGTTATAGAGGAGCTGTACTGGTTGCGTGGTGCTGATATTCAGCTGTAGTGACAACACCCAAAGGCCTATGGAAGTAACCATGTGTATGTTTATTTCACAACGAACTATTGCAACCAGTATAGGCCAAATATATGAGTTAGCCTCTTATTTATAGAAGCCTATACAGTTTCGTTCACACATCAGAATCCTGCATTACTCATGAAACCAATAACTACCACCAGTCAATAGCGCCTCAATACTGCCTTCTCCTTGACTTTCAATGCTGCTTTGCTGCTGTTCAATCATCCCCTGCTCGTAGGTTGGCTTTCGCAATTGTCTGAAAACCCCTACCGGCAAAGGTAACCCCTTATGCTGGAAACTACTCAGCAAGGCATCATATGCTTCATTATCACTGCCGGTCGTATGAACCAGTGCGTTGTCAGGTAAAGACTCACTGTTGACAGATACAACCTTTGCTTCCAGCCCGTCCAAAACAATGGCTTTTTTATCCGTACTCCCAAACACCAGAGGCTCACCGTCCACAAGCTGAACCGTTGCATCGTCCTTTGTATCCCGGGCTGTTGCGGCTTCAAAAGCGCCATCATTGAAGACATGGCAATTTTGATAAATTTCAACAAACGAAGCACCTTGGTGTTCTGCAGCTTGCTTTAAGATCTTCTGCAACCCTTTCGCATCTTTATCAATTGCTCTTGCCACAAAGGTCGCACCCGCATTTAACGCAAACGACACTGGGTCAACCGGCCCGGAAATACTGCCCAAAGGGCTGCTCTTTGTGACCTTGCCTTGCTCCGAAGTCGGTGAGTATTGACCTTTGGTTAGTCCATAAATTCGGTTGTTTATCAGCAGAATATTCACATTGATATTGCGTCTTAGTAAATGCAATAAATGATTTGCGCCGATACTAAGTGCATCTCCATCCCCGGTGATAACCCAGACTGACAGTTCCGGGTTTGCCAGCTTGATACCGGTTGCAACAGTGGGCGCTCGGCCATGCAATGTATGAAAGCCATAGGTGCTCAGGTAATAAGGCAGCCGGCTTGAGCAGCCGATACCCGATACAAAAACAAAATTCTCCTTCGGCGTATTTAACTCTGGCAGTACTTTTTGTATTCCAGCCAAAATGGCGTAATCGCCACACCCCGGACACCATCTCACTTCCTGATCAGATGCGAAGTCTGCTTTACTCAACTTAGTTACGACGTCTATTTTCTCTACAATACTCATGGTTATTCCTTTACTGGCTATTGTCTGTCAGAAGCTGTTTGCAGTGCTGGTAAACTTCATCAATTTTGAATGGCATACCACTTACTTTTTGTAAGACTTCAGTTTCAATTGACCAGTGATTTTTTAAAACACTATTGAGCTGCCCCAAATTAAGCTCTGCGACTAACACTTTGCGATAACGGCGCAAGCAATCACCCAACCCTTCCGGCAATGGATTTAAATTACGCAAATGCAGATGGTCTATCGCATATCCTTCACTTTTAAGTTGTTGTACGGCCGTGTGTAATGCGCCATGAGTCGACCCCCACGCCACAACCAACACATCTGCACCACTGTACTCATCTGCACTGATTGGCGAAATGTCTTTACTGATGCGCTTTATTTTTTCTTTGCGCGTCAAAACCATTTTAAAGTGGTTGTCAGGATCATAGCTGATGGCGCCTTTGTCGTAGTCTCGCTCCAGTCCACCTAAACGGTGCTCAAGCCCTTTTTGACCTGGTAACACCCAAGATCGAGCCAGCGTGTTGGGGCATCTTTGAAATAAAGCACCGTCACTCTGTGCAGGTAAATTGGCAACAGAAAAACCATCAATGTCTTCGTCTGTGGGGATCTGCCAAGGCTCGGCACTGTTGGCCAGGTAACCATCGCTTAGCACAATGACAGGTGTCATATAGGTGACTGCAATCCGAAATGCTTCAATCGCCATAGTAAAGCAGTCTGCTGGTGTAGAAGGGGCTAAAACAGGCACTTCACATTCGCCATGACGACCATATAAAGCAGCGAGCAAATCGGTTTGTTCCGTCTTTGTCGGCATACCCGTAGAAGGCCCTGCACGTTGAATATTAAATACAACGGCAGGAAGCTCAGCCATAACCGCCAAACCGAGCATTTCTTGTTTGAGATCTAACCCCGGCCCACTGGTACTCGTTAATGCCAAATTACCGGCAAATGAGGCGCCAACTACGGCGCCCATCGCCGAGATTTCATCCTCTGACTGAAAGGTTTTAACGCCGAAGTTTTTGTATCGCGCCAGACTGTGCAGTACATCTGACGACGGTGTGATTGGGTAACTGGCAAAAAAGAGTTCTCTTTTGCATTTTATAGAAGCCACCACAGCGCCAAGCGCTAAGGCCTCATTACCCGTAATATGGCGATATCTCCCCTTCGGCAGGTTTGCTTTTGGTACACGAAACCCGGCATCAAACAGCTCAATCGTATCGGCATAATTGTAACCGCTGTGCAGCGCCTTTTTATTGGCTTCACTCAACAAGTGCTGCTTGCCAAATTTAGCGTCAAGCCAGTTCTCAAGCTCTTCGATTGGACGCTCATAGAGCCAACAAACGACCCCCAATGACAACATGTTTTTACACAGCAGCGCTTTTTTTCTTGGTAAATTCAAGGAGCTTAGTGCGTCAAGCGTCAATTGTGTCAACGGTATCTCAACCAATCGAAAACGGTCTAACTCCCCAGTCTTTAACGGGTTTTCCTGATAACCGGCTTTAACACAGTCTTTCTCTTTAAAGCTGTCACTATTTATAATCAAGATGCCATTGTCGCTTAGCTCACTGATATTCTGTTTCAATGCCGCCGGATTCATTGCCACCATTGCATCGAGATGATCTCCCGGAGTTAAAATGGGCTCAGAGGAGAAACACAGCTTAAACCCTGATACGCCAGCTGTTGTGCCGGCCGGTGCGCGGATCTCTGCGGGGAAATCCGGAAAGCAACTAATGTCGTTGCCTTTAACAGAAGACGAATAGGCAAATCTGTCGCCAATAAGCTGAATGCCATCCCCAGAATCTCCGGAAAACAGTATTGTTACTTCCTCCAAAACCTCACGGTTTGTAGCTTCTGCCTTGCTTACTTCTATCATTATGCGTCCTTAAGTGAATGGGAAATTGGCACCGATTTATCGGCAAAAAATGAATACAATACAGGTACTAATAACAAACTGATCAAAGTCGATACTGCCAGCCCGCCAATGGTTACCCATGCAAGTGGAGACCAAGTCAGACTCCCTTGCATCGCCACGGGAAACAAACTTACAATCGTTGTCATAGTCGTTAGAATGACGGGCGGTAAACGCCCAATACTCGCCTGCAGGCAAGCCTGGTATTTACTGTGTCCCCCGCCGTGATAACCGTTTGCAGAATCAATCAAGATAATCGCGTTGTTCACAACAATACCTATCAACCCTGCTACTCCCAGAAATGCCATAAAGGAAAACTCATAGCCCGTGACATACAAGGCCAATACCGCACCACTAATTGCAAAAGGGATTGAAATAAAGACAATCACTGGCTGGCTGAATGAACGGAACTGAAACACCAGGACGGTAAAAATACCAAAGAGCGCGATAATGATTGACTTGATGAAGCCTCTGAATGCCTCTCCTTGTGACTTTTGTTCACCCCCAATTTCGTAGTGCACACCATCAGGTAGCGTCAAGAGTTTTAACTGCTCATGCACCTGCTGAGTAACCGATTGTACATTGTGCCCTTTCTCAACATCCGCGGTAATTTTCGATGATCGCTGAGTGTTGTAGTGCTGAATATGCGCCGCAACCGTCACAAGCTCCAGTTTCGCCACTTGCATAAGCGGCACCAATTGCCCGTATACATTCTCAACTTTGATTTTGCTGATGTCGGGAATGGTCGCGCCAGAGGGTTTGGATAATTTAATAACGATAGGGAAATCATCACCATACTTATCCCGGTATTGGCCGATGTAGTTGCCAACCAGACTCATCCTTACAGCCGCATCTATATTAGCAACCGGCAGGTTCAATTGCGCTGCACGCTCGTAATCAATACTGACTTTTAAATCGAGCTTTCGATCGCCAAGCGGGTTTTGCACATTGGTGGTGTGCGGTGTGCGCTCAACCAGACGTTCGATCGTTTGCGATACCTCATTTAACACTTCGAAGTCATCACCAAACAGGCGCACGACAATAGGGGCTTCTATCGGTGTACCTTGCTGAAATTCCTTTATTGTTACTTCTGCCAGAGGGAAGTTTCTAAAGCGCTCAGTTAATACTTGCGTTGCATCCCAAAATTCATGACTGTTTGCCGCTTCAATCTGAACAAAAATTTGCGCCCGGTTCGGCATTTCTGCTGTTGGTGTCTCCGAGTAATATATCCTGGGGTTACCATGTCCAATATTGCTGGCATAATGCTCAATAAAGTCGATGTCCTTCAGTTCATGCTCCACCCTGTCCAGCACCTGCTCGGTTTGTCGCAAAGACGCATTTTCTGGCAATTTAATATTCACCAGTAAACGGTTATTTTCTGCTTTGGGCATAAAGCTAAAGCCGATGCTACTGAACAGCGAAAGGCTGGCAAAAAAGCCCAGCAAACTAACAAAAATAAAGCTCTTCGAATATTTCATGCAGCACTTGAGCACCAACTGATAAGGTCCCTGTGCAAAACGACGCAACAGTACGCTTCCCAAAACGGGTTTGCTGATCCGCTTTTTGCTTTCAAATTTGTAGATCAACGATGCAAACAGGGGCGTGAATAGCAATGCAATGAATAAAGACGCAACCAGAGTAAACACAACGGTAACGGGCAAAGAGCGGATAAAGTCTCCGGCATTGGTTTGCATCCACAAAATAGGCAAAAAAGCCAGCACAGTGGTGATAGTGCCACTGGTTACCGCCCAGCTGACTTCCATCACCCCTGTTTTTGCGGCTTCCTGTCTCTTCATGCCTTTGTCTTTCTTGCTGGTGATGTTTTCTGTCACCACAATGGCGTTGTCGACCAGTAAGCCCAGCGCAACGATCAAGCCTACGATCGACATTTGCTCTATTCCAAAGCCAGACTGATCTAATAATCCAAAGCCGATAAATACTGAAATAGGTATGGTAATGACAATAATGAACATGTTCTTGAGGCCCATGAACAGCAGTACAATGAGCCCTACCATTGATAAACCCCATATCAGGTTATCAAAAAAGCCACCCAGCCGAGTGGCCACGCTGTTAGACTGGTCAAGCGCTATTTCAGCAACGACATCATCAGGTAAAGTTTGCTTAAGCCGCTCTAACGACTTCTTTATTCTGGGCATAACAGTGAACACACTGATCCCTTCATTTTGCATTGCGGTCACAAAAACCGCTCGCTTGCCATTAAAACGCGCGATATACCTGGGCTCTGCATCGACAAACTCTATCGTTGCCACATCCTTTAAATAAATGGGTTGACCATCTTTAGAACGGATAAGTGTGTTGCGAATGGCTTGTAAATCTTCATATCGCCCGCTGGTGCGTACCGTCAGTCTTCGGGCCCCTGTATTCACATGACCGCCTGAAAGATTCCTGGCCTCCCCAACCAATACCTGATAGCTATCAGTTAGCGAAATGCCGTAATGCTGGATTTTGTCAAAGTCCAGTGTGATCTGTACCTGCTGATCGGGCAGGCCCCAAACGTCAGCTCGACGGATCCCACTAATACGTTCCAATCGTTTTTCAAACCGTTCGGCATAAAGTCTCAGTTGCCGGTAGCTTGCTGTTTCTGATACCAAGGCAATTTGCACAATATTGACATCTGTGGGCGAGAGCTTCTTAACATCAAGCTTAGCAATATCACTGGGTAACCTGCTTTTTGCGGCATTGACGGCAGCCAGTAACTCATTGTACTTTTCGTTCGGGTCGGTGCCGTAATCGAACTCAACACGAAACGTTGCCAACCCATCCTTAATATCGGTTCTGATTTCCTTCAAAGCATCAATTTCATTGATAGCCTCTTCCAGCGGGTCCACAACCATTTGCTCCATATCCAGAGGCGCAGTACCAGGATGTAACGCCACTATGTAATTAATAGGAAATGACAACTGTGGATCTTCGGTACGAGGCATCGTGAAAAAAGAGACTACGCCCAAAATGATGACTGTGGTGATAACGACCAAAGTAAAGCGATAGTTATCGAGTGCACTACTGACAAATTTCATCCGAGCATTCCTTACAAGCCTTCCAATACAACGACTTCTTCACCATCTTCCAGCATTTCAGCGCCTTGTGTGACCACTTCTTCATGCTCGCCCATGGCTGCTTTTACAGCAATCGCGTCGTCTGTTAAAAAAGCGACCTCTAACACTCTTTTCGTGACCTTGCTGGAATGTCTGTCAATCGTGAAGAATTTTGCTTTGCGCTGGTTCACCTCAACAACCGAATCAAGACTGATATAGCTATACAACTGTTGATCCTGAGGTAAAATCTCCACGCTGGCCAAATAACCAACCCGGAAAGTCTCTTGATGCTGGTTTAATTTAACATCAACAGAGAACAGACCCTGCGCGTTTGCCTGGCCCGCAATTTCGCTTATATGACCGTCAAAGGTCTGGCTATTGTAGGCACTGAGTGTCACGGTTGCGGGATCGCCGATTTTCATGCGCACAACATCATGATCCGGAACCTCAACGGTTACGATCCAGCCGTTTTCATCAACCGCTATCATGAATGCTGTTTGCTGCGCCTTAATCAGTTCGTTTTCTTCCACGAGCTTCTCTACCACCACGCCCCCCATCGGGGCGCGGATAGTAGATAGGCTTTCGTTGAAGGCCGCTATTTCCAGAGCTGAAGACGCAGCTTCAAGGCGATTTTGGCTCTGCTGAACTTCAGACAGAGGCAACAAGTTTTTGTTGTATAAGTCAGAGATGCGCTGATGATCCTCTAACGCCGTTTTATGTGCCGAAGTCGCAGACTGTACCTTCGCGCGTATTTCTCTGCTGTCCAATGTGGCCAGCAGTTGCCCTTGCGCCAGTACATCCCCTTTTTGCACATTCACTTTGTCAACCAGACCATCAATATTGAACGCAAGTCTGACAATAGTCTTGCGTGCAAGTTTGCCACTGACATTTACAGGCTGGCTACGGTGGCTACGTTTAATCTCTGTGGTGGTGACCGATTTGAGTGTGGCGCACTGGAGCTCAAAACAACCAATGAACAGTACTAAACACATGATCCACTTAGTCAGCATATTTAGGCCTCCGCAGACGCTACCGCGCGTTTACCCAAGTCTAAAACGTCATAACGAACATTCCGTCCAGCGACCGCTGCGGCCGCTTCCACACCGCCTGTCATGGCACCAAAAATACCGTGACCTGTACGTGTCGACGCACCACATAAATACAGTCCTTTTACTTCCGTTTTTTCGCTTGGTCTGCGATGCAAAAACTGCTCCGGTGTAAATGCAATCCCATAGGACGTACCGCCGGATGAACCGATAAACCGGGTGACTGAAAAAGGAGTCGAAACATCTTGGTATACGATATGTTTGGACAAACCCGGGATCACCGATTCTGCCGTTTTTATCAATTGCTCTGCGTACCATTGCTTTTTCTTTAAGTACTCTGGGTTTTTCCTGTATGAACCGTCTTTGACCTCTTCTTCTGTCAATCCCCATGCTTCTGGAGAAGCCGGCGTAACGGACATCAGCTGCAAATTATAAATACCTTCCGGTGCCAGGTTTTTGTTTTGAGGATCCTTTAAGGTTGCATTACCAATGAAGACGTGTGGATTTTCCGGGAACTTTTCTTTGAAAATGGCTGAATACGCAATTTCGTAATCATAATCAGGGTAAATGCGGTAGTTGGTATTCTTATGACCTTCTTTGATCATGTCTAGATCAATACCCAAATACACTATGCCCATTGCAGGGGACATTTCATAATCCCGGGTCTTTTTCAGTGTTTTTGGCTTCAACCATTTGCTATCTACCAGTTCAAGCAAAGTGTGCTTAATATCTGCATTTGCGATGACATTGTCGGCATAGACCGTTTTCGTCCCCAGCTTTTTGTTCTCGAACTCGACTCCTTTAACAGCACCATTCTCAACCAAAATTTTGGTTACTTTTGAACGTAAAAGAATCTTTCCGCCATTGCGCTCTACCGCTTCACCCAGCTTGTCAGAGAACACCTGCCCCCCTCCGGATGGGTAAAAAGAACCCTGCAAGAAATGGTTGGTAACACCGGCATGACCAGCCATTGATGCACGACTCGGTGGCTGATGATAAACACCCAGCTGACCGGTCAAAATGGCACGTAACTTTTTGTCTTGCGTACAGGTATCAAGAAACTCTTTTACCGTGGCGTTGGCATATCGGGCCAGCAATAAACACTGCGGCAGGATCCATAGCGCAGATTTAGGATTAGAGTGGATCCCCATGAATTTCCATACCTGATCCAGGTATTTGAAATAGCGAATAATACCTTTTTTTTCTTGTGGAAACTCAGCCAGTAACTTTTCTTTAAAGCGCTCAAACCCTCTTGGAATACCGAACCGATAGCCCGGAAAACATAAGGTATCAAACGCTTCAGGATCTTGCTCTAAGAACTCAATTTCATTGTAATCAATGCCCGCGCCTCGCAGGATCCGAGGGATAAGCCCCTCCGGCCCGCAGTCGCCGATATAGTGAAGCCCAACATCAAATTCATACGCTTTACCTTTACGATGGAAGACAGTCGCACATCCTCCCATTTCATAGTGCATATCCAGCACCAGTACTTTTTTACCTCTGTGGGCAAGCGTCGCTGCGGCAGTCAGACCGCCAATTCCCGCACCAACAACAATCACGTCAAACCGATCATCATCGAGCGTCTTGATTCTATCTGGAGTTTTTAAATTGCTCATTTTATTCTCGTTCGTATCTTTGTAGATGATTAATTTTATTAGCTAACCAAAAATTCTATTTTTTCTGGTTGTCCGCTCCATTTCTGGTGATCAGAAAGTGGCTCTTTTGACTCTAAGATTTCAGGCCATTTCACGGCCAGGTCGGCATTGAGTTCAACGAAATGAATATCACTGTCATCCAATTCGCTTTCCGCAAAAATTGCTTCTTCAGGACACTCTGGAACACACAAGCCACAATCAACACATTCATTCGGATCAATCACCAGGAAGTTGGACCCCTCACGAAATGCATCTGCTGGGCATATATCAACGCACTCTGTGTGTTTACAGTTAATGCAGTTGTCAGTAACAACGTAAGCCATAGCTTTACTCTCTCCTTAAAAGATAAACTTATAATTTCCTAAAATTTATGAAGTTATTTTATGAGTGACGTTTGTCGGGTAACATCAGTTGTAGGCCTAAGCTGCTGTTAGAAGTACCTATCAACCAAAGTCTTTCCTGACAACATAGTGCCGATGAACCCCGCTCCCGGGAATGTATACGCCCCCACTTGGTACAACCCTTTGATTGGATACTTCTGCGGAAAACGTCTAAATAAGCCAGACTGTTTCAGATTCTGCTCAAAACCATAAATCGACCCACCAGGGTTGTTGGTAAACTTGGTCATTGTTCTGGGTGAGCCTGCTTCACACACAACAATGTGATCTTTCAGATTCGGAATTTGTTCAGCTGCTTTATCAATTAACATCTGTGTTAATTGTTGCTTTTTCTCTCTGTATTCCATTTTGCTGAGACTGTGCCAATCAATAGAGCCAATTAACGTAAATAGCCCAAGACTTGATTTGCCAGGTGCACACAAAGTGTCATCAACATTAGAGAAATAGTTAATAGACCAGCCTGTTTTGCCATCGAACACTTCCCCTTTTTGGAGACATTCGAACTGCTCTCTTTGACTCAACATGGGTGCAAAAAAGCGAATATACTCATCTTCTTTTACCCCTAAATCAGCCAGGCTGCAGTCTAGCCCCAGATATACCTGAAACCCCGAAATAGACATTTTTTGTGCTTCAAGCTTAGTGTGGAAACGCGGTTTAAACTTGTCTTTGCCGACCAGTGAAACGACTGCGTGTGGGCTGATATTACAAACGACCTTGTCGGCGCTAACCACGCCACTGCGTTTAGACTCAATGCCTTCGACACGTCCTTTCTCATTGACAATAATATCCGTCACTGGAGATGAAAGAAGCACAGTTCCCCCATTGCTTTCAATCACTTCAACTAGCGCGTCAGACAGTTTTTGTGAGCCCCCCTTAATCGAATAACCACCATTACGCAGATAATCTATAAAAGGATAAGAGAAATAACCAAATGCCAAGTCTTTGGCAGGCAAACCGTAGTAGCTCCACTGCGCTGACAAGACGGCTTTTAAGCGCTCGTTTTGTGTGAAACGGGAGAAAAACGAATCCACAGTATCATTTTCATACTTAAGTATTCGCTTGAAGAAAAACGGCGTCGCTAAAAACCTTAACCAAAAAGGCAATTTAGCAAACAGAAAACCACACATGTCCTTGTAGTTTTTGTCAGCTTCTTTAAATAAGCGGATAATGTTGTCTTTTTCTTCAGGAAAATAGTGAAACAACTGGTTTTTGTAATCTTCGATGTCACGGTGCTTCGCTTTAATGTCTATATCACCCTGTTGAAAGTGATAAAGCGTCTTGTGACTCAAAAATTCAACCTTATCTGCTACCCCGGTCAGTTCAATTACTTTGTATGAATCACCGCCTTTGACCACACCATCAAAAGAGTGCAATGAAACATCAAAGTCAAAATCCTTTCGTGAGAAGTTTGTCGCATAGCCACCTGGAATATTGTGCTTATCAACAACCAGGACCTTTTTTCCCTTTTGAGCAATCATCGAAGCGGCTGATAAACTCCCAAGCCCAGCGCCGACAAAAATAACATCGTATTGGCTATCTACTTTTTTTGTTTGTTTTATATTGGAAACCATAGCTTAAACCGTCAAACCACCATCAATGACAAAGGTCTGCCCGGTAATATACCCAGCAGTTTCACCCAGTAAAAAATCCACCATGGCCGCAACTTCCTCTACAGTACCTAGCCGTTTAAGCGGTACTTGTTTGGTAATTTGCTTTTTAGCTTTTTCATCAATGTTGTCGACCATTTCTGTTGCAATAAAACCAGGCGCGACGGCATTGACTGTCATATTGAAACGAGCCACTTCAAGCGCCAGCGTTTTAGTCAACCCCAACATGCCCGCTTTAGTAGCAGCATAGGCAAGTTGCCCCTTATTCCCCTTCAAACCGGTCACCGAAGACATGTTGATGATCCTGCCGCAACCCTCTTCTGCCATCGCTGGCACCAGACACTTGCTGAAATAAACCGCAGAGTTTAAGTTGGTATTGATTACTTTGTGATAAAGGTCCATATCCATGGAGAAAACGAGTTGATCTCCCGTGATCCCCATATTGTTGATCAGACCAAACGGGTTACCGTATTCTTCGACAAGCTTTGAACATAACTGCTCAACCTGCTCATACTGACTACCGTCACACTGATAACCAAACGCCTCACCACCGAATTCCGCTATATCAGCAGACAGTACGTCCGCCTGTGCTGAAGATGATTGATAAGTAAATACCGCGCGATAACCTGCCTTTGCCAAAGCCAGTACCAATGCTTTACCAATCCCCCTAGTACCACCAGTAACCAGCACCCAGTCCTTTTTCTTGTGATCTAAATTAGCCATAATCTGTCTTACCTTTTTCCTTCATCTGAAAGCTTGCCATGACAAAAAAATGAGGTCACAGCATCGACATATTCTTGTTTGTTCAGCTTGTAAATTTCTAAGTGCCCACAGTTAGCAAATTTCACAAAGGAAACTTCGGGACATTGCACCTTCAGCTCACGAACATCCTCGTGAGGCATGTACTCATCTGCATCGCCATAAAAAAAGACAATGGGTAATCCTTTGACTTGTTTTAAAGAATGCACAATCGGCCGGGTTCCGGTCGCGGTAGATAATCGACTGTTACTGATCCACCGCATCGCTTTGGCTATCAGGCCGCCTTTAAAAAACACCGTGACCGAGGGAGGGACTGAATCCAGTACCACCGAGCTGAAAGGCGATTTATCCTCCGCCAGGGCGTGCGTTAAATGAAAACCACCAAATGAACAGCCCAGTAAATGAATGGGCAAGCCGCCAAAGCGTTGCTGCGCCATATTTGCCACAGACAGAACATCTTGCCAAAATGCATGCCCTTTAATATTTGAGCGGCCAAAGCCTTTAAAGTTAAAGCACAGGACGTGATAACCGGCGTCGCAAAACGCCTGACTCATTTCATTTTTGTGAAAGTAGTGCAATCCATACTTTAAAAACGGATGGCACAGTAGCAGGACCCCTTTCACTTCACTGCTTGTGCTGTGTTGCAGTGATACTTCCAAATTACTGCCATCAAGGCCTACCATTTGAAACTGCTCTACATCGCCACTGACATTGTTCTTCCAACCCTGAACCGATGCGAACATCACGCGCATAAACGCTCGTGAAAATAAGATACCGGCTTTGCCTAACTGCTCTGTATTACTGGACATACTGCCCCCACTTTTTGGATTTTACTTGTGCATAACCAAATGCAGCTTCATAGCTAGGCCCAGCCACCCAGGCACTAACAAACTCAATACCCTTAATTGGAAACTTGTGGTGAAAAACATGGCCGCTGATGTCCGTGCCGACCATCGCACCGTATCCAGAACCATCAGTATTATTGGTAAAGCGCACATAGGTTCTGGGCGATGCCACTTCTTGATACTCAATATGCCCACGCAGTGTTGGTATTTGCTGTAACAAACGCTCTACTAGCACTTCCCCGGCCCGCGCTTTTTTCTCTCGGTACTCTGGCGTGCGTCGTTGCGGCCAGTGATCAATAGAATCCAGCACGTTCAGGCAAATGACCTTTCCGCCATCGCTATCTAATAAATGATAATTAGTCACTTCCATTGGCGAGTTTTGCCAAAACGCTTGCTCACACAATGCTTCGTCAAATCCAGACTGTTCAGCGGCTTTTCGCAACTTTCCAGCTTCGCCTGGCGCCTCTGAAAACATCATTGATTCAGTATGGTTTAAACCCAACTGCTCAGGGGGTAAGTCCGTGACCAAATAAACCGTGGTGGTTGCTCGTGCGGGTTTCAACGCCTCGAGCTTTTTTAGTACAGTTGAAAAATCGACATTCGTGTTGAATAGGTTTTCAAGTGCATAATGCGGTGACGTATTAATAAAAACGCTATTGGAATAAAATTCCCCTTTTTTACAACGTACGCCATACGCCTGATTGTGCTCATCCGTCAAAATTTCGGTCACCGGATTTGATAAAACAA
Source organism: Pseudoalteromonas sp. DL2-H2.2 (assembly GCF_021532535.1). Lineage (NCBI taxonomy): Bacteria > Pseudomonadati > Pseudomonadota > Gammaproteobacteria > Alteromonadales > Pseudoalteromonadaceae > Pseudoalteromonas > Pseudoalteromonas sp. DL2-H2.2. The sequence continues at coordinate 143,464 of NZ_JAKGBD010000006.1, read as the reverse complement.
CTTTGCCGCCCGAGTCCGTAATTCTCTTTGCTAATACATCGGATAACTTCTGTGAAGCACCCACAACATAGGCATTGCCTTTATTCAATGTTGCATACACAACATGCAAGTAATACAAGTACCCCAGGTCTTCAGGGTAACCGCCAACATAGATGCCTGGCGCTGCCAATATTTCGATCAAATAAGGATCATCAAACAGGGCGTTCAATCCTTCCTCAACCGTAATATTTTTTAGATGCTTGTGCGCATAACGCAGCTGCTCTATATCAGGCTCAATCGTGCCATCGAGCATCTGGAACTGGTAATAGCCATTTCGACCATAGATAGCGACTTGTTCAAAATACGTATCGATGGCATCAGCCTGTGCTGGAAAAGCTTGCTTTAGCACTTCCTGCGTCTGCGTCGCATCATTCGGTAAGGGGCACCCCGATTTATCCTTGAAACAACAGAAATAATCACTGGGATATTTCATTTCTAGCTCTTCATAAAGACCTAGCTTTTCAAAGATATTATTGAGATTTCCCCCCTCACCCATACCGCTGAGTTTGTGTAAGCTGCAATCAAAAGTGGCACCTGCCTTTGGACGACGAAACACCGTTGAATAGCCACCCGGTACAATGTGCTTGTCAATGACTAATAAACGCAGTGCGGGGTTTTCTTTAAGCAACAAAGCACTACATGCCAGCGTAGTAATCCCTGCCCCAACAAAAATTGCATCCCATTGCACATCGCCTGCTTCACCCGACTGTTGTGCAGTTACTTTCAATTGAGTCTCTGACATTATCTCAGCCCTAACTTATCTAGCCAGGCGTAAAACTCTGCGAAGCGCTCGTTATTTATCCGGATATTATTTTCCGACGCCCAGATTTCATTAATTTTTTCCTGCTCATGGCTCTGAATTGGAAACTCAAAAGAAGTATGTTTACTAATCTCATTGTTATAAGTGAACATATTAATGAACTGAGGAACAACGCTTTTAGCCATTGCCCGAAGTTGTTCCTGCTCCTGTTTCGGCGCAGTTTCAAAGTAGTTTTCTGAGATCCAACGACCAAAAGCAATGTGGCGCGCTTCATCGAAGTGATGTGCTTTAAACAATTGCCGTGTCATCGGCTCGATATCGCTTCCCTGAGAGGTATGCATCGCACCCAATTCAGCAACCCACTCAATCAGTAATGTAAACAATACCCCAGCAGCTGGCTGCATATTCGGTAAAGTTTCAATGAGTAATTCATGTAAGCCATCGGGTGGAGTCCATATTTTAAGGTCCGCAAGCTCCATAAAACGTTTGAACGTCATGGTGTGCACAATTTCTTCTTTCGAAAAAACCATTAAGTATTCAGTTGTGATTTCATCAAGACGGTCATAATACTTGTTGATATAACCCATATAGAGCGGTGGTAACGTCTGTTCCAGCCAAATAAACATAGATATATCACGCGCTGTTTCCAGCCAAGCGACTTCTAAACGCTGTTCTTCGGTGAGTTGATCATAATAAGGTGTGCCATATATCCACAAATGGTCTTTTTCCTTTGGCCACTGGCTTTTGTCTATTCCTTTATCCCAAGGTAATACGGTTTCCAAATCCATTGCATGTGCATGGGAAGTCAAACAAAGCTTGGCTACTTTAGCTTTCCGTGCCTCTGTTAATGTTAATATTTCTTTTTCGGCAACAGTCATAAAATAGTTCCTTTAACTGATTATATTCGAGGCCAGCATAAAAATAACACCAGCCACCTGATTAGCATTAAAAGGCTAACCGCTACTACTTCACCCATACCTTAGTAGCAATTAAATACCTTTCGATATCACACGAATATGTATAAATTCATAAGGGAGTCAGAAAAAATTAAGCAACCGCTTCTTCTTGCAAACTCACCACATAATCACACATTTGGCTAAGTGTCGAAATTTCACCAGATTCAAACACTTCTGGTTTTATTACAACTTGGAACTTCTTTTTCATACTCACCTGCATCTCGATGAAATCCAGGCTGTCTAAACTTAGCTCTTCAAAAGACATTCCCGCAGAAATATCCTCTTCTTCAAAATCTTTAAGCTCCAAAATAAGCTCTACAATTTCTTCATATACTTCTTTAAAATCCGCCATTTTAATCTCCTATCATTAACGGGTTAAACTTTTGCTTTATAATATTAGTTATTGAATTTAATCAGTAAACCTAACTCAATTGTCATTTCGTGTTGGCCATTGAGAAAAACAGCCAGTTCAAGCACACCAAATGCAGACTCTTCCTCTTCGGTAAGGCTCATATTGTCAATCTGATAAGCCACACTAGGCAGGGAATCAACTGTGTATTTACTGCTCTGAAGCGATGGACATATACGCGTTAGATGACTGATTTGTACGACCGTATGCTGCGCCAATTCAGTAAGACAATTTGCCTCATCAGGGCCTTCATTATGATTCAAGGAGGACATAATGTAGCTGATCTGATTAGAGATAAAATGTCCGAAAACCAAAGCATCAACCCAAACCCAGGCGTCAAAACCCGAATCAAATGACTGATAAAATGACCGGAATTTCTCTTCAACGTCAGAAGCGTTCAGATGGTGTACTTTTTCTTGTGATTGCCACGGCGTTTGCTCAACACTGCTTACAGAACCAACCAAATGCAGGTTTGAACTAGCCACACTATTTACTTTAAAACACAGTTTGTTACGCCGCTCCGTCTCGCTCATCGTAACCTTGTCATCACACAAAATAGGCGCTTTGAGCGACGTCTTAAACTGGGTCCAACCTCCATTGTCGGCTACAAACTTACTGACCGCCGTCTGCTTCACCTGCAACAGCGCAAGCATGCCGTGGGTTACCACTTTATCAACACCCAAACGTGCAGCAGCCTCAATATCAAAGTGGATCGGGTTACGATCTCCGGAGAAAACCGCCCACTTCTCAATGTCATCGGCGGTAAATGAAAGCTCCATCACTATGACTCCTCGAAACGTTTCAGCAATACACCAGCATTCGCGCCACCAAAGCCAAAGCTCAAGTTCATAATGATGTCTAGTTTCTGGTCATATCGGTGTTTATTTGGAACGTAATCCAGATCACACTCTGGGTCTGGCTCATCCATATGAATAGTGGCTGGAATAGTATTGTTTTCCATCGCTTTAAGGCAGAATATCGCCTCAAGAGAACCCGCCGCGCCAATCAGATGACCGGTATAGGATTTTGTGCTCGACATAGGTATTGAGTAGGCAGCGTCACCTAGCGCAGACTTGATGGAATTTGTCTCATTGAGATCGTTCAATGGTGTTGAGGTACCATGAAGGTTGATGTAATCAATCTCATCAAATGCGACTCCGGATTGAGTGCATAACTCCCGAATGACATGAATACGCGCTTGCATATCCTCTGCCGGAGCAGTCATATCATATGCATCTGAATAGTTGGTATAGCCGATTACTTCCGCGAGTATATTGGCGCCACGCGCTTTGGCAAACTCGTAGTCTTCGAGGCACAGTACCGCTGCCCCTTCGGACAATACAAAGCCACTTCGACCTTTCGAGAACGGGCAACATGCGAGGCGCTCATTTTCTTGCTCTTTACTCAATGCCTGAATGACATCAATCGACCAAATATTAAACTGCTCACGCAGCGACTCACTGCCTCCTGCAACCACAACTTTTGCTCTTCCACTGCGGATTGCATCAAAGGCTTCACCTATCGCCATGGTACCCGTAGCGCAAGCTGCAACAGGACTATTCTGATAGCCTCGAAAATTCCAATTCATTGATACTGCAGCGGTTGCTGCATTGCACATTGACATGACCGTAGCGAAAGATGTTGTTAGCCCTGATTCACGGTAATCGTTGTTGTTCTCATTTGCTGTGTCTAAACCACCCCAGCCAGTGCCTATTACAACACCTCTTTCAAACGGAGAAACAACCTCATCCAAATCGGTCTCACCAAAAGCCATGTTGAGCGCTTCATCACACGCCAGTAAACTAAATTTAGCGTACTGAGGTAGCATTTTTAAAATGCGCTTTGAGAATGGACGCATCAATTTTCGGTCAAAATCCATGAAACCAAAATATTTGGCGTTAATTGAGTCATCATCCATTTTAGTGTGTCGATAGCCAACCTGGTAATCCATTAGATTTCCCCAGATTTCATTCATGTTATTACCCATTGACGTAACACCACCGTATCCGGTGATAACAACTCGACGACTCTTTTGTTTATCCTTAGTTTCCATAAAAACCTCAATATTTAGGGAATTACCCACAAAATTCACCTAATCACGCTTTGCCAGCGCAACATATCCACTAGTCAGCACCATTCGGCGCGCTAGCCCAAAACACTTTATACTCAAAGAATCAGATATACGTTGGCACATCACAACTCGCCAAAGCACGACGCTGAGCCTTTGTAAAAAGCAAACAAGGCATAAGTAAAACTGACTATCAAACGTTTATAGAACCGAAAGAAATCAACTCCAGCCTATTTAAAACCTAAAACACGGCATTACTTTAAATATTAAAGATCATGAGCACATTTTGCCCCATCCACTCAGGTAACCTCACCGCCCAACGAGGTTAAAATTTCATTACACCATTAACATAAGAAGCCATCGGCAACACAAGGCGCAACCACTGAGATACACTTTTACCTTTAATTGTTACAACTCAATATAACCGACAAAATAAAAACAAACAACCCTGTATGCTTTTATTTTAGGTAAAAATGTAAATTTACTTACCCAATTTATTTAACGATAACACTAACGCGCATGATAATGATTTTTATTTAGCAACAAATTAAAAACAAACAAACGCTAACACCACAGAACATAATTATACCTATAGAACAACAACTTAACATTACTTGTAACGATGTTTTCTATACACGTGAAATATGAAAAAGTAGCTCATGGCACCTTACTACCTCATTGTTCAGGGAATGCCAAAAAAGCACAGCACCTGGAATGCCATTGCATCTTGTACATTAGGAAAATCTCTGGCACCACTAAACACACGCACCAAATCGATCTGAAACAACCTTTAATAGGCCCCTTCAAAGGTCGTAACAAAATTGTAAAAATGTCAATTTTTTCACACAGAGCACCTGGTTAACTGATATCCAGAAACCTGTACGTATAAAGCCAAAAAAACCACGCTCCAAAGCTCGGTTGTCGCGCCACTGTTTGCTTTATGGTTTAGTATAAAAATATGACAAAATTATATATGACTATAAAAAAGGCGTTTACCCACCTAACTCAGGCAGATTTTTTACGACTCAGATGTTATTTATTAACCAACTTGCTTTTCAATAGCTTTTACGCTTAGGGTGCGAGATTAAACGAATGATTTTTTTGACTTTATACTGTTAAAAAAATACCCATAACAGGAACATTGAAATCCACAATGCAACTAAGATATTCAATTTTTTTTTTGGAATTCTTCAGAGCGCATCCACGGAACTAGCTTTACTCTGTACCAATCTGTTAACATCCATTTCCGATTAACACGATGTTTGACTATTTTTGGCAAGTGTTGCCTTTTAAACTCAAGCCTTTAATTTCAAAAGAAGATATAAATAATGACCAGAGCAACCAAACAACAATGGATAGAAGAGGCATTTCGCCTCTTAATTGAACAAGGGCAAAGTGCTTTGTCTGCTGAAAAGATAGGTAAAAGGCTAGGAGTTAGCAGAGGTTCTTTCTATCATCACTTTGCTTCCAAAGACGGTTTCTACCAGGCCATTTTAGAAACATGGTACGAAAACAGCACAATAGGTACTGTGGCAAAGAATAAGTCCCTGGAAGGAGAGACCCGGCTCGAAAAGTTACGCTATTTCGCTTGGGCAATAAACCATGAGCTGGATGTCGCAATAAGAGCCTGGTCTCTCCATAGCCCACAGGCAAGGGCTTTTCAGGAAAGAGTGGATCAGGACCGACTCGCCTATTTAGAAGAAGTCTACAGTGAAAGCTTCCAAACTGAGCAAAATGCAGATCAAGTCTCGATTGCAGCAAAAGTAGCTTATTTGAGCTTTATTGGTGTGCAGTCATTCCAACCTAAGTTCGACGGTGAAAAAGTAGAGCACTTCAGAAACAGTTTACATGAGGTAATAACTCGTTATCTGGGCACAAATTAGTGCATAACAAGGTAAGCATTTCGTTAGAGGAATAACGTTGGCTGACTTGCTTAAGCCGTGCAGCATTGTTCAAATAGGGATGAATAATGCTCACTCTTTAAACTGAAATATCAGTCCGAACAAAGCTAACTCACTTGCAGAGGTTCGTATCAAGCCGGGCAAAGCGGTCTGCGGCTTCACGTTCAACCTGCTTTCGCTGTGCCCGCGCACCTCTTTGCAGTTCACCTTCTTCATCAGCATTCCTTTATCGGGTAATATTGCTGTCGAATTCACCGCTTAGCTCAGCTTGACCAACTTATGGCCTCATCACACCGACTATATGACACGAAGGATACAGTTCGGCGCTATCATGTGCTTGCTGATAGCACCATTTTTACGCGTCGGGTGTCCAGTTTATTCTGATTAAATAAGGGTTGCTTGATATAGTTGCCAACCCGCTTTAGGTCTGCAAAAAAATTCGTGTAAGTTTTATGACATATTTACTTACAAATACATACTATAAGCAACTTAACAACATTGACACACATGTACTAACTTAAAGATCGTTCGATTTGTGAACATAACGACTTTTTAAAAGGAATATCAAAATGAAGCTTAACCTGAACAAAAAGAACATCAAAAAACTCAGTGCAGACAAAGCCACTTTGGCATTGCAAGCTACGCCGCAAGTTGCCGGTGGTGCTCCCAAAAGCTATTTCAATAACTGTGCACCAACAGAAAACCGAATGTGCTGGGAAGAGTCTATTGGCAACTGCCCTTATACCATGGCATTTGGATGCTAGTCCGTTAGCAACCATTTGATGTAAATGCGGGGTTTCTACTGACTTACCTGGTAGTCCTGCCTGGATTTAAACTCCAGTACGGTCGCATTAATGCAGTAGCGATCGCTTCCACCTGGTCCTTCATTCGCAAACACATGTCCCAGATGAATGCCCGTTGAGCTGGAGCGAATTTCAGTGCGTTGCAATCCGTGACTATTGTCTTCATGATAAGTCACACTGCCCGCCACTGGATACTTGAAAGACAACCAGCCTGTGCCTGAGTTAAATCGGTCTTTGGTATCAAACAAGGCCTGTCCGCTGAGCTTATCTATAAATACCCCGTCACCGGTTTGTTTAAATAAATCATATTGTTTGCAAAACGGCCGATCTGTGCCCTGCTCAAACGCTGTGGTATAGGCATCACTGTCACCCAGCTTAAACGCGCCCAGTGCCCGGTAAAACGTTTTACGGTCCATATACCCCTGAAAGCCCGCAACTTCCTTACCATTTTCCATAAATAAAATGGTCGGTGTTGCCCAGGTTGCAGACATGATACTCAGGTCCTGTAGCTGACTGGCCCGACGAAAGTGCAATGCAATACTGCCCTGATAATCATTCACCACTTGCTGCTTAAACTTGTCACAATAAGGGCAGTACGGTGCATCAATCACGACAATGTGCTTGCCCGTTAACAATGCTTTATTATCAACCGACTGCTCTTGCACATCCGCAAAAGTAACGCCTGTACTGTGATCCGGGCAATATCCGTTGGGGTTTTTTACCAGATAATTCTGGTGATATTCTTCTGCCCGCACAAAAGCGCTCAGTGGCTTAAGTGTCGTTTGAATTTGGCCATAACCGGCTTGCGTCAGCAGCGCCTGGTACTGTTCTTTTAATGAAGCTGCCGTGGTTTTTTGCGCCTCATCGGTATACAGGATGGTGGAGCGATATTGTGTACCCACATCATTACCCTGACGATTTTTCTGCGTTGGGTCATGGCTTTCAAAATAGACTTTTAACAATGACTCTGTCGATAGGCGGCTGGCGTTGTAAGTTACCCGTACGACTTCTGCGTAATTATTGGGGTCAAAACGTCGGCTTGACGCTGTGATTGCCTTATAACTTGCCTTAAAACCTCGCCCATCTGCATATCCGGATTCAGCATCTATTACCCCAGGCAGCGCTTCATAGCGTTTTTCTGCGCCCCAAAAACAGCCCGATCCCAGCACCAGTGTTTTGATATGCGAACTGGCTTGTTCTGGTTTGCTATTAGGCACTGCCGCATGGCTGATGCTGGCAAGCCCAAGTAAACTCGAGAGCGTTATCTGTACAATTAATCGTTTATTCACTCCGACTTCCTCTAAATTGACTTCTCTTAACTACCAAGACCGTGGCAGCCACGCCATACTTTCGCCGAGTGTGAAAAAATCAGCCGGTTCGCACTTCAACTAGGATTCTGTGTCATTCAACGACATTTAATTAATTAATCTGCGTGTTTAAGGTAAAACAAAGCCCAAATTAGTTATTGAGGGTTTATTCAATGCCATTATCTACTCGTCTTTGCGCACTCAGTGTCGCACTTTTCGGTTCAGCCTCGGCGCTGGCAGCCGACATCCAGTTCACCAGCAAACTGAACGAAAAAACCGATGCTCTGGTTGTATTTCAGGATAGTGAGCAAAGCAATGCATTTAAATTTCTTGACAGAGATACCCGAAAACAACTGAACAAAGCAATGGAAGCTGACAAGTTTTCTGGTGATTACGGTAAGGTGGTCGAAGTACTGGCACCTGTTGACTCTAAACACCAACGTATTCTTGTGGTTGGTCTGGGTGAGCGCGACGAGCTGGACAGTGCCAAAATGGCTAAGCTCGGCGGTAACCTGCACGCAAAACTGGAACAAAAAGAAGCTGCGACAGTCAGCGTTGCATTCAAAGGCGTAAATGGCCAGCTCAGCAACCATGAACTGGCGGCGCAATATGCGCACGGTGCCAATCTGCGCGACCATACGTTTGAGCTGTATAAGAAAGAGCCGAACACACACAGTATGACCTACAACCTGAGTGTAGACGACCAGGGTCAGACGCAAGCCGAATACACTACGTTAAGTCACATTGAACAGGGTGTATTTCTGGCACGTGATTTAACCTCAGAAGTCCCGACTGAAATGACGCCGGTTGACTTTGCCAATGCTGCCAAACAACTCGAGCAGTATGGTGTTGAAGTGAAGATCTTGGAGCCAGAGCAGCTTAAATCCCTGGGTATGAATGCACTGGAAGGGGTTGGCCGTGGCAGTAAAGAAGGCTCACGCCTGGTTGTTGCACATTATAAGGGCAATAACGACACCCCTATCGCACTGGTAGGTAAAGGGATCACCTTTGATTCTGGTGGTTACAGCATTAAAACCGGCAAGTCCATTGCCCGCATGAAATCAGATATGGCCGGTGCAGCGGCTGTTCTGGGCACGGTAAAAGCCATGGCGCTGGCGAAGGCCGATGTTAACGTTGTTGCAGTAATGGGTATGGCCGCCAATATGGTCTCTGAAAACTCGATTGCACCGGGTGATGTGCTGCGCACAGCAGAAGGCCTGAGCGTTGAAATCCTCAACACCGACGCAGAAGGTCGCTTAGTATTGAGTGACGCCATGTGGTACGCACGCACCTATTATAAGCCTGAGGTGATGGTTGACCTGGCAACACTGACGGGCTCTAAGATCCGTGCTGTAGGCAATCGCTATGCCGCAGTATTCTCAGATGATGAGCACCTGATCTCGGAATTTACCGTTGCCGGTAAAGCGGTTAACGAGCCACTTTGGCGACTACCTCTGGGCTACAAAGACATGCTGAAGTCTGACATCGCAGATATTGCCAACGTAGGTTCAGGTGGTCCGGGCGCGACTACTGCTGCTTCATTCCTACAACACTTTGCTGGTGAAACCCGCTGGTTACATATCGATATTGCAGGCAACGCATTGGCTTCTTCAGGTAAAGGCGAAGTTTCTGCAGGCGGTACCGGGTTTGGCGTACGCCTGCTGAGCGAATGGTTGCTGAGTAACTAACAACATCCCAACCCAACTGAGCCATGCAATAATTGCATGGCTTTTTTTTAACCTCAATCAGCCTGGCCACTAACAGGTTTGGCAAGACAGCCGCAGATAAGCTTGCTATGCTTTGCCCGGGCGTCCCTCTGTGTAATACCGCCCCATCAACGCATAACCAATCAGAGGGATTAAATCTGCCGATAACAAAATGAAAAATAACATACCATGACTCAAGAACAGACTTATCTGCTTGGCGAGCAGGCGGTAGTGCTCGACTTAAACTGCGCGCGACTCGATAACACGCAACAGAATCGCCTATTTGCTTTGCACCGCCACTTGCAAAAACAGGCCCAATATACGGATATTGTGGTCGGAAAAACCTCCCTGACTCTGGTTTTACAAGACCCAACACAATGCGCAAGCTGGCAGGATCGGCTTCTGTTACTCTGGGACGAGCTCAGTGCTGAAGACTTCCATCCCACCACGCACCAAATACCTGTCGTTTATGGGCAAGCAGCAGGCCCGGATCTAGCTCCTTTGGCTGCGCAACTGGGCCTGTCACAAAGCGACATTATAGAACTGCACAGCGCACCGCTCTATCAGGTCAAGTTTCTGGGCTTTTTACCAGGCTTTGCCTATCTGGGCTGCGTGCCTGAGCGGCTCAGGGTTGCGCGGCTTGACTCGCCGAGAACCCATGTTCCGGCGGGATCGGTTGCTATCGCTGAAGATTTAAGTGCGATTTATCCCAGTACCTCCCCCGGTGGCTGGCGATTGCTGGGCCACAGCCCGACACAGTTATTCAACCCCCATAGCCAATCGCCTTGTCTGTTTCAGCCAGGCGATAATGTAAAATTTGTACCGCAAAAGGAGGGCCTGTGTTAGAAGTTATTAAGCCAGGCGTGCAGCTGTGTATCCAGGATCTGGGGCGGCACGGCCATCGTCACCTGGGCGTATCTCAAAGTGGCGCATTAGATCCCCTCGCCGTTAAAATAGCCAATACCCTGTTAGGCAACCCCCTCAATACCGCAGTACTTGAAATCACCGTTGGACTGACTCAGCTACAATTTACCAGCGCCACTAACTTCGCGTTAACCGGAGGCGACCTCAAAGCATGCCTTGACGATACCCCACTGACACCGGGCTGGCGCTATTATGCTAAACCCGGACAGCTACTTAGCTTTGCATCCAGCCCCGATGCACTGCGTGCCTATGTCAGTGTTGAAGGCGGCTTTGACGTGCAAAGCGTGATGGGTTCCTGTGCGACCGATCTCCAGGCGGGGTTTGGCGGCATCAATGGCTTACCACTGGCTGCAGGAGATCAACTGCACTATTCCAGCAATACTGAGCGACACAGTGTGGGTGCATTGCAACCGGGATACCACAAACAGGTGCGTATCCTGAGCGGCCCTCATTGCACGCAACTGGATAGCTCAGCAGCGCAATTATTGTCTGCAAAGTCCTGGCAAGTATTACCTGACAGCAACCGAATGGGAATGCGATTAACAGGCCCAGACCTAATCACCCATCAGCTCTCAATCAACTCTCAGGCCGTCTTACCTGGCACCATTCAGCTGCCACCCAATGGTGCGCCGATTGTTTTGCTGAATGATTGTCAAACTACGGGGGGTTATCCGATGATAGCTCAGGTGATTCAAGCTGATCTGCGCCATTTTGCGCAACTGAGTGCCGGTGACCAGCTCAGCTTTGCACTCACCACTGCAGCTCAGGCATATCAGGAAACACAACAACAAAATTACCTTCTTAATCAATTGCGCATTGCGCTGACACATCACGACAGGAGTATTTCGTGAACGAACTGAATTTTTTGCCCCTCAGTGGCATTCTGGTGGTGATCCTCGGGTTTGCCTTGCGGTTTAATCCCCTGCTGGTCGTGACCTGTGCCGGTATCGTAACCGGCTGGGCCGTCGACCTGGACTACCTGACTTTGCTGGAAACCTTTGGCGAGAAGTTTCTTAACTCGCGCCAGCTGGCCAGCTTTTTATTACTCCTGCCCGTCATCGCTATTTTAGAGCGGTATGGTTTACAACAGCATGCCAAAAGCTGGATAGCCAGTATCAAAGGGGCCACCACAGCCAGGATCCTGAGCGTCTATTTTGTGGTGCGTGAATGCGCCGCCGCATTGGGGCTGATTAACCTGGCAGGCCAGGCGCAAACGGTACGTCCTTTGCTGGCCCCGATGGCGCTTGGTGCGGCAAGCAACCTGCATGGCGACCTGCCCAAACCAATCCGGGATATGATCAGTGCACATGCCGCGGCATGTGACAACATTGCCGTTTTCTTTGGTGAAGATATCTTCATTGCCTTTGGTGCAGTGCTGCTGATGGATGCCTTTTTAAGAGAAAACGGCATCGCCGGGATTGAGCCACTTCATATTGGTCTGTGGGCGATCCCGACAGCCATTGCCGCGTTAATTGTTCACCTATTTCGACTGTCCAGACTGGAAGCTAAAATACAACAACAGATAGCCCAACACACCGAACAACAAGACTCAGACGGCCCAGCTGCCCGGGAGGAGCTGGCATGAGTGCAATGACAACGACCGCCACTGCGCAACCAGCCCTGCTCTCAATTGGCAATATCTACTTGTTGATAGGCTTTGTGGTGTTATTTCTGGTCATGAAAACGTTACAGGACAAAGAGCATCCCAAGCGCCTGACCACTGCGTTGTTCTGGGGCTTATTTGGCAGTGTGTTTCTGCTTGGCGATTTATCTGTTACTTATTTAGGAGAGAGCCTGACCTATCGCTGGGTGGGAGTCTGTGTCATCGCCATTGCATTACTGGCTGGCATGGGCAAGGTCTCTATGGGCAGCTACGATGTGCCCAGTGATGAGGTGCAAACTGCCAGTGCCCGACGCATTGGTAATAGGCTGTTTATTCCCGCTGTGCTAATTCCAGTCGTCACTGTGGTGTGTACTATCTTACTGAAGGATATCCAGCTTGGCAGCCTGTATGTATTCGATCAAAGCCATGTGACCCTGGCTGCACTGACCCTGGCCTGTACCATCGCCTTGTTAGTCAGCTGGAAATTCACCGGCGGCAGCCCACTTCAGGCGCTGGGAGAATCACGCCGGCTAGTCGATTCTATTGGCTGGGCAGCTATCCTGCCGCAAATGCTCGCGATGCTGGGCGGGGTTTTCATTGTCGCGAATACTGGCACGGCGATTCAGGATCTGGTGACCTTATTTGTCTCGCCCGACAATCGCTTTATGCTGGTTGTTATCTATTGCGTCGGCATGGCTTTATTCACTATGGTGATGGGCAATGCTTTTGCCGCCTTCCCTGTGATGACAGCAGGTATTGCAGTGCCTTTTCTCATTCAGGGTCACGGCGCAAGCCCGGCTCCTCTGGTTGCCATCGGCATGTATTCAGGTTACTGCGGGACGCTAATGACGCCGATGGCTGCCAATTTCAATATTGTGCCCGCCGCGTTGTTAAATCTGAAAGACAAGTATCAGGTGATCAAAGTGCAGATCCCGACAGCGCTATCGCTGTTGTTCATTAATATATTGCTTATGTATGGAGTCATCTTCAATGACTAAAGGTACCCATAAAACCGTATTGTTGACGGGCTTTGAGCCCTTCGGCGGCGAATCGATTAATCCCTCCTGGCAAGCGGTACATCAGCTCGACGGATGTCATATTGCCGGGCACACAATCAGGACCAAAGAGCTCCCGTGTGAGTTTGATCACGCCCTGACACAACTTAACCGGGCCATCGACAAATATGCGCCCGCACTGGTTTTGTGTGTCGGTCAGGCCGGTGGCCGCGCAGATATTTCTATCGAGCGTGTGGCTATCAATATTAACGATGCCCGTATCCCGGATAATGCCGGCGCCCAGCCGATAGACACGCCAGTACTTGCCGGTGGGCCTGCGGCCTATTTTGCCGCCCTGCCCGTAAAACACATGCTAAACGATCTTCGCCAGGCACAGATCCCGGCCAGCATTTCGAACACTGCAGGCACTTATGTCTGTAACCATGTGATGTACGGATTACTTCATTATATCAGCGAGCATCAGCTCAATTGCCGGGGCGGTTTTATTCATATCCCCTACTTACCCGAGCAAGCCATGCACCACAGCGGTGCACCGAGCATGAGTGCCCTGCAGGTGATTGACGCGCTCAAAGTGATGATTTCCTCTGCCCTGACCCATGATACTGATCTGCAGATTGCTGCAGGTACCACGCACTGATCTGCTTGCCCTGTTTTGGTTCATTTATGCACCAAAACAGGGCAATATTTCCTCAGTAAAATCACGGTTTTTTATGTGACTTGCCCGTTCATTTCTGATAGTACTAACAGCACGAGCCAGCGCCAATGCGCATGCTCGACAATAATAGTTAACAGGAATGAGGTCATTATGTGTTCAATTTTTGGTGTGCTGGAGATTAAATCCGATCCGGCCATCCTGCGCGAGCAGGCAATAGAAATGTCTAAGCGATTACGCCACCGCGGACCCGACTGGTCCGGTGTTTACGCCAGTGATAAAGCCATCCTGGTACATGAGCGGCTCGCCATTGTTGGCGTATCCAGTGGTGCACAACCTTTGTACAACCCTGAGCGGACGCATATTCTCGCAGTCAACGGAGAAATCTATAACCACAAAGAACTGGCTCAGCAACTAAGCGTTCCCTTTACCTTCCAGACGCAGTCAGACTGTGAAGTATTACTGGCTTTGTACAAACAAAAAGGCCCGGAATTTTTAGACGACCTGAACGGGATTTTTGCCTTTTGTCTGTATGATGAACAAGAGGATGCCTATCTCATCGGTCGCGATCATATCGGCATTATCCCGCTTTACACTGGCCGCGATCAGCATGGTAATTTTTATGTTGCCAGCGAAATGAAAGCACTCACTCCCATCTGCAATCAGATTGAGGAGTTTCCACCTGGGCACTATCTGTATTCAAAAGAAGGAACCCTGCGCCCCTACTATCAGCGCGACTGGCAGCAATTCGACGCGGTGAAGGACAACGACGCCTCTGCGGACACGGTTAAAGCGGCTTTAGAAGCCGCCGTCAAACGCCAGCTGATGTGCGATGTGCCATACGGTGTACTACTCTCCGGAGGCCTGGATTCATCGGTGATTTCCGCCATCACCCAGCAGTTTGCAGCGCGGCGTATTGAAGATGACGACGCCACCGAAGCCTGGTGGCCCAAATTACACTCCTTTTCTATCGGTCTGGAGGGCTCCCCCGATCTGGCTGCGGCGCAGAAAGTCGCCGATCAGATTGGTACCGTGCATCACCCGATTCACTTTACAGTGCAACAAGGGATCGATGCCCTAAAGGAAGTCATTTACCACCTTGAAACCTATGACGTCACCACAGTCCGGGCGTCTACCCCAATGTATCTGATGGCGCGTTACATCAAAGCCATGGGGATAAAAATGGTGCTTTCAGGGGAAGGTGCCGATGAGTTGTTTGGGGGTTATTTGTATTTTCACAAGGCCCCCAACAGCCAGGAATTCCATGAAGAGCTCAATCGTAAAGTGTCTAAGCTGCATATGTTCGACTGCCTACGTGCCAACAAGTCGATGGCGGCCTGGGGCGTCGAAGCCAGGGTCCCCTTTCTGGATAAAGAATTTGTCGATATTGCCATGCGAACCAACCCCGAATACAAGATGTGTAAAGAAGGCCGCATTGAAAAGCATATCATCCGTGAAGCATTTGATGGTTATTTGCCTGACGACGTCTTGTGGCGTCAAAAGGAGCAATTCTCCGATGGGGTGGGATATTCCTGGATTGACTCTCTAAAAGAGTATGTCGACGAAAAGGTCAGCGACCAGGAGCTCGCCAGCGCCGAGTATCGCTTCCCTATCAACACACCCGACAGCAAAGAAGCCTACTACTACCGCTGTATCTTTGAGTCTCACTTTCCCGGTGATGCGGCGGCCAAATGCGTGCCTCATGGTAAATCGGTTGCCTGCTCCACACCCGAGGCGCTGGCCTGGGATGCATCGTTCGAGCAAAATGCCGATCCATCCGGGCGCGCAGCCAATGTGCACAGCCATGCCTATGACAACCAAAACTGACCTTCAATAGAAAAGTAGAAAGGGCCTGAAGGCCCTTTTTATTTAGATGATTTAAATGAATTTTTTGATGATAAAATCCACTTTTACCCGCTTTGCCTGGCCCAGGATTTTCTTGACTGGTGGCGGGTAGTCTTCGACAGTTTCGAGATCCTGCGCACCGGTCAACTTAGTGCAGTTGGCCAGAATCGCTTCGCGCTCGGCATTAATCGCCTGCTCCAGTTTCTGCTCGGGATCTTCTATCAAAATGCCATTTTCGATATCCAGGCCCCAGGCACGCGGATTTAGATTATGCCCGGTCATCAGATGTACCTGATTATCGCGGTTAATGCCCTTGAGATGAAATGAATTATTGCCATCACGCCACAGATACACATTAAGGTGTCCAGAGTTGATGTAGCGCTTTTGCGATTTCAGGAACTTGTACAAAATGGTTTCGTACAAATAAGGTAAAGCACCAATGCGGCTAAAGGGCTGATCTGGCGCGATGTAAAAATCATTCGCCGTTTTATCACCAATGACAATGGTGACTGTTTTACCCTCTTTGAGCAATCGGCGTAATGAGCGTAACAAAGGCGCCGGAAAGTTGAAGTAAGGCGTGTATAACAATAACTCACGCTCTGTGGTATCAAACAGCGCCTTAATCAAACGATTCAGTTTGTTGGTACGACGGCCAAAGCCCAAAAACGCACGCACGTTTAAACCATTCGTTGCCCTCGCAGCGCTCATGTCGTAATTTGCTTTCTTAAGCTGTTTCATCAGCTGCCTTTGCGCCACTTTTAGCTCAGAAAAGGGCTTAAGTGGACGCTGATCCAACCGTGGTACGGCCTCGCTGGACAACAAATAAGTATCCAGGAAATGACAAAAGCTGGCCGCCAGTGCTGGATTCTGGATCACAAAATAGCGGTCAAGGCGGTATTTATCGCCATGCTGCAAATACACATTATTGATACTGGCACCGCTGTACAATACGGTGTCATCGATCACGAACCCTTTAAGGTGCAGCACCCCAAACAGCTCTTTTGCCTTAACCGGCACGCCATATACTTTTACGTTAGAGCCAAACTCAGCTTGCATATCGCAATACAGTTTCGCATTGCCTTCAGACTTGGCCTCGCCTATTAACCCTCGCTGGGCGCGATGAAAATCAACCAGTACGTGAATTTGCAAATGCGGCCGCTGCGATGCCACATCATGTAGCGCAGCCAGAATTTCACGACCTGCCTCATCGTCTTGCAAATACAATGCGGTTAAGTAGATGCGATGTTGCGCACCCCGAATGAGCGATAACAGTTGCGTGCGATATTGCTTCGCATCAGTCAGTATTGCGCAACTTTGTGCTTCCAGTGCAAACCCAGGTTTATCCTGCCAAAATGCCATAACTACCTTTAAAAACAGACTAACGTCAAATAGACAGAGAAAAATTCCCTAGAACATAGCAAAAAAAAACTCTCAGGTCATGAAATACCGTTCATTTACGCGTTTGTGGCACAAATTGTCAGCAAGTACAGTATATTTGACAGCTTATGAATTTATAAAAAATCGATTTTTGTAATTTATTTTACTTCTGGCTTGAATTTCATAGAATCGGCAGCACTAACTAGAGAAGATAGAAGTTTACTTGTAGGAATTATTTAAATGAGTGATGCAAAACACTGCAAACTATTGATCCTGGGCTCCGGCCCTGCTGGCTACACAGCTGCTGTTTACGCCGCGCGTGCAAACCTGAACCCAGTACTTATCACGGGCATGCAGCAAGGTGGTCAGCTGACCACAACAACTGAAGTAGAAAACTGGCCGGGCGATGCCCACGGCCTGACAGGTCCTGCGCTGATGGACCGAATGAAAGAGCACGCTGAGCGCTTCGAGACTGAGATCATTTTTGATCACATCAATAAAGTGGATGTAACTAAGCGTCCTTTCACGCTAACGGGTGATCAGGGGACTTATACCTGTGATGCGTTGATCATTGCGACAGGCGCTTCTGCTAAGTACCTGGGCCTGGAATCTGAAACCAACTTCCAGGGTCGTGGTGTTTCAGCTTGTGCAACCTGTGACGGATTCTTCTATCGCGGGCAAAAAGTGGCGGTTGTTGGCGGTGGTAACACAGCGGTTGAAGAAGCCCTTTACCTGTCAAACATTGCTGAAGAAGTCCACGTGATCCACAGACGAGATACTTTCCGCAGCGAAAAGATCCTGTCTGACCGTCTGATGGAAAAAGCAAACAACGGTAACGTGGTTCTGCACCTGAACAAAACTCTGGACGAAGTACTGGGTGACGAAATGGGCGTAACTGGCACTCGCATCAAAGATACAGACTCAGATGCGACTGAACAGCTTGACCTTGCTGGTGTCTTTATTGCCATTGGCCATAAACCAAATACCGACATGTTTGCCGGCCAGCTGGAAATGAAAGACGGCTACCTGGTTGTACAATCAGGCCTGAACGGCAATGCCACGCAAACCAGCGTTGAAGGTGTGTTCGCCGCAGGTGATGTGTCTGACCATATTTATCGTCAGGCAATTACCTCGGCAGGCACGGGCTGTATGGCTGCCCTGGATGCTGAGCGTTACTTAGATAATCTTAAGTAACAAAGGCTTGAAGACGTGCGCTTACTTGCACGTCTTCAATCATAAAATCCCCACGCCACACCAAAAATAGGTTAAACTAACGTCATCCCTGAGGTTTTTAGTTTGTAATTCAGAACCGCGAATATGACTCAGCAATTGTTTCACCTGTCTTCAACCGACTTTATTTTCCCCCCCTGCCATTTTGCACTAAAAGACCCCGATGGCCTACTCGCTATTGGCGGATGCCTGAGTACCGCAAGACTGCGCCGCGCTTATCAGCAAGGCATTTTTCCCTGGTTTAATGAACGTGAGCCGATCATGTGGTGGACGCCCAGTGAGCGAGGAATTTTGGAGCTAAATGAGTTTCATGTAAGCCGTTCACTGAAAAAAACAGCGCGCAAACTGGCGCCAAAAATTACCGTTAACAGCGCATTTGAGCAAGTCATTAAGGCATGCAGAGAACAGCGGCTGGATAAGGAAGGTACCTGGATAAACAGTGCCATGCTCGGCGCTTATCTTAAAGGACATGAAGAGGGGTTCGTACACAGTGTCGAAGTGTGGCATGAAGAGGCCTTGATTGGTGGCTTGTATGGTGTAATGTTAAATGGCGTTTTTTGCGGTGAATCAATGTTCTATCGCATACCCGACGCCTCTAAGCTGGCGATGTGGGCTTTGGTTAACTGGCTTAAAAGGCATAATGCCCATTTTATAGATTGTCAGCTGGAAAACCCTTATTTGCTGTCTTTAGGTGCAAAAGTCATTTCAAGAAAAGAATTTTTAGCTAAACTTAAAGCAGCAAGCCATTATCAAGTGCCTGAAACGATGTGGCATCCGCAACCACTGAGGGCGATATATGACTGAACATTTCCCTTCAAAAATTGGCCTGAGCCAGCAGTTTGATTGCAGCTACCTGGCTGATAAGAAAGAACAGCTATTGGTGATTCTGGATAGCAACTGCTATACACCGTCACGCTTTGAGACCTTGCTTTCGTTTGGTTTTCGCCGCAGCGGTGACCAAATATATCGTCCTCACTGCCCTGCGTGCCATGCCTGTCAGTCGGTGCGGGTGCTGGCCGACGCCTATGTGCCCTCACGCTCACAAAAACGCAAGTGGAATAAAATAAACTCAGAATTTCGCTTCGAGTACAACACTCAGGAGCAGGCTGATTATTACCAGTTATACGAAAAGTACATCACCATGCGCCATAGTGACGGCTCTATGTATCCGCCTAACCGGTTGCAGTATGAAAGCTTCTTATTTTGTCGTTGGCTGCCCATCACCTTTATTGAACTCTGGCACAAAGAGCAATTGATAGCGGTTGCGGTGACCGATACCATGCCAACCGCTTTGTCCGCCATCTATACTTTTTTTGACCCCGACTACGCTGATTTAAGCCTGGGTACTGTGATGATCATGGCGCAATTGGAGTTTGCACGCCAGCATGCCAAAGCCTATCTCTATCTTGGCTATCAGATAGATGCCTGCCCCAAAATGCGCTACAAGCAGCAATATTTGCCTGCACAACAGTTCAAAAGTGATGTCTGGGTCAACATTTAGATTACAAAAATAAGCGCTCCTGCCTTTACTTATCGCGCGCTTTTCGGCAAAATCTGCACCGTTAAACTTATCAAAGAGGTGATACGCTCCCCATGGCGAAAGAAGACGTTATTGAAATGCAAGGCACGGTCCTTGACACTTTACCAAATACTATGTTCCGTGTTGAATTGGAAAATGGTCACGTAGTTGTGGCACATATCTCTGGCAAAATGCGCAAAAACTACATCCGTATTTTGACCGGTGACAAGGTGACTGTTGAAATGACACCTTATGATCTGAGCAAAGGACGTATCGTCTTCCGCGCGCGTTAATTCGCCCAGCTCAGATACGCTTACCCATCAGGTAACCGTGGACAAGAGACGATTAAAACAAAAAGCCCGGCTAGTGCCGGGCTTTTTGTTGTTTGGCCGTTATATTAAGCAGGCTCAGCCACATTGGACTCAAACTTAAATGACAGCTTCTTATCTTTAACCGAGATAGTAACCGTTCCCCCGTCTACCAGCTCACCAAACAAGATCTCGTTGGCCAGTGGCTTCTTAAGGTTATCCTGTATGACCCTCGCCATAGGACGCGCCCCCATCGACTTATCGTAGCCGATATCTGCTAACCAGTCTCTGGCTTCATTGGTCAAATCAAGGCAAACTGACTTCTTATCCAGTTGCGCCTGAAGCTCAACAATAAATTTATCAACAACCTGCAAAATAACGTCTTTTTCAAGGTGGTTGAACCAAATAATGTTATCCAGACGGTTTCTGAATTCAGGTGTAAATACCTTGTTGATCTCAACCATGGCATCGTGCGAATGGTCCTGCTCCTGGAAGCCAATAGACTGACGCACCGTTTCCTGCACACCCGCATTGGTTGTCATTACCACAATCACATTACGAAAATCGGCTTTACGACCATTGTTATCGGTCAGCGTGCCATGATCCATCACCTGCAACAGAATGTTGTAAATGTCTGGGTGGGCTTTTTCGATTTCGTCCAGCAGTACCACAGAGTGTGGGTGTTTGATCACTGAATCTGTCAGCAAACCGCCCTGTTCAAAACCAACATAGCCCGGAGGCGCACCAATTAATCGACTCACCGCGTGGCGCTCTGAATACTCAGACATATCAAAACGCACGAACTCTATGCCCATACACTTCGCCAGCTGCTTGGTCACCTCAGTTTTACCCACACCAGTAGGTCCGGCAAACAGGAATGAGCCTATAGGCTTGTCCTCACTGCCAAGGCCTGAGCGTGACAAACGGATCGCCGAAGTCAGCGCGTCGATTGACTCATCCTGACCGAACACCAGCATCTTCAGGTTACGGTCCAGGTTCTTAAGCACCTCTTTATCGCTGGAAGACACATTCTGCTGCGGAATACGCGCAATCTTAGAGACAATTTGTTCTATGTCTGCAACACCAATGGTTTTCTTGCGCCGCGAGGCAGGCAACAGACGCTGGTTGGCACCGGCTTCATCAATCACATCAATAGCTTTATCAGGCAAGTGCCGTTCATTAATGTATTTTGCACTCAGCTCAGCAGCTGCCTTCAAGGCTTTCTGTGTATAACGAATGCCGTGATGTTCCTCGTAACGCTCTTTCAGGCCGCTAAGGATCTTGGCAGTATCGGCAACACTCGGCTCTACAATATCAATTTTCTGGAAACGACGTACCAGAGCACGGTCTTTTTCAAAAATATTTTTGAATTCGGAGTAAGTGGTTGACCCCAGGCAACGTAGTTGGCCACTCGACAATAATGGTTTGATCAGGTTTGAGGCGTCCATCACGCCACCCGATGCCGCCCCCGCACCTATGATGGTGTGGATCTCATCGATGAATAAAATCGCATTGGGCTTTGCTTGTAATTCTTTGAGCAAAGCTTTAAAACGTTTTTCAAAGTCACCACGATACTTAGTACCGGCCAGTAAAGCCCCCATATCAAGTGAATACACCACCGCATCAGCAATCACATCAGGCACCAGCTCATTGACAATACGATAAGCCAGCCCTTCGGCGATAGCCGTTTTACCAACCCCGGCCTCGCCGACCAATAATGGGTTGTTTTTCTTTCTGCGGCATAAGACCTGAATGGTCCTTTCCACTTCCTGATCGCGCCCGACCAGCGGATCAATTTGTCCGGCTTTGGCCAGCACATTCAAATTGGCTGTAAAGTTCTCCAGTTTGGTTTTTTCTTCTGACGCTGTTTCATGACTTTCTTCATGCGCTTCTTCATTGTCTTCTGGCTCAGCTTCATCGTCAGATTTAGAAATGCCATGGCTGATATAGTTAACAATATCCAGGCGGCTCACATCTGCTTTTTTCAGCAGATAAACAGCCTGACTTTCTTGCTCAGAGAAAATCGCCACCAGCACGTTTACACCGGTCACTTCGTTGCGACCAGATGATTGCACATGGAAAACCGCACGTTGTAAAACACGCTGAAAACCCAATGTAGGCTGCGTTTCGCGGTCTTCTTCCAAGTCTGGAATTACCGGAGTCGTCTCATCAATGAACTCCGACAGTTCCCGTTTTAGCCCTTCTGTGTCAACGCCACAAGCGTTCAATGCTTCACTGGCGGACGGGTTATCAATCAATGCGAGCAGTAAATGTTCTACCGTCATAAATTCGTGACGACGATTTCTTGCCTCACGAAATGCGGTATTCAGAGTAATTTCTAAGTCTTTATTTAGCATTGGCAACCCCCAACGAGAATATATAAGGTCATTCCTGCTCACAACTACAGAGCAGCGGGTGCTCGTTATCCCGAGCATATCGATTTACCTGCTCAGCCTTTGTATGGGCGATGTCGGCAGGGTACAGTCCACATACCGCTTTTCCCTCGTGATGTACTTTCAACATCACATCAGTTGCTCTTTCGCTATCCATATTGAAAAATGTCATTAAAACTTCAATGACAAAATCCATAGGTGTGTAATCGTCATTGTTTAAAATCACTTTGTACTTGCGCGGCGGTTGCAACTTTTGTTTCTGTTCCTCGCGGACCGCGTCAACCACACCAGATTCGTTTGTCCCACTCATAAAATATAGTCTTGTCTTATCAACTCAAGCAACTTGAATTGAAAAATAAATAAATTGTTAAAAAATCGCTTTAAAAACTTGACTGTCTGGCCAAATAAACTACAGTCTTTACCTAGCTGGACATATTAATCATATGGGCAGCTTAGCAAATTTCAAAGGTTAGATTAACTTAATTTAGTCAACTTATAGAAGGATGTAGAAGTATGGCTTGCGGAAAAGTCAAATGGTTCAACAATGCCAAAGGGTTTGGTTTCATCGTAGAAGACGGCAGCGAAGAAGATATCTTTGCCCATTACTCCACGATTGTAATGGATGGATACAAAACGCTTAAAGCTGGTCAGGATGTAACATTCGATCTGCAAGAAGGTCCCAAAGGCCTGCACGCTACCAACATCGCACCGCTTGCGGACGAAGTTGTGTAGGATTGCAATATCTTGGCACACTCAAAGCGGGTTACATTTGTTGCTCGCTTAATCCCTTTCATCAATTAGTCTCATTTCTTCCATCTTAGTTCATAAAATTTTATATCTTTATTAAATTGCATTAGCGACTTAGTCATTTGGTTGATACAATCCCCGCCGGTGTCAAACGAGCCAACTGATCTGGTATGCCAAAAGGTACGTCAGGTGTGTTAGATATTTTTATTGTGCCTGTGAGTAACAATACCTAACAAACTTGCTATATGCCGAACTCAATCATCAGTTTGATGACCTCTTATTGTGGTCAACAAACTGATGGTTGAATAAAGATCGTGTATGCGGATACGTCCTTGAATAGCAAGCTTTTGCTTTGTTGAACGGCTATTTAGCCCTAAACTATCTAGGAATGATGATGACATCAAAAATTATTTACACTAAAACAGATGAAGCGCCGGCTCTGGCAACTTATTCTTTATTGCCAGTTATCCAGGCTTACACCAAAGCGGCTGGTGTTGAAGTTGAAACCCGTGATATTTCACTGGCGGGCCGTGTCATTGCTAACTTCCCAGAATTTCTGAGCGAAGAGCAACGAATTGGTGACGCCCTGGCAGAGCTGGGCGAGCTGGCTAAAACGCCAGAAGCCAATATCATCAAACTCCCTAATATCAGTGCGTCTATCCCTCAGTTAAAAGCTACTATCAAAGAGCTTCAGGAAAAAGGCTATGCCCTGCCTGACTACCCGGAAGAGCCAAAAGACGACAAAGAAGCGCAGATCAAAGCAACGTACGACAAGATCAAAGGTAGTGCGGTAAACCCGGTACTGCGTGAAGGTAACTCTGACCGTCGTGCACCTGCCTCTGTTAAAGCGTATGCGCGCAAAAACCCACACTCAATGGGTGCCTGGTCGAAAGACTCACAATCTTATGTTGCCAGCATGAGCGAAGGTGATTTCTTTGGCTCTGAGCAGTCAACCACCATCGCCGAAGCGACCGATGTTCGCATCGAGCACGTTGCTGCTGACGGCACAGTGTCTGTCCTTAAGCAAAGCACACCTTTGCTTGCTGGTGAAATCATTGATGCGTCACGCATGAGCGTTAAAGCACTACGCAGCTTCCTGGAAGCTGAAGTAGAAGCTGCCAAAGAAAAAGGCGTATTGTTCTCACTGCACATGAAAGCCACTATGATGAAGGTCTCTGATCCAATCATCTTCGGCCACGCTGTAAAAGTCTTCTATAAAGAAGTATTTGCCAAGCACAGCGAAACTTTCGAAAAGTTGGGTGTAGATGTTAACAATGGTATCGGCGACGTTTATAACAAGCTGGCCAACCTGGACGACGCAAAACGCGCAGAAATCGAAGCCGATCTGGCTGCGGTTTATGATGTACGTCCAAGCATCGCTATGGTTGATTCTGATCGTGGCATCACTAACCTGCATGTACCAAGCGATGTGATCATCGATGCGTCAATGCCTGCAGCTATCCGTACCAGCGGTCAAATGTGGAATGCTGAAGGTAAGCAACAAGACACCAGCTTTGTGATCCCGGACCGTTGCTACTCTGGCGTTTACCAGGCAACAATCGAGTTCTGTAAAGAGCACGGTGCATTTGACCCGCGTACTATGGGCACTATCCCTAACGTTGGTCTGATGGCACAAAAGGCCGAAGAATACGGTTCACACGACAAAACATTCGAAGCACCTGCAGCAGGTCAAATCCGCGTGGTTGACCAGGCTGGTAACGTATTGCTGCAACACGACGTTGAGCAAGGCGATATCTGGCGTATGTGTCAGGTAAAAGATGCGCCTATCAAAGACTGGGTTAAGCTGGCGGTTAACCGTTCACGCGCTTCTAATACTCCTGCGGTATTCTGGTTGAACGAAAACCGTGCACACGATGCAGAACTAATAAAGAAAGTAAATGCCTACCTGCCAGAGCATGACACTGACGGCCTGGAAATTCACATCCTGGCACCAGTTGAAGCCACTCAGTTCTCACTGGCACGTATGAAAGACGGCAAAGACACTATCTCTGTAACGGGTAACGTTTTACGTGACTACCTGACAGACTTGTTCCCAATCCTTGAGCTGGGCACCAGTGCGAAAATGTTGTCTATCGTACCACTGATGAATGGCGGCGGCCTGTTCGAAACAGGTGCGGGCGGCTCAGCACCTAAGCACGTTCAGCAGTTCGAAAAAGAAAACCACCTGCGCTGGGATTCACTGGGTGAGTTCCTGGCACTGGCAGCGTCTCTTGAACACCTGAGCCAGGCAACTGGTAACAGCAAGGCACAAGTACTGGCTGATACTCTGGATGCAGCAACCGGTAAATTCCTGGACGAGAACAAGTCTCCTTCACGTAAAGTGAAAGAACTGGATAACCGCGGCAGCCACTTCTATCTGGCTATGTACTGGGCACAAGCACTGGCTGAGCAAACGCAAGATGCAGAGCTACAAGCCAAGTTTACCAACGTTGCGAAAGGTCTGACAGACAACGAAACGGCCATCGTCAGCGAGCTGAACGATGTGCAGGGTCAGGCCATGAATATCGGCGGCTACTTCCAGCCAAACGAAGCGCTGGCAGCTGAAGCGATGCGCCCGAGTAAAACATTTAACGACGTACTAGCCAGCATAGCTTAATTCGTTACGTGTTCAAAAAAGGTGGCCCAACGGCCACCTTTTTTATTTAGCGCTAATTTTTGCTACACTCCCGCCATTGCACTATTAGCTAACTTCATCATTATGCCCGCTCCGCGTCCGAAAACCCGAACACATACAGCAAAACCAGGTCATGCTAAGCGCCCTACCAATAAGCGCTCCGGCTCTAAACGAACTATCAAACCAAAGCTTTCGCCAGATCAGGTCAAGGTCGTACTATTTAACAAGCCGTTTGATGTTTTATGTCAGTTTACCGACGACCAAAACCGTCAAACCCTCGCCGATTTTATTGACATCAAAGAAGTCTATGCCGCAGGGCGGCTTGACCGTGATAGCGAGGGCCTGTTGTTACTGACTAACTGCGGCCGCTTGCAGCACAAACTCACTGAACCGGGCAAAAAAACCGATAAAACCTACTGGGTTCAGGTCGAGGGCGAACCGGATGAAACGGCATTGCAGGCACTGCGTGACGGCGTCACACTTAAAGACGGCCCTACCCGCCCCGCTAAAGTCAGCCTGATCTGTGCACCAACTGTTTGGCCACGCAATCCGCCGATCCGCGAGCGGAAAAATATTCCAACCAGCTGGCTCGAGATCACCATCTCCGAAGGTCGCAATCGTCAGGTTAGACGGATGACCGCTCATGTTGGTCATCCGACGCTGCGACTTATTCGCTACCGGATCGGACCCTACACACTGGATGGAATTGAAAATGGCCACTATAAGGTGGTGAAAGCCTCGTGATCCGGCCACGAAAAACTCGTGATTAATCGGCCCGCGACTTCCGGGCACCTTGATTTACATGCTATAATGCAGCTCACTTTTTTGTAATTAAAATACACAGCGAGTTTATGAGCGATAACAGTCAAATTAAAGTCATCGTCGGTATGTCCGGCGGCGTAGATTCCTCCGTTTCAGCCTACCTGCTTAAACAGCAAGGTTATCAGGTTGAAGGCCTGTTCATGAAGAACTGGGAAGAAGACGATAATGACGAATACTGTGCCGCTGCTGAAGATTTAAAAGATGCTCAGGCTGTGTGCGACAAACTAGGTATTGAGCTACATACCGTCAACTTTGCCGCAGAATACTGGGACAATGTATTCGAGTACTTTCTTGCCGAATACAAAGCCGGCCGTACGCCAAACCCGGATATCATGTGCAACAAAGAAATCAAATTTAAGGCATTTCTTGAGTTTGCAGCCGAGGCACTGGGCGCCGATTATATTGCGACGGGTCACTATGTGCGTCGTGAAGAGCGCGATGGCAAGTTTGCCATGTTGCGCGGACTGGACAACAACAAAGACCAGAGCTACTTCCTGTACACGCTCAGCCACGAGCACGTAGCGCAAACCTTGTTCCCGGTTGGCAATATTGAAAAACCAGAAGTACGCCGTATTGCAGAAGAACAAGATCTGATCACCCACGACAAGAAAGACAGTACCGGCATTTGCTTTATTGGTGAACGCAAGTTCAAAGACTTCCTGCAAAAATTCTTGCCAGCACAGCCTGGCAAAATTGAAGACAGCGAAGGCAACCATGTCGGTGAACATGAAGGCCTGATGTATCACACTTTGGGCCAGCGCAAAGGCCTGCTGATCGGAGGCATGAAAGAAGGTTCAGGTGAGCCCTGGTATGTCGTCGACAAAGACGTGGAGCGCAATGTGCTGGTCGTTGGACAAGGCAAAAACCACCCTCGCCTGTTCAGCAATGGACTCAACGCCAACCAGTTGCACTGGGTTGATCGAGTAGGCCCGCAAGGCACCACACGTTGTACGGTTAAAACCCGTTACCGCCAGGAAGATATTCCATGTACCCTGCTGGTAGGTCAAGATGGTATGGCTCGGGTACTGTTCGATGAGCCGCAAAAAGCGGTAACACCAGGTCAGTCTGCCGTGTTTTATTTAGATGACGTCTGCCTGGGTGGCGGTATTATTGAGTCGGTGATCAAGTAATGCAACGTGAAGTCGTGATCCCGCTGGCAGCCATGTGTCAGATAGCCAAGCTTGTGCAAAAATGTGCCCGCTATGGCACTTTTAATCGTTATGAAGCGGACAGCTTGCTAAAAAGTATTACCATTACATCGCCAAAAAACCCACAAGATGTCTATGAAGATCCCAATGCTGTGAAGCAAGGCTGTCGCGCGCTGATTGATCAGCTGAGCGCACAAGGCGAAAAAGACGTCGAAATGGTTAAATACGTTGGCAGCCTGATGCAGCTAGAGCGTGCCCTGTCCGCCAACGACAAGGCTATGTCGGAACTTGGCAAACGTATCGAACAGCTCGACAGACAGTTACAACATTTCGACATTGTTGATGAGCAAATCATTGGGGCACTGGCGGATATTTACAGCCAGGTCGTGAGTCCGGTTGGGCCGAAAATTCAAATTTTTGGTAAACCCGAGTTGCTCAAACAATCCAATGTACAACATCAGATCCGGGCCCTGCTGTTGGCCGGGATCCGCAGTGCAGTGCTGTGGCGTCAGCTCGGTGGTAAGCGTCGTCAGTTCTTCTTTGCGAAGAAGAAAATTATTGCTGCTGCACAAAGTTATATTTAAATATCGTTCAAAAAACCAATTAGTTAGGAGAAGTTATGGAGCTTTCGGCGTTAACCGCTATCTCTCCAGTGGATGGCCGCTATGGTAGCAAAACCAGTGAGCTGAGAAGTATTTTCAGTGAGTTCGGCCTGATCAAGTACCGCGTAACCGTTGAAGTGCGTTGGCTACAAGCCCTGGCCCAGGCCGCTGCAATCAACGAAGTTCCGGCTTTCAGTGAGCAGGCAAATGCCCTGCTCGACAGCATTGTTGATAACTTCAGCGAAGCCGATGCACAGCGAGTCAAAGAGATTGAGCGCACCACCAACCATGACGTTAAAGCCGTTGAGTATCTGCTAAAAGAGAAAGTGGCCGACAACGCTGAGCTTCAGGCTGTTAACGAGTTCATTCACTTTGCCTGTACCTCAGAAGACATTAACAACCTATCGCATGGTCTGATGCTCAGTGAAGCACGCGACCAGGTGCTACTGCCCTACTGCGATAAGTTACTTGCTGCCATTAAAGAAAAAGCAATTGAATATAAATCGGTCGCTATGATGACCCGTACCCACGGTCAGCCTGCTTCTCCTTCTACTATGGGTAAGGAATTCGCCAACGTCTATGTACGCCTGCAACGTCAGCGCGAGCAAATCGCCAACGTTCAGATCCTGGGCAAAATCAATGGCGCCGTTGGTAACTACAATGCTCACCTGAGCGCATACCCAGACTATGACTGGCACGCGCATGCAGAGCAGTTTGTCACTAGCCTGGGCCTGAGCTGGAATGCGTTTACTACACAAATTGAGCCGCACGATTATATCGCTGAGCTGTTCGATGCAGTGGCACGTTTCAACACCATTTTGCTCGACTTTGACCGTGACGTTTGGGGCTACATTGCACTGAGCCACTTCAAGCAAAAAACCATTGCAGGTGAAATCGGCTCATCAACCATGCCGCATAAAGTAAACCCAATTGACTTCGAAAACTCAGAAGGCAACCTGGGCATTGCGAATGCTATCTTCACTCACCTTGCACAAAAGCTACCAGTATCTCGCTGGCAGCGTGACCTGACTGACTCAACAGTACTGCGTAACCTGGGTGTTGGTATGGGTTATACCCTGATCGCCTACCAGGCAACGCTTAAAGGGATCAGCAAACTGGAAGTCAATGCCGATCGCCTGCTGGCTGAGCTGGATGACAACTGGGAGCTACTTGCAGAGCCAATCCAGACAGTAATGCGTAAATATGGTATCGAAAAACCATATGAGAAGCTAAAAGAGCTGACACGTGGCAAGCGCGTTAACCAGGAAATCATGGCTGAGTTTATAGATGGTTTAGACCTGCCAGAGCAAGTAAAAGCTGACATGAAGCTAATGACGCCAGCCAACTATATTGGCCGCGCCGAAGCCTTCATCGATGAGCTAAACTAAACTGAGTTAATCTCACCTAAGTCTGAGAAGCGAAAGTTGCGGCGCAGTGCCGAACTTTCGCTTTTTTATTGGAGCCCTTTATGTATCAGCTATCTCTCAATGCCCTCACCGAGGCAGCTTTCCTTACTCAGTATTGGCAAAAAAAACCGCTACTTATCAAACAAGGCTTTCAGGACTTTAGCGATCCGCTGTCGCCAGAAGAGCTGGCCGGTCTGGCAATGGAAGAAAACATAGAGTCGCGTATCGTCACTAATCATGACAATCACTGGGACGCACATCACGGACCGTTTGAAGATTTCTCTTTGCTTACAGAGCAACATAGTACGTTACTGGTACAAGCGGTTGACCATTGGCATCCACAGGCGGCGACTTTACTTGAGCCCTTTCGGTTTATTCCAAACTGGCGAATTGATGACTTAATGATCAGCTTTTCAACGCCCGGAGGCGGTGTTGGTCCGCACCTCGACCAGTACGATGTGTTTATTATTCAGGGCCAGGGCAAACGACGCTGGCGTGTCGGCATGCCCGATGCAAGCCTGAAGCAATTTGCTCAAAACAAGAGTTTATTGCAGGTAGAACAGTTTGAAGCCATCATAGATGCCGAACTGGAACCCGGAGACATCTTATATATTCCGCCCGGTTGCCCCCACGAAGGGTATGCGGTTGAAAATGCCCTGAACTATTCCGTCGGGTTCAGAGCGCCGGATCAGAAAGACCTGCTCTCCAGTCTCGCCGATCATTTGATTGACTCAGAGTTGGGTACGCAACGTTACAACGACCCGGACCTTACAATACGTGATTCCTTAGGTGAAATCAGCAGCCAGGATAAAGGGAAGATCCGTACCATGCTAGAGTCCGTATTACACAACAGTGAGATATTCGACGAGTGGCTCGGGCGCACCCTGAGTGAGCCGAAGCACGAGATGGACTTAGCGCCATTAGACCCACCACTGTCAGTGGAATCCTTGCTGGAAGATATTACACCTGAAGATATTTTGGTACGCTCTGGTGGTGTCAGAGCTTTGTACCAGGTAACGACACAAGCCGTACTCCTGAGCGTGAACGGGCAAAATTTTGCTTTGCCTTTAGAGGTCTTACCAGCGGTTAAAAAGCTGACAGATCAAAACAATACCCCCATATCTGCATTATTAGACTGCATTGACTGTTTGGAATTTAAACAAACTTTAACTACGCTTATAAACGATGGGTCCTTTTACATTGAGGACTGGGTGTAATTACCTGAATCTAAGGGTTAGTCACACAATAATAGGCATCGGCAAAGTCGGTGCCTTAATAATAAAGAGCACAGGCTGGTCCCTTGATCAGGCGTGATTATGATGTTTGATGCGAGGCAATCATGATTTACCACGTCGATAGAGTGAGTTG
Source organism: Pseudoalteromonas sp. DL2-H2.2 (assembly GCF_021532535.1). Taxonomy (NCBI): domain Bacteria; kingdom Pseudomonadati; phylum Pseudomonadota; class Gammaproteobacteria; order Alteromonadales; family Pseudoalteromonadaceae; genus Pseudoalteromonas; species Pseudoalteromonas sp. DL2-H2.2. The sequence continues at coordinate 111,920 of NZ_JAKGBD010000006.1, read as the reverse complement.
GCAAAAAACTCAGGGACAACTGCGCCAAATCCGTGAACGAGTCTTCGTTTACGAGCTTCACCTTCCAAAAGAAGTAGAGTTTGATCAACACGATAAGACCGCAGAGCATGTGCTGGTTCGGGACGAAAATCAATGCCCGATTGGAACTGGCAGGTTATGTTGTGATGGTTTGATCAGCAGGATTGCTATCATCCGCTCACACAGAAACCGCGAAGCGTACCAATCTTTAATAGGCTTTCTCAGTATTTTGGCAGAGCAAAAGGGGTATGAGAATGTCTTTGTGCAATGTATTTTGGACGAAGTGCCTACCTTCTTAAAATCTGGCTTTTCGAAACAGGGCAGCGTGTTTATGGAGGCAGGCATTCCAAGACAAAGGATGAAATGCCCGGTAAAAGAAATAAACTCTGAGCCTTTTACGATGCTTCATTAGCCCATAGTTGCTCATTGTCGGCAAGCTCATACAAACCTTGAGCATGGTGGATCAGAATATTGGCATATTCTACCTGCATAGGGTCGGTACGCTCTGCATTTAAGATTTTATCCGCTTTCATGTGCCACTGGTAAGAAAAATGCTTGAGCGCATCGCGCGCAGTAGCAGCGCCACTAACCGGCATGGAATCGGTGGGCATTTTCCCAGATATCACCCAGTAGCCCTTGCCTTTATTATCTTTTATTTTCCACACGCCACAGACAGGCGGCAAAGTGCGGGATTCTGTGGCCTGGATACTTAAACCCAGTATTCCCTTTTCTGCCAGGTATTTTTGAGCTGTCTGCAGAGCAGTGTGTTGCCATTGCGCAATTTGTTGTTGCAATTCTTCTTCATTAATTTGAGTATCTTGATTCGTCATTCTGGGTACTTCATTGTTATTTTTCCCTTACTGTAGGGATTATGTCAGCCAGATGCAAGCCGGATCCCGATACAAATCTGCGTGTAGAGCGTGATTGGGCTGAGCAACTATTTACATTTGCACAATAAACAGACTCGACTAGGATTAAAAGACGATTTCTGTGGCCACTATGGCGCCGATATGCTTCCACTATCCATTGTCATTCAGCTCTCGGTTTTTGCTGTAACCTGGTATGCGGCAGGCTGGGTATTCGCAATGGTCGTAACCGGCTTATCTTGCATCGGGTCATTTTTCGCCCATCGCGGGGCTCAAACAGCGCAGCCCGAAGACATCGAGGTCGTGCGGGATAATGCTGACGGCCAGCACAGCGACCTGACCTGCCTTGAGCAACTTGGCCACACCATTACCCCTCAGCTAAGGGATCAGATTGACAGCGCCCGGCAGCAAACTAAGCAAGCCGCAGATAATATGTCTGCTGAATTTTCGCAGCTTGTCAGCAATATTACCGCAACCCTCAGCAGTCTGGACGATAGCAGCGCCAGCAGCCTGCAGCAAACAGCACAACACAGCCGTGAACAACTTACTCAGATCCTCACGTATCTCGAGCAGTCTAATATCAGCCAGCAACGAAGAACAGACACCTTTAAAACTATGGTGGAGCAAAGTAAAGAGCTACAGGCAATGGCCATCGACGTCGCGAAAATTGCAGAACAAACCAATTTACTTGCGCTCAATGCTTCTATTGAAGCTGCGCGTGCCGGTGATAATGGCCGAGGGTTTGCCGTGGTGGCCGATGAGGTAAGGGCACTGGCCAATTCGAGTGGTGAAACCGGCGTCAAGATCAACAAAATGGTCGAAACCATTGCCCAGGCAATGCAGAGCTCAATGAGTATGATGGAAAGCGAACTGTCGGAGCGCCAGGCCCTGACCGACAAGTATCAGCGACAGATTAATGAAGTAATCGACACCTGGCTCAGCCTGTCACAAAACGTAGAACAGCAAGCACAGGTGCTGCAAACCTCAAATGAGGACAATCGGCAGAAAATCTCGGAAATACTGGTCGACTTACAGTTTCAGGATCGTGTCGATCAGATCCAGGCTAGCGTTACGATTGCCCTGGACATTATGACCCAAGAGCTGGATGAATTTATTGCGCAGCGTCGCAGCAGCGCCAACGCCCGGTTCAATCACGAACGGATCAGCGAGGCGTTATCGCGTACCGCTGCAACACGAAGTCAAAAGCGTTGAGTATGTGGTGGCAGATAAGTCCAGCTATCTGCATTTTGAAGAGTAACGCCTGCCCTGAGGAGGCGTTACTTATGCTTAGCCTCCGAGGACTCTGGCAGGGTCGACTTTAACAGCCTGCCAGGCAGGATACAGGCAAGACAGTACGGCAATCACCAAGGTAATTGACAGTACCGCCGCTACGTCGACCCAATGCAGCTGACTGGGCAAAAACTCGATAAAGTAAACGCCCTGCAGCGGGTTATCTCCATCCAGCTCAACCCAGGCGCGAAACAAATCAGAGATATTCAGCGCCAGCAAAATGCCAATAAATAAACCCACCAGAGCACCAATGAGCGCATAGCTCACGCCCTGGATAGCAAAAGTGGCAAAAATGGTACTGTCTTTTGCCCCCATGGTTTTTAAAATCGCAATATCGGCCTGCTTTTCTTTTACTTCCATTACCATGGACGACACGATATTAAAGCTGGCCACGGCAATGATCAAAAAGACCACCAGATAGACGATGGTTCTGACCATCTGAATATCCTGATAGAGGCTGCCCTGGGTGCGAAACCAGCTGTTGACATAAACCAGATCAGGCAATGCCCTGCCCGCTGCCATGGCAATCTGATGCGCAGCAAACACATCATCAACTTTGGCGCGCAGTCCGGTTACCTGATCTTGTGCAAGCCCCATCGCCTGCTGTAAACTGTTCACCGAGACCAAAGCCAAAGTACGGTCGATTGGCCCGCCCATATCGATAACGCCCGCCAATACAAAATTCAATCGTTTAGGCGCCGCCAGTGGAGAGTCAGCCTGCGGATTTGCCACCAACAGAGTGAGTTTATCACCACGCTCTAACCCCAGCTCAGCTGCAATATGACGGCCCAGCACGATATCATAGTCAGACAAAGAGGCCAATGCAGCACCGTTTATGAACTGCCCCACATCCGACACTTTGTGATGGGAGAGGAAATCAACGCCTTTTACCTGCGCCGCCTTGAGCTCACCGCGGAACTGAACCATGGCTGTCACCGATATTTCAGGTGCCGCCGCCACTATGCCAGGTTGCGCCTCTAGCAGCGATACTTTGTCGGGCCAGCTGGAGATAGGATCATAAGGCGCCTGATAAGCAACATGCGGGACCACAGACAATAAACGGGTTTTCAGCTGCTGTTCAAACCCGTTTATCACAGACAAAGCCACGATCAATACCGCAACCCCCAGCATCACGCCCAGCGTTGACGACTTACTCAAAAACCCGATCAACCCCGCCTGATGCTTGGATGCGCGTAACCGGTTACTGATAAACACACTCAGCATTGCATTAAGCCTCGCTATGTAGCGCTTGCTCGACCAACACACCGTCGTCCAATGCAACGGCTCGGCCCAGTTTTGCAGCTAATTCTAAGTCGTGTGTCACCACCACAAAACTGGTTTTTAAATCCCGATTCAGCTCCTTAAGCAGCGCATAAATTTTCAAGGCATTTTGCTTATCCAGGTTACCAGTTGGTTCATCTGCGAGAACCAGTGACGGGCGCGTGACCAGTGCGCGTGCTATCGCCACTCGCTGGCGCTCTCCCCCTGACAACTCTGACGGACGATGGCCACCGCGATGGGCCAGACCAACTTTGCCCAGCATTTCCTCAGCCTGTGCATGCGCCGCTTTGGGTGACTGACCCGATATCAACAGCGGCATTGCGACATTTTCAAGCGCCGTAAAATCCATCAGCAGGTGATGAAACTGATAGATAAAGCCCAGATTTTGATTACGAAAGTCGGCTTGTTTGCGACGCGACAAGCTGGCCACATCGGTGCCTTTAATGCGCACCGAACCACTACTTGCGGTATCCAGCGTACCAAGAATATGGAGCAAGGTACTTTTACCCGAGCCAGAGCTCCCCACAATTGCCAACATGTCTCCCTGAGCAAGTGACAGGTTTACTCCTTTTAGCACTTCAACCTGCTGGCCCGCTTCATCATAAGCCTTATTCAGACCCTGACATTCAATTACTAAATCACTCATACCTTAACACCTCAGCAGGTAGCACTTTTGCGGCCTTAAACGCCGGATACAATGTTGCCAGAAAACTCAACACCAGACTGGTTACAACAATCAGACTCAAACTCAGCCAGTCGAATCTGACTGGCAGCTCTGCTCCACCGAGCAGAGATAGCCCACTCAACGCCAGCACCTGGTTGATATTACTCGCAAGCAGGTAACCACATACTGTGCCGATAAACGTACCCACTACGCCGTTGTACAAGCCCTGAACCATAAAAACGCGTGCAATGGCTCCCGGAGCAAGCCCAAGAGTTTGCAAAATAGCCACCTCACCTTGCTTCTCGCTGACCATCATCGACAACGCCGAAACAATGTTAAAAACGGCCACAATCACAATCAACCCCAGCAGCAAAGACATAATGCGCTTTTCCATTGCCACCGCAGCAAATAACGCGCCCTGCTGCACATGCCAGTCTGAATACGTCAGGCCCGATAAAAGCGGCGCATGGGTGGTTTTGAATGCATTCACCGCAAAAGCATCTTCAAGCGTAATGCTGATATCAAAGTCGCCGGGTTTGCGTTTTAACAGGCGTTGCAGACTTTTACCATCGGCAAATGCCAGGTTGACATCGGCTTCGCTGTGGGTGTTGTAGATTAACGCAACGGTAAACAGGCGCTGCTTAGGCACCCGCCCCATCGGCGTGTAACTGCTGATGTCCGGCATGATCACCCGAACCTTTTGTCCCAGTCGCACATCCAGCTGATTAGCCAGGTAACGACTCAGGGCCAGTTGATATTTCTGTTCGCGAAACTGCGTTATGCTGCCAGCTTCGATATGAGGCTCCAGTGCTGACGGATAGCCAGAAAAAGCGCCTTGCAGACGCACGCCCACCAGATCCTTATTGGTTTGCAGGATCACGTCGCTGGTCACATAAGGGGTCACACGTTTGACTTCTGGCAAGCCGCTCAGCTGAGTTAACAACTTGGGGGCATCACCCGCTTTGTCGTCCGACGACTTGTGTAACTGCACATGGGGGATCAAATCGAGCATGGCATTTTTGAGGCTCTGTTCAAACCCATTCATCACAGAACTAACCGTAATGAGTGCCATTAATCCGAGCGCTATCCCGGCGATGGAAAAAAACGAAATAAAAGACACAAACCCATTGCCTTTCGTAGCACGGCTGTATCTGAGCCCTATATAAAGGCTAACAGGCTGAAACATAATAGTTTATTTTTCTACACATAAGTTCAGTGCACGATACTAGCACAATCCCGAAAGCCGGGTCATACCTTTGACCCCAAAAAAAAGTGTAAAATTTTTTTAATGCGGCCCTAAATTACCTTAGGTTTTAGTGTAGAATGCGGCAAATCTCGCGGTATGGACCTTCAATGTTTTCGTTATCAAGATTTAAACATATGAATTTAAAGGGAGATTTGTTCGGTGGTGTGACCACTGCAATCATTTCCCTACCACTCGCCCTCGCCTTTGGCGTGGCATCCGGCGCCGGAGCTGAAGCCGGCATGTGGGGCGCAATTCTCGTTGGCCTCTTCGCTGCCTTGTTTGGCGGTTCAACTTCCCTGATCTCCGAGCCAACTGGCCCGATGACGGTCATTATGACAGCAGTGTTGACCACTATGGTGTCAAAATACCCCGAAGCCGGACCGGCAATGGCGTTCACTGTGGTGATGATGGCCGGGGCATTCCAGATATTACTCGGCACCCTCAAACTCGGTAAATATGTCACCCTGATGCCCTATAGTGTGGTTTCCGGGTTTATGTCGGGCATTGGCGTCATACTGATCATCCTGCAGCTGGCACCTTTGCTTGGCCACCAAGCGCCGCCAGGCGGCGTTCCCGGTACCTTATCCGCTTTCCCCGAGTTATTTCTTAATCTACATTTTTCCGAACTCTTTTTAGGTATTCTGACCCTGGCGGTGTTGTTCTATATGCCTAAGAAGTATCGCCAGTACGTGCCCGCTCAGCTGGTTGCTCTGGTAGTGGTAACCCTGATCTCTATTGTACTTTTCGATACCGATAGCATTCGTCGTATTGGCGAGATCCCAAGCGGTTTGCCCGAAATAGTCTGGCCGACTTTTACACCCGAACTGTTTACTGAAATGGTGATCGACGCGCTGGTACTGGGTACATTGGGCTGTATCGATACCTTGCTTACCGCGGTTATCGGAGACAGTTTGACCCGCACCGAACATGACTCCGACAAAGAACTGCGTGGTCAGGGTGTGGCCAATATGATCGCCGGTTTCTTTGGTGCCCTGCCGGGCGCAGGAGCCACCATGGGCACAGTGGTAAATATCCAGGTCGGCGCGCGCTCTCCGCTTGCAGGGATTTTCCGGGCACTGATCCTGATGGCTGTGGTCTTTGTGGCTGGGAGCCTGACAGAACCGATTCCCATGGCAGTGCTTGCTGGTATCGCTGTTTATGTCGGGATCAATATCCTCGACTGGAGCTTTATTCAGCGTGCGCACAAACTCAGCATCAGCCAGATGGCCATTATGTATGGTGTGATGTTGCTGACCGTATTTGTTGATCTCATGGTTGCGGTGGGTCTGGGTGTCTTTATTTCCAATATTATGGTGATAGAGCGCCTGAGCCGAGTTCAGGAACAGCATGTAAAAGCCATCAGCGATGGTGATGCCGATGAAGACGTGCCTTTATCAACACACGAGCGCGCCCTGCTGGAACAGGCAAAAGGTCAGCTTTTGTTCTTTTACCTGTCGGGCCCGATGATCTTCAGCGTGTCAAAGGCCATAACCCGCCAGCACCGCCATATCGGTGAGTACAAGAGTATGGTACTGGATTTAAGCGATGTGGCCATGCTCGATGTGACCGTCAGCCTGGCCATTGAAAATGCCATCAGCGACGCACTGGATGCCAACTGTCAGGTGTTTATTTACTCACCAAACAAGGACACCAGTGAACAGCTACAGAAGTTTGATATTCGCAGCAAGCTGGGGGATCATGCATTCTGTAAAAGCCGCGAGCAGGCATTGACCAGAGCGCTGGAAGCCATGGAGGAAAATAGCATTCAGGCTTAAAGCGACTGCGCCAAAAAGTCTATCAGCGCACGGATGGCGGTCGACAGGTATTTTCTGGGTGGGTAAACCGCCCAGATCCCTTCCTCTTTGGGTGTGAAATCATCCAGCACGGTCACTAACTCTTTGCACTCAATGGCATCTTGCACGTAATAGTGTGGCAACTGCACTACCCCCAGTCCCTGCTTTGCCGCATCAAGCAGCGCCCAGCCGCTATTACAGCGCAGCGTACCTGTCACCTTGACATGTCGCTCAACACCGTGGTCCATAAAACGCCAATATTGCGTATTACCGAGCAGACAATTCTGCCTGGCCAGATCTCTGATGGAAGTGATAGGACCCTGTTGCTGGAGGTACTCAGGTGACACGCAAACCAGAGTGCGCCGCTGAGACAGGCGCTTTGCGTGCAGCGAAGAATCTTTGAGCTGGCCAATGCGGATAGCCAGATCAACCCCCTGCTCCACAAGATCCAGCTGTGCGTTAGTCAGTTCCATTTCAACAGTAACGGAGGGAAAACGACACATAAACTGATGTACCAGCGGCATAATGTATTGCTCGCCGTACATCACAGGTGCCGTCAGCCTGATTTTGCCCGTAGGTTCACTGTCTCTTTGTCGCAATGCTGCGGTGGCCTCCTCGTAGGCATGTTGCAGTAATCGGGCATGACCCAGGAATATCTGGCCTTCGGGTGTCAGTGCCAGATTGCGCGTGGTCCGGGTCAGTAGCTGATAGCCAAGCTCCGATTCTAAGGTTTTAACCCGGCGGCTCACCTGCGCCACCGACGTATCTAACTGCTGCGCTGCACCGGTAAAAGAACCACACGTCGCCACCGCGACAAACTCATCTAAACCTGACCATCTGTCCATTATTACAAATACGTAAAAGTCTTTCTTATTTTTTAAGATTATCAAACTCTCACAGCAAGTTATACTTTTGTTTTCACACTACAAAACTGGAGTAATAATGGCTGAATTTATTAAATCACGGGCGGCAATTGCCTGGGGACCGGGACAACCACTCAGTATTGAAGAAGTGGATGTAATGATGCCTAAAGCAGGCGAAGTACTGGTCAAAATTGTTGCCACCGGCGTGTGTCACACAGACGCATTTACCTTGTCGGGCGATGATCCAGAAGGCGTTTTTCCGGCCATTTTAGGCCACGAAGGCGGCGGTATTGTTGAAGCAGTGGGCGAAGGTGTCACCAGTGTTGCCGTCGGTGATCATGTGATCCCACTTTATACGCCTGAATGTGGTGAGTGTAAATTTTGTACTTCTGGCAAAACAAACTTATGCCAGAAGATCCGTACCACTCAGGGCAAAGGGGTGATGCCGGACGGCACTACCCGCTTTTATAAAGACGGCGAACCCATTTATCACTACATGGGCACCTCCACTTTCTCTGAATATACCGTGTTGCCTGAAATTTCTCTGGCGAAAGTCAACAAAGAGGCGCCGCTTGAAGAGATCTGCCTGCTGGGTTGTGGTGTTACCACCGGCATGGGCGCGGTAATGAATACTGCCAAAGTGCAACCCGGTGATACCGTTGCTATCTTTGGTTTAGGCGGTATTGGCTTGTCGGCGGTGATCGGTGCGGTTATGGCGGGTGCCAGCCGGATCATCGGCGTAGATATCAACACAGACAAATACCCACTGGCACAAAAGCTTGGCGCAACCGATGTCATCAACCCAAATGACTACGACAAACCCATTCAGGAGGTCATTGTCGAGATGACCGACGGTGGCGTTGACTTTTCATTTGAATGTATTGGTAACGTTAATGTGATGCGCAGTGCCCTGGAATGTTGTCACAAAGGCTGGGGTGAGTCTGTGATCATCGGGGTTGCCGGTGCCGGTCAGGAAATTTCTACCCGTCCTTTCCAACTGGTAACAGGACGCGTCTGGCGTGGCACTGCCTTTGGCGGAGTGAAAGGTCGCTCTGAACTGCCAGAAATCGTTGAGCGCTATCTGGCGGGTGAGTTTAAGCTGGATGATTTCATTACCCACACTATGTCGCTGGATGATATCAACGAAGCGTTTGAGCTGATGCATCAGGGCAAGAGCATTCGTTCAGTGATCCATTTCTGAGGAAGCCATATGGAATTAGTGAGCGAAAATAAAGTTGCCGGGGGCTGGCATCGACGTTACCGTCATCGAAGCCTGCATACTCACTGTGACATGACCTTTGCTATCTTCTTGCCTGAGCAGGCCAATAGCGACCAGCCAGTACCTGTGCTGTACTGGCTGTCGGGATTGACCTGTACTGATGAGAACTTTATGCAAAAGGCGGGCGCGTTTAAACGGGCTAACGAGTTGGGCATCGCCATTGTGGCACCGGATACGTCGCCGCGTGGTGAAGATGTGGCCGATGACCCGGACAAAAGCTATGACTTTGGTTTGGGTGCAGGCTTCTATGTCAATGCCACGCAGCCGCCGTATGATAAACATTATCAGATGTACAGCTATGTCAGCGAAGAGCTGCCGGCCTTAATCGAGCAGCACTTCCCGGTATCCACGAAGCGTGCCATTACCGGGCATTCTATGGGTGGCCATGGTGCGCTGGTGGTAGGGCTGAAAAACCCAACCCGTTACCTCAGTATCTCGGCATTCAGTCCCATTGCTAACCCTATTGATTGCCCCTGGGGTAAAAAGGCCTTTACGGGCTATCTTGGGGAAGATCAAACACCCTGGTATGCTTACGACGCCTGCCATCTGCTGAGACAAAGTCAGGAAGGTCTGAGAGTACCCATTCGGGTTGATCAGGGCGAAACCGATCAGTTCCTAGTCGAGCAGCTCAAGCCAGAGACCTTAGTTCAGGCAGCTCAGGCTGTGGACTATCCGCTTGTACTGACTATGCACCCTGGATATGACCATAGTTACTTCTTTATTTCCTCGTTTATCGACGCGCACTTAGATTTCCACGCGCAACATATAAAGTAACCACAAAAAAAGGCGCTAACGCGCCTTTTGCTTGCTTAACATAGTATTCTAATCAGCCAGATCGCCATAAAGGTTATTGACGCTTAGCTTAACGGCCTTGTCGAAGCCAGGGATGCTCAATGATTCCTTGCTCAACTGCAACTGCGCCTCATCAATCATGCCATCACCAAATCGGTAGATAAGCTCATACTGACCCAAGTCAGCTGCCTGCTGGTAGCGCGCTTGCTGTTGCTTGGTTTCTGCCAGCTTGGCGCTGTGCTGCGCAAACTCGGCTTCATCGTAGCGTTTAGATAACATCTTCAAAGTCATCGCTGGTGACAATATGGTTGCGGTTGCATTGTTACCACCAAACCCTTTGGAGTTAATAAAAGCAATGTCCATTTGTCCACAGTGATAATGATGCGTGCGAATGTCCAGGTGTTGATCATAAACATCCTCAGCAACCGCATCTATGGTCGTCACGCCTGGCATGATCTGATGGCTAAAAATACCCAGCGCCATTGCTAACTGATCACCGGACGCCGGGCCAATCGTATGGCCAACAAACGCTTTAGGTGCAGCCACTTTCCACCCCTCGATCGCAAAGGTCTCTGCAATGCGATGGTAGATAAACGACTCTGTCACGCGGTTTTGTGGCGTACTTGAACCATGTGCCAAAATAAAGCTGCGCTGCTGTAAAGCTTCTGTGCCTGCAATTTGTTCGGCGAGTGCCACAGACTTAGCCATGGTAATATAATTCCCCGGGCCAGGCGCGGTAATAGATTTTTTAACTCCATCAGCATTGACGTACACATCTGCCACTGAGCCCATAATATCAGCCCCCAGCTCCAGCGCTAACTTATCATCCATCAGGATGGCAACCTGAGCGCCCTCGCCAATGGTAAAACCACAGTTTTCGCCAAATGGACGGCTGGTGCGACGATAGTCAACCTCATCAGTGTTGTCCAGTTTACGCAGGCCTTCTTCATTAGCCAACGCACCCATATTGCCAAAGCCCTCTATCACTTCCGGGGTTAACGCACATTCGACGCTGGCCACCACGGCAACCCGGGTACGGCCCGCCTGAATATCATTGACTGCTGCACGCAGATTGTACAAAAAGGTCGCACAAGCACCCGAAGTTGAGAAAGTCGTCCCCACGCTGCCAGTTACATAGGCATTAATGAAGTCCGTCGACATGGTATTGAGGCCCAGTGCCAATTGCTTAGTGCTAACCCGCTCCCCTTTCATGCGGCTGCGGAAAAGGCCTCCCAAGCCTTCATCATTAACCTGACCAACCACGGAAGCCGAATAGGTGCCGATTTGATCCGGCTCAACACTGTTCATTACAGTTTGCCAGTCAAGGCCGGTTGAGCGAACCGCATCAGTCGCTGCAAAGATTGTTGCCTGCAGACCTCGTGGCTGATAACGACTATTGTACATAACTGAAGGGTCGAACCCTGTAGGCAACTGACCTGCTGCTTTAATTGGGTTGTCTCTGTAACTATCGACCTTCACTTCGAGTTGCTCAGGGATCAGCACCTGCGCCGTTTTCTCATCCAGCATTTCAATCTGCCAGCTTGACGGAACCGGTGTTGGCAAGTCGCGCTTACGACAGGTAAATGTTAAACCTGTGCCGTCATTTGCCTGCATAGTCAGCTTTTGCTGCCAATGCGTTGCATCAACGTCAAAATGTGTTTTTTCGATTTTACGGATCAAGGTGCCTGCGATGATCTGCTGACCAAAACGTGCCTCAATTTGCTCAGGCTGAATGACTTCTCCCTGCGCAGTGACCAGGTCTGAGCCCTGTAATGAAACCAAATTCATCAAGGTTGCCAGACCGAGAAAGGTTTCCTGTCTTGCAGCATCATCCAGGCTGTCTAATACAATGCGACGGTAGCCTTGGTGGAACGAGGTTCTGCCGGCTGCATTCACGCCGCCCATACCTACGATAATTGGTAATGCTGTCATATCAATCTCTTATCAACAAATACTAATGATACGATTCTAGAACGAAGATAATTATGATACTTTACATTTTTCGCCACACAACGAGCAAAATACGCCACCAAAAAGAGGTCGGATGAGATGAGCACTTACACGCACCGTATTGCCTTTACACTTTATGAGCAAATGCTGATCACCAGCGTGACATTACCTGTAGAAATGCTGCGTGCTGGCGAAGCCTTTGCAAGACGTCACCTTGGTCATGAGTTTATACCCCTTGAAATTGCCTGGCTCAGTGAGTCGGGAGAGACTGTTCATTCGTCAATGGGCGTGCCATTTTCTGCACATGCCAGCTTCAGCGCGCTAAGCGACTTCGACTACATCATCATCCCAAGTATCTGGCGTAACCCGCGTCCGGTGCTGAGAAAAAATGCTTCTTTGGTTGCAAATCTGGCGGATGCTCGGCGAGAAGGTGCTACCCTCATAGGAGTTGGAACAGGTGTCTGCTTTTTAGCGCAATCCGGGATCCTGGATGGCCACTCAGCAACAACCCACTGGCATTACGCAGAGCAGTTCAAACGCAGCTATCCGCTGGTTGCATTGCGCCCGGACTACTTTATTACTCAGTCAGATCGCTTATATACGGTAGCAAGCCTGAACGCACTGGCTGATGTGATTGTGCATTTCATCGCCCAGTTTTATGGCCAGGAAGCTGCCAATCACGTACAACAAAATTTTTCTCACGAAGTGCGTAAACCCTATGAAGAACAAAGATATCTTGAAGGTGCTGTCGACCGGCACAGTGATGAACAGATAGCCTCTATCCAATTTTGGCTACGCAACAATTGCGCTGATGAAATCACCTTTCCTGATGTCGCTAAGCAGTTTGGCATGAGTTACCGCACCTTTAACCGCCGTTTTAAGGCTGCTACCGGCCAGACTGCCGCAAACTATTTACAAACTGTCCGGGTCCGCCAGGTTACCGAGCTGTTGGCCTCAACCAACCTCAGTATTCAGGAAATAGCGCTCGCTTGTGGGTTCAACTCCCAGGGACAGCTGAGCAGAGTATTCAAAAGTACAATGAATCAGACTCCGAGTCAGTACCGACAGGTAGTCAGGAAAAAACTGTTCTCCTGATCACAACAAGTTCAGTACCTCTAACCACTGAGTCGTGCCATTAAAATGAAATTCGACCTCTTCACCAATACGACGGTCGCGCAATGCCTGCCCGATGGGGGCAGCCTGGGTAATGACTCTGACGTCTTTGTTATCCAATGTCACTTTCAGACCCCCCTCACACGGACCCATAAAAAACCAATGGCGATCGTCTTGCTCGTCAGCCAACTCAACCAAAGCACCTACCTGAACAGCAGCAGGCCGACTGACCGAATAAATCTGCTCAAATGCCAAGATTGCATGGTGTGCCTGGTCGACCCGCTCACTCTGTCCTTCGGCTAGGTAACCGGACTCAATGCTCAGCGAGTCGTACTGAGTTTCTGCTGCGCTTTGCTCGTGTATCGCATCTGCGCGGGCACTATCCGCAGCCTCTTGTGCCTCATGAAGTTTACGCTCCAAAGCAAATCTTAAATGTTCAATAACGTGCTGTTTGTTCAAACCTGGCCCCTGTCAAACGTCAAAAGGGCCCGCGGGCCCTTTTACTAGAAGTCAGTGATTCTAACAGCAAGCATACATTCAGAACAGAGATTCAAAGCTTCCGTCCGGAAACAGTACTCCAGGGATCCCACGTACTGTTTTCACGTCACCAATCAGCTGATCACCATAATAGTATCCACCGGTGAAGTTACGTCCTTTTTGTTTTACATCCAGCCAGTAGCCGTCTTTGCCTTGCGCAACAATGCTATTGTTATCACCCGAGCGACGAACATCCAACTGCATCACCTTGCCACCAAGCAGGTAGGAGATCTCAGCTGAGTTTAAATTTGTGAAATTTGCCGGGTCCGCTGCCAATTGCAGTTGAAAATCTGGCGCCCCCTTGAGGTCAAAGTCAACATGCAACCCGAATACTAAGTCCAACATTGTGTCAAACTCGAAAGGCGATTGCTCAGCGGCATATACTGTAACCGGTGTTACCTGATTTACGGTTTCAAAGTCACCACGCAAACGTAAATTGGCAATGATACTTTCAACCGTATTGCGAGGAGATAACACCCGGTTTAAACGCAGCCTCATATCCGCTTTGGTGGTCGAGGCCGCCGTTTGTAAGCTGACCTTCCCGGCAAAGCGAGAAGTACCTGTCGCCATTTGCAGGTTGTCTGCATCAAACGAGCCATCAAACAATAAAAAGATATCACTCAAATCAGCCTCTAAAGACACGTTACCTTTACGAACAGATACCACACCGCTCGCCGAAATACGGTCTCCTAAAGTTGGGCTTTTACGCCATTCGGACGAAGTCACGTCCATGCTGACCTCAAACTCTCTGTTTGTACCTGTTACCCGCCAAGCAAACGATGGTTCTGTGGTAAACACTATGTCGAGATCACCAACCTGATAGCTACCTGGTTCAGAGTTACGGGCTGGAGAGACATTGTTTACAACGTCATATACCGCTTCAGAGAGGACCAAAAATGACTCTTGAGCCACTTCGTTTGAAACCAGTCTTTCTATCTCGCTCAACTTAACATCCAGCTCTGCGCTATACTTTTCTTCCTGAAGGCGAACTACGCCCAGAGAATCCCGAAAGTGGTTGAGCAAGTTATTATTGAACACAGTTTCAGAGTCTTTTAACGTTTCAATATCCTGTAGCTGCATCGCTTCATTGGTCATGAGCAATACCTGATCGACAACACCAGCAAACAACTTACTGCCTTTTTCGTCTAACAGCTCTTCCATAAAATACTGGTTAACTTCATTAATGTAGGTTTGCCAAAGCGTGTAGTCATTGCTCGTATAAGCAAGGTCAAATGCATCACTCAAGGGAGGAATAACGTCACCTTCGCTGCCCTGGGTATTAAGCTGCCTCATGATATCAGCATAGGTAAAGGCTTGGGCTGCATACTCCGCCTGTAAAGACTTATTTAAACGACTGTGGCTCAAGTGATAAATCGGCGTATTGGTCAAAGACAAGACCGTGCTGTCTAAAGTCGACTCACTCAGTAATGTTGCATAAGAAGAAAAATATAACTGATTCTGACCAGCTACCGGTTTTGCCGCAAGAGAATAGGACACATCTGCTGAGACTGGCTCTGCGAAGTCGATTTCATCATTACCATTGAGATCATTAGGATCGTCACGCAGCGCACGACCGCACCCTAACTTCCTGGGACAAAGCACTCGCCCAGCGCCTGGACTAAATTCAAATTGATATAAGCGACCTGCGTCCAGAGTGACCGTCTGTTGATTTAGATCACTGACAGTAAACTCTTGTGTTTCCCTTGAGCTTACTTCGGTAACCGTCAATGTACCCGATGCATCAGCAAACTCGGGCAAATAGAAAGTCACTGCCGCTGAGGGAACTTGCGTGACATCGTGGCCAAGCCCAGCTTCAGTATCGCTCACGGTCGGGGCCGGGTCACTACTTCCACCGCATGCTGTTAAAATGCCAGCCAACAACAAAGGTAAGATTTTATTGATATTTTGCACCTTTTATCCCCTAAAATGCCAGGTTAAGAAACCAATTCAAATTTACATAATGTGCATCTTCAATATCAGGATTATCCATTTTCACAGAGATACCTGCATAGCGAGTTTTAACACCTAACTCAAAGGCCTCGCTATGTGTTTCATACCCACCAAATAGTTCCCAGCTTTCACCGAAATGATAGGAAACGTTAGCCTGAACGAACGCATCATCAATATACTTGCGTGCTTTTACAGTGGTGGAGAAACGGCTGTTGATGCGATAATTCACACCCAGATAGTATCTGGCATCCCGCTCAAAGGTGTATTCTATTTCTTGGTCATACGCAGAGGTGCGCAATCTGACAGAAGGTGTCGTGTCTATCCCATCTTCTCGCTCAGTAAATGGAATATCGGTGGTGAATCCGTTAACAAACCCTGCGCCTTCGTACTTTGTCTCATACATCAGGTCTTTACCAGCTGCCCACACCTTAAGGTCGGGTGTTATTTGCCAGCTAAAGGCCAAATCAAAACTGTAACCATCGCCCTCTGGGTTGTCCGTTGGTGTGAATGATTTAAACAGAATGTCCTTGGAAAAGTAATATTCTGCGTCTAATTTCCCTTCGACCTCGTCACCAAAAATTGTGCCATCTACCCGCGCATCCTGAAAGTGTGTACTTTTGAAGTAAGTAAATTTTGGCGTAATAACCAGGGCTTTATCCAGTAGTTCAAAATCATAGCTTAAAAACACACCATTGGTCGTTGCCTGTCTGCCCCACAGGTAGTAACGGTAATTACGTTTCTCAAATGGCAAGTCATTTTTCTCTGTGTGTGTATACAGTGCAGTATCCGGATCAAAGGCCAGCAAATAGTCAAAACGACTTTGTGCGCCAAGACCAATGCCTTTGTACTTCACACCCAGTTCAAACACATTGTAGGTAAAGGCGCTATCCCCATCAGTCAATGGTTTGTCAAAATCTTCCACAAATGCCTTAACAGGTTGAGCCTCTGTGTATATCTCACTGTGGAAATGGTGGATCAATTGAATGTCATCGGATGATGAGTGAACTACCGGGCTTACTTGCAAACCTAAGAGTGCGAGTACAGGAGAGATTTTTTTTAATTTCATAAACTTCACTTTTAACAAAAAAAAGGGAAAGGTTAACCTTTCCCCTCTTTAATCTAGACCGGCTTTAGTTATTGGACTGGCCTAAGAAATCAATATCTGTGTATTCAATTGACTCTCCGTTGATGTAGTCGATGCGGAAGCCATTGTTAACCTCTTCTACATCACCCACTTTTATGGGCTGGTTTGTGTCATTGTTGATTGACACATCACCCAGTAACGGACCAGACTCATCGATTAGGCTCACCTTAAATACATAACCATTAAAGTTATCCAACATGATATTAGCTAACCCTAAATCATTGCTGTCGCTTTCGTTACGCAAGTCGAAGTGAGCTGTGAAGTCAATATCTTCACTTCTGCCCGACAAAGTCACATCGGCAAGCTCAATAGCACCATCGGTGAATAGCGCAACAGGATTGCCCTGAGCATCGACAGCCGTCGCTTCAGATGAGAAGGTACCGTCAAACCCGTATTGACCATCAACAAACTCAACCAAATTGAAGGTCTTGGCGCGAGGTATATCGAAATCACGGGCGTCTTCTACTTTTTGGATACTGCCATCCACATAAAGTATGGTACAGGAAGCATTTGGCGTAACGACAGCGTCGATTGACCAGCGCTCACACTCTGCCAAATCTGCACTTTGGATCTCAATTTTCTGACCTGAATCGGCTTTCAATAAACCAGACCAGGTGAACAGTATCTTGCTTTGAGCACCGGAGTTTACTTGTCCGATACCCTCTATCTGCTCATCACCCTGGGTGTTTGTCAAGCTAAGCTTATACTCATCCGTGTCATAACTGTAAGTCCAGTCAGGGAAGTTTGGCGCTGTGCCAGAGTGGTTACCAGAGTCAAGCCCTGAGTCCCAGATATCCCTCACGACATCGTAAATAACCTCACCGGCATTAAAGACAGCATCAGCTCCCTCTTTAGTAACAAAGCTGATATTAACGAGTTTATCTGTGCCTTGTTTACCAAGTTCGGTGTGATCATTGTCAGCTACATAGTCATCTCGCTTCTCTTCTGAAAGCGTTTTAAGCTCAGCGGCCTCTGTTGGGCGAGCGTCCTGTTCAAACGCAGCATTTGCTGCAACCGCTTTGACTTGTAATTCATTCGCTAATGCCAACAGTTCTGTTGGATCCTCGCTATTAGTCTGAATAATTGCCGACTGCCCTGCTTCACGACTATCAACCAAATTCTTATAACTCTGCGCAGCGGTAACAGCAGCATTAGATAATGCAACATAATTGGCTACAGCTTGCTTGTACGCATCGCCGGCTGCAATAGCAGCATTTGCAGCATCAAGCGCCTGCTGAGCGGTTCCCAGGTTTTCAATAGCATTGAATGCAGACTGAGCAGCAATGAAAGCGGCTTCAAACTCAGCTTGTTTAGTCGTCACTTCTGCTGCTGCATCTTGCGTTTCAAGAATGACATCTTGAGTGAGCTTCAGTGCTGCAGCGATTTGTTGCTCCAGAGTGAGTTTAGATGCCGCATTGATAACCTCAGCGTCAATGTCAGACACCAAAGTGGACACTTTACTTTGCGTTTGTGCCGTTGAAGCTAACAATGCATCAGCATTGTCTTTTGTGGATGTATAGTCACTGTTTCTGTTCGCCAACGCGGTCGCAGAACTGACAATTTCCTGAGCTTTAGTAGAGACACCTGACAGTGTCGTGTTCCAGCTATTTTGTTTTTCAACTGACACAGTGGTCTGAAGGGTTAAAGCGGCAGTGTAATACTCTGTCGCACCATCCAAGGTATTGGCATTGGCGCCTTTTTCTTTCACCTGAACCAACTCGCTTTCATAACCTGTGATCTCACCCTGAGGGACGCTTAAGATCTGAAGCTGCTCACTGATCTGGCCGATAAGCGCTTCATTAAGCTCTTTGTCGTCTTCAAGTTGTTGCTCAAAAGCACGCTTGCGCTCAAGAGCCGTTTCCTCAGCCGTATTTATCTCACTGGTATAAGAAGTTACGCTTGACGCAGCAGTATCAGCATCAGCTTTAATTTGTTGCGCGTTCTGTAGTGCTTCAGTTGCTTGCTCTACCTGTTCGCCCTGAGCATCTGCTTCGGCTTTGTAGTCCGTTGCAGTGGACACAGCAACCGTTGCTTTAGTTGAAAAATCTTGTGATAAATCAGTCAAACCACTCAACGATGTTTTAGCTGACGTCACTAAGTTCAACGCAGCAATTGCAGTGTCTAAGTCAACAATTTGCTCAACCGCGCTCTTAACAGCAGCGACCTGGGCTTGCAGAGGTGTTTCCTGCTCAGTGTAACTCGCCTTTGCTGTCGTCGCGGACTCAAGTGCAGACGCAGCCGCTTGTGCTGATGCATCAAGCTTGACGTCAAATTCATCCACTACCTTAGTGGCATTACTAAACTGTTCCGCAATTTGTGTCGCTAAACTGGTGTTGAACTCAACAAGACTTGTCAGCTTTTCTTTAAGAGTGACAGCTAGGTCCAAAGTGGGCTGATATTTAGCATCTATTTCAACAAGCGCTTGAGCCGCTGCGATATGTGCATCAATATTAGTGGTCTCGGTGCTGAGAATAGTCGCGATTGCGTCTTTTTGCGCTTCGAAGCTTGCATTTAGCTCACTGGCAGCGGCAAAGTATGCGATTGCCTGCGCTTTTGTGTCCAGCGTTTCAGCCAACGCTTTGACGTCTGTCAAAGTAGCGTTAAGCTGAGACAGGTCCGTATCTGTTGTATCAAGCTGTGAAGAGCTCGCATTAATCTCTATCAACAATGCGGCGTTTGCAACATCGTTTTCGTCATTTTCATCAGGTACGACAACATCTTCGTTTCCTAAATCTTCAAGCTGTTCTTTAACTTGCTCGACATCCTTATTTAGGTCTTCATCTGTCGTAGCGCCATTGTCCACGGCCTTTTTCTTCGCTTCGTTAACTTTATCAGCAACTGAAGCGGCATCTTCCGCAGAAACACCAGCATCAACCAAAGCTTGTTCAAGCGCAGCGGCATCGTTACTCACCATTGCAACTAAGATTTTGGCAGCTTTGGATGTTTCATCTCTGACTTTTTTAAAGGTATCACTTTGAGTCAGATCGCCACCACCAACGTCATTTGCCAGGTCAGTAAGCACGTCGTTGGTACTCTTACCTTCTTTACCCGCTATCGTCTGAAGGGATGCAGCGACCTGAATAAGTGCAAGCACGCCTTCGTCAATAGACTCTCCCTGACCTACATCTGTAAAATCAACTGCGCCGCCAAGAGATAAATCTCCTGTTAGTGAAGCAACGAGCTTGGTATTGCCTATCAGAGCCTTAAGTACCTTGGTACTGGCCTCGCCTACTTTTGCTGAATCTATTCCCTGTTCTGCTGCTGCATCCAACAACATTTTAACTGCTGTAGAGGTGAAAATAGTTGCATTGGCCGTATATTGGTTATTGTCCCCATCAGCAAAACTTGGTTGATTTCTAGCTGACGCAGGGCGCGCCGCTGTATTTGGTGAAATGACTTTAACGACGGATAACTCGATGTCGTCTTTATACCATTCGCCAAAGTCGATTTTGCCATTGTCTTTTACGATGCCATCACCATTATCTATGGCAACCCCTTCACCACAACCAACGAACGCATCACATTTGACTAATGCGTCACCATCTTTGGTTGTCTTGACCGTAATATAAAGTGGCCCACTGAAATTTTCGTCAACGAACAGCTGGAAGAAACCTCGGGGGTCAGTTTTGAAGTCTGCCGGGTTGGAAGCAACTAGTTTTTCTTCAGCTTTCTTTTTCGCGTCTTCGGTATTGAGTGATTTTTCCGTAGCCGACTCTTCGCCTGCCTGAGTACGATATGCAAGGTCAACTATATTACCCTGAGCATCAAGCGTTTTCACACTCACTTGCGCTCCACTCAGTGTGCCCTTAACCGCCTTACCTGATACAGATACAGAAAAGTTTGCCGTCACTGTACTTTCAACTTCCTGGGGAGTAGTCACAGGAACATTTTTGTCATCATCTTCGAAAAGGCTACAGCCCGAGAGTCCAAGACTTAAAGCAATGGTGGATGCCACTGGAGTAAATTTATTTATGCGCTTTGCCACTAGAGGTCTCCTTAAATAGCTTGCGTGTTTTTCTTTATTTATCTGCCTATGCGAATGTTTTTGTCAAACAAGACTCTAAGCTAATTTGGGTACTTTGAACTTACAATATACCCAATACTAGTAACAAAGTCATTGCAAACAGCGCCCCTTTGTAAACAAATATAAAACACAAAAACGATGATTTACAACATAGATTTCATTCCTGAGTAGTATAAAGGGCAAATGTGACATTTTTGACATATTCGTTCCCATTAATCCGGTTAACGGTTTCTACTGTCATTCGCCATTCCATTACGGGTTCACTACATGCCCCAACCATCACTTGTGCAGACCAAAGTGAACTGCCTTGTTGCTCAAAGAAAACGGGAATTTTCCCCATGTACATTGTTACGCCTTCTAACCAGGCAGCTTTTAACTTCACACCAGGAGCCTGAGTGTTGAAATAAAGCTCAAATGGCGATTCTGGCCGCAATTTCTCGGTTGCACTCCAAAGTAACATTTCGCCATCGACACAAGGCGAAGCTGCAACACAATTTAAGGAAGTTTGCGAACTTTCACTTTTTTCTGAACTTTCATGTATAATAGTACTCGGGTCTGAACAGGCCGTCAGGAAAGTGACTAAAAAAACACCAGGTAGTGTGCGAATTTTCTGCATAATGCTTAGTGTGTGACATCTTGAAAAGACGTTCAGTGTATGTGGAATTGCTCTTTTCAACCAGCCTTTGGCGTTAAGTTTTGCAATTTGTTTTGATATTGCGCAATTCGCGTACTCATTAAACAAATGACTCGTACAAAGTTTGATTGATGTCATTATTTTAGGTGTTTGTAGTATCTTTTCGTTTGCAAAAAAATTATTATTTCCTTGCAAAAATAAGGGTTTCTCAAGCTGGTGAGAGTTTTGTTCCACGGGATGTGACTCGAGCGGGTTTGTTGAAATAAAAAAACAGGGCCTGTATTACAGGTTAATCATTTCTAATCGCATTAATTGCAGCGGAATCCAGAAAATGAGCCAAACAGTAGCATCACAAACTGAGTACAATTATAAGGTTGTACGCCAATTCGCTATAATGACAGTGATTTGGGGCATCGTTGGCATGGGTGTAGGTGTATTTATCGCGGCGCAACTTGCGTGGCCTGCGTTAAACTTCGACATTCCATGGTTAACTTACTCTCGACTTCGTCCGTTACACACGAACGCAGTAATCTTCGCATTTGGTACAAGTGCACTATTTGCAACATCTTACTATGTTGTACAGCGCACGTGTCAGACGCGTTTATTCTCTGACAAGCTAGCCGCTTTCACTTTCTGGGGCTGGCAGGCAATCATTCTTTCAGCAGCCATCACTTTGCCATTAGGTATCACATCTTCTAAAGAATATGCTGAACTTGAGTGGCCAATCGACATCGCAATTGCTGTTGTTTGGGTCACCTATGCGGTCGTGTTCTTCGGCACACTGATCAAGCGTAAAGTGTCTCATATCTATGTTGCTAACTGGTTCTATGCAGGCTTCATCATTACCGTTGCAGTGCTGCACATTGTTAACAGCATGGCGGTACCTGTATCTCTGACTAAGTCATACTCTATTTATGCGGGTGCAGTAGATGCTATGGTTCAGTGGTGGTACGGTCACAACGCGGTAGGCTTCCTTCTGACTGCTGGTTTCCTGGGTATGATGTACTACTTCGTACCTAAGCAAGCAGGTCGCCCTGTTTACTCTTACCGTTTATCGGTTGTTCACTTCTGGGCGCTGGTTTCTCTGTATATTTGGGCAGGTCCTCACCACCTTCACTACACTGCACTACCTGACTGGACTCAGTCTCTGGGCATGGTGATGTCAGTGATCCTGTTCGTGCCTTCTTGGGGTGGTATGATCAACGGTATCATGACGCTGTCTGGCGCTTGGCACAAACTACGCACCGACCCTGTACTGCGTTTCCTGGTTGTTTCTCTGTCTTTCTATGGTATGTCTACCTTCGAAGGTCCAATGATGGCAATCAAATCTGTAAACGCATTGTCACACTACACTGACTGGACTGTTGGCCACGTACACTCAGGCGCTCTGGGTTGGGTTGCAATGATCTCTATCGGTGCTATCTACCACCTGATCCCTGCACTATTTGGTCACGCTAACATGTACAGCGTTAAACTGGTTAACACTCACTTCTGGTTACACACTGTTGGTGTTGTTCTGTACATCGTAGCAATGTGGATCTCAGGTGTAATGCAAGGTCTGATGTGGCGTGCAGTTAACTCTGACGGTACTTTGATGTACAGCTTCGTACAGTCGCTTGAAGCGTCTAAGCCTTTCTATATCATGCGATTCCTGGGCGGTGTATTCATCGTGATTGGTATGCTGGTAATGGCTTACAACGTCTACCGTACAGTGGCAGCTAAGAGTGGCTCTTTGACCACTGAAGCTAACACGCAAATGGCTTAAGGGGTGTCGAGTATGAGCAATAATAACTCTACAAATAAACATGAAATCGTCGAGAAGAACGTTGGCCTGATGGCTATCCTGACGGTTTTTGCCATCAGCTTCGGTGCGCTCGTTGAGATCACACCGCTGATGTTCCAAAAAGACACTACCCAGCCTGTTGATGGCCTGCGCCCGCTCACAGCACTGGAAATGGAAGGTCGTGACATCTATGTACGTGAAGGTTGTTACAACTGTCACTCACAGATGGTCCGCCCATTCCGTGACGAAGTTGAGCGTTATGGTCACTACTCTGTAGCTGGTGAATCTGTTTGGGATCACCCGTTCCAGTGGGGCTCTAAGCGTACAGGTCCAGACCTGGCGCGTGTTGGTCAACGTTATTCTGATGACTGGCACTTTGCCCACTTAATGGATCCACGCTCTGTGGTACCTGAGTCAAATATGCCTGGCTACCCTTGGCTCAATGAGAATGTATTGGACGGTCAATTAACCGCTAAGAAACTTGAAGTGTTCCGTAACTTCGGTGTGCCTTACACCGATGAGGACATTCAAGGTGCTGAAGCCGCAGTAAAGGGCAAAACCGAAATGGAAGCCCTGATTGCCTACCTTCAGCAACTTGGCACACATTTGAAGTAATTTGTTATGGATTACGGCACATACAGAGGCATTTTGACTCTGGTAATTTTAGTACTGTTCATAGTGATTGTTGTGTGGGCATACAGCAAACGTAGCAAACGTCGTTTTGATGACGCTGCCAATGCCATCTTTGAAGATGAAAAGAAACACAACAACACAATCTCAAACGAGGAAAAGGAGTCTGAAAAATGACTAGCTTTTGGAGTATTTGGGTCATCGTATTGACCTTGGCGTGTCTGGCTCTGATCTTTGGCCTGCTGCTTTGGAACCTGAAAAACTACACAGGTGTTGAAGAAGGCGAAAGTTGTGGTCACGAGTTTGACGGAATCGAAGAACTTAATAACCCACTACCTAAGTGGTGGACTTACATGTTCTTCGCAACATTTATCTGGTCTGTTTACTATCTTGCTGCTTACCCAGGTCTGGGTAACTTTGCAGGCTTTTTGAACTGGACGAGCTCTAACCAGGGCGTAACGTCTCTTGAAGAGTCGAAAAAGGCAATTGAAGAAGCCAAAGCAAACGGTCACTGGGTTCAACTTGATAAAGAGTTTGAAGCCGCTGACGAGCGTTTCGGTCCTATCTTCAAAGCATTTGCTGAGCAAGACATTGAAACACTGGTAAAAGACCAAAAAGCACTTGAAATTGGTCAGCGCCTGTTTGCACAAAACTGTGCTCAGTGTCACGGCTCGGATGCACGTGGTGCAATGGGCTTCCCTAACCTGACAGACAATGACTGGTTGTACGGCGGTACGCCTGACAAGATCAAAGAAACACTACTGCAAGGTCGTGTTGCTGCGATGCCAGGTTGGCAAGATGCACTGGGTGACCAGGGTATCAAAGAAATGACCGCTTACGTACTGAGCCTATCAGGTCGTAAAGTGAATCAAAAAGATGCAGCTGCAGGTCAAGCTAAGTTCGCAATGTGTGCGGCCTGTCACGGTATGGACGGTAAAGGCTCTGTTGCCCATAACCTGCCATTTGGTGCACCTGACTTGACTGACAACATTTGGTTATACGGTGGTTCTCAACGCGCTGTTGAAGAAACACTGCGTCACGGCCGTGCCGGTGTGATGCCAGCGTGGAAAGACATTCTGGGCGAAGACAAAGTACACCTGCTAACGGCTTACGTGTACAGCCTCTCTCAGGAGAAATAATCGAATAGATTATAAGTTTATTTAAGATCAAAAAAGCCTCCAATCGGAGGCTTTTTTTTAGGTATTTACCCCCAAATAAGATAGAATATTGCCACTGAAATTAAGCTGTTGAGTCGTTATGAACCCTACTCCCTGGTATAAGAATTTTTGGCCTTGGTTTTTAATGTTTTTTCCGCTGGTTACCATCATTGCCTGCGTATTTTTAGTGATCTTTGCTGTCGGTAATGGTCCGGACATGGTGGTCGACGACTACTACAAAAAAGGCAAAGCCATAAACCTTGAACTCAGCAAGTTCGATAAAGCCAAAGCTTTGTACTTACATGGTGACATAGATGTCAGTGATGACAGGGTGAGCTTCACCTTCACCAAGGGTGACCACAGCAAAGTCAACGCGCTCAAAGCGTCGTTTTATCACCGTACCGTGAAAAAATACGATTTTGAAGTCACCCTGCTGGCCAATGCATCCGGTGAATTTACCGCGATTCTGGATGAGCCACATTATGGTGCGTTTACCGTGTTTCTTGAACCTATGGACCAAAGCTGGAAGCTTAAAGAGAAACTTCAGTTACCCACTACACAGAAAGTCGCCATTTCTCCAGAATATAAGTAGACACTATGACAACCAGTTGTTTTCATTGTCTGGAGCCCGTACCGCCGGGGTTTTCTGCTCATGTACAATTCGAAGGCCAGCCGCAGCCGGTGTGCTGCACTGGCTGTCAGGCGGTCGCCGAGACCATTCTCGCTCAGGGCATGAGCGACTATTATAAATTTCGTACCGACAGTGCGGGCAAAGTCGAAGAGCTGGTACCTGAGCAGTTAAAAGAGCTGTTGAGCTATGACAATGCCGACATTCAACAGGATTTTGTTAGCCAGCAAGGCGAATTGCAGGAAGTTTTACTCAGTGTTGAAGGCATAAGCTGTGCAGCCTGCGCCTGGTTAATTGAGAAGCAACTGCTCGGGCTTAAAGGCGTTGCCCGGGTTGATGTAAACACGTCAACTCACAGAGCCATGATCCTGTGGCACCCTCAGCAATGTAAGCTCAGTGATATTATCAAGTCACTGCATCAGATTGGCTATAAGGCCTACCCTTTTCAGGCCGATGATGAAGCCGCGCAAAAACAAACCGTAGCCAAAGCCTATTTACGCCGACTTGGCGTAGCAGGTCTGATGACCATGCAGGTTATGATGTTTGCGTTTGCCATGTACTTTGGCATGTTTTCCGGCATGGAAGACAATTTCGAACAATACTTCCGCTGGATCAGTTTGTTTTTGGCCTCTCCGGTGATCCTGTACTCGGCCATGCCGTTTTTGACCAATGCCATCAAAGGTCTCAGAGCTAAGCAGCTCAATATGGACTTGCCCGTGTCGCTGGCCATATTTGGTGCCTATGCGGCAAGCTGTTACGCCACTGTGATGTCGGTGGGCGAAGTCTACTTTGAATCGATTTGTATGTTCACCTTCTTGCTCTTGCTCGGTAAATATCTGGAGTTTCGGGCCCGACTAAAAGCCAGTGAATTTACAGCCAACCTGCAAAAACTGCTGCCACTGACCGCGCGTCAGTTATTGCCCAACGGCGAGCAAAAAATCGTCGCAGCAAAGAGCCTGCAACTGAGCGACCAAATCATGATCAAGCCCGGCGAAACCATTCCGGCCGATGGCGTATTGATCTCAGGCTCTACCACAGTTGACGAATCTATGATGACGGGCGAGCACCTTCCTGTTAAGAAGTATCAAACCCATCAAGTCTATGCTGGCACCATCAACCACGATGGGGTGATCACCATTGAAATCAACAAAGTGGGTCAAAACACCCTGCTTAATCAAATCATTAAGCTGCAACACAATGCCCTGACCAAACGCCCTAAAATCGTTGAAGTCACCGACAAAGTCGCTCAGTGGTTTGTCGCTTGCCTGTTGATATTTGCCTCTATCACCGCAGTTGCCTGGTACCAGATAGATCCCCCCCACGCATTTTGGGTCACCATCTCGGTATTAGTTGCAACTTGCCCGTGTGCACTGAGCCTGGCCATCCCGACTGCGCTAACATGCGCCGTGGCCACACTGACCCGAAAAGGAATACTGATCAAAGAAAGCCATGTGCTGGAAACGGTGCCTAAGCTGACCAGAATGGCCTTTGACAAAACCGGTACTCTGACCGAGGGGCGCTTCTCTATTGAGTCGGTCAGTGTCCTTAATAAAAACTGGCAGGAATCCGATGTAATGGCACTGGCTGTCGCGCTGGAACGCTACTCAGAGCACCCTATCGCCAAGGCCTTTACTGAACTGGTGGTATCCCCCAGACAGCTGAGTGACGTTGAAGTCATCACAGGCAGTGGTGTTAAAGCCCGTTTTGGCGAGCATAGTGTTGCCATTGGTAAGTCCGCCTGGTTTGGTAATCATAGTTCATTTGCTCAGGCAACGCTGTTCGTCGATGATCAGCCCATTGCAGATTTCTATCTGGCAGACAAAGTCAGAAACAGTGCCCCTGAGATCATCAATTATGCCCAGGGTCAGGGCCTGAGCTGCCACTTACTCAGCGGTGACAGCTCCAATGCGGTCAAAGACTTAGCATTAGAGCTAGGACTGGATACATACAAAAATGCCTGCTCCCCACAGGATAAGCAAAAGCAGGTCGAATCCTGGTCAGCACATCAGCATATTGTGGGCATGGTCGGTGATGGCGTGAATGACAGCCCGGTGTTTAACAGTGCCCATTTATCCATTGCAATGGAAACCGGTGCTGATATTTCCAAAAATACCGCCGATGTCGTGCTGCTTAACAGCGACCTCAAATCACTGCAAACCTTGCATCAGGTCGCGAAGAAAACCAAAACGGTGATAAAACAGAACCTCACTTTGTCACTCTGTTACAATGGCTCTATATTACCGCTCGCCGCGATGGGATTGGTGCCACCCTGGGTGGCCGTCATTGGCATGTCTGCGAGCTCAATTCTGGTGATCACTAACTCTTTGAGGTTACTGAAGCTATGAGTATTATTTATATCCTTATTCCCATTGCAATCTTGTTTGTCATCATTGCGATCGGGGTGTTTTTTTGGGCTGTTAAAAGCGAGCAGTTTTCTGATCTGAATAAGCAGGGCCACAGCATTCTGTTCGAAGACGATAAAGAGCAACACAATAAAAGTAATGACCGAGATAAGCCTGTTTAGCGCCTTTGTAATGGGTCTGGTTGGCAGTGGCCATTGTCTGGTGATGTGTGGTGGTATCGCATCTAGCCTGCAACTTGCCCAAACCAAACAGTCGCCTTTTGTCACTGCACTGCTATATAACCTCGGCAGATTAGGTAGTTACATGGTGGCTGGCGCACTGGTTGCCGGGCTCGGCGCGGCATTTGCCAAGCAAAGCACCTTGTTTGCCAGCATCTTGAATGTGCTGAGTGGCGTATTTATGCTGCTGGTTGGTATCTATGTCATGCGCCTAGCCGCGACGCTCAACTGGCTGGAAAAAGCGGGAAAATGGCTGCTCTGGCAGCGTCTGGTGCAGCTTAACAAATACTTGCTCCCCATCGACAGCAAAGTCAAAGCCCTGGCATACGGAGCCTTGTGGGGCTGGCTGCCATGCGGGCTGGTCTATTCAGCACTGACCTGGAGCCTGCAGGCGAGCAGCAGCCTGAGCGGTGCACTCACTATGGCCGCGTTTGCATTGGGCACTTTTCCGGCCATGTTAGCGGTAGGCCAAACCGCCCAGTTGCTCAATACATTCTTAAATCACAAGGCAACACGCATTGCGCTTGGCAATATTTTTATTTGGTATGGCTTTTATCTACTAATCATTGCAACGGACAAACTAGTACATTAATCTAGACGCAGTAATACTATTAGGTGAGAGTCATTTGCTTAGGTTAAAGAATGGGAGTTTTTTGACTTGAGTTGATCAACATGTGGCTTAGTGCTTCTGTTTACAGTCTCTAAAACACAGCTAGTAGATGGTATACCCGAATATCAAGTATCGCAAAGTTCAAGTATTAAAATATGGCCGCATCTAATAGAATGTCATTAACGTGCGTCATAGATAACGGATTTGTTATGGATTTAAATAATCGTTCAAAAAGTCAATGTACTATCAGCTGCAACAACTGCAGTATCAGCCAATTATGCCTGCCCTTCTCTTTAAACGGCAGTGAAATGGATAAGCTGGATGAAATCATCGAGCGTAAAAAACCTCTGCACAAGGGGGACTTTTTGTTCGAGTCCGGTAGCGAGCTCAACGCAATCTTTGCGGTGCGCTCTGGGTCCTTTAAATCCTACACGATTTCAGAGCAAGGTGATGAACAGATCACTGGGTTTCACCTGGCCGGTGACTTAGTCGGCTTTGATGCCATAAATAAAATGCAGCACCAAAGTTTTGCTCAGGCACTGGAAACCTCTATGGTCTGCGAAATCCCATTTGATACCTTAGACGAGCTGGCTGGTAAGCTACCAAAGCTCAGACAGCAGATCATGCGCCTGATGAGCAGCGAGATTAACTACGATCAGGAAATGTTATTGTTGCTGAACAAGAAAACAGCTGAAGAGCGTCTGGCCACTTTTATCTACAACCTGTCGAACCGCTTTGGCGAGCGGGGCTTCTCGCGTAAAGAGTTCCGCTTTACCATGACCCGAGGCGAAATTGGCAATTATCTGGGGCTGACCGTTGAAACCATCAGCCGCCTGTTGAGTCGCTTTCAAAAAGCACAGATCATTAAAGTAGAAGGCAAATTCATCACCATTTTGGATATTGATGAACTGGCCAAAGCCGCCGCAATTTCTCTTTGATCTAAGGCAATTAACGGCTCACTTTTGCTTTATCCCACGGCGATTTCGATTACACTGTAAACAGAGTTGAAATCGTCCGTGCAAGATTAAGGAGCCCATTATGGAACAAATCAAACGCATTCTCACCGTCATAGATCCGACCAAACAACAACAGAACAGTCTGGATCGTTCTATCAGTCTGGCGCAAAAAACAGGCGCAAAAATCACCGCCTTTTTATCCATTTATGATTTTTCTTACGAGATGACGACGATGTTATCGCGGGAAGAACGTGAAGCGATGAGAGAAGCGGTGATTAAGGACCGTGAAGCCTGGATTTCAGAACTCACCAGTGGCTATCAAGACATTGAAATCGAAACCAAAGTGGTGTGGCATAACCGGCCTTATGAAGCCATCATCAAAACGGTACTCGAACAAGAATTTGATCTCGTCATTAAGGCAACTCATCAACATGACACCCTTAAGTCTGTGATTTTTACACCGACAGACTGGCACCTGATCAGAAAGTGCCCGGCCCCGGTCTTATTGGTCAAAGATCATGCCTGGCCGGAAAAAGGCGAAATACTCGCGGCAGTCAATGCGGTCAGTGATGACGAACAGCATCAGGCGCTGAACAATCGTATTATCAAAGACGCACAGTTTTTATGTGAGCTTGCCAACGCCTCTTTGAGCCTGGTTAACACTTACCCGGCAACACCAGTGAACATCGCCATTGAGATCCCTGAGTTTAACCCGTCTCAATACAATGAAGCGGTGAAGAAGCATCACGAAGACGAAACCTGGGCACTGGCGCAGCGATTTGGCCTGAGCGACAGCCAGTGTGTGATTAAGGAAGGCTTACCAGAGGATGTGATCCCGCATATTGCGAAACAAAAAAATGCCGAGCTGGTTGTGATTGGTACCGTTGGACGGACAGGTCTCAGTGCAGCACTGGTTGGTAACACGGCAGAGCACGTCATCGACAGCCTGGACTGCGACGTACTGGCCCTTAAACCTGACGGTTACAAAAGCCCGCTAGCAGAATAAGTCCAATACCATTATCGGCACCGAACAGGTGCCGATCCTTTCCTCTTTTTGCCTGTTCATAATCACACCGCTAATATTGCAGTTTACTGGTCTGGCGGTATAATGCGCCCTTATTTATTTTTGCCGTCATTTTTATATAGGGGGGCGAGTGTCTCACTCACAAGAAGCAAAGCAAGCATATAGCCTGAACAAGTTGCAAAAACGCTTAAGAAGGCTGGCCGGTCAGGCTGTAGGCGATTTTAATATGATCGAGGAAGGCGACCGCGTAATGGTTTGCCTGTCTGGCGGTAAAGACAGTTATACTTTGCTGGACGTGCTGCAACACTTACAGCGCGTTGCTCCCATTAAGTTCGACGTGTTCGCCATCAACCTGGATCAGAAGCAACCGGGTTTTCCAGAGCATATTCTGCCTGAGTATCTTGATACCCTCGGCATAGAATACAAAATCGTCGAAGAAGATACCTATTCAATCGTCAAAGATAAGATCCCGGAAGGTAAAACCACCTGCTCTCTTTGCTCTCGTTTGCGTCGCGGTATTTTGTACCGTACGGCCAAAGAAATGGGCGCAACCAAAATTGCGCTGGGGCACCACCGAGACGACATGATTGAAACCATGTTTTTGAACATGTTTTACGGCGGCAAATTAAAAGGTATGCCACCTAAGCTGATGAGCGATGATGGTCAGCATATGGTGATCCGCCCGCTGGCTTACTGTAAAGAAGCCGACATTGCACATTATGCGCAAAGTCAGGCATTCCCAATCATTCCCTGTAACTTGTGTGGCTCACAAGAAAATTTGCAGCGTAAGCATGTTAAAGCCATGCTCAATGAGTGGAATACCACTCACCCGGGCAGAGTTGAGAGCATTTTTACTGCCATGCAAAACGTCGTGCCCTCGCACCTGGCAGATCATGCTTTATTCGATTTCCGTGCTTTGCAAAAAGACGATGTTATTGATGGGGGCGATATTGCGCTCGATAAGCCAGAGTTTCCAAGCGCTCCTGCAAACGCTGAGCAAGATGAAGACGAGCAAACAGTTCAGATCCAGGCAATAGAACTCAGTTAAATTATCTGCCGGGTGCGCCTGCACCCGGTTTCTGCCACCGCAGATCCAACCATACGCAATCACATTACGTACTGTCAGCAAATTTGTCGCAAGCGAAAAATAAGAACTTTGTTTCTTTTTTTTAACTTTTAGGGTGCGATAGTTCCCACTAAAGGGATTTTTGTTTACAATGCGTGATAATAATCATTTTTAATTGCATTTAGCAAAACAACCTTAAGTCAGGTAACCCATGTCCACCAAACTCCGTTTGCTGATTTCATTCATGCTCGTTGGCTTGCTGCCCGCTGCGTTTATGGCAATCACATCCTTAATTACCGCATCAGATGCTTTAGAGCGTCAGGCTTATAACCAGCTGACCTCCATCAAACACATCAAACACCGTCAAATCGACGATTATTTCAAGGCTCGTAAGGCAGATCTGAGCCTGATCGCTGCACAATGGCAGCAAATAGCCAGCGCAAAGACTCGCTCAGGCACAGCTGAGCTTGCCCAAGATAATCACGCTCTGTTCAAGCATTTTATCGAGCAAAAAGGGTTTTATGACCTGTTTATCATCGAGACTAACGGTTTTATTAGCTATACCGTCGCTAAAGAGAGTGACTATCAGACCAACCTAAGAACCGGGCCTTATCGCGATTCAGGACTTGCTCAGCTATTTCGCAACGCATTCAATGGTCGTCAGTTTTCTATCACAGATTATCAACAATACGCTCCGAGTAATAACGAGCCCGCTGCATTTATCGGCGTGCCTGTTCAGGTTGACGGGCAAATTCACTCCATTGTTGCGTTACAAATCGCCATAGATACGATTAACGACATTATGCAACAACGTGATGGTATGGGCGAAACGGGCGAATCCTATCTGGTGGGCTCAGATTTAAGAATGCGTTCCGACTCCTACCTGGACCCTACAGCGCATAGTGTAACAGCCAGTTTTGCCGGCTCAGTCGCGCGTAATGGTGTAGATACCTATGCAGTCAGGCGTGGCCTGCAGGGCTTTTCTGAGACAGAACTGATCATTGATTACAATGGTAACCCCGTTTTGTCGGCCTATATGCCATTTCAATTTGCTGGCCTAAACTGGGTGCTACTGAGTGAGATTGACAAAGCAGAGGCATTTGCGCCAATTTATCAATTGTATTGGTTTATTGCCCTGATAGGTGCTATTGCAATTATCGCAATCAGTGTGGCAACCTGGTTGATCGCCAGCTCGGTCCTTCGCCCACTCGGTGGAGAGCCCAGCACGATGCGCGATATCAGTGAGCGTATTGCTTCAGGTGATTTACGCCAGGATTTTAGCCAGGACACCAATGTGACCGGCGTATATGGCGCTATGAGGCAAATGA
Organism: Pseudoalteromonas sp. DL2-H2.2; assembly: GCF_021532535.1. NCBI lineage: Bacteria > Pseudomonadati > Pseudomonadota > Gammaproteobacteria > Alteromonadales > Pseudoalteromonadaceae > Pseudoalteromonas > Pseudoalteromonas sp. DL2-H2.2. The sequence goes on along the minus strand of NZ_JAKGBD010000006.1, from coordinate 78,713 downwards.
CCAGCTATCTCACCGGCGTGATTGGGACAATCAGTGAAACGACTTCTCAGCTTGCCGTTACGGCCAGCCAGACCAGTGCAGCCAGTGAGCAGGCCAACACCAGCTTGCAGGAGCAACATGCCAACATTGAGCAAGTCGCCCTGGCCATTGCCGCCACTGCTCAGTCTGTCGAAAGTGTTGCGAATAGCGCCAATCAGGTTGCAGCGCTCAGTGTCGACACACAAGAAAGCACTCAGGCCGCGAGCCAGACATTGGCGGAATGTGTTTCTAAAATGACGACTCTCGATCAGGTGATCAACGACTCTGAGCGAGCAATCAAAGACGTAGAATCAGGGGCTCAGAACATAGGTAAAGTGATTGAGGTGATCCAGGCTATTACCGAGCAGACCAACCTGCTGGCGCTCAATGCCGCCATAGAGGCAGCCAGAGCTGGCGAGCATGGCCGTGGTTTTGCCGTCGTTGCAGACGAAGTTCGCCAGCTTGCTTACAAAACTCAGCAGTCTACCGGTGACATAGAGACCATGATCCAGGAGCTACAAAGTGCCACCGCACAAGCGGTTGATAAAATGCATCAGTCTGCCGAAGTTGCTCAGGCATCCATCTCAGCAACCAACGATAGTGCTGCCAGCCTGCAAACCAGCGTCGAGCAAATTCAGGAAATTTCGGCAAGTGCAAAACGTATCGCTCAGGAAGCACATCAGCAGACCTCAACCACGGAAGAGATCAGTTACAATATTGACGCTATTAAACAAGCTGCACTGGATAACGCCGCAGGCGCAGATCAGGTGGCCAGTGCCAGCCTGGATTTGGATAAACAGTCAAGAAAGCTCAAGCAAATCACCGCGAGCTTTAAGTTGCCATAAGCAGCTCAATGCGCTCATAAAGTAAGACAAACCTCTTGGTTTGTCTTACTTTTACAAGCCTACCGAGTGTGGCGTTGCAGCCCATACGTAAGTGCAGTCGCAAGCATGAGTAAAACACTGGATATCAGCAAGCAGCTAACTAGCCCGCCATATTGATAAGCCAGGCCCGATAATATGGTTCCCGCAAGGCGACCCATCGCATTGGCCATGTAATAGAAACCAACATCCATCGACACCCCATCTTCATCAGCAAAATGCACAATCAAAAAACTGTGCAGAGAAGAGTTCACGGCGAACACGGCGCCAAATATCAGTAAACCCGCCACAATCGACACTTGTACATACCACTGCGACCACAATGCCAGGGCAATTAGCGCAGGTAACAGAGTCAGCACGGCAACCCATACTAAGGCTTGCTGACTACTCGAGCGCTGCTTGCCTAAAAGCTTGGGCGCGTTGGCCTGCACCAGCCCATAAGCAATCACCCAGCTGGCCATAAATCCGCCAACCCACCAGTGATCCCAGCCAAACACACTGGCCAGGTAGACAGGCAATGCCACCACAAACCACACATCCCGGGAGGCAAACAAGAATAACCTTGCAGCCGACAGCCAGTTAACCTGCTTGCTAGTCGAAAACATCTCTGAGAACTTGGGCTTGTGTTTTTTCTTGCCCAGATCCTGCTTGAGTAATATTAAACTGAGTACCCAGGTTACCAGCAGCATCAAACTCATAAACCACAATGCACCCTGAAAACCCAGCTGTGTCAGCAATAATCCGCCCAGGAAAAACCCGACCCCTTTAAGTGCGTTTTTAGAGCCCGTCAGTATCGCAACCCACTTAAAAAGTACGCCATCTTGCTCTTTTGGCACCAACAACTTAATGGCGCTTTTGGCACTCATTTTATTGAGATCTTTGGCGATGCCGGATAAGGCCTGAGCGACCATAACATAAGCAACACTGAGCCATTGTGGATCCACGGCTAACATAAGCAGTGCGACAATTTGCAAAAACAACCCCACATTCATGGTCTTGTTCAAGCCCATTCTGGCACCCAACCAGCCGCCAACCAAGTTAGTCACCACACCAAATACTTCATAAAGTAAAAACAACGACGCGATGGCTATGGGACTGTAACCCAGCTGATGGAAATACAGCACCACCAGCATTCTCAGTGCGCCATCAGTCAGTGTAAACGACCAATAGTTGCCTGTGATAACCAGATACTGCTTAATGGGCGCGGATAACTGCTGCAACACGCCTTACCCCCAGCGCTGTGCAATCACATAGCGCACCAGGTCAGCGGTACGATTCGCGTAGCCCCACTCGTTGTCATACCAGACGTACAACTTCACCTGAGTACCGTTTACCACCATAGTCGATAACGCATCCACAATGGCGCTGCGAGGGTCGGTTTTATAGTCAACAGACACCAGAGGGCGGGTTTCATAGCCCAGAATACCGGCAAGCTCTCCCTGAGCCGCCTGCTCCATCCAGCTGTTGATTTCTTCCACTGTGGTTTCGCGATTGACTTCAAACACACAGTCTGTGATCGACGCATTGGTCAGTGGCACGCGCACGGCATGGCCATTGAGCTTGCCTTTGAGTTCCGGGAAAATATGTGTAATGGCGGTTGCTGAGCCGGTCGTCGTCGGGATTAAACTGGTGCCACAGGAGCGCGCTCTGCGCAGATCCTTATGGGGCGCATCAATGATGGTCTGCGTGTTGGTGATATCATGAATTGTGGTCATCGACCCATGCTTGATGCCAATGTTGTCCTGCAATACTTTAACAACCGGCGCCAGACAGTTCGTCGTACACGATGCCGCTGTCACAATTGAGTGTGCCTGTGCCTCGAACAGCTGCTGGTTTACGCCCATAACCACATTCAGCACGCCCTCTTCTTTCACCGGTGCAGTGACCACAACCTGTTTGACACCTTGCTCAAAGTAACCTGCCAGCTTTTCTTTACTTTTCAGCTTGCCACTGGCTTCCACGATTAAATCGCAGCCAGACCAGTCTATTGCTTCTGTGCGTGTTTGCTGTGTCACAGCAATACGTTTGTCCGCAATCACCATAGTGTTTTCATCACTGGCTTCAGCTTCCCATTCCCACTTGCCGTGCACTGAGTCAAAGTTCATAAGATGCGCCAGTGTATGGGCATCACCACCCGGATCATTGATGTGTACGATTTCGATATCTGCCGTTTGCCAAAGTGCGCGCATGGTTAATCTGCCCATACGCCCGAACCCATTAATACCTACTTTGATAGTCATATAAATAGCCTTTTTGTTAATTACACTGGATCTGCTCGGACAGCGCTCAGGGTGTTGCTGGCACCACAGAATAAAACATACGAAATATGTTATATATGTTTTTTCGTATATTCAAGATAAATAGGCCAGTCTTCGGTTGCTACATGGAATATAGCCTGTTGGGGAGAGTCTATCCCCGTGTGATGTCAATTAGTGGTAAACTAGTCAGATAAAGTGCAAGAGATAATGACTTTGGACAACAAAACCTATATTCCCGATGAATTTATTGCTGATGTCGCCAGCTACATTCCGGCGCATCTGACGATGGACGACTTTATTGCCAGCTGTCGCAGCGGCCTGAGACGCGCAGTCCGTGTCAATACTCTGAAGATGTCGCAACAGGCATTTGAACACGAGGCCGCAAAACTGAACTGGCACATTGAGCCTATCCCCTGGTGCGCACAAGGCTACTGGCTTACCCGCCCGGCTGACGAAGAAGCCAACCTGCCTATTGGAAACACGGCGCTGCACCTTAGCGGTTGTATCTATGTGCAAGAAGCCAGCTCCATGCTGCCTCCCATGGCGTTGGCCACTTCGCTAACTTCGGGAGATCAGGTGCTGGACATGGCCGCCGCGCCAGGCTCAAAAACGTCTCAGCTGGCCGCTTTAATGGAGAATCAGGGGGTTCTGGTTGCCAACGAGTTATCCTCCTCCCGATTAAAAACACTGGCCGCTAACCTCAAACGCATGGGCGTTGCCAATTGTGCCCTGTCTCATTTTGATGGTCAGGTGTTTGGCGATTATATGTATGAGAGCTTTGACCATATCTTACTGGATGCCCCTTGCTCTGGCGAAGGGACGGTCCGTAAAGACCCAGACGCGCTCAAAAACTGGTCGCTGGCATCCAATCAGGACATTGCAGAAGTACAAAAAACGCTGATCCACAGTGCTTTTATGGCCCTTAAACCCGGCGGTACTTTGGTGTATTCGACTTGTACCCTGACCCCACTGGAAAACCAACAGATCTGCGATCATCTGCTCGACGCCTTCCCGGGAGATGTCGAGATCATTTCACTCCATGATCTGTTCCCAGAGGCCGATAGAGCCGCAACGGAGCAAGGCTACCTGCATGTCTGGCCACAAATCTACGACAGCGAAGGCTTTTTCATCGCCAAGTTCAAAAAAACCGGCAGTGTCGAAAACCCACAACAAAAAACTAAGAAAGGACAATTCCCCTTTTCACCTTGTGCTAAGAAAGACCTGCAAGCATTTGAAGTGAGTGTCAGGCAACAGTTTGGGATAGCATCGCTGCCAGGACAACTGATGAGCAGAGATAAAGAGTTATGGCTCTTTCCGCAAAACATGGACGCGCTGGCGGAAAAAATTAAATACTCTCGCATTGGTATCAAAGTCGCTACAACGCACAAAAATGGTGTCAAACTTGAGCACGAATTTGCAACCTGCCTGGGCCATATGGCCACAAGCAATGTTTTTGCGTTGGATCCCACTCAGGCAAAAGCTTACTTTCAGGGACAGGACATTCGTCTCGATGCTACTGGTCCTGCACAAGGTGAGGTAATACTTACGCTATGTGACGCACCAGTTGGGCTTGGCAAGTGGCAGAAGGGCAAAATCAAGAACAAGCTGCCCCGCGACTTAGTGCTAAATGGCCAGTTAATAACTTGGGTATAACCTGAACAAAAGGTTTTGATAATTTTAAGACGATTCATTTATATGAAGACAATCTATTGTTTTTAATAGGATAATTAATATTTCAAATGTTTGTAAATTTTATGAAGCCTTAGCTACACTTAAATGACTTTCTACTTCTCCCTTGTAATTAGAAGGTGTTTTTAAGTTAGCGCATGGCTCCAGAATTGAGCCTTTCCCTAAGCCCGACTCACTCAGAGTCGGGCGTTTTTTTATCCACATCAGATAATACCCATTTCACTTAATACCTGTTCAATGTGACGGAGCAAATATGGCGCCAACGGCGTTAAAAATTTCTTATTTAGAACAACTAAATAGCGACATTTTTGCCTTGCCTACATGGATGTAGGTACCTCAGCGATAGCAGGACGCGTGAGCGGTGTTATCGACCCTATTTTCTCGCCTCAAAATAGAACACTTAATTAAGCAAATTGGTATAACCTGATCCACTTTTGTCGGCTTGCCAGGGCACCCTCACTTTTCTGATTTTTTTGCAAAGCGAGCACCAGTGTACGCCTGTTATCACAAACAATGCTTTGCGCAAGCCAGATCTTGATCATAACAACATACCACCATATGATTTATATATGGTTTGCATATTAAATATATATTGATGGGCATAGTTAAAATTTCAGAGGAATTACACGAGGAGCTTCGGCAGGCAAGTCAGGTCATGTCGCGCTGAATCCAGATATGACCTTTGCGCAATTGATCAGACAACAACTTAATCACACAAGGAGTGACACCATTGACTCAGGTCACGATAAAAAATAATGCCGCGATTGCATGCATGCGGGATTCTGGTGCGCTGCTGGCTCAGGTGTTTAAGGCGCTGGATGAGCAGGTTAAGCCTGGCGTCACAACCCTACAGCTCGACCAGTTTGTGGAGCACTATATTGTCGATGTACTGGGTGCAACGCCCGCCAGTAAAGGGCAATATGGATACCCCTACGCTATCAATACTTCCGTTAATGAAGTGGTCTGCCATGGTATGCCCAGCGCAAGATGTGTCATTGCGGACCAAGACATTCTGAATATTGATATCACCCTGAAACATCAGGGCTATATTGCCGATTCCAGTAAAATGTACGTAATGCCTAAGGTCTGCGAGAATGCTCGCGCACTGGTTGATGACACTAATACCGCATTATGGCGCGGCATAGCTCAAGTCAAGCCTGGCGCGACGCTGGGAGATATTGGCCAGGCAATTGGGGACTATGCCCGGCTAAAGGAGTTGAGCGTTGTGCGGGAATATTGTGGCCATGGCATTGGCACCCAAATGCACGAACCGCCCGAGGTTTTACATTTTGGTCGTGCGGGTACCGGGCTGACACTTTTACCCGGCATGACCTTTACTATTGAGCCTATGCTCAACCGGGGCAGTCACAGAGTTAAAACACTTAACGATGGCTGGACCGTGGTTACCCGGGACCGCACATTGTCCGCTCAGGCGGAACATACTATTTTGGTTACACCAAGCGGGTTCGAAGTCTTAACTTTACGAGAAGAAGAAAAAGCGGCAGGGTTCACCGTTTGTGGGTTACCGGCTAGGTGCAATGTTCAAGCTCAGTGATCAGCCACATGGCTTGTTCATTGTCTGAACCACACACATCCTCACAGGGCACAAAGTCACCACACACTTTCGGCCGACTCGGGTCGCCAAACAACTTACACAGATTGTCATCATTCAGTTGTATACAGCGCTCACCCGCAGGCTTGCCCTGCGGCATGCCCGGAATTGGCGAACTGATACTTGGTGCTATGCAGCATGCGCCGCAGCCTAATCGACACTCCATCTGACCCTTCATAATTTGGTTTTAGTGAATAAAGCAGGCAATTATACGCCAATACACGTCTGAAAACACCCATGCTAAAACACTATGAAGTATGTATTCAGACATCATTGCAATGCCTTGTTACATTATTTGAAACGATTAAAACACCTAGACACATCTGTTCGCGTATCCTTAACCAGGTTAGAGAAATCGATTCAACCGTTATTGATGGAAGGAATAACTCGTGGCTAGTAAAAAACAAATCCTATTACCCGTTGCGGTGCTACTCGGTGGCCTGGCCACCGCTTTTGCATTTTCGGCAATGAAGCAACCGCCCGAAGAAAAACCTGAGAAAGTCATTCATCCTTTGGTTGAAGTACAGCCAGTAGATATGGCGCCAATGCAACTTATGGTGGACTCTTACGGGCTCGTCACCCCTAAGTACAGCACTGAGTTAGTCGCTCAGGTCAGCGGCCAGCTCATTGCGCTGTCAGACAAGTTTGTGAAAGGCGGATTTGTCAGCCAGGGGGAAACGCTGGCTCGCATTGACCCCAATGATTATGAAGCGGCGTTAATTGAAGCCGAAGCCAGTCTGGCTCAGGCGCATTCAGCGCTGGAAATTGAACAAGCACAGGCGCATGTAGCCAAAACAGAATGGCAGCGCATCAAAGACAATGCTCAGTCGACCATTCCTTCAGAGCTGTATCTGCGCAAGCCTCAGCTGGCCGAGAAACTGGCGCGTTTTAAAGCCGCACAGGCCAGCGTAAAACGAGCAAAACGCAATCTGGAGCGCACCTATATCAAGGCGCCTTATGATGCCATCATTACCAGCCGCTCATTGAGTCTGGGCAGCGTTGTAAACCCGGGCAGTACTTTGGGTGTACTCAACGCAACCTCTGTTGCCGAGATCCGGCTGCCCGTTGCGGACCACGAGCTAAGATATTTACGTAACAACGGCCTGCAAGCCAATGTCTCTTTGTCAGCCAAGATTGCGGGACAAGCGGTTACCTGGCAAGGCAAGATTGTGCGCAGCGAAGGGGTTGTCGACAACAAAAGTCGGATGACCTACCTGGTTGCTCAGGTCGACACGCCCTATGCGGATCACGCTCAGCCGTTGCGCTTTGGTACCTATCTGACGGCACAAATCGAGGGGATATCCGTGAGTAATGCAATGCGTATCCCCCGCCACCTGATCCGCGACGGTCAGGTTGCACTGCTTGACCAAAATCAAAAACTCACCTTTAAACCTGTCACCGTGATCCGCGAAGTAGACGGATATGCCGTGGCCACGGAGGGGTTAATTGACGGAGAGCAGCTTATTACTTCTGCCCTTGAATATCCAACACAAGGCATGCAGTTACGCCTGGATACTGCGCCAGCACTGGCTCCAGACACCCAACTGGCTTTAAAGGAGGAGTAATCTATGGATGGCACACGTGAAAAAGGCTTAATCGCCTGGTTTGCCCGCAACCCGGTTGCGGCCAATCTGCTGATGATTTTTATTCTGGTGGGCGGTTTGCTTAGCGCCTTTACCATTCGCAAACAAATGTTTCCGCAGTTCGAGAATAACTGGCTGAGTGTTCAGGCGGTATATCCTGGTGCCGCGCCCCAGGAGGTCGAAGAAGGGATCACCATTAAAGTGGAAGAGTCGATGGAAGGGCTGGAAGGGATCAAACGTCTGATCACCTACTCCAACCGCGGCTTCTCACAAACCTGGATTGAAGTAGAAGAAAAATATGACCCACAGGAAGTGCTCGACGAAGTCAAAATGCAGGTCGACTCCATTTCAACCTTTCCGGCTGGCATGGAGCGCCCAATAGTCCGTCGCGATAAGTTTGAACAAGAGGTGATGATTTTGTCACTCAACGGCGACATGAACTTCCACCAGCTGAAACAACTGGGAAATGAAATACACGACGAGATGCTCGCCCTGCCCGGCGTCAACCTGGTGGACTTTAACGGCGGCCTGAATTACGAAATCAGTATAGAAATAAGCCCTGACAGGCTGCGCGAATATGGCCTGACATTCAGAGATATTTCAGAAGCGGTTAAAAATTTCTCTGCCAATATGTCGGCCGGGCAGATCCGCTCGGACAACGGTTACATTTCCATGCGGGTCGAGAATCAAGCCTACCGAGGCCATGAGTTCGAACAGCTGCCTCTGTTGACCCTGGCCGACGGCGCACAGATCAAACTGGGCGATGTTGCGACTGTCACAGATGGCTTTGAAGAAGGCCTGTTGTATTCTCGCTACAACGGCCGTAACTCACTGGTATTCGAGGTGCGCGCGTCCAAAGATCAGGACATCACTAAAGTCGCTCAGGTGATGAAAACTTACTTAGCTGAGAAAGCCACTCAGCTGCCTCAGGGCGTCGAACTCGAACCCTTTATTGACTTGACCTACTACCTGGAAGGTCGCCTGAACATGATGATAGAAAACATGGCCTGGGGCGGCGTACTGGTGATGCTGATGCTGGCGTTGTTTTTACGAGTGCGTTTGGCGTTTTGGGTCATGATGGGCCTGCCAGTCTCATTCCTTGGCGCCTTCTTGTTTATGCCAATGGGCATGCTGGATGTTACGATTAACCTGGCCTCTTTATTTGCTTTCATTCTGGTGCTGGGCATCGTGGTCGACGATGCCATTGTGGTTGGCGAATCCGCTCACGCGGAGATAGAAAAACATGGCCACAGTTTGGATAATGTAGTGCGAGGGGTGAAGCGTGTCGCCATTCCCGCAACCTTTGGGGTATTAACCACAGTGGCCGCATTTTTACCTCAAACGTTTGCAACCGGTCCTGCCGCCGCATTCTCCAAAGCCATTGGTGGGGTCATTATCCTGTGCCTGCTATTCTCTTTGGTCGAATCTAAACTGATCCTGCCTGCCCACCTGGCAGCAATGAAAGACCGCCCGGATAACCCTAAAAATCCGCTACACCGTGCCAGAGCGTTGATTGATGGTGCGCTGAAGAACTTTATTGAGAATCTATATCGCCCCTTTATTGAGCGCTGTATTCACTACCGTTACACGGTAATCGTTGGCTTCCTGTCTATCATCATCATCAGTGGCGGTATGTTTGCCGGTGGCCTGGTGAAGTTTGTGGCAAACCCGAAAATCCCCCACGACTTCCCGCGCATCACCATAGATATGAATTTGTCATCTTCCGAGTCTGCAACACTGGCTACAGCTAAAAAAGTTGAGCAGGTTATTTTGGATGTTGAAAAGCAAATTGAAGCACAATATGGCACAAAGATGATCAAAGACTTGTCTGTTAATTTACGTGGCAGAACCACCGCATCGATCATGGCCATTCTGGTTGAACCCCATCAGCGTCCGATAGACACTTTTGCACTGAGCGCACTATGGCGGGAAAACATGCCGCCCCTGCCCGGCGTAAAATCCCTGAATATTCAGGACAGCATCATGAATGGTGGCCGGGATGATGGTGATATTAGCTTCCGTCTTGAGGGCAAAGATAAAAAAGCACTGCAAGAGGTGGCAGGTAAACTTAAAGAAAAGCTGCGTACCATTGCCGGTGTGGGTGATGTTAATGATTCTATGCAGTCGAGCACCGAAGAAGTGCAGCTAGAGCTTAAGCCGCTGGCTTACAGCATGGGCCTGACTCTGGCCGATGTCGCCTCGCAGGTCAACTTTAGTTACTACGGCCTCGAAGCACAGCGGATCCTGCGCCGCGGCGAAGAGATCAAAGTGATGATCCGCTATCCACAAGAGCAGCGCAATACCATCAGTGACATTCAGGCAGTTCGGATCATCACACCCAGTGGTGCAGAAGTGCCGCTCGGAGAAATCGCCGATATCAACCTGGTCGAAGGAGTCAACCGCATACGTCGCGAAAATGCCAAGCGAACTATTAATGTGTGGGCGTCTGTAGACACAGATCAGGCCGAGCCGTTTAAGATTGCTGAAGAGATCCGCGATGAATACTTACCTTCTTTACTGCAAAGCTACCCTGGCGTAAGCAGCAGTGTGGCAGGTCGTATTCAGGAAGAAATGGACAGTGTGGCTGAGCAAATTCGCGACTTTGCCTTGTCTTTGATGATCATTTTTGCGCTGCTGGCAATCCCATTGCGCTCATACTCTCAACCGATTCTGATTATGTCAGTCATTCCATTTGGCGTGGTTGGTGCTGTTTTTGGCCACATGGTACTGGGTATGACCATGAGTAGCCTGTCGTTCTTTGGCATCATCGCAGTAGCAGGCGTGGTTGTAAACGATTCGCTGGTGATGGTGGATTTTGTCAACAAAGCGCGAGAGCAAGGTATGAGTATTAAAGAAGCCGTTGTTGAAGCTGGCTGTAAGCGTTTCAGAGCAATCTTGTTGACTTCACTAACGACCTTTATCGGCCTGGTACCTATCCTGCTGGAAACCAGCCTGCAGGCACAAATTGTCATTCCAATGGCCGTTTCACTGGCTTTTGGTGTGTTGTTTGCGACCGTGATCACCCTGATTTTAATCCCTTGTCAATATGTGGCATTGGAAGATCTAAAGCGCATCATCAAACGCATTAAAAAGCCTGATACAAGCTCAGAAACATTGCAGCAGAGCTAACAATTTTTAATCATAGTACTACCCAACCCACCAAGCCCGATACCACATCGGGCTTTTATTTTGGCCTCTTACTCATCTTAAATCGTTTAATTTTGTTGATTAGAGTATCAACACAAACTCACAAATTAAAGTTTCCAAAATTGCGCCTTTATGGGGTAATCTGAGTGTCGAAATGAAAACGCAATAAAAGGAATGGAAAATGCGAAATTATTTACTACTTTCTACTTTTGGGATCCTCGCAGCCTGCGGCGGTTCCTCATCTGGCGATGAAAAGGCATCACCCGTAAACAATGATACGCAACAAACCGTCAATAAGGCCCCTACCGTCAACCTGCAAGGCAAAACTCTTGTAACCTCAGGAGATCTATTATCTCTGACAACTAAGGTCACAGATCCAGAAAACGATGCTGTAACAGGTAAATGGAGCAGCTCCCTGAGCGGTGTAAAGTTCATCGAGGCTGAAGGCGATACACATCACATTTCCTTTCCTGACGTTGAAGAGCAGACTCAGGTCACGTTGACATACACAGTAACAGACAGCCAAAACAACCAGGCAAGCAAAGCCTGGCAGGTGACGGTCATGCCCAAATCTTCAGCCGGACATATTGAGCTCGCAGACACAGTGACACTGTCTGGCGGCGGTTATGCGGCCATTACCGCGACCTTTGCGATGACGTCAGATATTGAAAAAATCGATTGGCGTACGGAGGGCTTTGAGCTGACCCATACTCAAACCGAGTCGAGTCGTGACTCACGCGCAGGCCAAAGTACTCTGAACATTGATTTACCCGCGGTTACGCAAACCCACCTTTTTGATATCATTTTTGAAATTACCACCCGTGAAGGCATCGTCACTAAAACCATCAAAGCGACCTTAGCACCAGAATCAGAACCTTCGCTCAGTGTTATCCTGCCTGAGCAAGTTGTTATTAATGAAAAAAGTACTCAGACCATTTTAGCTGCCATTACCCGTACCGATGACATCATCAGTTATGATTGGCAGTGGCAAGGTACACCAGTTCCTGCTCAGCAGACTCAGGGAAAATCTTTTTATACCTTTAAAGCCCCTGAGCTCAGTCAGACCCAAACCTTTAAACTTCTGCTCACCGTGACGATGAAAGGCAATATACAAGCAACAGCCGAGACATCCGTGGTGGTACAGCACGTCACCGATCTCAATGCCATTGAGCTTTCTTTAGACAGACTGTATGCGGTGCCTGGACAGACGGTCACCGTGACGTCTAATCTGACAAATTTCGAAGATGTCGAAAGCGCTTCATGGCTGGTTCACGACTTTAATGAAGATTTACTTCAGAAGTCGAACGAGAAACTGGTGATCACTATCCCTGATGAAGACACATACCAGACTTCTCCATTGGTGGAGTACAAAGTAAAGCTCAAAAATGGTGCTGAGAAATCGGCTTTTGTTAATTTCAACTATGTAAGCAAGTCAGTAGCCAAAGATCTGTTGGAGGTAAAAGATCCAGGGGAATTTTCAGTTTATCCAGATTACCCCACCACTTTAGAGCTGGAATTTCGTGGTGACCTTGATATCGAAGAAGTGACAGTTTCAAGCACTGATTATGAGCCTTATGATAGTCTTGAATGGACCCTCGAAGGCCATCATTTAACGCTGAACCTACACAAGAAAACAATTTCTCGTAAAGGTCTCACTGCAATCAAGATCACTGCTAAAGCCGGTGATGTTGTGAGCGAAAGTTTGATTATGGGAACAGCTCATCAAGCCCTGGTCGTCCCCTACGCTGGCGTAACCGAGACCTATATAATGGGCAGTGAAGCGCAAGTCTTTGGCCAAGTTTTCCATCTGAATGACAAGAAAAATTTGCCGAGTCACTGGCAGGCCGAAAGCACCAGCGACGACGTAACCATTAAACAGGTATCGGATACCAGTGCATCTATCAAGTATAATGGTGACTTTGAGCGCTACGTGACACTTGAGTTTCACGCCACAGATGAGTTTGACCAGGCCGATCAAAGCGATGTCAAACTCAGATATGAAAGCAGCCACACCTTCCGGGGTGATGACTATGTTTGTAAGGTGACGGATGGTCAATTTGAATCTTGTCGTGAAGGCGGCTATGGTCAGCCACTTTCTTTGACGGCACCAGCTGAACTCAAGCAAGTGATAACTAAAGGTGATTATGCCTGCTTACTGGGCAATTATGGTTCTGTTGTTTGTAATGCTAAGGGTGACAACCCTGTGAAAAACGTACCAGCACAATTGCTTGCGACTAAGCTTAACGCCGTCGATGCAAACAATGTATGTGCTCAGTTGAGCGATGCCAGCTGGCAGTGCTGGGGTACTCGAGGCGTTGAACTAACTGACTTGTTAGCAGCAAATGCAACCGTACATAAAGTGCTGGCAAACGGGGCACTCACCTGCTTGGTCAGTAACAAAGACATAAAATGTTTTGAAGGTGGCACACAAACCAAGTTAATCGAAGACGTATTTCCACAAGACCTATTTATCTATATCAGAGAAATTTGCTACCGAACTAGTCGCGGTATTCAAAAATGTGATATAGAATAATTTAACTTTCAAACAGTTGCGGCAGATGCCGCAACTGTTTGCTACCGGCCTTTCCACCTATACTACTCCCTCATTGTACATCCCATATTTTCCCAGCCTATACTTTACAAAAGCCCGTTTAGAAGACAAACTAAAGTTATAACCAGCTGATTTACGACTAATATGAAATTCCTACTTACTTTTTCAACTGTAATCCTATTGATGCTATCTGGCTGTGGTGGCGACGATGCGACCAGTGGAGACAGAAATACCCCAGGATACGCGGCAACCGTTTTTTTCGATGCGCTTTATAATAAGAAAGACATGGAGCTGGCGCTTAGTCGCTCAACACCCAGAATGGGCAGGATCATGCGCTCTTATGGCACGCCATCTCAATTCGCCAGAAATCTGGTAAACATGCAATACGATCAAGTGACCATTGAAGTGGATATGACCAATCAGAGTTTACGGGAACAATACGGCAACGAAGCCCGCATCAACTTAATTTTTACCGGCATGCTGCACGGCGAGCAAGTCGACGATATGCGAAGCGTTCAGCTGGTCAAGCGCAAAGGCGAATGGTACGTAGATAAAATTAACGCCGATCCGTTTGCTCGCTAGGTTTGCGCTTAGCTTCAATGCACTAAAGAACAACTAGTAACTCTATATTTGTGAGCCAGAGAAGTCTGGCTCACCCTATTTGGCTTTAGCAATACCATTCACCGACAAAACCCCCTTAGTTTTAACCCTGCTCATCAACACTCAGCGCCTGACGGCTAGATTCAAACCAGCTGACCAGTAACTCCCGCTCTTCTTCATCCAGAATGCATTCTTCTACCGCCAGCGCTAATTGCTCTTCGGTATTGAGTGCCAGTAGTCTTGCCTGATGTGCTTTTTGCCAGCGTTCAAACTTCTGCAACCCTTGCTCGCACTTGGGAAACAATTTAAAAGCTTGCTCTAGTGCCTCCAGTCCTGCATGACCTGAGGTATCACATAAGTTGCTGACCCGTGCCAGTGTCAGTTTATTGTGATAAAGGCTGTGGCAAAGCTCAGTGATTAGTTGATCCGAAGGCCCGCCAATGCCAGGGCCAAAAGGCATAAACCAACGCTTTACTATGGTTTTTAAGCCATTGGGAGCAAAATTATCAATAAACCCGCTGTAGGCCTGTTCAAATGCATTCAGGTGAAAGTGCATCGCATAATGTAGCAAAGGCAAATCACTGCGCTGACGGCCATCATCCTCAAACTTCTTCAACACACATGATCCCAGATAGAGCTGACTCAGCATGTCACCAAGGCGAGCTGAGCGCATTTCCTGAAGCTTAAGTTTGCCCCCAAGTACCAACATTGCCAGGTCGCTTAAGACTGCCAATATCTGGCTGTACCAGGTGAGGGTTCTGTAATAATACGCCACCTCGCCGGCAACGGGCGCGGAAGAAAACACCCCGCACGTAAGTCCGTTAAAGGTGGCTTTAAGAAAGGTTTTACTACTGTGGGCCAGATGCTGCACAAATACTTTGTCAAACTGCTGTAAAGCGATGTCTGCATCTTGCTCCTGCGCTGCCGCCATTTCTTTTAGCACATAAGGATGGCAACGCGTTGCGCCCTGACCAAAGATCATCAGGTTGCGTGTCAGGATATTGGCTCCCTCGACCGTGATGCTGATAGGCATACCCTGATAGTGGAGCGCAAGATAGTTCAACGGACCACGCTGGATGGCTTTGCCACCGTGTAAGTCCATGGCATCATTTATTGCGATCCGTGCCATTTCAGTCAGGTGGTATTTAGCAATCGCAGTTATTACCGCCGGACTCTTATTGAGATCAATGGCCATAGCGGTGTTTTGCCGCGTCGCCTCTATGCTGTAACTTAGTCCCGCCACTCGCCCCAGCGCGGCCTGCACACCTTCGAATCGCCACAAAGGCTGTTTAAACTGTCGCCTGACACTGCAATATGCCGTGCTTGATCTGGCGCTTAACTGCGCGGTCCCGGCACTTAACGCCGGAAGCGAGATCCCGCGCCCGGCACTCAGACAAGACACCAGCATGCGCCAGCCCTTGCCTATCCCGTCCAACTCCCCGATGACCCAATGCATCGGGATAAACACTCCCTGTCCTTGTGTTGTGCCATTCATAAACGCCAGTCCCATAGGATCATGTCTTGCTCCGACCTCAACACCCGGGTGATCGGTAGGGATGAGTGCACAGGTAATGCCTAATTCAGTTGCTTCTGATATTAGCTGATCAGGATCATACACTTTAAAGGCAAGCCCCAGCACGGATGCCACAGGTGCCAGAGTAATATAACGCTTATGCCAGGTGACTTTTAGGCCTAAAGTCATTTCCCCGTCAAACTCTTGCTTACACACCACTGCAAAATCGGTAATACCACCGGCGTCTGAGCCAGCTTCCAGGGAGGTCAATGCAAAACAAGGCAACGCCGAACCATCTGCCAATTTAGGTAACCAGGTTTGTTGCTGCTCGGGAGTACCAAAATGCAGTAATAGTTCAGCCGGGCCCAGGCTATTTGGCACCATCACTGTCACTGCCGCAGACAAACTGCGTGTGGCAATTTGCGCTACAATGGCCGAGTTGGCCTGCGCACTAAAGGCCCTGCCGCCAAATTTTTCAGGAATAATAAAGGCGAAAAACCCCTTTTCTTTCAAGTACTGCCATACCTCAGGTGGTAAGTCGCCGTTTGCACAGATCTGACTTTCATCCAGCATCGCCATCAGCTCAGCCAGTTCATGTTCAATAAAATCAAGCTCCCGTTCGCTCAGTGCAGGCTTGCCCGTTTGCAACCACTGCGACCAGTCGGGTTTACCGCCAAATAAGCTTGCATCCCACCAGGTATCTCCGGCTTCCATCGCTTCACGCTCAGTCTGCGATAACTGGGGCAATGCCCGTTTAAAATAAGCCAGAGTGGGACTTGAAACTAACTTAAGCCTGACTTCTTTGACATAAAAAATAAAACACACAGCAATGATGAGCAGTATCAGTAACCACATAATATCGGCACCTCCCGGTTGATGGCGTTTTAAGTATGGAACAAATGTCACTTATCTCAATATTTTCGCCCTGCTCATGCGACGCGAATTGTCGCAGCCAGTCGACGCTGGTATCATCGAGTTTCTAATAACGATAATTGGAACAATGATGGCACTACAATTCAAACTCAGCCTGGGCGCCCTCGTGGTTGCCGGGGCACTCTCACTGAGTGGATGTAACTCAACAAGCACGTCAACCCTGACTGAAAAAGACGCGGAAGCATTTCTAACCAAAGCAGAAAAAGAACTGCAAGACCTCAGCTATCGCAGTGCGCGCTCAGCCTGGATCTATGCCAACTTCATCACAGAAGACACCGCCTCTCTAGCCGCAGACGTTAATCAGGAATACACCGAAAAACTGGTAGCCCTTGCCAATGAAGCGGCCAAGTTTGACGAGCTGGAGCTCAGTTACGACAACCGTCGTAAGCTAGACAAGCTTAAACTCAACCTGACCTTACCGGCACCAAAAGATGCTGAAAAAACAGCAGAGCTGGCGAAGCTGTCTGCCGAATTGGATGGCATGTACGGTAAAGGCAAATACTGTAAAGACGGCAACTGTATGAGCCTGGGCGAAATGACAGCCAAAATGGCCAACAGCCGTGACTATGCAGAATTACTGGATGTATGGCAGGGCTGGCGCCAGGTTTCTCCACAGATGCGTCCTTTATATCAAGATCTGGTTTCTCTGGCGAATGAAGGCGCACAGGAGCTGGGATATCGTGACACCGGCGCGATGTGGCGCAGCAAATACGACATGCCGGCCGATGACTTTGCTAAAGAACTTGACCGCATCTGGGGCCAGGTAAAGCCTTTATATGACTCACTGCACTGTCACGTTCGTGCCAAGCTTGGCGAAAAGTATGGCGAAGACAAAGTACCTCAGGACCAGCCAATTCCGGCACACCTGTTAGGTAACATGTGGGCCCAGCAATGGGGCAATATCTACGACCTGGTTGCACCTGAAAATGCCGATCCGGGCTATAACGTGACTGAGTTGCTTGAAAAGCATAACTACGACGAAATCAAAATGGTGAAAGGCGCCGAGAAGTTCTTCACTTCAATGGGCTTTGAACCGCTGCCAGAAACATTCTGGACTCGCTCACTCTTCACTAAGCCGCAGGATCGTGACGTACAGTGTCATGCATCCGCATGGAACCTGGATAACAAAGACGATCTGCGTATCAAGATGTGTATCCAGCGCACTGGCGAAGAATTCTCGGTTATTCACCACGAGTTAGGTCACAACTTCTATCAGCGCGCCTACAACAAGCTGCCGCTGTATTACCAGGAAAGTGCCAACGATGGTTTCCACGAAGCAATCGGTGACACCATAGCGCTGTCAGTAACACCGGGTTACCTTAAAGAGATTGGCCTGCTGGATCAGGTGCCTGACGAGTCAAAAGACATTGGCCTGCTGATGAAAATGGCACTGGATAAAATTGCCTTCATTCCTTTTGGCCTGTTAGTTGACCAATGGCGCTGGAAAGTATACTCCGGCGAAATCAGCCCGGCTGAGTACAACCAAGCCTGGTGGGAATTACGCGAGAAGTATCAGGGCCTTCAGGCACCTGTTGCACGTACTGAAAACGACTTTGACCCAGGTGCAAAATACCACGTACCAGGCAATGTACCTTATACGCGCTACTTCCTGGCACACATTCTACAGTTTGAATTCCACAAAGCTTTGTGTGAAATTTCAGGTAATAAAGAAGCCATTCACCGCTGCTCTGTGTACAACTCAAAAGAAGCCGGTGAGCGCTTAAATGCCATGCTAGAGATGGGCAGCAGCCGCCCATGGCAAGAAGCATTAGAAAGCGTTACAGGCAGTAAGCAAATGGATGCCACTGCTATTTTGGATTACTTTGCACCACTTCAGAGCTATCTGGACGAGCAAAACAAAAACCGCCAGTGCGGTTGGTAATCAACACCAACTAAAAGGAGCCTCCGGGCTCCTTTCTTATTCGCCACACTCTGAAACAATTCTCCGCTTTTCCATCCTCTGGCTTTTGCGTTAAGGTAGGCGCAAAAGGAGTGCACTATGTCACTAAAAAGAATCATATTACTCAGTCAGTTTGAGCTGACACGTTTGTTTGCCACAAAACGTGGCTGGCTTGCTCTCGCGGCCTTTACTATGGTGTGGCTGATCATATTACGCTACCCCATCTATCACGCAGTTTCCGTGCTCAGAAGCCCTGAATTCTCTGATATTGCCATTCAAGTCGCGGGTTCTATTGGTCTCTATCAGCTGGTGCGCTGGCCTGAGGCCGAGTTATCGGTCTACTGGATCATCGCCCTATTCACGTTTCCATTGTTCACCTTGTTCGTCAGTGCT
This sequence comes from Pseudoalteromonas sp. DL2-H2.2, assembly GCF_021532535.1. Taxonomy (NCBI): domain Bacteria; kingdom Pseudomonadati; phylum Pseudomonadota; class Gammaproteobacteria; order Alteromonadales; family Pseudoalteromonadaceae; genus Pseudoalteromonas; species Pseudoalteromonas sp. DL2-H2.2. The sequence continues at coordinate 59,635 of NZ_JAKGBD010000006.1, read as the reverse complement.
GATCAGACCGTCGAGGATGCAAAGCGAGGTACGCTCCGGTTTCTGACCTTACGTGCCAGCCGCGCAGAACTCTTATTAGGGCGCTTTACCGGTCAGGTACTCGTGCTATTGGCTCTCATAACAGTCTCCGTTTTGGCTGCCTGGCTGTTAATGCTGACTCGAGATACCGCTTTGCTGTTTAGCGGGTTGCTCAAATTGGTCATGATCATTGCGCTACTGGCTCTGACCACCTTGCCCTTTATTGCCCTGATGGCGCTGCTTAACCTGCTCGCCAGCTCAGCCCGGCTGAGCATTATTTATGCAACCTTGTTGTTCACTGTGGGCAATCTGCTGATAGGTTATCTGGCCAGCCATGTTGAAGCTGCACAATGGTTGTATTATGCCCTGCCGGGTGTGCACATCAGTCGCATAGCGCCCTGGTACGACATTAACTTGCTGTCCATCGCCACCCCAGTGCTGCAATCAGTGGCGCTTTTGAGCGTCGCCTACTGGCTAATCAAGAGGAAAGATCTATGAACTCTGCTACTTCCATCGCGATTGAGGTCTGCGGTCTGACAAAGCGATTTGCCCAGAAGCGTGCACTGGATGACGTCAGTTTCTCTATAAACGCTGGCAGTACCATTGCTCTTGTAGGCCCAAATGGCGCAGGCAAGACCACGTTATTCAGTATCTTGTGTGGTTTTTTACAAGCAGATTCGGGCAATGTTCGAGTCTTTGGCCACACACCGGGAGACAGCGCCCTGTTCGGTGTACTCAGTGCTTTGCCACAAGATGCGCAACTGGATCCGCGCTTTTCGGTCGGTAAACAACTGACCTTTTACGGCCAGCTACAAGGATTAAATCGCCGTGAGGCGCAGCATGAAACGGCACGCGTTCTTGAGTTAGTCGACCTCAGTAAGCAACTGAATGCCAAAGCGTCAGAGTTATCGCATGGGATGAGAAAACGCATCTGCATCGCACAAGCGCTGATTGGACAACCCAAAATCGTGTTGCTGGACGAAGCAACAGCCGGGCTGGATCCCCTTAATGCAAAAGCTATCCGTTCATTGATTGCCGATTTGAGTAAAGACATCACCTTTATGCTCAGCTCCCATGACTTGAGTGAACTGGAGCGCTTATGTGACACTGTGCTTTATCTGGAGCAAGGCAAGCTCACCAGCCATCAAAGATATGCGCAAAACGAGTCTGACACGGCCTTCCTGACCCTTCAGGTTCAACAGTTAACTGAGCACATGAAAGAGCAGATTGCACACCTCAGCGGGGTTAAAAACGTCAGACAATCTCAGTCCGATGAATTTGTCATTGAGTATGATGTCAGCCACAAGGCACTGGATATTGCCTTGCTGGAGTTATGTCATCATCATGGCTGGCGATACAAGCAGCTCATTAACGGCAACACGCTCGAAAACCAGCTGTTCGCTACGCCTTAAGCTACAATAACAGGGTACTTACACGCAGCCGGGTAGACAATGAATAAAACTCTCAGACTTATTCGCCATGCGAAATCAAGCTGGCAAGACACTCAGCTGCACGATATCGACCGGCCACTTAAACCTAAAGGTGTGCGTCGCACACAGGCACTGGCCGCGCAACTAGGGTTGCTTCCACAAACACATATATTTACCAGCCCGGCACGTCGGGCGCACGATACCGCACATATTCTTCATGCAGAGTGTCAGGTGAGTAAGGCTGTTGAGGTGATCCCGGCACTTTATACCTTTGATGCAACGGACCTGATGGATTGTTTGCACCTGCTACCAGATGAGTGCTCTGATGTTACTGTAGTGGGCCATAATCCGGCAATGACAATACTGGTCAATCATCTGATCAGTCATCAGTTGGATAACCTGGTCACTGCTGGTTACGTGGAGCTGAGCCTGCAAAGTGCGCACTGGCACAAAGTAGCGGCAGAAAACGTTACATTAGAGCGCTTTATCCTCAGGCCAGAGCTGGGCACTACATAATACCAATTTCACTTAATACTTGTTCAATTTGACGGAGCAAATATGACGCTAACTGTGTTAAAAATTTCTCATTTAGAGCCTTTACCTAAGGTATGAGTTCACAAATTTTTGCCTGGTTATCGAACATATTTTCTCGCCTCAAAATAGAACACTTAATTAAGCAAACTGGTATAAACCGCACTGCCCGGATGGTTTAGTAGCTTGATTTTTGCCACTTGGAGAACAGACGCATCGCTCCTTTTTCAAGGCTCAGGCTCACGCCAATCCCAAGCTTTTCTGCCATGGATTTTTTCAGTTTATAGCGCACCTGATAAAGCTGATGGGCCTGATTTAAATCTAACAACAGGTCGTCGCTGGTGCGAATTTCATCCACCAGTGCAAACTCATGAGCGTGGGTTGCCAGCCAGTGCTCTCCGGTTGCCACTTTGTCTATATCCATATTGGGTCGGTTGTCGCTGACAAAACGCTTGAACAAACCATGGGTATGTTCGATTTCTTCACGAAACTTTTCGCGTCCTTTATCGGTATTTTCTCCAAACAGAGTTAGAGTGCGCTTGTACTCGCCGGCCGTAATTTGCTCATAATCAATGTCATTCTTTTTAAGCAACTTGTTGAAGTTAGGCAACTGAGCAATAACGCCAATAGAGCCAACTATCGCAAACGGCGCCGCGATGATTTTGTCTGCCACACAGGCCATCATATAACCCCCGCTGGCTGCGACTTTATCTACGCACACTGTCAGTGGCAGCCCGGCATCTTTGATACGTTGCAATTGAGAGGCGGCCAGGCCGTAACCATGCACAACCCCGCCACCACTTTCCAGGTTAACCACAACCTGATCCTGCTTGGCATCAGCGATTGTTAAGATAGCCGTTACTTCTTCTCTGAGGTTTTCCACTTCATGAGCATCCATGCTGCCGCTAAACTCAACAACAAACACGCGCTTTTTATCTTCATCAGCCTGGTCTGATTGCGCCTTTTTCTGCTGCTTTTGATGCGCTTTGAGCGCTTTTTTGTCCAGCGTTTGCGCCAGGAATTGCGCTTTTGCCTCGTCCAGACGTTTAGATATATCGGTCAGCTCGATTTCTCCGGACTGAGAACTCGGCTTGTGACTTGCTGCAACAATCATGGCTATGACTGCACCAAGTGCTGCGACCAGAGTCACCGCTTTGGCCAAAAATAATCCGTACTCATATAAAAATGCCAACTTTCTACTCCTGAAATTTAAGTAAAAAAAAGCCGCTAAAACAGCGGCTTTTTCATAATCTCTCAAATGCGATTATTTTGCAATAACAGCATCATTAGTGATTGGCAGTGCTCTACCTTGCTCCTGAAGGAAAGCGGCTACCTGAGCCTGAATTTCCATTGTCGCTGCTGCATGGCCTTCAGCTGTGCCACCAGAGCGCTCGTCAAAGCCAGGCGTCAACAGTGAGCTGTGGTGGCCCTGACTGAACTTAACCAAATAGCTGCCTGCTGTACCATCGACCTCTGGAGACTCTGAAACCGCCGTCAGTCCCATCATAGCAGCCATTGGCAAGCTGCCTGATAGCGGATTGCTTAGAGTTGAAGGTGGAATAACCTGATCTTCTTTGTTGCCGTTCTCACCGCCTACAACCACGCCCATATACATAGGTGTACCCAGCGCGTTAACAGTGCCAGCGTAGTTAATTGGGTCGGCGCTGCCAAGTACGCTTTGCGCGGCATAAGCGAACTGCGTGACTGTTGCATCAATTGCACCCAGTGCAACTGTGTCACCGTTGGCAGCTAACTGAGCTGTAAAGGTTGAGTAAGCGCAGTTTGCAAACGCGCCGGCATCCGCTGCGTACTGACCACAGTCTGCAATCGCCCCTTCTGCAAGGTAAGCATTAAACTGTTTTGATACCGCCAGATCTGTTGCAGCAGACAGTACAGCGCTTTTCACTACAGGGCCGAACGAAGCCGACTCCACCAGGAAGTTAGCAATGCCTGAACCGCCGCTTGATAGCGCACCCGCTTTCACGTTAAACAAGGCATCAACCTGCACATCCAGCGGCGTGTTGGCCAAAGCGATAAAGCCAGGTCCAACAACTGAGCCCAGTGAGTGCCCAATGAAGCTGACATCCTGAGTATTGAACAGTAATGGAACCGCGGTTGCCTGGTTAATAAAGTTCAGACCCAAACGCAGACCGAGTAAGTCGGCCGTTGACTGACGCAGGTTATCACGGGCAACCAACAGTGATTGCAGGTTCATATAGTGCAGCACACTCTTAGTCGACGCATTGAAGTCGTCTTCACCGTCACCATCTACATCAATACCGCGTTCACCATGCAGCGGGTGGTCAATTGCAACGGTCGCAAAACCTTTCTGGGTTAGTGCCAGTGTAAGACCTAACATGTCTTCTTTTTTACTGGTAATACCGTGTTGCATAATTACGACTGGCCAACCCGTTTCAGGGCGGTTTGTCTCATCTGCTGGCATAGTGATCTGCACCGGGATGTTATTTGCGCCCAGGGCTTTTGGAATTGGATTATATTTACTAACAAACTTGTGCTGATCCAGGCCTAAGTCTCTTAAACGGCCGCCAGAGAGCGCATTACACAGGGTATCGTTACCTTCTTTGAGCTCAGGTGTGCCACCAGTTGCCTGAATATAACCGGCAACCGCTGCCGCGTTATCACACTGTGCCTGCCAGTAGGTATCTGCCAGTGCCGCGTCTTCTTTCGCTTGCGGCTCCCCAAGATAACGAGGCAAAACAATGTTGCCTTGCAAGTATCTTACTGAGCGGAACAAAGGACGAATTTCGTCAGATAAAGGGATACCCGGCAAGTCAGCAACCGTCAAACCATCAGCTGGCTGTTGGCCAACACTCAATACCGGTTTTTGATCTGTCGTTAAAGACGCTGCCAGTAGCTGTTTAACCGCGCCCATCACCTCAAAGGTTGAATGCGTTGTCATCGCCGCAGAGAAAATGATTTCTTCACTGGTCACAGTACCGAGCGAGGTCACCGCGTTCTCATAACTTTTCACAACCGCTTGCAGGCCCTTTTGCGCAGGCGTCACCAAAGGCGCGTCTTGCTTAAGCAAAGTATAGGTTGAAGACGGTGCAACACTGCCCGAGCTGTCTTTCAGGCCCGTTGTTAGTACTGTGATGTAGGTAGTCGACGACTTAAGCGGTTTCATCGTGATCACATTGATGCTTTTCCCGTCCGCGCCCAACTTAGCGATAAAATCACCCTGCAGGCCGTTGGTCAGCTCGGCAACCCCTTTACAGGCGATCCCGGCCGGCACTGTTGCACAGTCCTGATCTGTCAGGCTGGCACCCATAACCACTTCAAAAATTCTCACCGCGCCGGGCGTTGATACGCTGGCGGCATCAATTTCAACACCGGCAGGTACTGTCAAATCGATAGCAAACGGCATTTGGGTGGACCAACCATCCAGTGCGCCTATTGCCAATGAAGGGTCGGCATAATGTGCACGCTGAACTTTGACCGAACCGTCATCATTCAGCTCACCAGGGATATTGATCGTGCCATCCTTCGTGCCGTTAAACAGCAGATCATTAGGCACAGAAATCACCCCATTTGATGGGTCGAACTTAATCGAGGCGCTGGGTTTTACAGCTGTGCTTTCTTGTTTTACATCTTCAAGGGTTTCACCGCCGCCACAACCTGCTAAGGCTGCAGAAACCGCGAGTGAGAGTAGCATTTTTTTCATTTATTTGGCTCCGACATAATCTTATTATTATTCTTAGCCCTGAACTCAACCTAACTGCTTAATTTAGCTGATAAATTGACCAATCAGAGAACATTTAGTTAAAACCTTTGCAAAAAGGTACTTAAAGGTAAATCTGCTTTTAATAAGACATTAGACCAGTTTAAGTTAACGCAAAGTGTAGCGTTTCGCCAGCCATATTTACAATAAATTCGATAACTTGGCTGTGGTATGTGTTAAAATATGCCGAAAATTTAGCTCAGAGGTTCAAAATGCATACTTATCAAGCAGCTGAGAATGCTTTAGAAAACAAAGTGATTTTGATCACGGGTGCAGGCGATGGCATTGGCCGGATTGCCGCATTGACCTACGCCAAACATGGTGCAACGGTGATTCTGCTGGGTAAAACCACCCAAAAGCTGGAATGTGTTTATGACGAAATCGTTGCGGCAGGATGTCCAAAACCGGCCATTGTGCCTTTAGACCTGAAAGGCGCGACAAAACAACACTATCGCGACCTTGCCGCAACGATCGAACAACAATTTGGCAAGCTTGACGGGCTGCTAAATAACGCCTCCATTTTAGGTGCCCTAGGTCCGCTGGAACATTTTTGCGTGTCCACGTTTGAGAACATCATGAAAGTGAACGTTACCGCACAGGCAATGATCACCAAATACCTGTTCCCTGTGATGCGTAAATCACCCAGCGCTTCTATTGTCTTTACGTCATCTGGCGTAGGTCGTCAGGGCCGCGAATTTTGGGGCGCTTATGCCATTTCGAAATTTGCCACCGAAGGTATGATGCAAACGTGGGCCGCAGAAGTGGGTAAAACCAACATTCGCATTAACTGTATTAACCCAGGTGCGACTCGCACTGGCATGCGCGCTACAGCTTACCCGGGCGAAGATAAAGACAAACTAAAAACCCCCGAAGAACTGATGCCGACTTACCTCTACCTGATGTCCGATGACTCGGCCGAGGTAAATGGTCAGTCGCTGGATGCCCAACCTAAGTAAGCCATAAAAAAAGCCGCGAAAAGCGGCTTTTTTGTGTCTGTTTTAACGACGTTTGCTTTGCTTGAGGCGCTGGTTGTGCTTATTTACCGCCTTGCGAATACGGTTGATCTTCGCACGCTTATCTTTACGCTTTTCAGGCATCACAGACAGTTTAGTCTGCGTTTCAGGGCGCATACCTACCGACTTGCGCAGATAATTCACATCTTCCAGTTTGAGCTCTTCCCAGCCGCCCTGGGGCAGACGTTTACCTAATTCCAGCTTACCATAGCGAACTCGGATCAGACGCGATACTTCAAGCTCCTGAGATTGCCACAAGCGACGCACTTCGCGGTTACGACCTTCGGTTAAAGTGACGTTAAACCACTTGTTCAGGCCTTCACCACCGCGTGGTGCCAGCTTCAGGAATTTCGCCGGACCGTCTTCCAGTTCCACCCCTTTTTTCAGGTTACGCAGATGCTCGTTGGTTACATCACCAAATACCCGCACCGAATATTCACGCTCTACCTCATATTTAGGGTGCATCAGGCGATTGGCCAGTTCACCATCATTGGTGAACAGCAACAAGCCTGATGTATTGACATCCAATCGACCAATGGCAATCCAGCGATCGCCTTCAATACGCGGGAGACGGTCGAACACGGTACGGCGGCCTTCCGGATCTTTACGCGTACACAGCTCACCTTCAGGTTTATGGTACATCAGGACACGACAGATCCGCTCTTCCTGTTGCTCTACTTTAACGATATGACCATCGACGCGAATGACGGCGTTTTCTTCTACGCGATCACCCAGCTTAGCTACCTTGCCGTCCACACTGACACGGTTGCTTTCGATGTATTTTTCCATTTCACGACGCGAGCCAACGCCAGCGCGTGCTAAAACTTTTTGTAACTTCTCACTCATTCTGATGGTTCTCTCACAGAAGGATCATCTAACATCTGATCTAGCTTCTCGCCCTGCTGGGGTGGCAGCTCAGGGAGCATATCCAACCCGTTGAGCGAAAAGTAGTCCAAAAATTGTTTGGTTGTTGCATACAGCGCCGGTTTGCCCGGCACTTCTTTATAGCCCACCACCTTTATCCATTGCCGCTCCAGCAAGCTTTTGATGATGTTGGAGCTCACCGTCACGCCCCGCACCTGCTCAATCTCGCCTCTGGTTATAGGCTGGCGATAAGCGATCAGTGCCAGGGTTTCGAGCGTCGCCCGAGAGTATTTGGGTGCTTTTTCCTGCCACAGGTTGCTAAGCCAGGGGCTTAAACTGGCACAAGCCTGAAAACGATAGCCCGTGCCAACTTCAACCAGTTTGACGCCCCGAGTCTGATAGTGCTCACTCAAAGTTGCCAGTGCCTGCCTGAGGCGGGCATCCGATACAGTAATGTCCTGTAAAACGGTTTCTTTCAGCTGCTTTCGGGATAAAGGCTTATCGGCAACGAATATGGCTGCTTCAACCAGTTCAACCAATTGTTCATCACTGATACGGCGTTTCATGCAAGTAGGATAAGGCTAGTCTAAAGCCGCGTATTATGACAGAGCCGGCGTCACTCTTGTAGCTTTAATGACAAATAAATTGTGCTGGCCGGTGCGGCAGCGGGGGCAACCTGCACACAGTCGATCAACTGCTCTTTCAATAACTCAAGCATTGCGATAAATGTAACGACCACCCCACTGCGCCCCTCTGACAAGGTAAACAAGCGGGAAAACTCAACCGGCTCCGGATGCGCAGACAAAAACTGTAAAATGGCCGCCATACGCTCGCGCGTCGATAAGGCTTCGGCGCTGATCTGGTGGTGTTCAAACGTTTTTGCCCGTGCCATTACATCACTCAATGCCAGCAGCAGCTCAGCCATATCTATATCCGGAAGTTGTGCCTGTGGCGCGTCTGTTTCTTCCATCAGCGCACGGGCGACAAAAATCTCCCGATCAACACGAGGCAGCTGATCCAGATTCTCCGCTGCTTTTTTGAATTGCTCATATTCCTGAAGCCGTCTGACCAATTCTGCACGGGGATCTTCTTCATCCTCCAGCTCTTCATGCACGGGTAAAAGTAAACGAGACTTTATTTGTGCCAGTAAGGCAGCCATCACCAGGTATTCACCAGCCAGCTCAAGCTGCATGTCCTGCATCATCTCCACATACTTTACGTATTGCTGCGTAATGCTCAGTATCGGTAGCTCCAGGATATCCAGCTTATGGCGCTTGATGAGATACAATAGCAGGTCGAGCGGGCCTTCAAACGTCTCGAGTATGACTTCCAGCGCATCCGGAGGGATATAGAGGTCTTCCGGTTTTTCGAGCACCGCCTCTCCGTGTAAAAACGCCAGTGGCAGCTTTTGCTGTGCGCCTTGATCAACCATGCTTATTCAAACGGGGTCGTATCGCCACAACCACGGCGCAGGATCACCACTTCATCATCAGACATGTCAATCACAGTCGTCGCCTGCTCTATCAAAAATCCGCCGTGAATGATGAGATCAACATGCTTCTCCAGGCGCAGCCGAATATCATCCGGATCCGACTCGGTAAATTGCTCATCCGGCAATATCAATGAACAAGACATCAAAGGCTCGCCCAGCTCCGTCAGTAACGCGGCCGTGATCGGATGCTCAGTGACCCGGATCCCGATGGTTTTTTTCTTCTCATTGAGCAAACGTCTGGGTACTTCTTTTGTTCCTTTGAGAATAAAGGTGTAAGGACCCGGCGTATTATTTTTGATCATACGAAACATCTGGTTATCGACACGGGCATAAGTCGATAACTCGGACAAATCACGGCACATCAGGGTAAAATTATGATGTTTTTCAATACCCCGAATACGTTCAATACGCTCCTTCGCCTGTTTATTACCCAGGCTGCACCCAATCGCGTAACCGGAATCGGTTGGGTATACAATCACCCCACCCTGCTGAATAATATCAACGGCCTGACGGATCAGACGGCCCTGTGGGTTATCGGGATGAATATGAAAAAATTGGCTCACGCTGTCACTCCTCTGTCGCGCCCCAGAACTGCCAAACACCTTGGCAATCTTTTGGTAAGTATAGATTTTTTCCAAGATCCAACCAGTTTGTCGGATAATGAAAATCAGATCCCTGACTGGCCAGCAGGTTATATTCGCGGCTCAGCTGCCCCAGAAACTGGCGCTCCGATGGCGCCTGCTGTGGTTGTGCAACTTCCATTGCCTTGCCCCCGGCGGCACTGAACTCACCGAGTAACTTTCTGAGCCACTTGTTCGACATCTGATAACGTCCGGGATGGGCCAGCACGCTCACGCCACCCGCACTGTGTATGGCCTCAATGGCCTCTCCCATAGTGCACCAGCTACTCGGCACATAGCCGATTTTGTTGCGGCCCAGATATTTTTTAAACACGCCCTGAATGTTTTTGGCAACGCCTCTGTCTACCAGTGCTTTAGCAAAATGGGCGCGGGTAATTTCAGCGTTTTCAGCAAGCACTTGTGCTTCCTCATAGATACCTTCAAACCCGCGTTTGGCCAGCCGTGCCCCAATTTCTTTGGCACGCTCACGGCGTTTTTGCTGCTGACTGGCAAGCAAGGTTGCGAGCGCATCATTCGACTCATCTATATTCAGACCGACTATGTGTATTTCAAAGCTCTCCCATTTGGTTGAGATTTCAACCCCGGAGATCAGCGACAAGGGCAATTGCTTATCAGTGATGTAGTCACGCGCAGGTGCCAGGCCCGCAGTGGTATCGTGATCCGTAATCGCAAGGACATCCACGCCTCTTTCGGTTGCTCGTTCCAGCAAGGCACTGACCGCCAAACGACCATCCGAAAAAGTACTGTGACTGTGTAAGTCGTATTTAATCAAACTCTCATAACCTTATAAAAAAATGCAGATTTTAGTATACCATGTTGTTTACTTTTACGGGCGCTTATCTGACACACTAAACAGTGATAATTGTGCGAGTGGCTAGGTCAAAATAACCATTTTTGGGAACTAACTGGTTTTTTTCCGATTTGACCTTGACACTTTGTCCCATAGTGCGGTTTACTGTTGGCAATCAATTTACATAACGATGACTTAACAAATGAACATACAAACAACTTTCAACATTTGGTGGTGGCACTCGTAACTAGCGGGTGAATCGTTGTGCATGCAAGATTTTCGAAACCCGCGCTAAACACGCGGGTTTTTTTGTAACTTAATTTTCTCAAAGATATTGTATAGTGATCAATAATATAACAACTCTTTTACTAGATATGTCTTGGTGGTGGTGCCTGAATTAGCGGGACGGCATCTTTGTACCTAATACACAGACCCCCGCAAGCAACTCGCTTACGGGGGTTTTTTTTAGCTTAAATTATGAAAATTACGAGGAATGAGGTGTGATTTTTAGTCATATAACGACACAGCCCGGGGAAGTAACCAGTATTCGGTTACGGCGAGAGTATATCGCCAGCCCCTTGTCTTTGTTCGCAGCGCTGGACAAGCCCAACTCATTGTTGCTGGAATCGGCAGAAATCGACTCCAAAGACAATGTGAAAAGCATTATTCTGGTTGATACCGCACTGCGCTTTGAGTGTCAGGGCAAGCAAGTCATCGTCAGAGCACTGTCCAACAATGGTGAGCAACTGCTGCCCTACCTGGCTCAGGAAGTGGAAAACTGCGACGTAACCCAAGATAACTCAGTGCTAACCATTACTTATCGCGACACATCGGCTGATCTCGACGAGTATGCAAAGCTCAAAGCCGATAATGCGTTTAGCGCACTCAGAACCTGTATCAACCGCATCAAATGTAACTCAGACACACCGTTTTCGTTGTTTCTGGGAGGGGTGTTTGCGTACGATATGGTGGCCAATTTTGAACAACTGCCTGAGGTGCCAGACGGTGCCAACAGCTGCCCTGACTACGTATTCTATCTGGCCGAGACCCTGCTTATCATAGATCATCAGGCGCAAACCACTGAGTTAATCGGCAATGTGTTCAACGGCCCCGACGTTCATGCAAACTGTTTTGAGGTCGGCCGCCAGCTTGAAGTGCTCAATCATCAGTGTGATGCTTTAGAGTCATTCTCACCAAGTCCGCTTACCGGTCGCTGTGAGGTCAGTGTCGATATCAGTGATGAGACTTATATAGAGCAAGTGGTAAAACTGAAGCAGCACATTGTCGATGGCGACATTTTTCAGGTGGTGCCCTCGCGTACCTTCTCTTTGCCTTGTGCCGACCCAATGTCAGCCTACAAAGCGCTTAAGCAGCAAAACCCAAGTCCGTACATGTTCTATATGCGCGACGAAGACTTTGTCTTGTTTGGTGCTTCTCCCGAATCGGCATTGAAATATTGTGAGCAGAGTAATCAGGTTGAAGTGTATCCTATTGCAGGCACCCGGCCTCGTGGTAAGTTTGCCGATGGCAGTATCAACCCGGATCTGGACAGCCGCATCGAACTGGAACTCAGAGACGATCAAAAAGAACGTGCCGAGCATTTAATGCTAGTCGATCTGGCCCGTAATGATGTGGCCAGGATCAGCATACCCGGCACCCGTCATGCCAAAGAGCTACTCAAAGTAGACCGTTATTCTCAGGTCATGCACCTGGTTTCACGCGTGGTCGGTCAGCTGAAACCGGACCTCGATGCCCTGCATGCCTATCAGGCCAGTATGAACATGGGTACACTTGTCGGCGCACCGAAAGTCAGAGCGGCAGAATTGGTCAGACACACGGAAAAGCAACGACGTGGCAGCTACGGTGGCGCCGTTGGTTATCTGACCGGGGATGGTGCGATGGATTCTTGCATCGTGATCCGCTCAGCCTTCGTTAAAAATGGCCAGGCGCTGGTACAGGCCGGTGCAGGTGTTGTTTATGATTCCGATCCGCAAGCCGAAGCCGACGAAACTCGTGCCAAAGCCAGCGCCGTGATCAAAGCCATTCAATCGACTTATGCAGGAGCGCAGTCATGATCCCCAAGATATACTTTCTCGATAACTTTGACTCCTTCTCCTATAACCTGGTTGATGAACTGTCGCTGCTCGGTGCCGAGCTGGTCGTTTACCGAAACCACCTTGATGCCAGAACGATTTTTGCCAAAATGCAGCAAGAAAGCGGCCCGGTGATCCTAGTTTTATCACCCGGCCCCGGCGCCCCAAAAGATGCGGGCTGCCTGCTGGAGCTGATTGACCTGTGTAAAGGCAAGTACCCCATGCTGGGGATCTGCCTGGGGCAGCAGGCACTGACACAAAGCTACGGCGGCACCATAGGCCATGCCGGCGAAACCGTGCACGGTAAATCGTCTCACATTAGCGTAAAGCCCCATCCGGTTTTTGCCGGGCTGGGCAAATCTTTTCCGGTTGCGCGTTATCATTCTTTAATGGCAACTCAGGTGCCAGAGAGCCTTGAAGTCATTGCAAACTATGAAGATATTCCAATGGCGATTTACCACCCGAACGATAAGGTGATCGGGTATCAGTTTCACCCGGAATCTATTTTAACCCCATGCGGTGCTCAGCTTCTTAAGCAAAGCATCGCCTATCTCACTGGTGAGGAGTAGACATGGACAGTTTGAATCTATTACTTGAACAAAAATCGCTGGATTTCGCCACAGCCACCGATCTTTTTAGCGCCGTTATGCAAGGCCAGCTGGATGAGGTACAACTCACCGCCGCGCTGGTCGCCCTGAAAATCAAGGGCGAAACCGCCGAAGAAATCGCAGGCGCCGCAAAAGCTATGCGTGACCATGCTACGGCATTCGACACCCAGGGCTTGCTGTGTGCAGACAGTTGTGGCACGGGCGGTGATGGCACCAACACCATCAATGTCAGTACCACAGCCGCTATTGTTGCAGCCGCCTGCGGTATTCCTATGGTTAAACATGGCAACCGCAGCGTATCGAGCAAATCCGGCTCTGCCGACTTGTTAAAAACACTGGGGATCAACCTGGATATGGACCCATTACAGGGTGCACGCTGCTTGCAACAAACCAACTTTACCTTTTTGTTTGCCCCGCACTATCACGCCGGTGTCAAACATGCGATGCCAGTGCGCACTAAGCTTAAAACCCGCACCCTGTTTAATATTCTCGGCCCGCTTGCCAACCCAGCTCAGCCTCAGGTGCAATTGCTGGGTGTTTACGACCCTAAGCTTTGTCGCCCAATGGCAGAGACGTTACAAAAGCTCGGCACCCAACGCGCCATGGTCGTTCATGGCTCAGGCTGTGATGAAATTGCACTGCATGGCGAAACCCTGGTAACAGAGCTTAATCAGGGCGAATTGAAAGACTACACACTGACGCCTGAAGACTTTGGGCTGGCGCGCTACCCGCTTGAAGCCATCTTTGGCGATACGCCAGAGTTTAATGCCCAGGCAACCAGGGATATTCTCAGTGGCACAGGCAAAGAAGCACACAATGCCGCTATCATCGCCAACGTCGCAGCGCTGCTGGTCATGACAGACAAAGCAACGGACCTGAAATCAGCCAGTGCTCAGGTTGCCGAAATGCTGGCGTCCGGACGCTGCGCCGATAAACTTGCCGAAATTGTGGAGGTGAGCAATGGCTAATGTATTAGAGAGAATCGTTGCTGATAAAGAAGTTGAAGTGGCACAACGCAAGCAAGCGCGCCCGCTGGACAGTTTTATAGAGCAGATAACCCCCAGCGACCGCGATTTTTACGCAGCATTGAGCCGTCCGGGTACTCAGTTTATTCTGGAGTGTAAAAAAGCTTCGCCGTCGAAAGGGCTGATCCGTCAACACTTCGACCTGGACGAAATTACCGCGGTTTATGGCCGTTATGCCAGCTGCATCAGTGTGCTGACTGACGAAAAGTATTTTCAGGGTAATTTTGATTATCTTAGCTATGTCAGAACTCAGGTGTCACAGCCGCTTATCTGTAAAGACTTTTTTATTGATGAATACCAGGTGTATCTGGCCCGTGTAAGCGGTGGCGATGCCATTTTGCTGATGCTATCAGTACTTGATGACGCACGTTACCAGGTTTTGGCTGATTTGGCCCACAGCCTGAATATGGCGGTACTGACGGAAGTCAGTAATGAGGAAGAGGTTCATCGCGCCCTTAAGCTGGATGCCAAACTTATTGGGATCAACAACCGTAATCTTAGAGATTTAAGTACAGACTTGGCAACCAGCGAACGTTTGCGCAAATTGATCCCGGAAGATAAAACCGTGATCTCTGAGTCTGGCATTTATACCCATGCAGACGTAAAACGCTTAGCGCCCATTTGCAATGGTTTTCTGGTTGGCAGCTCATTAATGGCAGAACAAGACCTTGAAACCGCATGTCGCAAGCTGATCCTGGGCGAAAACAAGGTCTGTGGCCTAACGCGCAGCCAGGACGCCATTGCTGCTTATGAGGCAGGCGCAGTGTACGGCGGTCTGATTTTTTATCCCAAGTCACCCCGTTATGTCGATATTGACTGCGCCAAAGCGGTCGTAGACAGCGCGCCGCTCAATTATGTGGGTGTGTTTGTCGATGCCCCGCTTGAGCAGGTGATTGAAAATGTGCGGGTTCTGAAACTCAGCGCAGTCCAGTTGCATGGCAATGAATCACAAGATTATGTCGATGCGCTGCGCCAGCAGTTACCTGTCAACTGCCAGATCTGGAAAGCACAGGGGATCAGCGACCATTTACCTGAACCTTTACAGGGCGTCGACAAACATTTGTACGACACCAAAGTCAAAGGTCAACTTGGTGGCACAGGTCAGGCATTTGATTGGCAGTTACTGAACCAGACGCCGGGCAGCTTTATGCTGGCAGGTGGCCTTAACGCAGACAATCTAACACAGGCCTCGTACCTGGGCGCAGCCGGGTTCGACCTGAACTCAGGCGTCGAGACCAGCCCGGGCAAAAAGTGCGCCGACAAACTCAATACAGCTTTTAATACAATTCGTAAATACTGAGGTGGAAACAATGAATACAGGCTATTACGGTGATTTTGGTGGCATGTTTGTCCCTGAATTACTAGTTCCTGCACTTAAGCAGCTTGAGCAGGAGTTTAACAAAGCGCAAAAAGATCCGGCTTTCCAGCAGGAGTTCTATCAGTTATTGAATGAGTTTGCAGGACGCCCAACGCCGCTAACGCTTACCAGAAACCTGGTTAAAAACCCCAAAGTGAAGCTGTATCTTAAACGTGAAGATCTGCTTCACGGTGGCGCGCACAAAACCAATCAGGTGCTTGGTCAGGCGCTGCTCACTAAACGTATGGGTAAATCAGAAGTCATCGCGGAGACCGGCGCCGGACAACACGGTGTTGCAACGGCACTGGCCTGTGCCCTGCTCGGCCTAAAATGTCGTGTTTACATGGGTGCCAAAGACGTTGAGCGTCAGCAACCAAATGTTTTCCGTATGCGCCTGATGGGTGCCGAGGTGATCCCGGTCACCGCGGGCTCGGGCACATTAAAAGACGCCGTTAACGAAGCAATGCGTGATTGGTCAGCCAATTACAAAACCGCCCACTATTTGCTCGGTACAGCCGCAGGCCCTCACCCCTTCCCGACGCTGGTACGTGAGTTCCAGAAAATGATCGGCGAAGAAGCCAAGCAACAAGTGCTTGAAGCCGAGGGTAAACTGCCGGATGTGGTCATGGCTTGTGTCGGTGGCGGTTCTAATGCGATTGGTATGTTCGCAGATTTTATTGACGAAAAAGACGTGAAACTCATTGGTGTCGAGCCTGCGGGCAAAGGTTTAGATACAGAAGAACACGGTGCGGCATTGTGTAAAGGCACTAAGGGCATTTTGCACGGTGCCTATACCTATATTATGCAGAACCAGGACGGCCAGATTGAAGAATCTTACTCAGTGTCAGCCGGCCTCGATTACCCCGCTGTTGGGCCACAACACGCCTATCTGCATGAAACGGGCCGTGCACAATATGTAGCAGTGACCGACGATGAAGCGCTGGCCGCATTTCAGGCGCTGGCAAAGCACGAAGGGATCATACCCGCGCTGGAATCAAGCCACGCACTGGCCTATGCCCTGAAATATGCAGAAGCACAGGAGCAGGACACAGTAATAGTGATCAATTTAAGTGGCCGTGGCGACAAAGACTTAGCCCATGTCCATCAGGTATTAGAAGCGCGAGGTGAGCTATGAGCCGTTACAATGAGATGTTTAAGCAGCTTAAGGACAAGCAGCAAGGTGCGTTTGTGCCATTTGTTACAATTGGCGATCCGGACAAAGAAACTAGTCTGGCCATCATCAAAAGCCTGATTGAAGGCGGTGCGGATGCACTGGAGCTGGGGATCCCTTTCTCTGATCCGATTGCAGACGGCCCGGTGATCCAGGCTGCGAACATTCGTGCACTGGAGCAAAACATAGACACAGAAGATTGCTTTGACGTGATCAGTACCATCAGAGCGCAATACCCTGACTTGCCGATCGGACTGCTGCTTTACTCAAACCTGATCTTTGCACGTGGTCTGGAAGCTTTTTATCAGCAAGCCAAAGCGGCCGGCATCGATTCAGTCTTAGTTGCCGACGTGCCTTTGCATGAGTCAAAAATGTTCCGCAGAGCCGCGGTAGATGCGGGTATTGAGCCGATTTTTATCGCAACACCGAACGCCAGCGATGATACTTTGCGCGAATGTGCCAGCTATGGCAGAGGCTATACCTACTTGCTTTCTCGCGCTGGGGTAACCGGCACAGAAAGCCAGGTGCAAATGCCAACCGATGAAATCATCACTAAGCTTACCGAGTACCATGCGGCCCCAGCCTTACTGGGTTTTGGTATCTCAACGCCAGAGCAGGTCAAAGCAGCGCTGGACTCTGGCGCTGCGGGTGCCATCTCAGGCTCTGCCGTGGTTAAAATCATTGAGCAGCACCTGGATGACAAACCGGCTATGTATCAGGCCCTGAACGCCTTTGTCCGCGATATGAAAGCGGCAACGGCACGCTAAGTCGTTTTAGCCTTACTTAGTCAGCCAGAGCATCCTTAAAGGCTTTGGCTGGCTTAAACAACACCTTATTTTGCCCTTCAATCATGATCTCTTCCCCGGTTCTGGGGTTTCTGCCCGGCTTGGCCGGATGATAACTCAGCGTAAAGGTGCCCATGCCATTGAGCTGGACCTGATCTCCTTCAGAGAGACGTTTGGTGATAAGTTTTAAAAGACTACCCAGCGCAGCCTGCGTGTCTTTTTTAGTCAATTCGCTGTGGGCCGCCATGGCCGAAACCAGTTCACTTTTATTCATCATGCATCCGTCTTTATACAACAAAGCCCGGCAGGCTAAGGAGTTCTGTCGCAAAAGTCAATCAAACAAAGTTTTCCGCGGCCTGCCATACCCGAGTTGAACAGCCTTGACTATAGTTAGGCTAACGTTGTCAGACATACCAGAGGCTACATTGAACGCAAACCAATATCGCTGGTGCGAACTATTCCTGGTGTTTTTTCTGTTACCCATTATTGCCTATGCTTTTCGCCATCAACTCGCCAATTGGTTATTCCCGGCCCTGATTATACTCACAGCTGTGTGTACATATTTGTTACTGACCGATCCACACTTCAAACGTTTTCGCCTCACCAGCCTGGGGACCTTCTCAACTGTGAAGCGGCGGCTATTTTCAACCTTTTTTATTGGTGCGCTGTTTTCTGCGATGTTTTATGGCCTGGTCAATCAGGAAAGCTGGTTTGATATGCCGCTCAACTCCACCCGTGACTGGTTGATCCTTTTGATAGCCTATCCAATTTTATCGGTACTGCCGCAAGAGCTGGTGTTTCGCAGTTATTTTTTCCACCGTTACAAACGGATCTTGCCGAAAAAAACCAGCCGGGTTGTACTGAGCGCCGCCGTGTTCGCGCTGGCGCACTGTGTATACGACAACTGGGTGGCGATTGCACTGTCCTTTGTCGGCGGATTGCTGTTTGCCTATACCTATGCTCACAGCCGCTCTTTGGCGGTCTGTGTGCTTGAGCACAGTCTGTGGGGGCTTTGGGTGTTTACCCTGGGTTTGGGGCAGTATCTGGATTCGGGGGTGACTTTTTAGCACTCGGGCGTCACAGCAGGTGACGCCCGAGTCAGGTATTTCAGGGGCTGTTAAAAACCAAACAGACTGAAAGAGAAGAACTTAGTGGTCACTGTATTGATGAAGATCACAGCAAGGATCACGGGGATAAAGGTCGACAGTGAAAAGTTCACATACTTTTCCATCAAGCTGCCTTTATAATTTGGCGACCCCTGAGCCAGTTCCTCAGACAAGTTGTGCTTCTTCCAGCGATACATCACAAACAAGCACACCAGCAAACCATTGAATGGCAATATGGTCTCGTAGAATACATCCGAGATCAGCGCAAACATACTCTGACTGGCACCGCCGTAGTCAATAAAGTCCGTCAGCCATCCAACCATACCAAACGACATGGTACACAGTACCGTCAACCCGCCTGTTGTCAGTGCCAGCACACCCAGCGCCTTTTTACGGCTAATGCATTTTTCTTCCATCAGCGCAGCGGTAGGTACTTCAATAATCGACACCAAAGAGGTAATTGCAGCAAAAAACACTAGCAAGAAAAACAGCGCAGCAACCGCAGAAGCGCCAAAATAGCCAATGTCAGATTGCAGTGCCAGTAACAGCTTTGGCAGATACACAAATATCATAGACACGGACGAATCACTCAGCTTGGCAGGATCTGTGTCCGGGTTAAAGCTAAAGATAGCAGGTAACACCATCAGACCAGCAATGAAGGCAACCAGAGAGTCTGTGATCGCGACCATTTTTGAACTGCCTACGATGTCATCTTTTTTGGAGATGTAAGACGCATAGGTGATCAAAATACCCATACCCAGTGACAACGAGAAGAACGACTGTGACAGTGCACCATTGAGCACGCTGGCATTCATCTTAGAAAAATCAGGCACCAGGTAGTAGCGCACCCCGGCCATCGCATTGTCCAGCGTCAGTACGTAGGCAACCAGGCCAAGCAGCAGCACAAACAGCGCCGGCATCATGAATTTAGCGGCCTTCTCAATGCCCTCTTTAACACCACCGACCAAAATCAGATTGACGATAAGGCCCACGAACACCATGTAGATAAACATAGAGTACTGGTTTACAAAGGCATCAAAGTGGCCAGGATTGGCCAGCATGTCGAGATTCCCCAGCACCGTTTGTACCAGATAACCAAAGATCCATACCGTTATAACCATGTAGAAAACGGCGATCATAAACGGCGTTAATACTGCAATCGCGCCAGCCAGGGACCACTTTTTGTCACCCTGGGTTAACGATTTATAGGAACCATAAGGGTCTTTTTGTGCCTTACGGCCCATTGCCATCTCAGCCATCATGACAGGCAAACAGATAAAGATAACAAACAGGGCATAAGTCAGCAGAAAAGCACCGCCCCCATTTTTTGTTGCAGACACGGGAAACCCAACCAGGTTACCAATCCCGACTGCGGAACCCGCTGCGGCGAGGATGAATCCCAGCCGCGAGCTGAAGTGCTCACGATTTGCGCTCACAAGAACAACCTTATTATTATTTTGTAAGAATAGTCGATGGACTCTACCAGCCATCAGCACGGCATTTCAAGTATAAACGTCTAATCCGCTCGGCCATTGACGTAAACCTCACACCTTTACACGCTTACACAACGCACTTATAACAAGTTAAACATACACGCTGCGGAATTTGTCTTTATCCATCAGTGGTGGCAGCATTTACACACAGGGCCGGTTCAGTCTATGATAGGCGCAAATAACACAATAATTTTTTGCACCCTATGCTTTATATGATCTATTCAACGGACGTTGAGAACTCTTTGCAGAAGCGCTTGGCAGCGCGCCCGGCGCACCTGGCCAGACTCGATGAACTTGCACAACAGCAACGCTTATTCGCAGCGGGTCCACTGCCGGCTATCGACAGCCCGGATCCAGGTGAAGCTGGCTTTACAGGTTCGCTGGTGATCGCCGAGTTTGATTCTCTGGCGCAAGCCGAAGAGTGGGCGGCACAAGACCCTTATATCGCCGCTGGCGTGTATGCCAATAGTGTCGTCAAGCCATACAAGAAAGTACTGCCTTAACAAGTTCAGCATGGGTTAAGTCGTTTTCCAATAGCCTGTGCCACAAGATGTTAAGCAACCCTAACCGTGGAGCTTATAAATGCAGTTGCCAAGATGTCTTGCTGCTACGTTGATTTGCTGTGTGCTGGCGTTCCAAGGCGCACAAGCCACCGAGAAGCAAGATACCATAAGCAAAAAGCAAGCAGTTAAACTTGCAACCGACAAGTATTCGGGCAAAACCCTCAAGATCTCCAAACAAGGAGAATACTATATCGTGAGGATTTTACTCGATGACGGTCGGATCATAGATTTAAAAGTTCACCAGGTTACGGGCGAAGTGAAGAAGGACTAAACAATGCGAATTCTTGTAATAGAAGATGATATTCAGCTGGCTGAAAACCTGCGCACCGCGCTGGAAAAAGAGAAGTACAGTGTTGATCTGTGCCACGATGGAGAAAATGGTCTTTTTCACTTAACCGAGTACCCATTAGATTTAGCCGTCGTTGACTTAGGTTTACCAAAACTCGACGGTATCGAGCTCATCCGTCAAGCGCGAGCAAAAGGGATCAAATTGCCTATCTTGATCCTGACCGCCCGAGACCGCTGGCAGGAAAAAGTAGAAGGATTGGATGCTGGTGCCGATGACTACCTGACCAAACCGTTCCACACCGAAGAGTTAATTGCACGCTGTAACGCGCTGATCCGCAGAAGTGCCGGACAAGCTAACCCGGAGATCTCGATTGGTCCGGTTAAAATTCATACGCGCTCTCAGCAGGTATGGGTAGAAGACAGAGAACTGACACTGACCGCCTACGAGTACAAAGTACTGGAATACCTGATGGTCAACCCACACAAAGTGATTTCTAAATCAGAACTGACCGAGCATATTTATGATCAGGACTTTGATTTGGACTCCAATGTGATTGAAGTATTTGTCCTTCGACTGAGGAAAAAACTCGACCCGGATGGCACACTAAACCCTGTTGAAACGCTCAGAGGCAGAGGCTATAGGTTTAAGAACCAGTGGTAAATCGCGCTCAAATTTCGCTCAAAATAAGACAAGGGTTTATCCTTGTCTTTGTTTTAATTATTGCCCTCCCAGCCCTGTTTTTCTCAATTGGTCGTGCCTATTACGCTACTTTGGTAGACGCCACGGAAAAAACACTGGAAGCCCACCTCTACTCGCTGATCTCTGAAGTTGATTTTGTCACCATGGAGATGCCCAACAGCATTTTAGCACCTGAATTAAATCGACTTAATTCAGACACTTACGCACTAATCTACCAGCAAAATGCCTTGGTCTGGCATTCAGAGTCGGCAATGAACCTGACCGTCACACCAGATATTTCGCAAAGCAAAGCAGGGGCTGCCGAGTTCGAGCGGGTTGAATACAATCAGGAACTATACTGGCAGCTCAGCATGACGGTCATTCTGGGTAATGCCAGTCACTCGCAACAAGCCAAGTTTATTTTGCTCAAGAAAAACTCAGCGCTGGTTGCGCAGATGGCGCAGTTTCGCAACACCTTAGTCAACTGGATGCTGGTAATGGGTGTGATGATAGCCGCGCTCATGGCGTTTGGTTTTATCTGGAGCGCCCGTCCATTGCAAAGGCTGGATAAAGAAATCAAAGCGGTCGAAGCAGGCGAAAGCGATAAGATAAGTGGCCTCTACCCGGTTGAACTCAATACCATCAAAGCCGACCTAAACTTATTGCTGGACTCGCAAAGACGGCAAAAAGAGCGCTATCGCGCTTCACTAAGCGACCTTGCCCATGCACTGAAAACCCCGCTGGCGGTATTGAAATCCAGTCCTCTGGCAGAGAATGCCGATGCTCAGGAGCAACTAGACCGCATTAACGCCATGATTGAGCACCAACTAAAACGCGCAGCATCTGGCGCTTCTGATACCTGGAAAAAGCAAACTCAAGTGCAACCTGTCGTTAATTCCATTCTCAATGCCATGACTAAGGTCTATCACGACAAGCAGATCAGCTTTAGTACCAAATGCCCGGAAGAAGCCGCCTTTTTAGGGGATAAAACCGACTTAATGGAAATTTTGGGTAATTTGATCGACAATGCCTGTAAAGCATGTAGTTCACAAGTCGATATTGAAGTGAAGTATAATCAGAACAAGGGGGTCAGATTTATCATCAGCGACGATGGCCCGGGGATCCCGGAGCAAAACAGAAGTACCCTTTTGCAACGTGGAACACGCCTGGATACCTATGAAAGCGGTCATGGTGTTGGTATGGCAATTGTATCCGACCTTGTTTCTTCCTATCACGGAAGCATAAACATAGATTATAGCCAGCTGGGCGGCGCCCAGTTCACAATAGAATTTAGTTATGAACAAAACCAATAGAGTACTGTGTTTAGTATCACTTTTAGCGTTCAGTATGTCTGCACAAGCTGCAAGGCTGGCGCTGCAAGAGTGTGCTCACCTCAACTCAGATCATCCCGAAAAAGCCAAGCGCTACCTGATGTGTCTTGATGGCAATATTGAGCTGCTGGAGCGCGAACGAAAGACCTGGATAACCAAGTTGGTAATGGACACCGAAAACCTGCAAAAAGAAACAGGCAACTCCCAGCTACTGCCTATTATTCAACGCAGTTTTATCAATCAGGAAAGATACATGGAAGATGCCTGTCGCTGGCGCTATCTAAAGCAAATGCCAAATGCCACCCTGGCCGCTAAGGTATACAAGCGCTGTAAAATTGACTTTATCAAGCAGCACACTTTGGAGCTTCAGGCCGACTTTCTGGTTCAATAAGACCACAAAGCGGCCCACTTAAAGCAAGCCAGAATAGCTATCATCTGGCTTGTTGCTGCTCTTCTCCACCGAGCATTGTGGCCAACCAGCGCCCGTCCTCACTATTCTCCAAAGCAATTTTAACCACCATAGTCAGCGGCACAGATAGCAACATGCCCACAGTGCCCAACAGCCAGCCCCAGAAAATCAAAGACAGAAACACCACTAAGGTGCTCAGACCTAAGCCTCTGCCCATAAAGCGTGGTTCAATGATATTACCCATAACGGTGTTAATGCAGACATAGCCCGCGGCGACAATAGCACTGACCACAGGGCTATGTGTCACCAACGCCAGCAGCACGGGGGGCACAGCGGCGATAATAGATCCTATATTGGGAATATAATTGAGTAAAAAGGCAAACACGCCCCACAGCACGAAGTAATCAACATCCAGTATCCACAAAAAGAGCGCTGCAACCAGGCCGGTTGCCAGCGAGACAAGGGTTTTTATCGCCAGATAACTGTTGATCGAATCCAAAAAACGATCAATCTGCTTCATTTTCATATCCGGGTCATCCAGTGCAAGATGCACTTTAGTGCTGATCATAGGCGCTTCAAAAAGCATAAATACCACGGTCAGCAATATCAAAAAGATGTTCGCCATTACGCCACCAAATCCTGCCAGCATATTGGTTGCAACATCAATCATTTTGCCCGGATCAAACAAAGCGATCAGCTGTTGTTTATCAATCAAAATATTGTACTGGGCCGCCATGTCGACAAACCAGATAAACTTGCTGCGCAGCGCTTCTCTGTATTGCGGCAGCTGGCTGGAAAAGTCGTTCAATGACTGGCCAACCAGACCTGTGAGGCTCATACCCATTAGCATCACCAGCATAATGATCAGCACAATCGCCAGTCCTTTAGGAATGCGGTAATTTGCAAAAAACTTTAACAGTGGATTGCAAATAATGGCAATAAAGGCCGCTAAAACAAAAGGGACAACTATTTCGTTGGCCAGTTTTATTCCGGCTAAAACAATGAACAATGACGCGATAACGACTAAACTTTTAGTGATCCCAGACAATGAAGACACGACTTTTCCTTACATTAACTTTGCAAAACCGGGTATGGCACCGGACAGCGGCGATCAGCGCATCAATAAAACGCTAGCCCGACGGCTTCATTGTAACGGAAATTTCTATCAAAGCACGCAGAACTAACAAATTGATCGACAATGCAATACGCTGAGTATAAACACTAAATTATTAAAAATGGATTATACATGAAGGTATTAATTACAGGTGCCACCGGGCTCATTGGCTCAGAGTTGTGCAAGTTTCTTGTCAACAAACACAAGATTGTGGCATTAACGCGCAATATCTCTAAAGCCGGCCGCGTGCTGGACAGTAAAATTGAAGCCGTAGATGATTTAGACCAGGTCAACTTTAACGACCTGGATGTGATCATAAACCTGGCTGGTGAGCCCATTGCAGACAAACGCTGGAGCGAGAAACAAAAAGCCCGGATCATGGATAGCCGCATTGCACTGACAGAGGAGATAAGTAACCGGATCCATGCATGTGACTCCCCCCCTCACACCTTCATTTCAGGCAGTGCCATTGGTTACTATGGCAGGCAACCTGCCACCGTTAAAGTCGATGAAGACTTCAACGACCCCTACCCGGAATTTAGCCATCAGCTGTGTAAAGACTGGGAAGCGAAAGCCAATTTAGCCCACAGTGAACAAACCCGGGTGTGTATTGTCAGAACTGGCGTGGTGTTGTCCAGACAAGGAGGCGCACTGAAAAAGATGCTGCCTGCCTTTCAGTTCGGCATGGGTGGCCCTATGGCCAGTGGTAAACAAATGATGTCCTGGATCCACATCGACGATATGGTGCAGCTGCTGCTGTTTCTGGTCAAGCACCAGGACTTATCCGGCGTGTTTAACGCCACCGCACCGGCCCCTGTGTCTAACAAAGAATTTTCCGAGCGACTGGCACTAACGTTGAGGCGTCCCGCCATGCTAACCATGCCAGAGTTTGTCCTCAAAGCGCTGTTCGGCGAGATGTCAGAGTTACTTATCTATGGTCAGCGCGTACTCCCCCGACGTGCACTCAAAGCGAACTATCGTTTTCGTTACCCCAATCTCGACGAGGCGCTGCAGCAGCTATTTCATTAGTGAAAGCATAAAAAAAGCGCCTTGCGGCGCTTTTTCTGAGTTATACCGTTAAGCGGTTAACACCTTAATCAGGCGCTCCTGCTCAAGCTGCTCGCTGTCATTAACCACTTGCGACAGGTAACAATTCAGGTAGTACTCCAGCGTTTGTGCACCGCCCTGAAGTTTCGCTTCAAGTAGCGCTACCTGCTGTGCCATTCTGTCTTGCTGTAAGGCTTGCGGTGAGTCATTGTTCGTCATTACTTCAAGACGCAATAGCAGCTGCTCAGCAGAGAGCCCTGAGTCATTGCCTGTTAGCCAGCAACCCGGTGGTGTATCACCTGCACGCACCGCCTCTACCAGCTCATTGAACTTCTCACGGCTCTGGGCTGAATAAAGCTCATTAAGTTTTACTTCAACTTGCTCCAGCAATTGCTGTTTGGTCTTTTTCAGAGAACCTAGCACGTCTGTTGCCAGCACTGCGTCCTTAACTGATAACAGCTCTGACTGTGTTTTTGCATCAATCATTTGGCTGTCAAGCTCGGCTAACAACTGACGCTGCTGCGTCTCTTGTGTCTGGGCCTGCTCACGCTCGGCGTTTTGTTGTGCCTGACGCTTACCAAACACCGCATCATTGTGCTTTCTAAACTCCTGCCACAGCGTGTGTTCCTGCTTAGTACCGGCAAAGCCAATTTCCTGCCAACGCTTTTGCAAGTTTTTCAGCGTGTCACACGCCTGTACAACGTCTTCAAGTTCAAGCTGAGCCTGTGCTTCATTCACCAGCTGCTGCTTTAGTTGTGCATTGGCCTGGTGAC
The DNA here is from genome assembly GCF_021532535.1 of Pseudoalteromonas sp. DL2-H2.2. Lineage (NCBI taxonomy): Bacteria > Pseudomonadati > Pseudomonadota > Gammaproteobacteria > Alteromonadales > Pseudoalteromonadaceae > Pseudoalteromonas > Pseudoalteromonas sp. DL2-H2.2. The sequence continues at coordinate 33,275 of NZ_JAKGBD010000006.1, read as the reverse complement.
GAGATTTCAGCTGCTCATTGACCTGAGTGTAGGCTGCACGATAACGCGCGTTCAGTGCCTGATAAGTCGCTGCATCCAGGCTACCGGCGCCGCGCCATTGCTTGTTAACTCGATTAAACGTACTTTCTACCTGACGCCAGTCCGGCTCAGCAGATTGTGCCTGGCCCAGCAGCTCAGTCATTTGCTCAACCAGAGCCTCACGCTGCTCAATGATTTTCTTACGTTGTGCATCTTGCTCAGCGAAGTACGCACGGCAGGGCGCAAATAATAGCTCGATTTTCTCATCAAACTGCGCTGCTTGTGCTTTTTCTTCTTCGCTTTCAACACGGCCCAGCTCGTTCCAGCGCACGCGTAATAACTTTACCTGCGCGGCACGGGCTTTAGGGTCAACCTCTTGCTCTGTGAGCATTTCATCCAGCTGTTGCAACAATTCAGCGCGTTTTGGCTGAGAGGCATATTTTTGCCAGTCTTTTAGCTCCTTGAGCGCTTCACTCAAAGCGCTGTGCTGTTTTGCCAGATGCTGTTTGTAGCCTTCGCTCAGCAGCTCATAGCTTTCCATAAAGCCATTGAATACACCGAATGCCACATTGAAACGACCCTGATCCAGTAGTCGCTGCACATCTCTTGCTTTTTTACGCGCTTCTTTAAGGTACTTTTCCTGAGCGTCGACCAGCGGCTTCATGGTTTGATTAAACTCGTTGCTGGCTTCTTTCAGCTGCTCCGAAGCCTGCTTTTTCAGCGCAACCGGTAATCGACGCAGTTGCGAGTGGGCATGCTGATAGGCTTGTTTTTGCGCTGCCATAACGGTATCAAACTGCTCCAGCTCTTCGCTCGGTGCAACGCCTGCAAGTGCTTTTAAGGCCGAATCAAACTGCTCTTTAGCACTGACCAGTTCGGGCAGGCTCTCAAGCGCGCTGGCACTGTCACGCAATTTGCCTGATAAGGCCTTCAGCGCAGGTTCTGCCTGATACTGCGAGGCTTGAATACGGCTCTGAAGCTCAGATAGCTGAGCATGTAATGCCTCCTGAGCGGACAGATTTAAGGCCTCAACAGCACTCGACAATGCCTGCTCCAGGGCTTCATATCCGGCTTCAAACTCACTGATCGCAGCCGCTTTAGCGGCAGCCTGCTCAGCCTGCTGTTGTGCCTGCTCAAATGCCTGTTGCAAAGTATCACGATGCTTGTTTAGTTTCTGGGTAATGGTCGCAAATTTTTCTTGATTGAGTTGCTGTGCTTCTTCACTCAGCCACTGCACTTCAAGTGCCTGCCATTGAGCACTCAATGCGTCGGCCTGACTGGCAACCACCTGATAATCCTGCTTGTCACGTAGAGCATTGAGTTTAGCCAAAATCAGTTTGGCTTCCTGAGCAATCTGTGCCGGCATAACCTGGCTAAGACGCTGTTGCTCCAGCGTTTGCTCAAGCGTTGTAAGTGCTTCACCAGAGGCGGCTTTAAGTACTGCCTTTTCAAGCTGATACTGCGCTACCAGGGGCAGTAACGCTACTTGTAATGGCTCGTCACCCTCTTTAAACGCCTTTTCGATCAGTTTAGCATTGGCGAGACGCTTTAATAGCTTGGCCTTTTGCTCATTGCCAATATCACTAAAAGCGACTTTCTCAAGTGTTTTGGCAGGCGCGTAACGGTCAATATACTCGTTGCGGATCTCCTGGCTTAACGACCCGGAGCCCGATAAAACCGCCTGAGAGATGTGCTGCTCGGCCAGTTCTTTAAGCTCCTGATCCTGCTTGTATACCTTCCACCACAAGCTCAGATCGTTAATTTTATCCAGTACCTTCTTTCTGATCTGGCTTGAATCATCTTCCAATGCCAGAGTGTGTAACACCTCTGCATCTTTGCTGGTGTCCAGTTTGTCCACAGCGGCTAATCGCACCTGTGTTTTCGGGTGCTTCCATTTAGGGGTAAAAAGGTTTTTAAAGATCATTTTCGCTAAACCTGGCTATTTCATTTTCTGCTTTAAATTCTTGTTGTAACTCGCGCTTTGATTTTTGCACCATTTCGCCTTGCGCGTTAATGGTGAACTGCTCTGTACTTTTGGCGACTTTTGCCTGATATAACATGACCAGCTGCACGGTTTGCTCTTTTTGTGCAACGCTCAACTCGGTGCCATCGGGCCAGCGTCCGGTAGCAGCGCCATACTGCAATCGCTCATAAATTTCCGGCGTTATATTCTTAACTAAACTGTCTATATTCATGTTCACTTTTTCTTTTTCAGTACCACTAAAATCACTCGATTGACCAGATACCAAATCAGGCCGACACCAATTGCACATTGCGTTGCCAACATTTCCCACGTCCCTTCAACTGGCTGCTGCCAGTACATATATAAGAACCCGCCAAGAAACAAGATCAGCGCCAGGAATGAATAATTCATAATCTTTTGCTGTTTCCTGACTCGTTTACGAACGGCTTCTCTTTGCAGCGATTCCTCATCCATATTCGCGACATCAAAATCACAATGTGGGCAGGTTTTGTGCTTAGAAGAAATGGGCTTGTTACAACTAGGGCATTGGGCGATTGCCATACTCGAGTGACTCCTAACGAAAAACTAGCATTTACACGCCGGTCCTCTTTAGAGTTTTGATACCTGAGCACTTATTATCACTTTGATTACGCATACGCCAACTGACAATGCAAGTAAAAATAAGCCCCTGTGGTACGACTGCTTCATAAAGAATAAGACCAAAAAATAAGGCGCCATGTGGCGCCCTATTCTACTTGGTTTATTAAGGTTTGTCTTTTTGGAAATGCATTGAATTGTCTTTTTGTACCTCAGAATTTCCTTCCGACTGTTTCTGCTCTTTATCGAACTTGTCCCAATACTCGTCAACAGAGTCTTTCATCTCCTTACGCAGTAACATGATCCCGAACAGGTTGGGTAATGTCATCACGACGATACCTACCGCTGCCAGTTTCCAGATCAAGGTTGTGTCCGCAAACGATGCCCAGAAGAACCCTGCCACATAAAACACCCGATAAGGCATAACAGAGCGAGAGCCGAGTAAATAGGTCATTGCGCGGTCACCATAATACGACCAGGCAATCGCGGTAGAGAATGCAAACAACAGCAGACCAATCGATACGATATACTGACCATTTTCCCCAAAGAAACCGCGGGTAAATGCCTTGGTTGTCAGCTCGGCAGAATGCACCAGAGATTTACCCTTGATACTGATACTGTTGTCGACCAGCATGCCCTTATCAACTTCGACAGTGCCGGTGTAACGATGTTTTGCTGTGATACCAAAACGGATATCTTCACCAATTGAGCGCGAGTGGATCACCGTAAAGTCTTTATTCACCGCAACACCTTCGACAACGCGGATGTTACCACTGTATGCCTCGACGCTATGCCCGTCGATACCATTGAGGTATTTGTATAGTTCTTCGCGATCGCTGTCATTCGATTCAACATAGTTGCCATGTACTATGGTCATTGACGAACGCTCAAAGGTTGTTTCGAATTTCTCAGTCCAGACACCCGACGACAAGATAACCAAACCGGTCAGAGTACAGATCACTATGGTATCAATGAAAGGCTCAAGGATAGAGACCATGCCTTCTGATACCGGCTCGTCCGCTTTAGCTGACGCGTGTGCAATAGGTGCTGAACCCTGACCCGCTTCGTTTGAGAATAAGCCTCGGTTTACACCCCGATTAAAAGCATAAGCAAAGGAGGCGCCCAAAAAGCCACCAACCGCAGCCGAGCCACTAAATGCATTGGTAAACACAGCAGCAAAAGAAGGAATAATGTTTTCAGCGTTATACAGAATAACGGCCAGGGCCCCGATAATGTATACAGCCGCCATCAGAGGCACAATCCGAGAGGTAATTGCAGCAATACGCTTGATACCACCGAGAATAACCAAGGCAAGTAAAATAGACAGCACCGCACCGGTGACCATAGGTTCAATGTTGAAAGTGGCTTCCATACCCTGAGCGATGTTGTTGATCTGCGGCAAACTACCTGTGCCGAAGGAGCTGATCACGGTGGCAATGGCAAACAATACCGCCAGCCACTTCATGTTAAGACGGCGGTCCATATAATACATGGGACCACCTGCCATGGTGCCGTCTTCCGCTTTAGTACGATATTTGTGAGATAAGGTCACCTCAACAAACTTGGTAGTCATACCAAAGAAGGCGGTCATCCACATCCAAAATAAGGCAGCCGGACCACCAATTGAAATGGCCAGTGCCACACCACCGATATTACCGGTGCCAACCGTCCCCGACAGAGCAGTCGACAGCGCCTGGAAATGCGTGGTATCACCCTCGTGGCTTTTTTTGTCGTATTTACCGGTGACAATTTTGCACGCATGCTTGAAATATCGGATCTGTGGGAATTTTAAATACAGTGTAAAAAACAGACCCACCCCAAGTAATACATAAGGGAACCACCAGGAGCCCCCTAACAAGGCATCCAGACTATCCAGAAAACTTCCTAACGCGTCCACGACTCTTCCTCTTTTTCGTTGTTATTATATGCAACAGGCAACCGATAAGGTTGCCTGTGACGATGATTATCTTAGATTGTCCACCACGTTGACGATGGCGGCTAAGGTATCCTGACCAAACTGATATGAACGGCGGTCAGACCAGCCATAGTGTGGATCAGGTAAATTAGCATTGTCTTTAAATGGCATCTCTATAGTATATGCCAGCGCTTTAAACGCTTCACCCACAGCACAAGATGCAACCGTCAGGTTTGCCTGACCTGGCTCATCTTTAGGGTAACCAAACTCATCCTGAAACTCTGGCGTGATGGTCAACAAGGCCTGTTTAAATTGCGCTTCCAGTGTAGCAAGGCGTTCATCATAACTTGGAATACCTTCGCTGCCCGCCACAAAGTTGTATGGCAATGCTTCATCACCATGAATATCAAGGTACAGATCCAGGCCAGTTTCATGCATTTTATTCAGCACATGATAAACCTCAGGTGAGTTTTCCAGTGATGGCGTTTGCCACTCACGGTTGAGGTTCACACCTTTGGCATTGGTACGCAAATGACCACGAACACTGCCATCCGGGTTCATGTTCGGCACAATGTAAAACACGGCTTTTGACAATAGTGCAGCAGCATGCGGATCTTCGTCGTCCAGCAGTTTGTGCAGCAGGCCTTCAACAAACCATTCTGCCATGGTTTCGCCCGGATGTTGGCGTGCAGTGATCCAGATTTTTTTCTTTTCGTCGCCAGGCTCGCCGACACATAACAGGCTGATATCACGGCCATCCAAAGTTTCACCCAGGGTTTCAACCCGACATGCATCATGGCTTTGTGCCCAGTAAACCAGATCCAGGTGACGCTCGTAGCTGTAAGGGGCGAAATAAGCAAAATAGGTGTGGTGACACTCAGGTTCAAAGTCGATCACCAACTGGCCATCCTGATAGCTGCTCGGCACGCGGAACCAGGTTTGTCGGTCATAAGACGCAACGGCCTGGTAGTCATCCCAGCCTTCTGGATAGGCGGAGTTTTGCAGATTATTAATATGAAGTTTGTGCTCTACAAATGGCGTCGATTCAAGACGAAAGTGGAACCATTGAAAAAATTCGGATTCGTTATCGCGGTTAATTTCCAGCTGAATGTCTAGTGGAGCCTCAGCAGAAATTACGTTGATATTTCCGCTGTCAAAATTACTGGTGATCTTCATCATATACCCTAAATAAAAAAACCATCTCACTGAGCCAGATGTTTTGTGTAAAGCACTTAACAGCGCAGTACACAGTCAAGGAACTTTGTTTTAACCTTGATGATTTTTGTTAGTGATTTGTAGCAATAAATCAGCTGCAAGCCTAACACACCTGGTGCGAGACAAAAACAAAAAAAGCCAGCAATCGCTGGCTTTTTTAGACAAACCGAGAATTAACGCGGCAGGCTTGGGAATTGTACCTCAGCCATGTCACGCATTACACGTACAACCTGGCAGCTGTAGCCAAACTCATTATCGTACCATACATAAAGTACAACACGGTCACCGTCAACGATGGTTGCTTGTGAATCAACCACGCCAGCGTAGCGGCTACCAACCAGGTCGGTTGATACAATTTCAGTCGACGCTGTGTAGTCGATCTGATCGCGAAGCTCTGAATGCAGTGACGTCTCACGCAGGAATTCGTTCAATTCTTCTGCGGTTGTTTCTGCTTTCAGGTTCAGGTTCAAAATAGCCATTGATACGTTTGGCGTAGGAACACGGATAGCATTACCTGTTAATTTACCAGCCAGCTCTGGCAGTGCTTTTGCAACTGCTTTTGCCGCACCCGTAGAGGTAATAACCATGTTCAGTGCCGCACTGCGACCACGACGCTCTGCTTTGTGGTAGTTGTCGATCAGGTTTTGGTCATTGGTGTATGAGTGAACCGTTTCAACGTGACCATTTTTGATGCCAAACTTGTCGTTCAGCGCTTTTAGTACAGGCGTGATGGCGTTAGTCGTACAGCTTGCTGCAGACACAATTTTGTCTTCAGACAGAATGTCAGCGTTGTTAACACCGTAAACCACATTCTTGATGTCGCCTTTTGCAGGGGCAGTCAGAAGTACTTTAGACGCACCTTTTGATTGTAGGTGTTTGCCCAGACCATCTTCGTCTTTCCATACACCTGTGTTGTCTACAACCAGTGCATTTTCAATACCGTACTGAGTGTAATCCACTTCTTCCGGAGAGTTCGCGTAGATAACCTGAATGTAGTTACCGTTTGCTTTAATAGCGCCTTTTTCATGATCAACAGTGATTGAACCATTGAATGGACCATGAATTGAATCGCGGCGCAGCAAGCTTGCGCGTTTTTCAAGGTCACCATCGCGACCACCACGTACCACAATTGCACGTAAGCGAAGGTCAGCGTGAGAGCCACCACGTTCGATCAACAAACGCGCTAGCAAACGACCGATACGGCCAAAACCATACAGAACAACGTCGCGAGGGGCCGGACGTTTGCCTGTGTTTAACAGCTCAGCAAGCTCAGCATTGAGGTATTCCTCAATTGAACGGCCTTCACCTGCGTTTTTATAAATGTAGGCATACGCCAGTTTACCTAAGTCAACACGGCCAGGCGCCAGTTCCATTTTGCTGATCACTTCCAAAAATGGGAAGCTTTCGCGCAGACGCAGTTTAGTCTCTTCAAAACGTGCGACTGTTTTGTGGGCTTTAATAACATCGATAGTGCTGGTGTTTACAAGAGGACGGCCATAAACCGCAATTTCTACACCCAGGTTACGATACAAGCGACCAATGATCGGTTGCATGCTTTCTGCGTAGTCTTGACGTTCTTGCCAGCTGTTTTGATATTCTTGCTCGTGAGATGAGGTCATTTTTTCTGCCTAATAAACAATTTTTGAACGGATAGCCTAACTGAGCCTGATGTATTGCATAATTTGAGAGTCAACAGGCCCCAAGGCAGCGACATTTTAATTTAAATGGCGCTGATTCTCCACCATTTACTGACAATTGTTGCTGTAAAATTAACTGCACAGTTAATTTCAGGCCTGATCCGTCCATTTTATGTTCTCTCCTCTATTATATTCGCCATGAAGCTGTCAGGCACGCTATCCCTTGCTACACTTGAGGTAAATAAAGGGTGGCCAGAATTGTCGAAATTGGTACTATACGAGCGCAACAACAAAGACTTGGAGTAAGTATAACAATGAGGTGGTGGCTAATATCAGGCCTGTGTGTTACATCAGCGTTGCTCAGTGGCTGCGACGACACAATTACGCTGAATAAAATCTGCACAGAGACGCCCGGGTTTTGTGAAGATCTCAATAAAGATAGCCATTGTAAAGAGCAACGCGCTGAGGTGATATTTGCGCGTTACCATGAATACAAATCGCCCACTGATGATAACCGATACACCTTGCTGAAAAATTTTGAACAATACAACGAGTGTGTGTCGCTGGCTTCAAAAATTGAACATATCAAACTAAAAGAAAAAACCACATCAAGGGTTGAAGGCCATCTTACCAGCCTAAAAGAAATGACCCGGATCTACCAGGATACGATTAATACCGACCACCCAGGCTTACTTTATTACCACTGGTCGAGACGCAATAACCGCATGGCGCTAAACAAATTACTCAACATGCAGGATCAGGAAAACGTTAAAAGTGACAGCGAGATACAGCTATTTTTGGCAACTTTTTACGCAAAAATTGATGACGACAAAACCATAGACATTCTGTATCGCGTTTTGGAGCTCAATAAAGCAGGTGAAACGCCGGACCCCGAAGTGTTCGCCAGCCTCGTCAGCATTTTTTACAAGCAGCAAAAGTACAAGCACGCATATACCTTTGCCCGGGTGGCACAGTTATCTGGCTTTGAGAATATCGATATCTTGCCGGTTGAGCATAAGCTTTCTGCCAGTGGCAAAGATCTGGACTCACTGGATACCCTCGCGGTAAAAACCTGGGAAGAGATTAACAACGGTGAATTTCTCTCCCCAAGGAATTTCTAAAAGCAGATTCCTATGACGGTGGTCTTTACGGGCCACCAGCTAGCTTTTAGCGTTTAGTTCTGCTGTCACCTGCGCCAAACCCACTTGTGAGATTCGAACCGCAATTTCTTTTTGTTTTGCACTTAGTAACGAAATGCCCTCGGCGACCAGGTCGTATACGCGCCACTCACCCTCTTTGCTTCTGCGAAATTTAAAGTGAATGTCGATATCCGGACCGGAAGGCTGTCTGACAACGGCCTTTACCGTGGCGTATTTACTTTCTTTACCCGTTGGCAAAGCCTCAAAAATGACTTGCTGCCCTTTGTATTGCATCAAAGCACTGGCATAACTGACTTCCAGATAATGCTCAACCGCCGAGATAAATGCCAGTGCCTGTGGCTTTGTCAGCCCCTTGATATGTTTACCCAGCAGCTTGTAAGACACGAATCGGATATCAATGTGCGACATCAGATGCGCCCTGACCAACTTGCGCATCTCCACAGGGCTGGCATTGCCGTCCTGATTGATTTGTTTTATGTCCGAAAACAGTGTTTCGCCCACTTCATTGATAAGCGCCAGTGGCGCCTTAGAGGCCAAAGTAAGTGATGAAAACAGCAATAGAAAAAGTCCGGCAAGTAATTTGTTCACGTTCGCTCCTTGATAATTTACTTAATTAATACCAATTTGCTTAATTAAGTGTTCTATTTTGAGGCGAGAAAATATAGTCGATAACAAGGCAAAAATTTGCGAACTCATACCTTAGGTAAAGGTTCTAAATAAGAAATTTTTAACACAGTTAGCGTCATATTTGCTCCGTCAAATTGAACAGGTATTAAGTGAAATTGGTATAACGTCCAGGTCCTGCTCTGGCAAAGCGCTCAGAGTTGCAGGTGTATACCCCCTAATGTAGCGCCAAAATCGACGCAAATGTGTGAAAAAATGTATGAAAATAATACAGGTTCAGCAACAGGTCAGCTTTGTACTACGGCGTTTGAGCGATTTGTAATTAACGAAGTCGTCTGCACTAACGTTTAAGTACTTTTTTGACCATACGGTGAGAGTGCAACCAATGTTTGGCACTGTCTCGCTCCAATGCTTCACTGATGTAATAGCCCTGTAAATAATGACATCCCTTCGCATTGAGGTAAGCGGCCGTTTTACTGTCCTCTACTCCTTCTGCTACCACAGAGCAACCCAGCCGGTTAGCCAGGTATATCGTCGTCTCGACGATTGCCTGATCTTTGTCGCTGTCCAGGCAGGCGCTGATGAAAGAGCGGTCAATTTTAATCTGCGAAATGGGCAGCTCCCTGAGCATTGAAAAAGACGAAAATCCGGTGCCAAAGTCATCAATGCTAACTGCAAACCCCATATCAATTAATACGCCTATCATATATTTGGCCTGCTCAACATCAAGCATCACCATGCTCTCAGTTAGTTCAAACACAATCCGGTTAGGCTGAATATCATATTTAGTTTGTAACTCAACCAGTTGATTGATCAGATAGCGACCCTGAAAGTCCTGGCTAGACAAGTTAATGTGTACCGTCACACCAGGCTCTATTGCCAAAAAATCGTCCAGCTGTGCAAATACCTGCTCAATTACAAAGGCACTGATCTGTTTGATATAGTTGTTTTTTTCTGCGATGGGAATAAAGGTCATCGGGCTGATAAAAGTGCCTGATGCATCGCGCCAGCGCAACAAAGCCTCCATACCATGTACTTCGTTGTTATGACCACATACCAGCGGTTGATAAAACACACTGAGCTGATTGGCATTGAGCGCCTTTTTTAGCGCAGAAAACAGCTCGAATTCTGCTTCTACGCCATCATGCAAGGTCTGATCAAAAATCACCAGGCTCTGTCGGCTGTGCTTCGCTGCATACATGGCTATGTCAGCGTGTTTGAGTAATTCAGCCACAGAGGGTTTTTGCTCGGAACAAAAGACACGTGCGCCTGCACTGTAATATACGTCAACATGGACATCTTCAATCACCAATCCACCATTAAACGCTTTAAGAAACCCATTGTTGAGCGCAAACAAGGCGGTTTCACTGGCTGCATCGGTCACAATCACAAACTCATCACCGCCCATCCTAAACACCCGGCTGTCGCTTGCAATAATCGAACGCATACGCTCTGCAAAGGCAATCAGTACCTTGTCACCAAAGAAATGGCCAAGCGCATCATTGATCTGTTTAAAGTTATTGATATCCATGAGCAAAACGCTAAAGGCTCTATCCTGTGAAATGCGCTGTTCAATATGATAGATGCACTGCTGGCGATTCTCGAGCTGAGTGAGTGAGTCGTGACGCGCCTGATGACGCTCGCTTTGCGCCACATCTTTAAGTAATTGCAAACTGGAGCGGCTTAGCGTCACAACCACAATCACAAATACAGCCCCCAGCATGAGTATTACCGAAAGCCCCAATACCAAAGGCGAGCTATTTGCAGTGCGGTAAACCTGGTATGCAAAAGCCAGATAACCACAGATAAAGAATACTATCAGCGCCATTAACACCTGCCAGCCGCGGTTTTGTGCTATCCGGCAGATCTGCAACGCAGGTCTTAATGCCAGTAACAGCAACAATAAACCAATCACAATCAAGCTCAGACTCAGGCTTTCCACAGAGATCACATTCAGACGCACCAGAATGTGCTCAGTATAGTGAAGAAATCTCCATCTTGCGTTGCTCATAGCAGGTACAGCTAAGCGCTGAGACCCGCTTTAGTGCCCTTATGCTGCGTTCGATATCTATTTGTATGCGAGCCAAATCGACTAGCCGCACTGGCGCATTTGATGTAAAATACGCGCGTTTCTAAGCAAATCCATTCTGTTATTTTTGAGGAAAACCTGTGAGCGAACAAAAACAGTCTCTGAGCTATAAAGACGCAGGCGTTGATATCGATGCGGGCAATGCATTGGTTGAGCGCATTAAAGGGGTAGTTAAAAAGACGCGTCGCCCTGAAGTGATGGGCGGTATTGGCGGCTTTGGCGCATTATGCGAGCTACCAACCGGATATAAAGAGCCTGTCTTAGTTGCTGGCACAGATGGCGTAGGCACTAAGCTGCGTCTGGCCATCGATTTGAAAAAACATGATACCGTTGGTATCGACCTGGTTGCCATGTGTGTAAACGACTTAATAGTTCAAGGTGCTGAACCCCTATTTTTCCTTGACTATTACGCAACAGGTAAACTGGATGTAGATACCGCTGCTGACGTAGTCACTGGTATTGGCACTGGTTGTGAGCTGGCAGGCTGTGCCCTGATCGGCGGTGAAACCGCTGAAATGCCAGGCATGTACGAAGGCGAAGACTACGACATGGCTGGTTTCTGTACCGGTGTTGTTGAAAAGTCTAAAATCATTGATGGCACTAAAGTTGCCGAAGGTGACCAACTTATCGCCCTGGCTTCAAGCGGTCCACACTCAAACGGCTACTCGCTGATCCGCAAAGTACTGGAAGTATCTGGCGCTGACACCAGCGAAGAGTTCGCAGGTAAACCGCTGGCCGAGCACCTGCTTGAACCAACCCGCATTTACGTAAAACCAATTCTGGAACTACTGAAAGAAGTAGACGTACATGCCCTGTCGCACATCACAGGTGGTGGTTTCTGGGAAAACATCCCGCGCGTATTGCCAGAATCAGCCAAAGCCGTTGTTAAAGGCGACAGCTGGGAATGGCCAGCTGTATTTAACTGGCTACAGGAAAACGGCAACATCAGCACTCATGAAATGTACCGCACCTTTAACTGTGGTGTTGGTATGATCCTGGTTGTCCCTGCCGACAAGCTGGCGCAAAGCCTGGATATCCTGAAAGCACAGGGCGAAAACGCCTGGCATATTGGTGAAATTCAAGCTGCAAATGCAGGCGAAGAACAGGTAGAAATTCTGGGTGGTGCCGAGTAATGGCACCCGAGCGATCTCCAATTCGTATTGTTGTGCTGATCTCAGGCAGTGGCTCTAATTTACAGGCCATTATGGACAGTTGTCAGCGCAACGAAATCAATGGCGAGATCTGTGCCGTCATCAGTAATAAAGCGAACGCATACGGGCTGCAACGCGCCCAGCAAGCGGACATCGATACGCAAGTGTTAAGTCATAAAGACTTTGACAGCCGCGAAGCCTATGACCAACGTTTAGCACAATTAATTGACTCATATAATCCAGATTTAGTTGTATTAGCTGGATTTATGCGTATTCTAACTGCTGACTTAGTGCAAAAATTTAAAGGAAAAATGTTGAACATTCATCCTTCTTTGTTGCCTAAGTACCAAGGGCTGAATACCCATCAAAGAGCGATTGATGCAAAAGAAACGTTTCATGGCGCCAGTGTTCACTTTGTGACAGAAGAACTAGATGGTGGACCGGTCATCGTACAAGCCAGGGTACCTATTCTGGCTGATGATACTGCGCACACGCTGTCACAGCGGGTTCATGAACAAGAACATATAATCTATCCTTTGGTGGTCAAGTGGTTCAGCGAACACAGACTAACGATGGAAGCAGACTATGCCGTTTTTGACAATCAACCCCTTCCAGCTCAAGGCGCAAACTACCCAGAAGAATAAAAAATACAGCGCTTTACTATTAGGTTTAAGCGCTGTTTTCTCCTCTTCCTTATTTGCCAGTGATCTGGTTCCCTACCGTGCGGAATACGACGTACTTCGCAAAGGCGAAGTGCATGGCAATGCCATTCGGGAACTCTCTAAGGTGTCAAACGATACCTATTCACTGAATTACGAAAGTAACATTGAATGGATGATTTTTTCCGATGAGCGCATGGAAAACTCACTGTTTACTTACCATGATAAATCGCCAAAACCGCTGCTTTATACCCTGAAGCGAGAAGGCACCGGGCCAGACAAAAGCTATAAAATTCGCTTTGACCGCGAAAATAAACAACTCTTTAAAGACGACGAAAAATACCCCATCAATGCCGACTGGAACGAAAAACGCCACGATGTGTTGTCTTACCAGATAGCCCTGCGCAACGATGTAAAAGCCGGCAAAACCAAAATGAGCTACCCCATTGTGGATAAAAATGGCAATGTGCGCAGCTATGATTTTGAAGTCGTGGGACCGGAGACCATCACCTTACCCGTCGGCAATGTCGAAACCATCAAAGTAAAGCGCCTGTACGACAACGACAAGCGCCAGGCAACGGCCTGGCTGGCGCCCGCCTACCACTACTCTGTAGTACAGATGTTTAAAGGCAAAGACGGCGTAGAGCAATTTATGATCCAGCTAAAAAGCTTTGATGCCGAAAAGCCAAAACAATAAAAAGCATTAAAAAGCCCTGATGTTCAGGGCTTTTTAATTTCGTTATCTCGATGAACCGGCTTCGCTAGATTTTTTCTCCAAGCTTAAACAGCACATACTCGCCCGGCTCCATCTTGGTCCACTGCTCGTCATTGGTCAACGGCCGGGTGGCAATCACAGTCACTACATCGTCCGGGGTGGTTTCTTTTTGAAAGTCCACCACCATATCCGCATCAATTAAGGTTGCCTTACCAAACGGCGCACGGCGGGTGATCCAGTGCAAATTGTTAGAGCAGTACGCCAGCACAAATACGCCATCGGTCAGCAGCATATTAAAAACCCCTTTACCCATCAGGGTTTTCGCCAGCTTAGCAACATAGCGAAACACGGTCGCCATGTTTTTTGGCCGTTTCGGGTATTTTTCACGGATCTTGTCCAAAATCCAGCAAAATGCCAGCTCGCTGTCGGTATTACCCACCGGCTTGTAAAACTCAGTAGTCAGATCTTTATAGTTAGACAACTGGCCGTTGTGAGCATAGGTGATCTCCCTGCCCCACAGCTCACGGGTAAACGGATGGGTATTCTCAAGACAGGTTCTGCCCCGGTTACCCTGGCGAATATGGCTTATCACCGACACGCTTTTAATCGGATAAGCTTTTACCAGCTTGGCAATTTCTGACTGGCAGCTCGGCTCAGGGTCTTTAAACGTCCGACATCCCTTGCCCTCATAAAAAGTGATCCCCCAGCCATCTTTATGCGGCCCGGTATTCCCTCCACGCTCCAGCAACCCGGAAAAACTAAAACAAATATCCGTGGGTACATTGGCAGACATGCCCAAAAGTTCACACATAGAATAAAAAGCCTTTAAATTTCAAATAGTTTTTTCTGAGACATTCTCTTTTTACTTTCTGGTCTCAGTTTTGGTCACAGTTTGGATTAAGCGTGACCACAATGGTTATAAGCCAAATTTTATCACCAAGTGGCAGAGGGTACCAATGCGTAATCTGGGGTTTTGATTTCATACTGGTCCTGCTAAAAGTGACCGTCGGAAAGAGGCACCTTGATACAACCGAGGGTTTTCATTGCATGTCTTTCGAACCTTTTCCAATGCTCAAGATTTTGACTCAATGATATCAACCCATTGATTTAGGCCTGGTAATAAATATGCAACTCTTACCCCTTGTCTTTCACAAAGCGCATAGAGTAAATTGGACAAGTGATAATGATCGCTGTCTGAAACCAAACTTACCTTCTCCAAAGTTTGCTCGCTACGCTTGCTCAGCTTATCCAACTCTTGCCACCATTCGGCTTCGTGCTTCCAATAATTTGCAGCTGCATTAATTGCTGATACATCTGTTACATCAGGGTGATGCCGTGGCCCAATACTAAATGCACTTCCCTTTTCTAACCCAGAAAAGCTGACGACCTCAACAATTAACCTCTGAGCTGCGACAAACCCCAACCCAACATAATATTCAGCTTGGTCAAGCAATCCTTCAGAGTCTGGATCATTGGTTTGCGCAATTGCGTGTTCTATTTCAGAAATTTTTTGATCAAGCAATGCAAAAAGTTCTTCCGTATAGCTAAATGAGCAAACTGTTCTCAGAATACTTTGTTTTCCTGTCATTCTGCTCCTTTATTCCAATGTTACGTGAGATCAGGCTTAAAAGCATCTATCGTCGATTCAATGGCTTTCTGAATGTGGGCTGATCTAGGGTCTTCTTGCTGCTTAGCAAGCGCTGCATATTCGAATTGTATAGTTCAAGAACCGATAGTTGACAGGTTAATCCGCGTCATACTAACCTGCTATGTTTCAGTCACACATACTACGCCAACCATATTACACGCCCGAGTTCTTCATCATCAATTTCGCTCACTCCCCCCGCTCTGCCGTAATCCGCATATCAACATACCACTTCTCGCTACCTTCAAGTTGCTTGCTGCTTTTCCAGACAAATCCCTTGTCGCTGATCTGGCTAAAGCGAAAGCGCGCAGGTTGTAGCTTGCCGCCTGGCAAACGCTGTTCAACTTCAAGATGAACGCCTTCTTTATCTCTATGCGCAGTAAACGGGTTCAAAGTAGCACTCATTTGTACGGGTAAGAACACCTGATGCCAGCGCTTGTCCTGGAGTGAAAAGGTTCTTAGTGTTCTGCCGGCGTAGGTTACCTTGCCCTGCGCATCGAGCAGGCTGAAGTCGTCGACCACCATTTTATTGTCAAAAGCATACTGGGCTTGCCAGCGACATGGGGCTGAAAAAAGTGTTTTGCCTTTCGGGTCCAGCTGCTCATATCGGCACTGCCAGTTTCCAATCAAAAACGCGTAGTCGCTGGCCGCTGCTGGCGCTCCCGGGTAAAGCTCAGTGTTGTCAGTCGCCGACACATAGCAACTTAAGCTAAGCAAGCATATAAAGAAAAAGCGCATATTGGATATCACAAATATTTAACTGTGACTCAGTATGGCCTAAAAGAGCTGCACAGCAAAGTGCCGTCAATTAACGCCAGCTCTTTGCTGCAACAACACACAGTGACGCTCAATCGTACATTTGCATACTACAAATCAGTTACTGCTCGATTTAAAACACTCCCTTCGCTCGCCTGTTGCGATATTACTGATGTACCAAACACCGGCTTATGAGTAATCAAGCGTTGGAGCGCTTACCACCACCTCCGCTTACCCGAAATTTTGCAAACCTATTCATTGATGACGACTCATCCGGGTAAGCCGCTAGCATATTTATTCATCTTTTAGCCAGTACTAGCCACTTTTTGCCTTACCGTGACTTGCAGCGCTTAAATAAACGCCGTAATGCCCTAAAGGCCCCCAAGATATTGAGCAACTTGCGACCACTTTGCATACTATTTCGCTTACAAAACAGCCCTAAGCAAAATCAGAAACAATAAAGCCGCATACTTAATTCAAAATGGCGCATAAAAACCCCACAATGAAAATAAAAAAACCAACTAAAACGCAAATAACCGTGAAAATTTTTTTACTGCAATTTCATGCACAAATTCGGCTAAAAACCCATTGATAGTGAATATTTTTGCAAATATAATAAATAATTATTTCCGTACCTTTTTTGCTAATCTTGTTACGAGATTCACTTTATGCTTTCTTAGTTTGCATAAAAACAACAACCAGAACACTCCGGGATGTAATACAATGCTAAAACCAAAACTCCTATCTCTGGCCATTGCTACGGCTTTGCCAGGGTCGATTATGCTCAGTGCAACGGCGCAGGCCGATGAAGCTGGGGTCAAAGAAAAATCACTTGAAGTTATCCAGATCACGGCTACTCGCCGCAGCGGCTCGGTACAGGAAGCGCCCTTAAACATCACCGCACTTGATGCCGATGTAATGAAAGACCAAAACATTGGTGAGCTGGCTGATGTGGCACGTTGGGTGCCAGGTCTGACCGTGACCGATCAGGGGGGACGTTCCGGGTCTCCTATCATAGTACGGGGACTTAACACCAACTCGTCAGGCCCCAGCTCTGATGGCGGCACAGTCGCAACCTATATCAATGAAATTCCGGTTTCGCTGGATATGCGCCTGACCGATGTGGAGCGCGTTGAAGTCTTGATTGGCCCGCAAGGTACACTTTACGGTGCCGGCACACTGGGCGGTGCTATCCGCTATATGCTTAAAGCTCCCGAGCTAGACATCACCACAGTACAGCTGTATGGCGACTTATTTCAAAACTCAGAGAGTGATTCAGTTGGTGGTGAAGGCGGTTTTGTGTTCAACACCCCCATCATTGAAGATGAACTGGCGCTGCGTGCCAGCCTGAATCAGTATGAAGATCCCGGGTTTATTGATTACAACTATGTGGTCCGAGAGGGCGGAGCGTCTTTGGCAGATCCGGACTGGAGCAATCAAAGTGCCGTCGATAACAACCTTAAACGCGTAGCCGATGCCAATGGCGAAACCACTACCACGGGCCGCATTTCTGTGCGCTGGAAGCCGAACGACTGGTTTGATGGCACGCTAAATTACTTTTACCAGAAACAGGAAAGTGAAGGCCGCTCTATTGTGCACTATCAGGCACTTAACCCGGCAAATGGTTTGAACGATCGTATTGGTAAGTATGAATCTGCCTATCGTTACGAGGAGCCCAGAGACAAAGAAGATGATCTGCTGAGCCTGGAATTAAAAGCCGACCTGGGCTTTGCTGAACTGGTTTCTGCATCCGGCTGGTCCAGCTTTGAGGCCGACGGCCAGCGCGACCAAACCGACTTGCTGATCCGTCTCGACTACGGCTACGAGGAATTCCCGTCCTTCTCAGCGTTTACCCGTGAAGAGGAAGAAGAAGACACCTTCACTCAGGAGATCCGTTTGGTCTCTCAGAGTGACTCTGCGTGGAACTGGATTGTTGGCGGCTTTTACAACAAGTTTGAAAGTGATGCCAGCAGTAAAGAGTTTACGCCAGGCTTTGGTGAATTTGCCGTGGCCAATTTTGGTGGCGAGCAAACCCGCCCGGACAATTTAGAATATTTCTCGGTCGACCGCAGTGAAATCACAGAGCAGGCCCTGTTCGGTGAAGTGGGTTATCAGGTCAATGACAAGCTAACCATCACCGTCGGTGCACGTTTTTATGAGTACGAAGTAAAAGCCGAATCAGCCGTTGACTTCCCGCTGGCCAATACCCTCTTCAGCGGCGCAGGCCCGAGCGATATTACCCTGGACTTTGAGCAAAACAATGCTGAGGACGATGGCAACCTGTTTAAGTTCAACGCCAACTATCAGTTTACCGACTCAGTTATGGCGTATATCACGGCCAGTGAAGGGTTCCGTATTGGTGGCTCCAACGGTCTGGCGCCCTGCCCGGATCCCCTGCCCGACAAACAAATTGGTTGTGGTATGCCCGACGAAATGCTGTATACCGCAGACACCACCACCAACTATGAGCTGGGCCTGAAAAGCACCTGGCTGAAAAACCGTCTGCACTTCAATGCGGCTATTTTCAACGTAGACTGGGAAGATGCGCAAATTGCCGGTGCAACGGTCGTGGGTCAAATTCCTTATACGTCTAACGCCGGGACAGCCAACGCCAAAGGGGTTGAGATCTCAACCCGTGCTATTCTCAGCGACTCTATCAGCGCCTATGCAACCTATGCCTATACAAAGGCCGAGTTAACTTCAGATGCGCCTTACCTGTTTAATGCAGATGGCACCGATGGCGGTAAGGATGGCGACCGACTGCCAGGTTCACCGGAACATCAGTTCTCTTTGGGCGTGAATTACGAAATGGAAGTGCTGGGCGATAAAACGCTGGACATCAACTACGGCCTGACGGCACAGAGCGATATCATTTCCAAAGTAGGCTTGCGCGATAGCGGCGAAACCCTGTCCGGCTATGGGATCAGTAACCTGTCAGCCAAGCTGACCGGCGATATGTGGTCTGCCACCTTGTACGTCAATAACCTGTTCAATAAGTACGCCTTTACCTCAGTACGGCGCGATGTACGGGATATCACCACCGCCAACGGCGCTGAGATCCAGCGTAATTATGGCCACTATCTAAACAAACCACTGACAGTGGGTATTAAGTTCGACTATCAGTTCGAACTTTAGTAAATTGAACTCTCCCGCTCAGGCCCATCCATAGTGATGGGCCTTTATATAATACCAATTTCACTTAATACATATTCAATTTGAAGGAGCAAATATGACGCTAACGGTGTTAAAAATTTCTCATTTAGAACAACTAAATAGCAAAATTTTTGCCTTGTTATCGCCCATATTTTCTCGCCTCAAAGTAGAACACTTAATTAAGCAAATTGGTATAATGTGAAACGATAATCCACTATGACGTCTATCCAGCAATTACACAGAAGCGCCATTAGCGCACTCAATCAGGGCCAGCTCGAAACCGCCCATCAGTACCTGGTCAAACTCCTCAATGTTTCGCCTGATTATGCCGACGGCTATTTTCTGCTTGGTGTAATTAATCTTCAGGTTGGCCAGTTGAAAAAAGCAGTCAGGTTGCTCGAAAAGGCCCTGGGGCTGCACAGCAGCGACGAATATCGCGCTCAGCTGACGAAATGCTATGCCTTACAGGGCGAGCTGGCAAAGGCCAGACAAACTGCGGAAAAAACTGACCCGCAAACGCTGACACGCGCGCTGGACGCCGACACCTTCGGCGTGGCACTCAGTCACGTTGGACTGCACCAGGATGCGCTGGCATTTTTCCGCCAGGCGCTCACACTCACGCAAAATAATGCGCAGTATTACTACAACTTTGGGGTCAGTGCTAAATTCGTTGGCTTATTTGATGAGGCCGAGCAGGCCTTTGAGCAGGCGCTGGCACTGGATAAAGATCACCACAGAGCACACTTTGCGTTGTCTGATCTGAAAAAAGCCCACGCAGAGAATAACCACCTCACACGTTTACAAAGTGCCTTTGAGCGCGCACGCTCCGCTGAGTCTCAGCTGCACTTAGGTCATGCCCTGGCAAAAGAATATCAGGACCTTGGCGAATTTGATTCGGCTTATCATGCACTCACACAGGGTAAAGCAGCCATGCATGCAGCCCGCCCATTTGATCATGCCGGCAGTGAAGCCTTGTTTGAGCGGATCCGGGCACTCAGTGGCGCACATGTATTTGACCCAGCTGCAGGCCACAGTAGCCGGGAGCCCATTTTTGTACTTGGGATGCCACGCTCCGGCACTACCCTGGTAGAGCGGATCTTATCCAGCCACAGTGATGTGATGTCGGCCGGGGAGTTACAGGATTTTGGAGTAAGCGTAAAACGTCTGGCACAAACCACCAGCCAGACCGTGCTCGACCCGAGTACGCTTGAACAGGCTTATCAATGCGATCTGCAACAACTTGGACAAACGTACCTGGATGCAACCCGGGTAGTCACCGGCAGCCATGCGCATTTTGTCGACAAGCTGCCATTTAACTTTTTTTACGTTGACCTGATCCGCCGGGCCCTGCCGAATGCCAAAATCATCTGTCTGATGCGCGACCCTATGGATACCTGCATTGGTAACTTCCGCCAGCTGTTTACCATTAACAACCCCTATTACGCTTATTCATTAGACTTGATGGATACCGCACGTTTTTACAACCGCTTTTACACACTGATGCACCACTGGAAACAGCTGCACGGTGAGCAGTTTTATATGATGCAGTACGAATCCCTGGTCGACAACCCGGAGCGGGAAATAGCCAATCTGCTGGATTATTGTGAATTGCCCTGGCAGGACAGCTGCATGCGTTTTCATCTTAACGACGCGCCAGTGTCAACGGCCAGTAAAGTGCAGGTACGTAAGCCACTTAACCGCCGCTCTATTGGGCGCTGGAAGCGCTTTGCACCACATACCGACGCTGCGCAGCAGTATTTGCTTCAACACGGTGTAATACAATAAACGTGAAGCCAGAGTCAGTGCATTTCACACTGCCCTGGATTAAAAATCAGTCCCCTGCGACATTTCTGAATTAAATCAATAGCGGTATTTGCGCTGCAGATCAGAGGTATTCACAGCAAAATGAATATGCTCGCCTTTGGCATACAGCGCAAAACCTATCAAATCATATTTCATCATTAACTGAAACACATTGACCTGGCTACCATAGGGTGATGGCAACATCGCATTGTTTAGCTGAACCCGGCAAATGGTCGCGTTACATTCAGAGAACGTCATAACATAACTGTGCCGGCTACTGCATTTAGACGTCTTGCGCTGCGACTGAACCTGAGTATTACAAAACGTCATGTAAAGGCCATGGACCCTGTCTACAGAGCTCGCAACAACGAAAGTCAGCAAGTTTGGCTGGTGCTTACCTTGCATCTGCCCAACACTGACAGACAGATACTCATCTTTGCTGCCACCGTAGTGTATGTCGTTAAAGTACATATTAACACCAGGCGACATACTGTTATCCAAAGTCCAGGGTTGCTTTTTTAATACTGTATCCAGATACGCTTGCCGCTCCTGTGCCGAGGCGTCTTTTATAAACATATCGGCATTACGCATTCTGTTTTTCATCGCTCGCTCTGACTTTGCTTTAAATGCCTGAACCGCAGTGCTGTGATTTTGTTGCGAGCCCGCTGCTGCCCATGCAGTTGTAAAAAACACGTTGAGGGCCAGAAATATAGCCCCAATAAGTTTTGCTCTCATCCTTTTGACTCCTTGAGCTGAGGTTTCCCGAGTTGGGTAAAGAGCGCTTTTATACCATAAGAATATACACTGATGTAAGCACCTGGCTTTGTGGACTGTACTGATTGATATGAAAACAGTATTTAAAAGATGAAAAGTGATCTTACGGGGAAGCAATCACTAGCACACCAGAGCCAAAAAGCATCTGATGCACACAGTAACACTACGGGTTGACTATTTAACGTAATGACAGATATGACGTTACTTTGCTTCCTGCTCAAGACGCAGCAGTAAGTCTTTGATATCGTCTTTGGCACCTGTGATGTGCTTTTTCAAAAACTCGCAGGCACCTGCAGTGTCTTTTTCAGAACACAGTTTAAGCAAGGTGCGATGCTCTTCAGGCGCTGTTTTCAAACCACCAGCCAGCAGAATATGCATACGCACGTATCGCTCTGAGTTTTTGCTGTAGACTTCTACCAGTTCACGCGTCTGAGGACGCTCGGCACGACTGTACAACTTGTTATGGAACTCGGCGTTTAATTTACCGGTTGCCAGCTGCGCATCCCCCGCTTCGGTGGCTTCTTCCAGATCCGATAATATGGCTTCGGCTTCAAGCAAGTCGCGTTTGGTCAGGTTATCTATCGAATGGCTCAGCAACTCAGCTTCTAAGATGGCACGCAAGTCGAAGATCTCATCAATCTGCTCTGCACTGAGGCGGGTAACCGTAGCCCCTTTGTGCGCCTCAAAGTTGACCAGGCCTTCGGCTTCGAGCTGTAACAGGGCTTCTCTGACAGGGATCCGGCTGACATTCAGTTCATCCGCGAGCGCTGCCTGACGCAAAGGCTCTCCGGCTTTAATTTCACCATTTAGAATTTTTTCACGGATCGCTTCCGCAACCAGCTGAGTTCGGGTTTTATGTACAATCGCCATAGGATTAATTAATTATTATCATTGGGATACATTATACGTGCATTGCCATAAATTGCACGTTGTGCAGGACATAGTTAGCACGCTATGAGTACACTTCATGATCAAATAGGCGGTTGCACAGGCTAAGGAACCAGCCCATACAACCGCACTCCACGGGGTTACAGAGGGTCTACCTACTGTGATTGCTTAACACTGTACACATAGCGGGCGCAAAAAGCGTGTCATGGCTTGCAGCCCGACCGATGTTGAGCGCACATCAGTTGATGAGGGATACGGACCACCATGATTCATCGAGCCACACACCTCAACACCTGTCGGCATCTGACCAAAAATAAGGCGGCCCACCTTATAACTCAGCTCATCTATGAGCGTTTCCTGCGAGGCAATTTCTGCTTTGCTGCCATGCACACTGGCCGTCAGCTGACCCTCTAACTGGGATACCACACGCAGCAATTGCGCCATATCGCGATAGCGCACTATCAGGGCGCTGGGACCAAACACTTCTTCGTGCAAGCTGGCGTCATTAATAAAGTCTTCCGCTTCACAGGCGTATAAATGTGCATTGGCATGAAATGGCTGACTTTGCGCGCCTCGCGCCAGTAGTGTGACATTTGCATTGTCGCTTAGCGCATCCATGGCACGTTCAAAACTGCTCAAAATTCTGGGTGTTAACAAGGTATCCGAGGGCGCCGCTTCAATCGCCCTGATTGCTGCGGTTTCAAACTCATCCTCGCCAGCCGGTACCAACCATAAGCCGGGACTGGTACAAAACTGTCCGTTACCCATTAAGAGCGACTGGACCAGCGCAGGGGCCAGAATATTGCCCTGCTCCTTAGCAAAGCCTGGCAGCACCACCTGCGGGTTCACACTGCCCAGTTCCCCATACAATGGGATCACTTCTTCGCGCTGATGAATGGTCTCTAGCAGAGCTTTGGCCACAGTGAGCGAACCTGTGAACCCCACCGCTTTAATATCGGCAGCACCAACCAGCTGATGCGACAAGGCATAATCGGCGCCCTGGATCATAGAAAATACACCGTCCGGCACGTCGCTGCGTTGAATGGCCCGCGCCATGGCACGCGTCATTAACTCACTGGTGCCCGGATGTGCGGTATGGCTTTTTACTATCACCGGGCAACCTGCCGCCAGTGCTGCTGCGGTATCTCCCCCTAACGTTGAAAACGCATAAGGGAAGTTAGATGCACCAAATACGGCCACCACGCCAACGGGCAGATAGCGTAACTGCGTCGCGGGCTTGGGCATAGGGACACGAGCCGGCTCAGCAGCATCCTGACGCGCCAGCGCCAGTGGTGCCAAATCCTGCTCAAGCGCCTCGGCAAAGGCATTCAACTGGTTTACTGTGCGCATCCGCTCACCTTCCAGGCGTGCTCTGGGCAGACCGGTTTCCAGCATAGTGGTTTCTATCAGGCCATCGCCCAGGGCAAGTATCTCCTCGCCAACATTGCGCAAAAACACCGCACGCTGCGAATATGGAAGTCGTCGATAGGTTTTAAAAGCGGTTTGCGCCTGTGCAATCGCCTCACTCAACTGTGCCTGTGTGGCGTTGAAAAAGGGCTGGTGCTGTCGTTCATTCGTTTGCGGACAAAACGCATAAAACTGCCCATTGTCTGCATTGCCGCGCCACTGCCCGGCAATAAAACTCTGTCCTGTCAAAGTCATGGCTGTCTCCTTAAGACAAATCGGGTGATGAAGCGGTCCGCCTCATCTTAGTTAAAGTACCTGGAAGCCGAATGCATAGGGGTCATCGTCATCCACAGTGATACAGTTGTGGCCTGTTACTCTGGCCCAGCCCTGAATACTGGGCAGGATGGCGCTGTGACCGGCAATTTCTGTGGTGCCTTCGATTCGGCCAATAAACTGGCTGCCGATGTAGCTTTCATGGATAAAGTCCTCGCCACTTTGCAGCGCACCTTTGGCAAACAGCTGCGCCATTCGTGCACTGGTGCCTGTGCCACAGGGCGAACGATCAATCGCTTTATCACCATAAAACACCGCATTGGCTGCACTGGAATCACTGTGCTTAGGGTCGCCCGTCCACAGCACATGCGAAGCACCGCTTACGGTCGGATCGTTCGGGTGTACACAGGCAATCTGTGCGTTTACGGCGTCACGCACTTTTGGGCTCATCGCCAAAAGCTCTGCTGCGCAGGTCGCATGAGTGCCTTTGAAATTGCCCTGAGGTTCAACAATAATGTAAAAGTTCCCGCCATAGGCAATATCGACCTCTAGCTCACCAATACCGGGCACGGAGATAACCTCATTCCGGTGTGCCAAAAATGCGGGAACATTAAATAGCTTGACCCACTCTACCCGGCCATCGCGCATTGAATAATAAGCATCAACGCGCCCGGCGGGTGTGTCTAACTTGAGTCGCCCCGGCTCTCTTGGCGTAACCAGGCCCTGTTGCAAGGCAAAGGTCACTGTGCCTATCGTGCCATGGCCACACATGGGCAAACAGCCCGACGTCTCAATAAACAGAATGGCCACATCGCCGTCTTCTGTGGTGGGCGGGTACAAAAAAGAGCCTGACATCATGTCATGACCGCGCGGTTCAAACATCAGCGCGCGGCGAACCCAATCAAATTCGGCCAAAAAGTGCTGTCGCTTTTCACTCATGGTCGCGCCTTCAAGCGGGGGATGACCGCTTGTTACCAGCCTGACTGGATTGCCACAGGTATGCCCGTCAATGCAAAAAAATGTTCCCTTATTCATAGGCTTAATCCAGATTAAATTTGCTTAGGTCAATCCGGTTGGTAATAGCCTCATCATACAAACGGCGTACGTAAGCTTTTTCGTCCTCTGTTAATGGCAAGCGTGGTGAACGCGTTACTTCACTGCCACGGCCCGCCAGTTGTTCGGCGTATTTGATGCACTGTACTAAAGTGGGGATAGTATCCAGACGAAGCAAAGGCAGAAACCAGCGCCACAGCTCACGGGCTTCTTCATAGCGGCCCTGCTGTGCCAGCTTATAAATAGCCACGGACTCACGTGGGAAGACATTGGTCAGGCCAGAGATCCAGCCTGTTGCGCCCAGCATTAAGCTCTCGAGCGCGATGTCATCCACGCCACCGAATACCACGTAACGATCACCAAAGGCTGAGAAGAGTTCGCTTATTCTGCGCGTATCTTCCGTTGCTTCTTTGACCGATACGATATTAGCTTCTTCTACCAGCACTTTCATGCCTTCAATAGACACATCTACGCCATAGGTCACCGGGTTGTTATAGATCATGATTGGCAAACAGGTATTACGGGCAACCTGCTGATAATGGTGGATGGCTTCGCGCTCCGTCGAGCGATACACCATGCCTGGCAGTACCATATAGCCATCTACCCCAATTTCTTGTGCATCGCGGACAAACTCAACAGCCAATGCGGTGGTGGTTTCTGCCACACCGGAGATCAGCGGCACACGCCCGGCAACCACGTCTTTTGCTGCGCGTAACACTTCGCGTTTTTCCTCAGCACGGAGTGAGCAGTTTTCACCCACTGTGCCTAATACAATGATACCGTGGACACCCTCTTCAATCAGGGTGTTGATCATGCTTTTAGTGGTCTCAAAGTTAATGCTTTCGTCATCATTAAACTGAGTCGTTACTGCGGGATAAACACCCTGCCAATTTACTTTCATGGTAAGTCCTCTACTTAGTTTGTGCTTGCCATCATAGGTATATTGTATACAATAATCAATATCCAAATTTAATAAAATTGCCAGAATGCCTCAAACTGGGTTAATCGAGTTAATAACCCTCTGTAAGTTATAGGGTTTATTTTTTGACTGGCTTTACCGTGGCATCTGGTTGGTAAAATGCAATCTGACAAACGAGAATAAAAATGACACATGCACTTCAAATTGCAGTTGTGGGCGCCGGTGTGGTGGGCCTGTGCAATGCCTTGCAACTCACACGTCAGGGATATCAGGTTACCCTGTACGACCCGGCGGGTATTGGCGAGCAATGTTCACGCGGTAATGCCGGCCACTTTGCTACAGAACAGGTGTTCCCGCTTGCCGATAAAGCCTTACTGCCCCGCATCCCGGCTATGCTGCTGGATAAACTCAGCCCGCTCAGGGTTGATCACCAGTACTTTTTCAGGGCACTGCCCTGGCTCAGTCGCTTTTGTCTGAATATGCTACCGAGGCGTTTTAAACATCATACCCGGGCACTGCGAGCGCTCAATGAAGCCGCCCTGCCTGCATTCAGGCGACTGTTGCAAGATGAGTTTGAACACAATATTCACTTGCACGGCAGCTTGCTGACTTTTGAGCATGACAGAATCGATGAGATCCGAGGCGTACAATCTAAGTATCAGCACCAAGGTGTGGCCGTTGAGCTACTGGACAGCGCACAGTTACGCGCTCTTGAACCTGAATTAAGCTCGCGTATTCAATATGCGCTTTACTTTAGTGAGGTCGGCCATACCCCCGATCCGTATCAGCTGAGCCAGACTTTATATCAGGCGTTTATCGCCCTGGGTGGCCAGTTTGTCAAAGCTGCAGTGACCAAAATAACCCCGTGTGATGATGCAACAGGGCAAACTTGTCTGCCCCAAATACAAGTCACTACTCAAACACACGGCAGCCACGGCTTCGACAAATTGGTTTTGGCAACCGGTGCCTGGAGCAAAACACTGTGTAAGCAGCTGGGTTACAAACTGCCCATTGAAGCAGAGCGTGGCTATCACAATATGTTGCCTGCCTTAAACAATCTCAGCCGCCCCGTGGCCTCGGCAGATCGCCAATTTATTATGACCCCCATGCAACATGGCCTGCGCCTGGCTGGTACGGTGGAATTTGCAGGGCTGGACAGCCCACCTAACTATGAGCGAGCCGAAATCTTGCTGACACATGCAAAGGCGCTATTACAGAACAGTGAGCGGCTAAATCAGGGCGATCACTGGATGGGACCGCGCCCTTCACTGCCCGATTCTTTACCTGTGATTGGACCGGCACCAAATCATTCAAATATTTACTTTGCATTGGGACATCAGCATCTGGGCCTGACCCAGGCCGCAATCACCAGTGAGCTCATCGCACAATGCATTGCAAATCAAACCACAACGCTGGATATTGGCCCCTACAATATTGCGCGTTTTCAATAACGAATCATGAACAGGAATCTCTATGAAAGGCATAGGTTATCAAAATCGGGAAGCGGCACTGGCTGCACTCACAGACATGACACAAGACGTAGTCGCCATTAAACCCGAGGAGTATCAACAGCGTATAGAAACAGCGCAAACGTATATGCAGCAACATAATATCGCTGCCATTTATCTTAATGCCGGTACCAACCTGAAGTATTTTACCGGCTTACAATGGTATCCAAGTGAGCGCATGGTGGGGGCTATTTTGCCAGCGCAAGGAGACGTGCAGTTTATCGTGCCCTTTTTTGAAGTCGGCTCAATCAAGGACTATCAGGTCATTGAGGGGCCAATGCATACCTGGCAGGAGGAGCAATCGCCTTACAGCTTGCTCGTCAATGTGCTCAACGAGTTGAACATTGCACCCGATGCCACTTTGGGCATTGATGAAAGCGCCGCCTTTTTCATTGCTGATGGCATCCGCCAGGCAGGGCCAGCTCTTACGCTTATCAACGCCAAGTGCGTTACGGCCCATTGCCGGATGCATAAGTCTGCCTCTGAACTCAAGCTTATCCAACGGGCAATGGACATGACCCTTGAAGTGCATAAAGCGGCGGCCTCAATACTCCATGAAGGGATCACCACCACTGAAGTAGAAGCCTTTATCAATGAAGCACATCGCAAAGTCGGCGCCACAGGTAACTACTTTTGTATCGTACTGTTTGGCACCGCTACCTCCTTCCCTCATGGCGTAAAAGATCCGCAAACGCTAAAACAGGGAGACGTTGTACTGATAGACACCGGCTGTAAACTACACGGTTATCTGAGTGATATCACCCGCACTTATGTATTCGGCGAGCCAACAGCGCGTCAGCGCACCATGTGGCAACACGAAAAAAATGCCCAGCTGGCAGCATTTGAAGCGGCCCAAATAGGCACCCCCTGTGGAGATGTAGACTTTGCCGCACGCAGCTATCTGGCCGGTCAGGGGCTGGGTCCTGATTATCAGTTACCTGGCTGCCCGCACCGCACCGGACACGGTATCGGTCTGGACATTCATGAGTGGCCCTATTTAGTAAAGGACAACCCGCAGCCACTGGCAGCTGGCATGTGTTTTTCCAATGAACCTATGCTGGTATTACCCGGCGAATTTGGGATAAGACTGGAAGATCATTTCTATATGACATCAGACGGACCAAAGTGGTTTACCGAGCCTGCACACGCGATTGACGACCCATTTGGTCTGGAAAAGTAATTTATACCTGACGCCATGTTATTCATGGCGTCAGCTGGCTTCCTCGCTTTGGGTACATCAACTTCAACTACTTTGCACCCAGGTCAAAACAGCGATCACCTGAAACCTGAGTAATGATTTACCCAATCTAGTTCAACGCCTCCATACAAGATCAAATTACCCGATTAAAAATCCATCTAATTCTTTGTAGTTATTCGATATATTTTTATTTAGTAAAAACATTTGACCAAATAAAAGTGATGCGATTAAATGAATTGGGCTGCACATTACAGCAATCAAAAAGCTGCAGCCCGAAGCAACTAAATACCCAAATCAACAAGGAAAAAAAACAATGAAATTAACCGTTAAAAAATCACAACTAAAACGACTGTCGGATAAGCACAATGCACTAGCACAGCGCGACACGCCTCAGGTTGCTGGCGGCCAGCAAACGGCGTCTATCTCCGCTGGCGACTTATGTGTGATTGCGTCGCTGGTAAACTGTACGCAAGAGTGTTCAAGACTGGCCTGCTCACAGGCATATTGTAAGCTGTAGGGCCATCGCTCAAGCAACACCTCTGGGCCAAAGGCACAGAGGTGTCTGCGATATCAGAGATTAAAAGTAGTAACCGATATTAACGTTAAAGCGGCGCTCAAAATCCTCGCTGTCACCGACCAGTGTGCCGCCCACAAAGGGCTGGTTCTTGGCGTGTACCAGGTCAATATAAGCAAATACAGGACCGGCTGCCACAGACATACCCGTGATATTCATCCAGGTATTCGCACTGTCATCTGATTTATCGTGCATCACACCAAAGTCGTTATACAGCGTTAGCTGTGATACTGGACCTAAGGTCACCTGCATGTCGTATGAGACACCCAGCGTCGTTGATGCAGCTTTTGTTGCTATAGTGTCGTACATGGCGTTCGCAGCAACCACTATCTGGGTCGACTCGTCTACCTGATAGTCGTACTCTGTATGCTGAAGGTGGAAATACCATTGTTCATAACGGTTAGAAGCATGCACCGCCCAGGCCTGATAATCACCGGCACGGTTAATACCATTATCCAGGCCACCATGCAGCGCTGACAGACCGAATTGAGTTTCACCCAGTGCATGTTCAATCTGATAAGCAAAACGCCCGACCAGGGTATTGTACTCAGCCAGCTTTTGGCCTGGTGCGTCATAGACGCCTTCACCGGCGCCACGCAGCCCGACAATATCCACGGAGTAACGATCTTTGCGATCTTCTGCCGAGCCATCTATGCCACCATGGTCATCGTTTTTAAAAAATGCCAGATCAAGCTGCCAGTTATCTTTCATTGCACGCTTTAACACCAAACCTAAATCGTAGTCTTCTTCTAGACCCACAAAATAGTTTGGCGTCATAAAATAGCTGTGCGATGCCACCGGCGTATTGCCAAATGGGACTGGTGCCAGACCCAGCTGAGCCTGCCACTGAGGAGCAATATCATAGTCCAGATAGGCAAACTTCACGACGCGCATATAATCGTGAAAACGTACTTCTGCATTGATCCCAATATCGGCCACTTCGCCAGATAAATTGATACGCACAAGATCGAAGTCAATATCGCCACCGCGGCGCTCACTGTCCTGGTCGTAAGAGTTCATGCCATAGTTAAAACGGACCGCTCCGCCGACCTGAACACCCTTTCCCGGTGTCTCTGTAGATGTATCTGCACTGTTTGTCGCTGACTCGAGCTGAGCCACTTTGTCTTCCAGGCTGGCCAATTCACGCTTAAGTGTGTCCAGCTCTGTGGTATTGGCGTAAACATGCGAAGAGCCAATCAGTAAGGCGCTTGAGAGCAAAGCAGTATGTCGGGCACTAAATGACATAGGTATAAATTCCGGGGTAAAGCTAAAAAATTCGCGCAAGCCTATATGACAACGCTGACACGTTCAAATTAAAGAAATTCGAACGAATGTAAGGGGTGTAAAGCACATTGAAATGGGCGTTTCTGTTTGTAAAATATGTAGTGAAAATGCAGTCAGCCTGTTTTGCTGACGGCGCTAACACAGTTCTGTCAATCTATTAAATCGCAATAAATTTCATAAGCTTAACCTTATGTGTTTGATGCAACTTGAAGGTAAAGTTAAAGATTCGTTAGTCTCATTGAGTTATTTTCTCAGCCCGGCGATATTGCGCCCTCAGCAACGCGTTTGCACAAAAAGCGTGCACACAACTCGTTTTTACCTGCCCGTTACTTACCGCAGCTGCTGACATTTATCAGAAAAACGCGCTAACCTGTGACTATCTAATTGTCGACTAAAGTTGAGCAAGTATGAAAAAAACACTAAACAAGATTGCGTTAAGCTTAATTTTTATTTCTTCCCAGGCGGCTGCGGCAGTGGAGCCGCAAACCATCCCGGTTGCAAAAAGTGCCAATGACTATCAACTGGAACTGGTCGCCAAAGGCATTCAGATCCCCTGGGGCATGGTGTGGCTAAATGACACAGAATTACTGGTGACCGATAGATCGGGTCAGCTACGCATGATCAAAGAAGGAAAATTGCTCGATAAGCCAATTGAGGGCGTTCCTGAGGTGCATGCTGAGCGCCAGGGTGGCCTGCTGGATATAGAGATTGACCCGAACTACGCAAAGAATGGCTGGATCTACTTTTCTTATTCCGGCTTTGAAGGCGAAGAGAAAGGCAGCAACACCTCTATTATGCGTGCCCGCCTGAAAGACATGAAGCTGGTTGATAAACAGCTGATATTTGACGGTTTCCCGAATACCAAGCCCTCATTTCACTTCGGCTCACGTATTGAATTTGATAAAGACGGCTACCTGTATTTTTCAATCGGCGACCGGGGAAACCGCGACGTACACCCTCAGCGCCTGGACCACGATGCAGGTAAAATTCATCGTATCAATGCCGATGGCACTATCCCCGAGTCAAACCCCTTTGCAAAACAAAAAGATGCACGTAAGAGTATCTATTCCTATGGGCATAGAAACCCACAGGGCATGGCCATGCACCCGCAAACCGGCGAGATCTGGACCCATGAACATGGGCCTCGTGGCGGTGATGAAATCAATATCATTAAACCCGGGCTCAATTATGGCTGGCCTGTGATCACGTATGGGATCAACTACAATGGCACCAAGATCACCGATGAGACCACCCGTGCTGGTATGCAACAACCTGACTGGGTGTGGGTTCCTTCAATCGCGCCATCCGGCATGGAATTCATAACCAGCGACAAATACCCCCAATGGCAAGGTCATCTGGTTGTGGGCGCAATGAAATTCGCCCATCTGGTCTTGGTCGAACTTGATGGCAATAAAGTGGTTGGCCACAGTAAACTATTCGAAGGTGCCGGGCGCGTGCGCAGCATAGCCACTCACCCCAGCGGCGACTTATATCTTGGTATCGATGGCAGTGGTATATATAAAGTAGTGCCCAAAGCAAAGTAGCGACTTTATCATTGCAAAGTCGAGCTTTAGCTCAGCCTTTACACAAGGGTGAATAGCGACCGAAGCACCGCTTCGCAGCGCAATGAACGCGAGGGTGACGAGAAACCGAAGCAACGCTTCGCAGTTCGAGGAAGTGAGCGCAAGGACCCACATGGATGTGGGGAAGTAGAATAATGCAGGAGCAATTATCGAGATGCGCGATGGGACCCAGCTTCATGGATGAACAGACAACGCCGCTCTTTCTACAACTTTTTTAAATCGCACATAGCAAAAAATCCGCTGCATTGCTGCAACGGGTTTGACGTACATGGAAGTACTAATGTCGATGATATTCATGGATGAATGTACTTCATCGACCTACTTATAAGGCCCGGGGGCGCCGAGCCTGGCGATGTCCTACTTTCACATGGACGAAATGAGACCGAAGCAACGCTTCGCAGCTCATTGAGATGAGCGCAAGGATGCGCGATGGGACCAAGCTTCATGGATGAATAGACAACGCCATTCTATCTACAGCTTCATCGACGCCTTTTTAAATTGCGCATAGCAAAAAAGCCCGACTCTCTCGAATCGGGCTTTGATGTACAAGAAGGTACGAATGTCGATGATATTCATGGATGAATGAAGTGCAAAGTACAATGACAGCGAGCAACGCGAGTACATTTACTTTGCGCAAGGTGAAATGAGCTGGTTTAGCTGTTGCTGAGGGACTTAAACGCAAAAAGCCTAACTCGTTCGATTCGAGCTTTCTCG
>NZ_JAKGBD010000005.1:0-400651 GCF_021532535.1 Pseudoalteromonas sp. DL2-H2.2 | reverse complement strand
TACTCACCCGTCCGCCGCTCGTCATCTTCTAGCAAGCTAGAAATGTTACCGCTCGACTTGCATGTGTTAGGCCTGCCGCCAGCGTTCAATCTGAGCCATGATCAAACTCTTCAATTAAAAGTTTTTTGAAACCGAAGTTTCGTGCTCATTGAATTCTGATTTTGATTCTTTCGAATCGAATTGACTGTGCTGAATAAACTATGTTTATTCCGTTGGTCACTCAGTTCAATTGAGACTCTAAATTTTTGTGCGTCATTCAGTAAAACTGAAATTCGCTGTTAGAACTCAATCTGTACGAGTGCCCACACAGATGATTGCTTCATATTTTTAAAGAACAAAATAACTAACCTTGGTTAGTTACCGCAGCCTTGCTGCGAAGTGGAGCGCCATATTAACCGCTTCACTTTTAAAGTCAACTAGAAAATTTAATTTTTCTTAATTAAGCTTTCCGTTTGGCTTTCCCTTCACTTGGCTCGTTGCTTTTCAGCGTTTTGCCCCGTGTCGGTGGATGCGCATTATAGGGAAATCGAAACTCAGCGCAACCCCTTTTTTGAAGAAAAGTGAGAAAAACAGCGCATTCGGACATTAATTGTACGAAACAGGTGTTTTTTGACATAAAACGCCGCTAAACCGGCCTGATGTCAGGTCCATAAAACGCAAAAAGACCAGTCAGAGCGTTCCGACTGGCCTTTATCAATCTGGTTTTAGGTCGTTTATAGACTTAGAACTTGTATTCGATACCTGCACCCAGGTAGTCTTCTTCTACACCATTGTCTTCATCAACACTTGAATAGAAGGCATAAAGCTTTGCAGCTTTGCTCAGCTTGTGATCGATACCCACAGAAATACCATCAACCTTATCGCCTTTATCAAAGTCGATAACCTGATATTGCAGTTTCAGGGTATTTGCGCCAAAACCGTATGCCGCGTTTACCATGTAACCGTCAGCCTCATCAGAGCCATCCACTTTCTCTTGCATCTGGTACATTGCGCCCAGTTTAAAGTCTGCTACTTTACCCTGTACTGAGAAACGTACTGCATCATAGCCTTTTACTTCGCTGTCAGTCGCAACCGCAGCATAGAAGTTAGTGCTCTTCAATTTTGCATCGCCATAAGTAAGCGCTGCTGAATAACCATTTTCGCCATCTGTGCTGTCTTCAGCGATAAAAGTACCTAGTACTTTAAACCCGTTGAAGCTGGCTGACTTATAAGAGATAGAATCACCAAGACGGTTTTCACCTTTAAACAGGTTCTTGATATCCGCTTCCAGGTCATTGAACAAATCCAGTTTACCTTGTGACTGTTTGAAAGCCGTATCGTTACGGCCAATCACGACCTCACCAAAACCGCCTTTCAGACCTACATACTGGTTACGTGCCGTAATGTTGTCATCATCGCCTTTAGAGTCAGCATCAGATACATCAACCTGGAACTCTAATTTGTAGATAACTTCAAGACCAGAATCTAGCTTCTCTGATCCTTTTAAACCAAAGCGTGATGCGTTGCTTTTCACCTCAGTGAAAGAGCCTTCACCTTCGTCTGAACTCTGTACAGACAAATTCGCTTTACCATATACATCAACATCAGCGTAAGCGCTTGCAGATAAAGCACCGAAAAGAGAAACAAATAATGCTGATTTAGATAATTTCATGTGTATTTCCTCAAGTATCACAACACGTAATTTTTTAGACAGGCGCAGTCTGCCAGCGATAAGTGACAGAAATATTACACACAAAATAAAACTGACATTAAATTGTCAGCTGACCATCATAAATAATTCAATAATCTGTAACCTAATCAGGTAAAGACGCCAACAGGCTGGCAATCGTTTCTATCTGCTCCAGTTGATCATTGTCCTTGTGATAAGCAACATAAATCTCCCGCGCATTCTGCTCTACAGATTCAATATGGAATAGCTGTTTCTTCTCTATTGATTCAACCGCCAGCGCACGTGGGATAAATGCTGAGCCTCCACACTGCATGATAAGGTCCAGCGCAATACGACCGGTACTGGTTCTGAAATAAGGCGGTGTGCTGCCGGTAAACTGTTTTGCATGCCACAATGAAAAGGCCGTTCCCCAGTCTACATAAACATATTGCTTGTCAAAAAAGTCTTCGCTTGTCGTTTGCGCCATTGTACTGACCGGGATGATGGCCAGGTGCTTAATTTGTTTCACCACCAGCTCATCTACCTTGGGCGGATCAAACAACACGGCAATATCGAGCGTGCGCTCCAGCAACAGGCGCGTACTTTCTTGCTGGGCTTTGACTTCGGCCACCAGCGATACCCCAGGCATGGCGGCCACGATATGGTTAATCCCAAACTGTAAAAACGCGTCCCAAATGTTCGGGGTGCCCGCCAGGGACAGCTGTTTATGCATGTTATTAGCCAGTGCCACATCGACTTTGGCACGCTGCATCCCGGTTAAGATCATATTGGCATGGGGTAACAAACGTTCGCCCGGCGCAGTCAGCTGAATATTGTTGCGCTGACGGATAAACAAATTCACGCCAAGGCTTTGTTCTAACTGGCGTATTCGGAAGCTCACAGCGGATTGAGTAATGTATAAATTCTCGGCTGCACGACCAAAGTGACGGGTCTTTACTACTTCGACAAATGTTTTTAATAGATCTAGGTCCACATAGCCCCCTTACGATAAAAAAAACTCGTTTAATTATTTCCGCACTATGGTCCATACTCCTGCCAAACAATGCTGAGGATTTCACCATGAGTCAAAATTTAGCGACCCTGAAAGAAGCTTTTGCTACAACAAAACATTTCTATGATGATATTAACTTTCCCCGGGGGTTTTCACGAAGCGGACACTTTACCCTGCAAGAGTCTGATATTTTGGAAAACCATGGTGCGTTACTTAAGAGCTTATACACTAAAGCCTGTGATCCGCAAAATGAATTTCAGCAACACTTTGTGGAGGTAATGGGGGGATTAGGAAGCCCGGAAAATGCCATGGAAAAGACCTGGGCCAAATACCTTAAACTGACAACCTGCAAAACCAAGTTTCATACTTTGTTTGGCCGCTCTAAGGTCAATGCAAATAAGGAAGAAGTCGAAGCGGTGGCCACAGAGGCAGACGACGATCTGTAAAACATCACAAGGAGCACAGGCAGTGCCTGTGCTTCCACCTTTATCATGCCGCAGCAAGACGGCGCTGCGCTTTACCCGCCCGGTAAGAGTCAAAGCTAAACAGCGCTAACGCTGACCAGATGAACGCGAACGTTAACACCCGCTCTGCACTAAACTCTTCACCATAAAACACCACCGCCAACATAAACATCAGACTGGGGCCAATGTACTGAAAGAATCCCAAAGTAGAATAAGGGATGCGTTTTGCAGCCGCAGTAAAGCACAATAACGGCAAGGTCGTCACCACACCGGCGCTGATCAACAGCAGGTTGGTGAGCCAATCATTCAGCATCATATTGCTGGTGTCGCTGGGTGTTAGCCACCACCAGTAACCTAATGCAATGGGCAGCAGAATAACGGCTTCAATCAGCAAACCGGGTAAGGATTCCACCGCCATGGTCTTGCGCAGCAATCCATAAATTGCAAATGACCCGGCTAAAGAAAAGGCGATCACTGGAAACGAACCAAAGCTCACCAATTGCAGCACCACCCCGACAAGGGCCAGCGCAACAGCAAACTGCTGGCGAGGACGCAAACGCTCGTGTAAAAACAACATACCTAACAGGACATTGAGTAAGGGATTAATATAGTAACCCAGGCTGGCATCCAGCATATGGCCGTTGTTCACTGACCAGATAAACAAACCCCAGTTAAATCCCAGCAATAAAGCCGTAACCGTCAGCATCAGCATCAATTTAGGCTGGCGCAGTACCGCAATGACTTTATGCCAGTTCAGCTTAACCGCGATGATCAAGGCGATAAAGAGCACAGACCAGACAACCCGATGGATAAGAATTTCAAGCGCATCGACCTGATCCAGTGATTTAAAATAGATGGGGGCCAGTCCCCACATCAAAAACGCTAAAACGGCAAAGGTATACCCCTGCTTCGTTTCACTACTCGTTCCCATTCATTTCTCCCAAGCACAACATAAATTGGCCTTCTGATTGTTCCCACAGATGCCAAGCGCGCAGTATACCGCAAACTGTACCGCCAGTATGATTTTCCTGTGATCAAAAACAAAAGACATCTGACGTAAAACCCACTAAAATGCGCTCGATGGAAAATCTTGCAACTCACTCAATCGACACACCGCACGGCGTACTGAAAGAAGTTTTTGGCTACAGTGACTTCCGTGACGGGCAACTCGACGTCATTCAGGCGTGCCTGGACGGGCGCGACAGCTTAGTGTTGCTGCCGACAGGCGGTGGCAAATCTTTGTGTTATCAGGTACCCGCTTTGCTCTTACCCGGCACCTGTATTGTGGTGTCTCCCCTTATCTCTTTGATGCAGGATCAGGTTGCCCAGCTCAAGGCATTAGGGGTCAGCGCGGAGTTCATCAATAACAGCATTGACCGGGCGCAGCAGCAAGCCATTTATCAGCGTCTGCATCAGGGCGAGATCAAGCTATTGTATGTCGCACCAGAGAAAGTCTTGCAGAGTGAGTTTATAGAACGCCTGAGCCATCTGAAGCTGGGGTTATTTGCCATCGACGAAGCCCACTGCGTATCGCACTGGGGACACGACTTCCGACCCCACTACTGCCGCCTGCATGAGTTAAAACAGCGCTTTGCTACGGTGCCTATGATGGCGCTGACGGCAACGGCCGATTTAGCCACCCGCAGTGACATAGTCACCCAGCTTGGTTTGCACACCCCGTTTATCCATACCGGGAGTTTTGACAGACCCAATATTCGTTACACCATAGAAGAAAAGTTCAAACCCCTGTCACAATTAATGCGCTACCTGCGCACACAAAAGGGGCAAAGTGGCATTGTCTATTGCTCCAGCCGTAAGCGCGTTGATGATATCTCGGAAAAGCTGGTTGAGGCCGGCTTTAACGCTGCAGCATATCATGCCGGCATGACCAACGAGCAACGCCAGTTCGTGCAAAATGCCTTTGCCCGCGATGACATTCAAATTGTTGTAGCGACCGTGGCGTTTGGTATGGGGATTAATAAATCGAACGTGCGTTATGTACTGCATTACGACATCCCCAAAAGTATTGAGGCGTATTACCAGGAAACCGGGCGCGCCGGACGTGACGGCCTGGCTGCGGAAGCCATTATGTATTTCGACCCCGCCGACATTGGCCGCGTAAAACGCTTTTTTGAGGACATTGAGGACGAACATCGCCGCAGAGTTGAAGAGCAGCGCTTTAACTCAATGGCCAGCTTTGCCTCGGCACAAACCTGCCGCCGCCAGATCCTGCTCAACTATTTCAGCGAATATCAGCGCGAACCTTGCGGTAACTGCGATATTTGCCTGAACCCACCAAAGCGCTTCGACGGCACTTTGGTCGCTCAGCAAGCATTATCCTGTATTTATCGGGCAGAGCAGCGATTTGGATTGGGCTACATTGTCGATGTCCTGCGCGGTGCCAACACCGCCCGGATCCGGGACAATCAGCATCACACACTGAGCACCTATGGCATAGGCAAAGAACACAGCAACGAATACTGGCTGAGTATCTTGCGACAACTGATCCATCACGGACTGGTCGCACAGGATATCACTCAGGGCGCGGCACTGCGCCTGACCGAAGGTGCCCGCTCGGTACTGCGCGGTGAGTATGCGCTGCAACTGGCACAGCCGCGACTGGAAGCCAAGCACGTTTATCAGGATAAACTGGCACAATTCAATTACGATAAAAAGCTGTTTGCCAAGCTGCGTAGCCTGCGCAAAGAGCTGGCCGATCAGGACGATGTACCGCCCTATGTGGTATTCAGTGATAAAACCCTGGCGGAAATGGCGCAGCTGCTCCCGACCAACGACAGCGAGTTCTTGAAAGTATCCGGGGTTGGCTTTACCAAGCTCAGTAAATATGGTGCGCCCTTTATGCAGCTGATCCGCAATTACCTCGACACCGATTAACCCGATATACCAAGTGGAGTCACTGTGACAACGCACATCGATCACCTGGCAGATCAGGACACGATCCTGATCACCCCCTCAGCACTGCCTGACGCGGATGAATTTGAACTGTGGGGGCAAATTTTCTTGCACCTGGATGGCCTCTCTTTACTGGAGTTTCACCAAGGCGCCGACCGCCATCAGTGGCGATTTACCTGTGCAGGACACCCCTATAACCTCAACTTTGAACACTACAGCGAGAGTATCTGGATCGCGCCGGAAGGCCTTGCTGCAACTGAACATTTGCCGAACCTGGCAACATTATTACGGTTAAATTTACAACAATAATATAGACTTAGTTGAGCAGCTGTGGCTAACATAGGCCATAATAAAAAGTACGTTAACTAACGACGGGCTGTTCTATGGGTTGGGTTGTTCGCGCTTCAATACTGACAATATTCACATCACTCGCTGCCACCTCTGGGTCCGCTGTCGCCAGCACGCCAGTGAGTGCGTCTGAGCAGTGCGGCAACAATCGCGCCAGTGCACCAGAAGACAACAACCTTCATCGTCAGCTCGACAGCGAAGATGCTCTGCCGGAATTACAAAATGCATCCGTGGTCAGTATTGAGCTTAAGCAACTCAATGTCTTTGATACCTCTTTACCGGAGGAAGACAATGCGGTGTTTCGCTTTGCTAACCGGGCCCATATCACAACCAAACCCGAAGTGATCCGCAATTTGCTGCTGTTTACCCAAGGCGGGGAATATGACCCAAAACTGCTGCGAGAGTCTGAGCGACTGCTGCGCCAGCAATCCTATATCTACGATGCTAGGATCTTTGCCGAGCAAACCTGTGATGGAGAAGTCGCTGTCACCGTTGTGACCCGCGATCTCTGGACTTTACTGCCGGATATTAGCTTTAGTCGCAGCGGGGGCGATAACTCCAGCCGCCTTGGTTTTCGCGAGTCTAACCTGCTGGGCTACGGAAAGCGCCTGTCGCTTACCCATATTTCTGACCCCGACCGCAGTGGTTACCTGTTTGTCTATGACGACCCACAAATACTATCAAGCCGTTATCAGGGACGTCTGGAATACGCGGATAACGATGACGGGAAAGTCCACTACGTTGGCGTTGAATACCCGTTTTTTTCGATAGCTACGCCCTTTAGCTATGGCGTCAGTAACTTAAGTAATCGCCGGGTTGAGTCGTTTTACAATTTGGGAGAGGAAATCTCGGAATACGAGCAACTGAGTGAAATCTCCAACCTCTACATTGGCCGCTCTTTTGCACTCAATAACGACTGGACACGCCGACTAATGCTGGGCTATCGAGATGAAAAGCAAGAATTTGCCCGACTGCGAGACACCACCTTGCCCATCGCTGAAGATCGCACACTGCGCTACCCCTACATTCAGGCACAGTGGTTTGAAGATGCATATATTAAAGTACGTAATTTCGATTCCATCTATCGTACAGAAGATTTGAACCTGGGTTGGAATATTAACGCCCTGCTGGGCTACTCCGACGAAGAGCTCAGCGATGACGACAGCCGCTGGGTTATGTCATTTAATGCCAATAAGGCACATTTCACCTCTCAAAACAGTTTGCTGCGTTTTGCCTTCAGCCTGCACGGATACTGGAATAAGCGCCAGAGCGAAGCGGAAAACCTGTTGCTCAGCTCGCGGGTACAATATTACCTCAATACCAGCTTGCGTCAGTCCTGGTATGCTCAGCTTGAAGTGCAATACGGCAAACATCTGAGTGCCGACCAACAGATCACCCTAGGCGGTGAAACCGGCCTAAGAGGCTATCCGAGCAATTACCTGCAGGGCAACCGGCGGATTTTACTTAACCTTGAGAAACGCTATTACTGGGAGTACGATTTATTGCAGCTGTTTAAAGTCGGTGGTGCGGCCTACTTTGATATTGGCCGGGTTGATGGTCGTCCCTTAGCGCCTCCTTTACCCGGTGCCCTTGACGATCCTCATTCACTCACTCCCGAGCAGCAATATGCGCTAACCAACCAGATCCAGGGCCAGTTTTTAAAAAACATCGGTCTGGGGTTACGGCTTGCACCGAGCAGGGCAAACTCCGGATTGGTTTTGCACCTGGATGTTGCTACCCCACTTGATGGCCCCGACAACATCGACTCAGTGCAATGGTTATTCACGGTTAAAAACCGCTTTTAACCCATCAAATTTCCCTGATATCATGCCGTTTTAATTGCATCCCAACGGATAGGCCACATGCCAGATACGCTTACGACCTTTTTACTCGCTGAGTACAAACTGATCGTTACCCTGCTTTTTATTTTCCTGTTTCCTTTGCTGCTTAAACTGGCAATTAAAGTGCTGCATAAGATCACTCGTGGGAAAATCGATCTGCACCGTCAGCAGCGCGCTGAGCTGCTGTTAAAAGGTCTGGTCGGCGCGGTGTTACTGTGCCTGCTGTTGGTATTCTGGGGCATTGAATTGCGCGGTTTACTGGTGCTTGGGTCTTCACTGTTTGCCATGCTGGGCGTGGCCATGTTTGCTGCCTGGTCTTTACTCAGTAACCTGACTGCCTTTTTGATCATGTTTGTACAAAATGACTATCGTCTTGGCAACTGGGTGAGGATCATTGACGGCGCTAACTTCATTGAAGGCTGTATTGTGGAAATGGGGCTGATGAATGTGGTGTTACGGCATGTCGACGGACACAAAGTGGTTTATCCCAACAACCTGTTCGTCACCCGCCCGGTATGGGTGCTCACCGAAGCCCCGGCCAAGCCAAAGCAAATTGCTGAGCGA
This sequence comes from Pseudoalteromonas sp. DL2-H2.2, assembly GCF_021532535.1. Classification (NCBI taxonomy): domain Bacteria; kingdom Pseudomonadati; phylum Pseudomonadota; class Gammaproteobacteria; order Alteromonadales; family Pseudoalteromonadaceae; genus Pseudoalteromonas; species Pseudoalteromonas sp. DL2-H2.2. The sequence continues at coordinate 391,861 of NZ_JAKGBD010000005.1, read as the reverse complement.
CGAGTGCTTGGCCCTAAAAAATAAACATCCGCGCTGGTTGTCATATTAGGGTGATATGACGCATGATATATAAAAGCTGTTCGCTCTAACGAATTGCATTTTTTGAGGGATTAAATCTGCCACCAGCCGGGGTAACTGTGCTGTCTTCAGAACGAAGCGCAGACGCACTTTTGCCCATATATCGCAAGGCTTTCTCTCCTCAAAGTCCTGCATTTATTATGCGGTAAGTATCACTTTCAAACAGAACAAGGAAGACGCAATGAATACACCGAAATTGTGTGCACTGATTATCGCGAGCGTATTGCTAGTGTCAGGCTGTAAAAGCTTAGTCCAGAAGGGCAACAAGTTATACGAAGCTGGGATGTACGATCAGTCTGCTGAGTTCTATGAACAGGCACTGGCCGAAGACCCGCAGGACGTTGAAGCACGCCAAAGACTCACCTTAGCGCGAAACAAAATCATCGACCGTGGACTGATTGATGTGCGTATGTTGCGTTTGTCTGGTAATCATACCGGTGCCGCCCTCAAACTGGAGGCGTTATTACGTAATCAGGTGAGCTGGCATATTGAACCCGTCGGACCGATGGCCGAAACTCAAAACGAAGAATTGCACTACGCCACCAGCTGGTTGCAACAAGAAGCTTTGTCGCTGTCGCGCTCCGCTTTTCCTGATCCATTTCGTTACTTTGAAATGCGCTATGCCTTTTTGATTGCCAATGCCAGACTAGGCAACACCTTCGCCCAGTATCAGGACCAGTTACAGGAAAATGCCGAGCGCCAGTGCCACAAGCTCAAAGCGTCGCAGGGCCAGGATCGGCTCTTTTTACAACGCTTTTACCGCAAATACTGTCAGGCCTGGAATATCACCAATTCAGCAGGCGCTCAGGTGAGTGACAGAGCACTTTATTCCGGGATCCGCATAGCACCCAAACTGACCGTACAATTGCACGATACCAGCACCCAAAAACAACGCCTGCAAACCGTTTTGTCGCAGCTAAATGAAGCCTTTCGGGACAGCCTGTGGTATCACCCGCAAGGGGAGAAGGAGTTTGCGCTCAACGTTCATGCGACTTTTAAACATACCCGCGATGCAAAACTGGTAAACCGCCAGAAGCACTACACACTGGAACAGGCGCAGCCTAACCCGGCCGAGCCGGGTTCGTTGATGGAAGTCGAGGTGACAAAAACCTACCAATATCCAGTTACAGAGTTTACGGAATACTTCAGCCTGGACATCATGTACCAGGGTCGCCTGGGTCCACAGCAGATAGAGCACAAGGTCGACGATAGTCAGGTGCATTATACGCAAAGCCATTATGCAGACTTTCCGCAATTGGACCTGGCGCCACAAAAAGCACACTTCTTGGACGTCAACACGCGCCTGGACAAACAGCTGTCTGAGCTGCGAGCGCAGTTTAAAGCCGATCTTGATAGCGTCTGGCAACAAACCTACTGTGAAGACAAACTCGGGGCGGCCAGTGGCGAGCATGTATTACGCTGCGCCAAGCTTGCACCACATCACGAGTACGTTAATAACTGGTTCAATCAGCACTTTGGCTTAAGTTATCAGGCCATGTCGAGCCTTTACTCGCTTTAGCCTTTATCAACAGCACTACCAGGCGCAAGCTGTTGTGGCACCACACATGGCTCGCCGCTGATAAAAAACACGGACGGCGAGTTTTTACCGCACAGCTTCCAGGCCAGTAACTTGGCAATCAGGCGCAATACCATCGCCTTGTGTGAGCGTGCGCCCTTGAGTTCATCTGGCACCCGTGCAAGTGCATCACGACAATAGACACTGCCGGTGGTCGGGCCGACCTGCTCATCCAGTGACTCCAGCACAAAGCTGTGTACTATCCCCACCATAGGCCAAAAGGCACTAAAACAATTAGCCACCGGGGTGTTACAGCATTGGGTGTAAAAGCGATAAACACCTCGTTGGGTTAGTTGCAAACAGGCCAGCTGGGCCTGTCCCTGAGAAATAGTGATATGCGCCGGAGGCACCTGATAAATATCAGTACCACCAAACGCATTCAGGTAGTCCGCGCGTTCCAGGTGCTGTAAATAAGCCCGGCAATCCTTGCAATAACAAGTCAGACGGTTTCCTTGCCAATGCGGGTGCGCAGCAATACGCCCGCGCACCTGACCACACCGGCACCCCAGCTTCATCCCTTCAACCATATCTGACTCCTGTTGTTATTTGATATACCTTGTCATTTGCACTGCGCACAGGCTCCTGCACCACCAGACATAATGTGCTGAGCTGGCAGATTGGGAACACAATACTTGGCGAGATCCCTACTTCATGCTAACTTCTCGCACAGTTTAGACTAACAGGAAGCATCTTATGCCTAAAGCCAGTGAAATAAAAAAACACGCCGCGATTGATTACAATGGTCGCGTCATGATCGTCCGAGACATTGAGCGCTCAGTACCGCAAGGCCGTGCTGGCGGCAGTTTATACCGTATGCGTATGTACGACGTCGTGAATGGCGGTAAAGTTGATGAAACCTTTAAAGCCGAAGAAATGCTGCAACTGGCAGACTTAACGCGTCGCCCTGCAATGCTGTCTTACATCGATGGCGAAGAGTATGTATTCATGGATGAGGAAGACTATACTCCTTATCATATTCACAAAGATTCTATTGCTGAGCAGGTGCTGTTCATCAATGAAGAAACCAAAGGTCTGCTGATTGTAGTTGTAGAGGGTACACCGGTTTCACTAGATTTGCCTTCAAGCGTTGAGCTGGTGATCGAAGAAACGGCCCCTTCTATCAAAGGCGCTTCAGCGAGTGCTCGTACTAAGCCGGCAACCTTAACAACCGGTTTAGTAGTACAGGTACCTGAACACATTTCCAGCGGTGATAAAATTAAAATCAACACTGCGGAATCTAAGTTTATGAGCCGTGCAGACAGTTAAGTCACAGACAGTTAAGTCACAGACAGTTAAGTCACAGACAATTAAGTCATAGACAGGTAAGTGCTTGGTGCCCAAGGTATAAACTGATGGGCACCTAATTTGGGTAAACAGAGTCAACCAATTTATGAGATAGCATAGCCGTTTTGCACAAAAATCGGTAATATAAGCCACAATAACACATTAATCGGACACGTTTGTGGTCATACTGGGGTGTTTCACCACCAAGTTGATAGATGGAATTGAACACGGATGAAAACAAGTAAGCTGAGTATCAGGCTGTTATGGTATATCACCCCTCTGGTGATACTGCCATTGTTATTGCTCGGCGGCTTTACACTGACCAATGTCACCAGCTCGACCCAGAAGCAGGCAAAACTCATTGTCAGTCGCTTTGTTGAACAACAACAGCAAAAAATGTTCAACTACATGGAAATCTATCAGTCCACCACTAAATTGCTGTCGACCTCTCCGGTCCTCAGTGACTATTTGAGCTTACCCGATCAAGAAAGCCTTGAAAAAACCCAGCGCTTAGGGGCACTCATGGATGTATTTGCCAGCTACAGCGAAGCCTATCCGGATATCCTGAGTATTAACCTGGTAAATGAACATGGTCAGAGCCATGCATTCTATGCCAGCAACCTCAATCGGGCGCCTCAGTCTTATCCCTTTTTTGCCCAGGTCAGGCAAAGCAACCTGCGCCAGCAGCAGTTTATGCAGGCGTCACAAGACGGCGGCACGCAACTTTATTTTGTCCAGCAGATCTATGGCGTGGATTTCAACCTCAACCGGCCTCAGCGCGAGGGCTACATTATTGTTCAGGTTGCCCCCTCGCTTATCAGTAGCAGTATTCTTGAAGCGCCCTATGACAACACCTTAAATCTGCTGGTGTCGGCATCAGGTGAAGTCCTATTCAGCTCCGACAGCCATTTTAACCAAAGCTTCCTGAGCGTTGAGGAAATGGCACTGGTCAATGCACTGGCGGATAGAGGTAAGCTGGACTCTCTGGTCTTGCCGTCCATTGATAATCTCAGGCGTATGACCTATAGTGCACAGCTCAGTGGCGGTTATTATTATATCTCAACCATTCCGAAGACCATTTTATATCAGTCGGGCAAAGCCATCAGTTTAACCACCGCATTGATCGTGATTTTATCTGTGATCACGCTCCCAATCCTGATTTTCATTGTGGTCAGAAACTTACTATTAACCCCAATCGAGCTACTGGGCGAAGCCAGCCACCGGGTTGGCGATGGTGATTTGTCGGTTGCATTACCAGCACACGATGATGACGAAGTGGGTATCTTGTTTGATGATTTTAATCACATGATCAAACAGATCCGGGATTTCCAAGGGGAGCTGGAAGACTACAAATTACACCTCGAAGAGAAAGTCGAAAACCGTACCCGGGCGCTGGAAGAAATGAATCGCCAGCTGGAAGTGGCCATTGCCGAAGCCGAACAAGCCAGCCAGCTTAAGAGCCGCTTCCTGGCCAATATGAGCCACGAGATCCGCACACCGCTGACCGCCATTATGGGATTTACTGAGCAGATGCTGCATTCTCCCACTGCCACCAATTCAGCCCTGCACTTAGATACTATTTTACGTAACTCCAGACACCTGCTGGAATTGATCAATAACATTCTGGATCTATCTAAAATTGAGGCCGAAAAGCTGGCTGTTGAACAAGACCCCATTGAACTGCTTCATTTACTCAAAGACGTGGAGTCGATCATTGCCCCTATGGCAGAGCAAAAGCAGCTCGGCTTCACCGTGCACTATGCCTTGCCACTGCCTCAGCAACTCTATAGCGATGAAACCCGGCTTAAACAGATCCTCCTTAACATCGCTACCAACGCGGTTAAATTTACTGAAACAGGCAGCATTGAGGTAGGCGCCCGTTATCGCGCAGACACTGCCAGGTTCGAATTTGAAGTCAAAGACAGTGGTATTGGCATGTCACAAGGCGAAATGTCGCGGGTGTTTAAACCCTTCGAGCAGGCAGACTCAACCACCACCCGACGTTTCGGCGGCACTGGCTTAGGTCTTTGTATCTCCAAAAACCTCGCCCAGTTACTGGGAGGTGATGTCAGTGTAGAGAGCGCTCAGGGAGTTGGCAGCCGCTTCACCATTAGCGTCGCAGCGAATCACCCGGCAGCAGAATTTGCCTGGATTGAAGACGAAGCCCAGCTGGCACACGATCATGTGGTATCCACACAACAACTGGACCAAACTCAGCTTGAAGCCGATATTCTGCTTGCTGAAGACAATCCCGACAACCAGGAACTACTGACCTTATTACTCGGTGCCTGGGGACTGCAGCCAGATATTGCCAAAAATGGCGCGCAAGCCGTGGAGATGGCACTGGTTAACGACTACGACCTGATCCTGATGGATATGCAAATGCCGGTCATGGGCGGCCTGGAAGCGACTGAAATGCTTCGTCACGCCGCTTTCGACGGCCCTATCATTGCCCTGACTGCCAATGTGATGAAGCATGACATAGATACCTACCTGGCGGCAGGTTGTGACGCCACACTCGCTAAACCCATTGATCGTGAAAAGCTTGGCGCCGTATTGCTGAAGTATTTACAACTGGAAGAAGACAAGAGCTCGCAATGGAACTCACTGCTGCAAAGTGAAAAGTATTTGCAGATCAGCCGCAACTACGTAGAAAAACTCCCCGATCAGCTCACCCAGCTGGAACAATTCTTTACCGATCAGGAATGGGAGTCACTCAGAGCGCTGGCGCATAGCCTCAAGGGCAGTGCCGGATGTTTTGGCTTTAGCAACATTCACAGCGCGGCCGGCGACTTAGAAACCTGTTTGCGCGAAGATAACCCAAGCAAATGGGAATATGCCATGTTAAGCCTGACACAGGCCATCAGATACACCCTTGAGCAGGAACATGCCAACCTTGAATAACCGGGCTTGGGCAACAGAAATACGCTCAGCGCTTTGCGTCACCGCTCAGTTCAGGATCAAACAACACTTTGCCCATTAACAGGGCATCTTCTTTCCCCTGTGCTGTGGGGTAATAATTCTTACGTACGCCCATCTCTGTGAAGCCCGCCTTACGGTATAAACCTATGGCCGCCTCATTGCTTACCCGCACCTCTAGAAAAATATTTTCGGCCTTGTCTTGCTCACACCTTGCCATAAAGTGCCCCAGCAACTGCCAGGCCAGGCCCTGCCCCTGACACGCAGGCGCAATGCAAATGTCCATCAGGGTAAAGTCCGGGCCTGCCCGCTCACCGACATAAAAGCCAACCAATTGCTCGTCCTGATACAGCGCGGCATTAAAGTAACGTCCGCTTAAACAGGATTGCATGGTCTTGCTGGTCCAGGGATGCGTATGACAGGCCTGCTCAATTTCCATCAGCTGTTGCAATGGCAAGCTTGCCAGATGGTCCGCATGAATAGAGACCGTCATGATTGTCCACGCCAGATCTGTTGCCACAAGGCACGCTTTTGCGTCGCGCTCAGTGATGCATCCGGTATAACCAGATGTGCCTGTTGCGCGCGCTGTGTCAAGCTCAGAGGCTCACCAGCAGCAACGCTGAGTTCGCTGACATTGGCAGCCAGGCAAAGATCCTGTTGTAACTGCGCGCTCAACGTTAGCGCCACCTCTGTGGGTTCAACTGGCTGAGGTGCAGACGCCGTGGGCTGCGGGTTAGGATCAAAAGCAGATTTGAGTTTAAGTGGCATTATACCAAGTAACTGAGCCTGAGCTGCGTGCATGCAAAAAAACCGGAAAAATTAAATGCTGGGGATTCTAGAATATGCGTGCAATGACTGCAATCTGAATTGTATTAAATACAGGAATAATCAGGAAATAAAAAAGGAAGTGGCAGGGGCGGCAGGACTCGAACCCGCAACCATCGGTTTTGGAGACCGCTGTTCTACCAATTGGAACTACGCCCCTGCAATGTCGACGCATTATAATGAGCAATTTGAAAAGGTAAAGAGAAAATATCAACTTTTGGATCGTTTGCTGCTTTTATCAGCAAAAAGGGCGAATAGTTACCCTATTCGCCCTTTTCTTAACCTACATCAGGTTACCTGATGAGTATTTATTCCCACTCAATCGTCGCAGGCGGTTTACCTGAGATGTCGTACACCACGCGAGAAATACCGTCGATTTCGTTGATGATGCGGTTTGACACCTGACCCAGGAACTCATACGGCAGGTGAGACCAGCGTGCTGTCATAAAGTCGATGGTTTCTACACAGCGCAACGACACAACCCAGTCGTACTTACGTGCATCACCCATCACACCTACTGAGCGTACTGGCAGGAATACAGTGAAGGCCTGAGACACTTTGTGGTACAAGTCAGCCTTGTGCAGCTCTTCAATGAAGATGGCGTCGGCACGACGCAGCAGGTCACAGTACTCTTTCTTGATTTCGCCAAGAACTCGCACACCCAGACCAGGACCCGGGAATGGGTGGCGGTATAGCATGTCGTACGGCAGGCCCAGTTCCAGACCAATCTTACGTACTTCGTCTTTAAACAGCTCGCGCAGCGGCTCTACCAGGCCAAGCTCCATGTCTTCCGGCAAGCCACCTACGTTGTGGTGAGACTTGATCACGTGTGCTTTACCTGTGGCTGACGCCGCAGATTCGATCACGTCCGGGTAGATGGTGCCCTGTGCCAGCCATTTAGCGTTAACACGCTTGCCCGCTTCTTCGTCGAATACTTCAATGAAGGTATGGCCAATCGCTTTACGCTTATCTTCCGGGTCATCAATGCCTTTGAGGGCATTCAGGAAGCGGTCTTCCGCATCGACTTTAATGATGTTCAGGCCAAATTTATCGCCGAACATATCCATTACCTGCTGGCCTTCGTTAAGACGCAGCAGACCATTGTCCACGAATACACATGTCAGTTTGTCGCCGATGGCACGGTTGATCAGCATAGCAACGACAGATGAATCAACACCGCCAGACAGGCCCAGGATCACTTCATCGTCACCTACCTGCTCTTTAATACGTGCCACCGCATCTTCAATAATCTGGCTCGGTGTCCACAGTTTTTCACAGCCACAGATATCCGTCGCAAAGCGCTCCAGCAGGCGCAGACCTTGTTGCGTGTGCGTTACTTCCGGGTGGAACTGCACGCCGTAGAAACGTTTCTCTTCCCAAGACATTGCTGCATGCGGACAGGTTTCTGTTTTTGCAGAAGTGATAAACTGCTCAGGGATCTCGATGACCTTGTCGCCGTGGCTCATCCACACATCCAGTTTGCCGATGCCGTCTTCGATGTGATCTTCAATCGCTTCAAACAGGGCACAGTTACCCACTTTTTCAACTTTCGCGTAACCAAACTCTTTCTTATCCGAGCTGTGTACTTTACCACCCAGCTGCGACGCCATGGTTTGCATGCCGTAACAAATACCCAGCACAGGCACACCGGCATTGAACACATATTCAGGCGCGCGCGGACTGCCTTCTAAAGTCGTAGACTCCGGGCCACCTGACAGAATGATACCCTGCGGATTAAATTCGCGGATCTGCTCCTCGGTTACATCCCAGGCCCATAGCTCACAGTAAACGCCGATCTCACGGATCCGGCGGGCGATCAATTGAGTGTATTGAGAACCAAAATCTAAGATCAAAATACGGGAATCATGGATGTCTTTGCTCATTGATAATCTCGTTTGTTAGGAAGCGATAAAACTAGTAAAGCAGAACAACTGAACTTTACCTAAATGACCGGGCAAGTTTGCCTGCCAGGCGCATATTGTTTGTCTCCACCTTGTCTGAAGGCAGACACTAGAATTAAGAAGGGCCGGCAACCGCCAGCCCATTTTTACCCGCCGGGATTAGCCCATGCGGTAGTTAGGAGCTTCTTTGGTGATCTGTACGTCATGGACGTGCGACTCACCCATACCCGCAGAGGTCACGCGGACAAACTGAGGTTTAGTGTTCAGCTCCAAAATGGTGCCGCATCCAGTCAGGCCCATGGCACTGCGGATCCCGCCCACTTGTTGGTGAATGATGGTGGCGATTGGGCCTTTGTAAGCCACGCGGCCTTCAATGCCTTCCGGAACCAGTTTTTCAGCAGCGTTGCTCTTTTGGAAGTAACGATCTGACGAACCTTCTTTTTGGTTCATCGCGCCCAGTGAGCCCATACCACGGTATGACTTGTAGTAACGACCCTGATACAGCTCAACTTCACCCGGTGCTTCTTCAGTACCTGCCAGCATAGAGCCCACCATAACGCAAGATGCACCAGCAACCAGCGCTTTAACGATGTCACCAGAGAAACGAATACCGCCGTCAGCGATGACCGGAATGTCGCGACCTTTCAGGCCATCTACTGCATCTGAAATTGCGGTAATTTGAGGCACACCACAACCGGTTACGATACGTGTGGTACAGATAGAGCCAGGGCCAATACCCACTTTAACCGCATCAACACCAGCGTCTGCCAGTGCAACAGCACCTTCAGCCGTCGCCACGTTACCCGCAACAATTTGCAAGTCCGGGTACGCTTCACGGGTGGCTTTAACTCTGTCAATCACGCCCTGAGAGTGACCGTGTGAAGTATCGATAAGTAATACGTCAACACCCGCAGCAACCAGCGCAGCGATACGCTCGTCGGTACCGGCACCCACACCAACCGCAGCACCTACGCGCAGACGACCTTGCTCATCTTTACACGCGTTTGGTTTTTCCTGTGCTTTTTGGTAATCCTTAACGGTGATCATGCCTTTAAGTTTGAAAGCGTCGTCGACCACAAGGATTTTTTCAATGCGGTGCTCGTGCATCAGACCCAGGATCTCTTCGCGTGATGCGCCTTCTTTTACCGTCACCAGATCCGACTTTTGCGTCATCACAGAAGACACTGGCTTTTCCAGTTTGGTTTCAAAACGCATATCACGGCTGGTGATAATACCTTCAAGCAGGTTATTCTCACCCACGACCGGGAAGCCTGAGAAGCCGTTTTCTTCAGCCAGCGCCAAAGTATCGGCAATGGTTTTGTCTGCGGTTACGGTAACCGGGAAAGACACAATCCCCGCTTCGTACGCTTTTACTTTGCGTACATTGCGCGCTTGTTCTTCAATGGTCATGTTCTTATGGATGAATCCAAGGCCGCCTTCCTGTGCAAGTGCAATTGCAAGGCGTGCTTCAGTGACTGTATCCATAGAGGCAGAAACTAATGGCAAATTAAGTTCAATACCACGAGTCAGGCGGGTTTTTAAGTTCGCAGTGTGTGGTAGAACAGTCGAATGAGCGGGTACTAAAAGTACGTCGTCAAAGGTAAGGGCTTCTTTTGCAATTCTTAACATGTGTGCGGCATCTCTCAAGTGAAACTGAGTATAAGGAATTGCGAGCGCATTTTATCAGCGTTCCATATGCGAGTAAATAAAATTTAGCAAAAATATGCTAGAGTATGCGTGAATTTTTTATGGAGCTGAGTATGTCGTTGCCACAACAAGAAAAAGTTTATTCGGTCTCGCGCCTCAATCGTGAGATCCGCAGTTTGCTGGAACAGGGGTTCGCTTCTTTGCAGCTGACCGGCGAGATCTCCAACTTTGTCGCCCCGGCTTCCGGGCACTGGTATTTTTCTCTTAAAGATGACAAAGCCCAGGTAAAAGCCGCCATGTGGCGTGGCAACAACCGCTACTGCCGCTACCGGCCACAAAATGGTGAGCAGGTGCTGGTTCAGGCCCGGGTATCGGTATATGAACCGCGCGGCGACTACCAGCTTATTGTCGAACAGATGGCACCGGCAGGTGAAGGCCTGTTAAAACAACAGTTCGAAGCACTCAAGCTGCGCCTGGCGGGCGAAGGCTTGTTCAGCAGCCAGCATAAACACCCCCTGCCTGCGCGCATCAACCGGGTGGGCGTTGTCACCTCCCCGACCGGCGCGGCGATCAGAGATATTCTGTCGGTCCTGAAACGCCGGGCACCGCAACTGGAGGTGGTGATCTACCCAACTCAGGTGCAAGGTCAGGAAGCCCACCACCAGATTGCGGCGCAAATTGCTCTGGCAAACAGTCGCAATGAAGTAGATGTGCTGATTGTTGGCCGTGGTGGTGGTTCACTGGAAGATCTGTGGTGCTTTAACGAAGAAGCCGTGGCCAGAGCCCTGTTTGTCAGTCAGCTACCGGTGATCAGCGCCGTCGGCCACGAGATAGATACCACCATCAGTGACTATGTCGCCGACCTGCGCGCACCAACACCTTCTGCCGCAGCAGAGCTGGTCAGCCCCGATGGCGCGGAAATTCTGGCTCAGTTACGCCAGCAAAAACAGCGTCTGGCGGGGGCCATGCAGCGTTATGTATCCCAACAAGGGCAACAACTGCACAATGTACACCAACGCCTGTTACTGCAACATCCACAAACTCAGCTGATGCAGCAGGCACAAAAAGTGGATGAGCTCAGCAGCCGCTTACACCGGGCAATGAACCACCAGCAACATCGGGCACAAAGCCGTGTTGCACTGGCGCAGCAACGCCTGGCACAGTTTCATCCAGAGCAGAAACTACGGTATGCCAGAGCGCATCTTGACAGCCTGAGAGATAAGCTCATTCGCGCGATGCAGACCTCGCAACAACAGCACCAGCAACAACTGGCGTTACTGGCGGCCAGGCTCGACAGTGTCAGTCCGTTGGCCGTTTTGGCACGTGGCTATAGCATTACCAAATCAGCGCAGAAAGTCGTTAAATCAACGCAGGACGTGGCAGTGGGCGATGTGTTAACCACTGAATTGCACGATGGCCGCCTGCAAACGCAAGTGCTGGAGGTCGCGCCACATGCACCGGACAACGAACGTACGACGGACTGTGATTAGTATTCAGTACTCAATTCCCGAATGCTTTTAGTGCTCAGGTGCACTTGCATTCCCTGCGCGGTTTGCTGCGCTGCACTGACCTTGAAGTGCTGGATCCAGGGGGTGTTAAAAAGGCGGTCGTTAAGGCGCTGCCACTGCATCGCATCGACGCCCTGACTACGCGGTACAAAACTCAGCTGACAGACGTGACGCTTGCAGCCATAACTGGCGTAAGCAAAGTAATGACTGAGATCACTGGTATAGAGAAAATCTCCGAGCTGTAATTCCAGCTCATCGGCCCACAGCGGGTCGCGCGATTCGGTTTGAAAGATATCTGCCAGCTGGCGATTTATGTTGCCGGATGCAGTTGAACGCGGCGGCTCTGTTGACGGCTCGGCCCTTGCTGCGGCCTGTGTCTGTGCCAGCTCCCCCTGCAGTTGTTGCACCTGCTGGCGCAACGCAGTGAGCTCTGCAAGCGTGTCTGTTGTTGTCGGTACAGTGGCCTCAACGGCGTCATTCGCCGGGTTAGCGGGAGGCAGCGGCTTGTCGGGATGCGTCTCCATGACTGACGCTGGTGAGTTGACAGGCTGTGCTGCAACCAGCCACCAGGTCAGCGGTGCAGCAACGGCTGCACCCAATAGCATGTAACCTATCTTTTGGCCCAGGTTATCCATCTGCACCGCCTGTGATGTGTTCGATGCTACAGCATGGCGCTGGTATGAGATTCGTTGCGGGCAATCAGATCCTCATCGAGGAAGTTCTGATCCATCGATTCGGCCGGGCAGGCACATGGCGGTTTACCCACCACTTTTGCCGGTACCCCTACCACAGTGGTGTGTGGTTCAACGGCTTTGAGTACCACGGAGCCTGCGCCGATCCGCGCGCCCTCGCCCACTTCAATATTACCCAGTACTTTTGCACCTGCGCCGATCAATACGCCTGCGCGTATTTTCGGGTGACGATCCCCTTGTTCATTACCCGTACCGCCTAAGGTCACCGATTGTAAAATAGAGACATTATTTTCGATTACTGCGGTTTCACCAATGACTATACCAGTCGCATGGTCAAACATAATGCCATGGCCGACTTTACAAGCAGGATGGATATCAACACCAAATACTTCGGATGTACGGCTCTGGATAAAACGTGCGAGCTCTTTTCTGTCTTGTCGCCATAAACAATGGGCGAGTCGGTGTGCTTGTATTGCATGAAAGCCCTTAAGGTTTGAAATAACGTTAAGATAGCTATCGGCAGCCGGGTCACGATCTTTAACCGCTTTTATATCATGGGCGACATGGGTGAGCATGCGGTCGCAATCTACAAACGCCTGATCGAACAATTCACGAATGGTGAACGCAGACACCACGGCGTCTGCCAGCTTGTTCGCCACGATAAAGCTCAATGCCGCACCGAGGCATTCATGATTTAAAATACTTGAGTAAACATGGCTGGCGAGCAGCGGCTCGCGGTCTACTAATTCGGTCGCTTCCTGACGAAGCTTTTGCCAGATCTCGTGTCTCATAAACTGCACTATTTCAATTATTCCAAAGCCTTTGTCTATCTTACCCTGCAACGCGGTAAATTAGCAGTGATAGTCAAATGCTTATTGCATCAATTTGTTATTAATTATAACCCGAAATAGCGAACAGAGGATGGGAAACCAGGCGGATACCAGACCCGCCTGACAAACTCAGAGCCCGGTAGAGGGCTCTGATGGGGCGTTACTTAAAGACCGCTTCTGCGTTCATCACCTCGATGTTAGCAGCCGGAACAGCCAGTTTGTAGTTGGCAATTTGCTTATCTTCATCGATAAGCGCTTGCGGTTTTTCTGCATTGTAATGCATCGGAGATTCAGTCTGATTGACCAGACGCGCTTTCATATCAGCCGCGTCGCCGGTCACAAAGACATAGTGAATGTTGTCACTTTGCAGATTTTCACGGATCACGCGATTGACGTCTTCCACGCTCAACGATGCCAGCTGGTCACGCACATAGGTCACAAACTCATCCGTGTTATAGAACTGGCTGTCCAGCGCATAACCCAGCTGACGGTCCTGACTGGCCACCATCTGCGGCACAAAGTTGCTCAGGAAATTGCGAGTCGCCTCGAAATCGCCTTCCGTCATGCCCTCTTTGATCAGCTTATCCAGCTCAAACTGTGCAACCCGCGTTGCAAAGTGAGCGTCGTTATTAGAACGCAGCGGACGTAACCATACCTGGAAAATTTGCTCAGAGCGGCCCAGGTTGGCATCCGGTTTGGTCTGGAACATACCGCGCGGGAAATACTCAATGTAAGCATAATCACCATAGTTCATACCACGCACCTGACGAATACGCTGGAACAGGTAAGCGTTTGAGTTACGGTGCTCACCAAAGTAAGAGCGCACCAGCCATAAGGCAGTCCAGTCTTTGCTGCTGCGAATGGTATCGATTGGGAAGCCAAACGAGACGGCCGTCGATTTCGCACTTTTCTCAATGATGGTGGCATGACGACCCGTCAGTGCCGGCGCATCCGGAATAGTCAGGCGCACTTCTTCGCCTTTTGGCAACTGACCCAGATCGCTCAGCATACGTGCTTTCAGTTGTTCATCCAGCGCCCCGGTGATCCCCACATTCAGCTTTGCCTGAGTAAACTGGCTGCGGTAGAAAGCTTTGACATCATCGAGCGTCAGCGCTTCGAGATCAGACAAATCGCCCAGGTTATAGCTTTCATACGGATGGCCCTGATACAGCTTGTGGTATAGCACCTCTTTGCCCAGCTCTTCATCGTTAGACGCCTTAAGGCCTGCCTTAATATTGTCGATCAGCTCTTTTTTCAGGCGTTTGAAGTCATCTTCACGAAAGCCCGGGTTAAGTAACTGCTCACTGACTAAGGCATACCACTGAGCGGCATTGTCCTTGTGCACCCGGCCACGCAGAGACAGCATTTCTTTATCAATCTGATAATCGAAGCTGCCGGCAATCGGATACAGGGCTTTTTGGATTTCTTTATAGGATTTGCTCTGCGAGCCACCATTGGCAATCATAGCCGCTGTCAGCGCTGCCACGCCTTTTTTGCCTTGTGGATCGGCCGCAGCCCCGGTGTAGAACAACAAGTTCACATCCACCAGAGGCGATGCATTGGTGTTATCCAGAACGGAGAAATGACGTTGTTTAGGCTCACTGAGCTCAGCAACCAGCTCATCCAGCGCCACTTCTTTGTCAAACCCTGCCACTTCAGGCAAGTCTGACATAGTCACCGTTGTGCGGCCACTGTCGACAAAATAGCGGTTGGCAACATCGCGAATGTCTTCTGCGGTCACAGAGTCGCTGGTCGCATATAAGGTGTTGATCACTTCAGGGTCGCGCTCAAAGTGCATGTACTGTGCGAGCATACTGGCGATCGCCTGTGACGAGTCTAAATCATTGGCAAAGCTGTACTTGAGATTAGACTTCAGCGCCGCCAGTTTGTCGCTGTCGACCAGCTCAGTGCGTGCTGTAGCATAAGTGCGGTTGATGGCGTCACGCACTACGGCCAGGTCACTTTCTTCATTGACCTTCACGAAAACATGCAATAGACCAGGATCTTTGGTCTCGGCATTGTAGGTAAACATCTGACTGGCAATTTGCTTGTCGACCACCAGATCCTGATATAGCTCGGAGTTTTCAGAGAAATACAGTTGCGAGATCAGATCCAAGGCCGCACGGTCTTTCTTCTCAGGCTCCCATGCAGCGCCTTTATAAGAGACCAGTAACCAGTGACCCGGCAGGCCGTCATAGTGTTCATGCACATATCTGGCTTGCTGTTGTTTGGGTTCAACCGGAATATCAGCAACATAGTTGCCGCGCTGCCAGCCGCCCCAGTGTTTTTTCACCATCTCCATGGTTTTTTGCGGATCCACATCACCCACAATCACGATAGAGACGTACTCAGGCTTATAGAAGCGCTCAAAAAAGATCTGACCATATTCCATTTGATCCGGCATGGCTTCAATGTCTTCGAAAAAGCCCATGGTGGTGTGCTTGTAGGTGTGCTTGTCAAAGGCTTCTTTGCGCACCGCACTCAATAACTTGCGGATGGGACTGGCGTTGTTCTTCAGGTACTCGCCTTTCACGGTCAACGCTTCAGTGCGGAACTGAGACTCGCTGTAGCTGAGGTTCTGGAAGATATCTGCTTTGATCTCCAGCACCTTATCCAAATGTTCTTTAGAGAAATTCAAATGATAGTTAGTATAATCGTTGGTGGTGTATGCGCGGTTATCCACCCCTGAGTTTTTCAGAATGTCGGCATAGACATCCTGTGGGAACTTCTCAGAGCCCTTAAACATCATATGCTCAAAGAAGTGCGCAAAGCCAGTGCGGCCAGGCTCCACTTCGTTACGCGAACCAACAGATACCGGGATCTGAAGCGAAACCACATCCGGATAATCGGTTTTTACCACCATCACGCGCAGACCATTGTCCAGCTCTTCGAGTACATAGTCCTGAGCGAATACTTTGTTGTTAGCCTGAGCCTCAACGCTGGTTGGCGCCTGCTGAGTTGATTGCGACGTGGCTGCGCAGCCAGCCAGTGCCAGTGACACAGCCAGGCTGGTTGCCAGTAATTTAAATTTCATATGCTTCCCTAAAATTTGCAGTGATTCTTATTATTGGCCTCTCTACATCAAGGCCCATGGTTGCCAATTATGCCGCAATCCCGCCTTAATTCATCTTTACGCGCCCAATTTATGTAAAAAAATATGAACTGCATGACGCTCGCTAAACTCATCTGCAAAACAAAGGTTTGTTTCCTTGTAGTGAAAACACTATGAAAGAATTTCATCGCCATTGAATTAGTTTCAAGAAAAAAATCTATCTAGACGTCTAAATGGCTGCTATATTAGATCTCAGACACTGAATTTTTGCCGGAACCAAGACCATGGCGTTATCACTACAAGAGAAAATCTTAGACCCGAACCAAGGGGTATATTTGATTGGTACGACTCCGCCCAAATCTGGTACGGAGCAGGAAAAAGTTAAGCGTATTGCCACTAAGCTGCTCGACCGCTTACACGAAATTGAATACGACGGTGTGGTGGTTTACGACATTCAGGATGAAAGCAGTCGCACTAATGTGCCACGCCCTTTTCCGTTTAAGGAAACCGTCGACCCGTGTGAATACAGCCGTCTGGTTAAGTCGTTGTCGCAGCTGGATGTGATCACCTACAAAAGCGTCACGCAGCGTGACAGCGCTGAATTTACCCAGTGGCTTAGCACCACCAAGCAGGAGTTTGGCCTGAACAACCTGGTGCTGGTTGGCTCGCCGTCTTCACAAGGTAAAATCAACTTACCATTACCAGAGGCCTATCAGGCATTCGCTCAGCATGAAGAAAACTTTTTCCTCGGTGGCGTCACCATTGCAGAGCGCCATGCTTCAAAACGTAATGAACATGAACGCTTGATTGAAAAAACCACGCAGGGCTGTGAGTTCTTTATTTCTCAGGCAGTTTACAATGCTCAGGCGACCATAGATTTGATCACCAGCTATGCCCGAACCTGCAAACAGCAAGGCATTGAGCCAAAGCGATTGATCCTGACCTTTACCCCGTGCGGGGGTGAGAAGACGCTGCAATTTATGGAGTGGCTGGGGATCTCAGTGCCCGAAGCAACCAAGTGGCGTATGCTGGATGCGGACAACACGCTGAGCGAATCGATCCGTATTTGCCGTGAGAATCTGGATTCAATTTTACGTAGCTGTGCCCACCTGGATGTGCCGCTGGGGCTGAACATAGAGAGCCTGACCAACCGTAAAGAAGAGATAGACGCCTCGATTAACCTCTATCGCCTGCTCAAGGCTACCATGGAGCTGACTCTGGCGGAGAAGCAGATCGCTTAATAATACCGATTTGGAACCAATAAAAAACCGAGCACACAGGCTCGGTTTTTTTATTCTCAGACATCCGTTTATTCCGACTTTTGCTCTCTGCCAAGCAGGGCCATCGCGGCTTCTTTGACGTCTTTTTGTTGATACAGCACCTGATAGATCTGCTCCGTGATCGGCATCTCGATGCCTGTGCGTTTTGCCAGTAAGTACACTTCTTTGGTGTTGCGATACCCTTCCACCACCTGACCTATGCTCTGCATCGCTTCTTCGACATTTTTGCCCTGGCCCAGTGCCAGACCAAAACGACGGTTACGAGACTGGTTGTCGGTACAGGTGAGGATCAGATCGCCAAGCCCCGCCATACCCATAAAGGTTTCAGAGCGTGCGCCAAGCGACAATCCGAGTCGGCATAACTCCGCCAACCCGCGGGTGATCAAGGCAGTTCTGGCATTCGCGCCAAAACCGAAACCATCGGACATACCTGCACCAATGGCAATCACATTCTTCACCGCACCGCCAAGCTGAATACCAATGAAGTCATCATTGCTGTAAACCCTGAACGAGCGGCCACAATGCAGCAACTTGGCCAGTTCAGCCCGAAATGCTTCGCAGCGAGACGATACCGAAATCGCCGTCGGTAACCCCGCGGCCATTTCTTTAGCAAAGGTCGGCCCGGACAACACGGCTAGCGGCACCTGCTCACCAAGTACGTCCAGCGCCACATCCTGAAGTAAACGACCGGTATCCGGCTCCAGCCCTTTTGTCGCCCAGGCAACTTTTGTACCAGGCAGTAAATGAGGCTTAATGGCCGCCAGAGTCTGTGCGAACGCATGACTGGGCACCACCACTAAAACCAGCTTGCTGGCCTGAACGGCTTGAGTCAGGTCGGCTTCCAATTGCAGTGACTCAGGGAAGTCAATATCCGGTAAATAACGGGTATTCTGACGCGAGCTGGCTAACTGCTCGATAGCAGCACTGTCGCGCCCCCAAAGAGTAACCTGATGACCGTTGCGGGCAAAACAAATAGCAAGGGCGGTGCCATACGACCCCGCCCCCAATACGGTCACAGCTGATTGTGCTGTATTCATCACTTATGCGTCAGCAGGTTGCTCTTGCGCGGCACGTTGCTGCATGTACTGAGCAAATAGCGCGTCAAAGTTAACCGGTGCCAGGTTCAGTTGTGGGAAAGTACCACGGTTAACCAGGCTAGCAACGGCTTCACGAGCGTACGGGAACAGAATGTTCGGGCAGAATGCACCTAACATGTGCGCCATTTGCAGCTCTTCCAGTTCACCGATTGAGAAAATACCCGCTTGTTGAATTTCGCACAGGAATGCGGTCTCTTCGCCTAATGACGCAGTCACAGTCAGTGCCAAAACAACTTCGTATACACCTTCGTCCAGCTTGGCAGAACGTGTATCCATGTCCAGCTTCACTTCAGGGGTCCACTCTTTTTGGAAGATAGCCGGAGAATTCGGCGTTTCGAAAGATACATCTTTGGTATAGATGCGCTGAATGTTAAATTGTGGACCTTGTTGTTCTTCTGCAGCAGCTGCGTTGTTTTGCTCTGTCATTGTTCTTCCTAATTATTCGTCTTTATTTAATGTGGGGCAGCACAGCGGGCCCGTACCCGCTGTGCTAAAAATTACTTCAGTAATGCGTCAAGCTTACCTTGCGCTTCAAGCGCCATCATGTCATCGCAACCGCCGATGTGCTGCTCTTTGATGAAGATCTGCGGCACAGTGTGGCCACCGTTGGCTTTGTTGATCATCTCTTCGCGCAGCTCGGGTTGAGCGCCGATATCATACTCGGTATATGTGACACCTTTGCTATCCAACAGCGCCTTAGCGCGGTGACAGTAAGGACAATAATCCTTTGTATAAATAACAACTTGGTTCATATTTACTCCTATTTACCCGACGCGGTTGGCAGGCCTGCTGTTTGCCAGGCGCCAAAGCCACCCGACAACACATATACTTGCTCAAAGCCGGCTTTGTACATGTTGCTGGCAATGCCAGATGCGGTCATGCCAGTGTTACACACCAGTATAATGGGCTTAGTTTTGAACTTTTCAAGTCCTGCGAAATCATTTTGTTTGGCTTTTTCCACATTCATGTGCTCACTGCCCGCAATGCGTGAGTTGTTGAACTCTTTTTGCGCACGCATGTCAAACACCTGGCCCTCCTGACGGTTTACCAGAATAGTCAGCTGTTGTGGATTGATCTGACGGATCTTGGAAAACATGCCTTTTAACCAGCTTGAAACCAACATAGCCGCCAAAACCAGCCAGATAATGCTGAGAATGGGGTTTCTACCTAAAAAATCGATGTATTGTTCCATATTGTCTTTACCAACCAGGAAAATGAAATTGCTCGCGAGTATACTTTCTTACGCGCGCTGGTACAAACATCTGTGATGTAATGCCTCCCCGGCAAGGCGTAGCACGCGCTCGCTCACAGCAAGCCATGTAGCTCAGCTTAGCGTCCCCCGCGGCTAATATGAATTTTAAAGTGGTTGAGGATAAATCACGCCCAGAGGGCTGAATATTCATATAAAACAAGGTATCCTAGGCCTAGATTTCGTGCACGTTTCAGGAGCCCAAATGACTGCAAAGAAAAAACCTCTGGTATTAATGATCCTAGATGGCTGGGGATACCGCGAAGACGCTGACAGCAATGCAATTCTGGCGGCCAACACCCCGGTATTGGATGAACTTTGGCAAACGCGTCCACGTACGCTGATCTCTGGTTCAGGTTTAGATGTAGGACTACCGGACGGTCAGATGGGTAACTCTGAAGTCGGCCACGTCAACCTTGGTGCTGGCCGTATTGTTTATCAAGACTTTACACGTATTACCAAAGCCATTGATGACGGTGAGTTTGAGCACAACCCGGCACTGGTTGAGAACATCGACAAAGCCGTTGCCGCCGGTAAAGCCGTCCACCTGATGGGACTGTTGAGCCCGGGTGGTGTACACAGCCATGAAGACCATATTGTTGCAGCCATTGAGCTTGCCGCCAAGCGCGGTGCCAAAGCGGTTTTCTTCCACGCCTTCCTCGATGGTCGTGACACACCACCACGCAGTGCCCAGGCTTCAATTGAACGTATTGAAGCAAAGTTCGCAGAGCTCAAGTGTGGCCGCCTGGCGTCAATCGTGGGTCGTTACTATGCTATGGACCGTGATAACCGCTGGGAGCGCGTAGAAGCGGCTTACAACCTAATGGTTTGCGGTCAGGCTGAATACCGTTATGCTGATGGGGTCAGTGCCCTGAACGCAGCGTATGAGCGCGACGAAAACGATGAATTTGTGAAGGCCACCGTGATTGCCGCCCAAGCGCAGGAAGCAGCCACCATTAATGATGGCGATACGTTGATCTTCCTCAACTTCCGTGCTGACCGCGCCCGCCAGATGACCCGCGCGTTTGTGGATGCCGACTTTGACGGTTTCAGCAAACAAAAAGCACCGGCGTTAAGTGGTTTTGTGATGATGACGGAATACGCGGCCGATATTAACGCGCCCATCGCCTTTGCCCCGGAGAAACTCACCAATGTACTGGGTGAATGGCTGGCAAAACACAACAAAACGCAGCTGCGTATTTCCGAGACCGAAAAGTACGCCCACGTGACCTTCTTCTTCAGCGGTGGTCGTGAAGAACTGTTCGACGGCGAAAAACGCGAACTGATCCCGTCGCCTCAGGTAGCCACGTACGACCTGCAGCCAGAAATGAACTCTGCCCTGCTGACCGATAAGCTAGTCGAAGCCATTCACAGCGGTGAGCACGATGTGATCATCTGTAACTATCCAAATGGCGACATGGTTGGCCACTCTGGGGTGTTTGAGGCCGCCGTGAAAGCCTGTGAAGCCGTTGATGCCTGCATTGGCCGTGTTGTAGCGGCACTGGAAGAAGTCGGCGGCGAAGCCCTGATCACCGCAGATCATGGTAATGCAGAGCAGATGGTCAACAACAAAACCGGTCAGGCCCATACTGCGCATACCAGCGAGCCGGTGCCGTTCATCTATGTTGGCCGCGATGCTGAGCCACAAACGGGTAAAACTCTGAGCGATGTCGCCCCGACCATGTTGCACCTGCTGGGTATGCCACAACCCGAGGAAATGACTGGCTCACCTGTCATGCGGCTGAAGTAATCTATGCGCCGTACGCTTGCTGTACTCTCGGTCTGTTTGTTGCTGCCCTTCACCGGGCAGACAAACGAAACCCGCACCAAAGCCGATCTGGCGGCGGTGCAGGCCGAGCTAAAAAAGAGCCAGGCCGCTTATCAGCAACAACAAGCCAGCTTTAGTGCGCTACAGAGCACCCTACAATCCTTTGAGCTGGAAATTGCCAAAAGTGCGAAAGCACTGGCACTGACCGAACAAGGGATCAGCGAAAACAAACAGCAGCAATACACGCTGCAACGCGAAGCCAAGCAGCTCGAGCAGCAAAAAAAACGCCTCCAGCGCCTGCTTGCTGCGCAACTTAAAAGTGCCTATGTCACGGGCAGTCACGATTATTCAAAGATGTTGCTGAACCAACAGCATGCTGCGGCGCTGGAACGCACCATCAGCTACTATGACTACTTTAATCAGGCCCGCATCAATCAGCTTGAAGCGCTTAAGACTGTATTTGCCAAACTTGCTCAAAACAGTGCACAGCTGGAGCGTAAAAAGAAGCAACTGCAAGCGTTACAAGGTCAGCAAAAAGCCCGTCAGGACGAATTGCTGCTGGCGCAAAACGCGCGCAAGACCCACCTGGCAAAGCTCAACGATAAACTCAGTCAGGCCAAAGCCGCGATTGCCTATCTGGAAGAAAACGAGCAAACCTTAATTTCGACCCTGGAGTCCTTAGCCGCCGAGCAGGCCGCCAGCCCCGAGCAATATGTGGCACAGCTGCAAGGGCTGCAAAGATTAAAGGGCAAGCTCGCCTGGCCGCTGGATGGCCGCCTGAAACACAAATTTGGTCAGCGTAAGCACGTTGGCATGAACTGGAAAGGCGTGGTGATCCGAGGTAGCAATGGCACACCGGTCAACAGTGTGGCGCCGGGTCAGGTGGTCTATGCCGACTGGTTGAACGGTTTTGGCTGGGTCATCGTATTAGATCACGGGGAGGGCTTTATGAGCCTGTATGGCCATGCCCAGACCCTGCTTAAAGATGTGGGCGATCAGGTGATGCCGGGCGAACCCATTGCCCTGGTAGGACAAAGCGGCGGACAAACCGATCCTGGTCTATACTTCGAAATACGGCATAAGGGAAGCGCTGTTGATCCAGTAAAATGGTGCAGATCCAGTTAACTGACTAACCGATGCTGCCCCCCAGTGAGGAGCAGCATATGATGACTCCATGTGTTCAACCTATTAAAGATCGCCTGTGGCACTGGCTATTTTTATTCGGCCTGATGCTCAGTTTAGTGTGTCTGCCACTGAGTGCCAGACAGCTTTCCAGCGAGCAAATCGATGAGATCCTCTACCATATTCATACCTATTACGTGGAAGATCTGCCACTGAGCCACGTCAGGAAAGACAACTTTGGCGAATTACTCACTCAGCTTGATGACTATTCAAAGTACCTGGACGAACATGAACTGGAAGCCCTGTTCAGCGCCGCCAATGGCCGCTACACCGGACTGGGTATTGAAGTCGAAGAAGTCGAGGATGGCGTGGTCATTGTTGATACTTTGCCAGGCTCTCCGGCGGAAGCAGCAGGCATTGAAGGCGGTGATAAACTGGTTGCCATCAATACCCATGATGTAAAAAGAAAGACCATTGCAGAAGTCTCTAAACTACTACGTGAAGCCCAGTTCTCGACCATTCAGCTGACCGTTGAGCGCGCCAATGCAGAAGTGACCCTAGCCCTCAGACGGCAACAAATCACACTGCGCAGTGTTTCCAGCCAGCTCTTGCCCGGCGGGATAGGTTACGTGCTGCTGAGCAGCTTCAACAATCACAGTTATCACGACATTGCTCGCCATATCAGCATGCTCAACAGCCATTTGGGCGAGCCACTTAAAGGGCTGATCATTGATTTAAGAGACAACCCGGGCGGCACACTCAACAGTGCAGTGGCTATCTCAGATCTGTTTCTTCAGGGCGGCACCATAGTGTCCACCCGCGGCCGCTTTTATGATGCCAACCAACGCTTTTTTGCCGCACAGGGCGATATACTCAACGGCGCGCCCATGCTGGTACTGATCAATGAACAATCCGCATCGGCAGCCGAAATCCTGGCAGGCGCACTGCAAGACAACAGTCGCGCGTTGATCCTGGGTAATCGCTCCTATGGCAAGGGCTCTGTGCAATCGCTCATCCCTATAGGCAACGGTACCACGGCACTTAAGCTGACCACCGCTCGCTACTTTACCCCCTCGGGGCAGTCCATTGAAGGAATCGGGATCCAGCCCGATGTGGTTTTTAGTAAACAAGTGCTTTTAGAACTGGATAAAGACGCTATAATGGCTGGTGAAAAAAAGGTCAGAAAAACCTTTATTGCCAACCTAGATAAACATTGGCAAAAAGCGGAAAAGCTATTACAAAATCATAATTTACAACAATAATTCAGGATAGTGCGCTTACTTATAACGAGCTTTTTGGTGCTTTTTCTCTGCGCGGCACCAAGCTATGGCAACCAGGTTGCCATCGTCATCGATGACATTGGATATCACGAACGTGACTTAGAACTGCTGGATTTGCCCGGCCAACTTAGCTACGCCATTTTACCGCACACCCCTTTTTCGCAGCGCTTTGCCTATCAGGCAAGCCACAAACGCCGCGAACTACTGCTGCACATTCCCATGCAAGCCCTCGAAGACAAAGATTTGGGACCAGGCGGCCTGACGCTGGATATGCGTAAATGGCAGCTGCAAACCACCCTGGGACACGCACTGGCCACCCTGCCTCAGGTTAAGGGCGTCAACAATCATATGGGCTCGGCATTAACTCAGTACGTTGAGCCGATGAAATGGACCATGGAGCTGCTGAAAAAACGCGGGCTGTACTTTCTTGATAGCCGCACCACAGAGCTCAGCCAGGCTCAGCATGTGGCAAACCTGTATGGCGTTGCCAACGTCGCCCGTCATGTGTTTTTAGACAATCAAACCCATCCGGATGCACTGCGCAAGCAGTTTGAGCAACTCAAAGCTTTGGCCCATCAGCAAGGCTATGCCATCGGGATTGCACACCCCTATCCACAAACCCGGGCGTTTCTTGCCTCGGCACTGAGCGAGCTGGCCAGCGAAGGCATTGAACTGGTACCTTTATCACAATTGGTTGAACATAAATACATCCAACTGGCAGCCGTCAATACCCCGC
Source organism: Pseudoalteromonas sp. DL2-H2.2 (assembly GCF_021532535.1). NCBI lineage: Bacteria > Pseudomonadati > Pseudomonadota > Gammaproteobacteria > Alteromonadales > Pseudoalteromonadaceae > Pseudoalteromonas > Pseudoalteromonas sp. DL2-H2.2. The sequence goes on along the minus strand of NZ_JAKGBD010000005.1, from coordinate 367,017 downwards.
CACAAACCTCGGAATAAAATCAGACAAAATTGATCTGGCACCACTCACGCGCCGCCCGCGTCGGCTAGACTTAATACAGATTTCATGTTCGTTTTAAGGAAGTGCTTATGTTAACCACAGTTGCCGATTTAATGACCCCAGATCCACTGGCAGTCAGTAAAACCAATAACCTCAACGATGCGCATAACCTGATGCGCGAAAAGAACATTCGCCATATTCCCGTGATTGACGACGATGGCATGCTGGTTGGTATGCTGACACAAAAAATTATGATTGCGAAAGTGATGGGGATCATTGCCACCTATGGCACTAACGCGCTGGAACGAAAAGAAAAACAACAAAAGGTTGCCGAAGTGATGGCCACCGACTTTGCCAGTGTACGGCCACACCAGAGCCTGCAGGAAGTGGTACGCTTTTTTGTTGATAACCGCCATGGCTGTATGCCGGTCACAGACGAGGACGGCAAGTTGCTGGGTATTCTGACCTCTTCAGACTTTGTTCGTCTGGCCGCGGCCCTGCTGTCATAAATAGTTGTCATAAAAAAGCCCCATGATGGGGCTTTTTCATAGCGCTAACTGGCTATCAGGCTTTCGCTTGCAGTGTGCGCGCAACGGTACGCATACCTAAGGTTGTTGCACCCGCTGCCCACTGAGAGCCGGCATTGTTCTGGAACGAGGCCGCCAGGTCGATGTGCACCCAGCCTTGCCCTTCGTTTGGTACAAAGCGAGACAAGAAACCAGCCGCATTCGAAGCACCACCATAACCGCCGCCTTTTTGTGCACGGCTGTTCGCGGTGTCTGCATAGGCAGATGGACAGTTGTTCTGATGCCATTTTTCCAGTGGCAACGGCCAGGCCGCTTCAAACTCTTCCTGCGCATATTGCTGCACATCACCGACCAGCTCTTTGTCCAGACCGAACAAGGCATTGTATTCCTGGCCTACCGCCATCAATGCCGCGCCAGTCAGGGTTGCCGCATCAATGATCAAAGGCGCGCCGGTTTCGCCAGCCGCCATCAGACCATCGGCCAGAACCAGACGCCCTTCAGCATCAGTATTGACGATTTCAACCGTTGTACCGTTTTTATAGGTCAGGATGTCCCCCAACTTGTACGCATGACCTGAGATCAGATTCTCAGCACAACACAGGAACAATTTAATGCGCTTGTCGATGCCACGCTGAATGGCGATCGCCAGACCCGCAGTGACCGTCGCAGCACCGCCCATGTCGCATTTCATGGTCAACATGCCTTCGCTTGGCTTGATTGAGTAACCACCCGAGTCAAAGGTGATCCCTTTACCAACCAGCGCAGCCGCAACGGGTGCGTCTTCATCGCCGGTTGGGTTGAAATCCAACTCCAGTAACACTGGCGGGCGCTCACTGCCACGACCCACTTCATGGATCCCAATCCACTGATGCTCAAGCAGCGCTTTGCCTTTGATGATTTGATAGCTAACATGCTCTGGTGCCAGAGATTGAATAAACTCAGCCGCTTTACCGGCCAGGCTTTCCGGATAAATGTCTTCTGCCGTGCCATTGATCATCTGGCGCGTCCAGATAGCAGCCGTTTTCAACGCTTGTAACTCAGCCAGGTCAGACTGGGCATTGTCACAGAAAGTCACGCCATCTAGCAGCTTCGGGCTGACAAAGCCCTGATAAAATGCCCACTGAGATTCAGTGCACCAGGCATCCCCTTGCAGCTCAACCGCCAGGATCCCTTGCTGTGCCACACTGCGGCCTGCTTTTTGAATGGTCTTCAGTGTCTCCTGCTCACTCAGGTGCACCAGTGCACCGTCCTGATCGTAGGATATAGTCGCATTGCCACCCCAGTGTGCCGCCGGGGCCTGATCCGTCAGTCGAACAATAAATTTATCAGCCATATATGATTTCACTCTTGCGCTTATTAGTAACTTGCAGTGTACACTAGCGAGCAAAATGCCCCAAATGAATGCGATTAATCTATGAAGTTTCACGCCCCCCTGGCTAAAGCCACCCTGCTAAAACGGTATAAACGCTTTTTGGTTGATTTACGCAGTGACACCCAACAGGAATTCACCGTGCACTGCGCTAACACCGGTAAGATGACGGGCTGTGCCGACCCGGGATTCACAGCGTATTATTCCACCAGTGACAACCCAAAACGCAAATATCCTCACTCACTGGAGCTCACTGAAAATCAAGCGGGTGAACTTATTTGTGTCAACACCGCTCTGGCCAATAAGGTCGCCATTGAAGCCATTACGCAGGATATGATCCCACAGCTTAGCGGCTACCAAACCCAGCGCAGCGAGGTAAAATATGGCACGGAGAATAGTCGCATTGATATTCTGCTTCAGGATGAAGACAAGCCCGATTGCTATATAGAGGTAAAATCCGTCACTTTGCTTGATCAAGGGCAAGGCTACTTTCCGGATGCCCAGACACTGCGCGGTCAAAAGCATCTGCGCGAACTTATGCAGATCCGACAACAAGGGATGCGCGCCGTGCTGTTGTTTGTTGTCATGCATAACGGCATCACCAGTGTGAAGCCAGCAGCGCACATTGACAGCCAATATGCCACGCTGATTGAGGAAACACAGGCGCAGGGCGTCGAGATTTATGCCTACCGGGCCCAAGTATCAACGCAAGACATCACGCTGACCGAAGCTCTGCCCTTCGCAATACGTTAAGCGAGTGCCATGCCCGACAGTGATCTGGCGGCATAAATTGTGCAGTATAATGAGTATTAAGCTTGAAAGTGAAAAAATTGCCTCCATATAGCTGCAAATGTCAGTGTGACCCCCATCAGTCGCGCTTTTGTGATTCCGATCATGCCTTCAAACCGGGAGTGGTCTAACAAGCAAAAAGTGTTTGCCAAGGGGTAAAGATTTTGCTATCTATAGCCGCCGGCGTTAGCTGGGGTTGTTTATTAAGGATTTAGGAGAATGCTATGCCAGACCAGAAAAAACTAGGGTTGTTGGCTCAAGCCGGTTTAGAACCTTATCAGGAAAAGCCGGGTGAAGAATATATGAATGACGCACAGCGTGCGCATTTCAAAAAATTACTGGAAGCGTGGCGTAGCGATCTTCGTAACGAAGTTGACCGCACCAAAACGCACATGCAAGATGAAGCGGCAAACTTCCCTGATCCAGTCGATCGTGCGGCACAGGAAGAAGAGTTCTCGCTGGAACTGCGTACACGTGACCGCGAACGTAAGCTGATCAAGAAAATTGAAAAAACACTGCAACTGATCGAAGACGACGACTTCGGTTTTTGTGATTCATGTGGCATTGAAATTGGCATTCGTCGCCTTGAGGCCCGCCCGACAGCGGACCTGTGCGTAGACTGTAAATCAATTGCAGAAATAAAAGAAAAACAACAGGGCCGAGGCTAACGTACGTTTGTCTTAGCTATGCTACCCCAGTTTAATAGCGATTATCTGTCCGGGAGCTATCGAGGTCGATTTGCTCCCTCTCCCTCCGGTGCACTGCACTTCGGCTCTCTGATAGCCGCCCTTGCAAGTTTCCTGGATGCCAAAGTCAATCAGGGCCAATGGTTGGTTCGAATGGAAGACATCGACACGCCTCGCGTGGTTGCCGGTGCTGCCGATGACATTCTTAGGACTCTGGAAGCCTATGGCCTGCACTGGGATGGCGAGGTGGTTTATCAAAGTCAGCGTCACGACTTATACCAGGATGTGCTGGCACAGCTCAGTAAAGCAGCTCTCACCTATCCATGCAGCTGTACTCGCAAGGTGCTTAAGCAACGTGGCGGTACTTATGACAACCACTGTCGGGATCGTCAGTTAACGGCACAAGGCAATGCACTGCGGCTTATTCAGACCCAGCCGGTTTATGCATTTACCGACCTCCTTCAGGGCGAAGTTGAGCTAAATCGTGCACTGGCCGAAGAAGATTATATTGTAAAACGCCGCGATGGCCTGTTTGCCTATCAGCTAGTGGTGGTGGTCGATGACATTGACCAGCAGATCACCCGGGTTGTACGCGGTGCCGATTTGTTAGAGCCCACCGCGCGCCAAATAGGCCTGTTCAGGCAGCTTAGTGGCGCAGCCCCAGACTATGCCCATGTCTCGCTTGCGGTGGCTCAGCCTGGCTTTAAATTATCTAAGCAAAATCATGCACCCGCAATCGATAATACCCAGCCACAGCCTGCCTTGTGCGCTGCTTTAGGGTTTCTGGGCTTACCTGTTCCGGCGGATTTACAACAGCACTCAGTAGCACAGATCTTACGCTGGGCGCAGCAGCATTTTTCACTACAGGCTTTGCCGCGTCATCGCGAGATCCAGGTCTCTTTGCACCAAGACGGCCACTATGATTTTACCGGGTTAACGGCCTGAGCCCAGCGGGCTGATTTGGGCCAAACCTGAAGGCACACGGCTATGTTGGATTTTTAAGCATGAATGCGCCCCCGCTCCTTCAATTTGACCCCATTTGAGTATATGATAGCGGGCCTCGTTAATTCGCCTACACTATACAAACTAAAATAAGTTCTATGGCCGTATGGCGAGTGTGCATGCATGATTGCAGGCATTTTTACACGCATTATTGATTGTTCAGGGTCGTTAGGAGAGTGGTTATTATTTCCAAAATTATTAAGCTTTGCCGTCAGATAGTTAAAGGCAAAGATCCGGTAGGAACCGTGACATGCAGCACTACACCTGTGTTAATTCCACGCAGTGAGCATGCTATCTCGCGCAAACAATTTAGCCCCAATGCAATCAAAGTATTATACCGACTGAAAGACGGAGGCTATGATGCCTACCTGGTCGGTGGTTGTATTCGTGATATTTTGTTAGGGATTGAGCCCAAAGATTTCGACGTAGTGACCAACGCAACACCTGAACAAGTTAAAAAGCTGTTTCGTAACTGTCGCTTGATCGGCCGCCGCTTTCGCCTTGCGCACATTGTTTTCGGCCGTGAGATCATCGAAGTAGCGACCATGCGTGGGCACCACCAGGCTCAGGACAATCCGGATCCGACCAGTCAGTCTAGCGATCAAGGTCAGCTGCTGCGCGATAACGTGTATGGCACCATTGAAGAAGATGCACAACGTCGCGACTTTTCAATTAATGCACTTTACTACTCAATTAACGACTTCAGCATTCGGGACTTTGCCGGTGGTATTGCGGCCATTGAGCATCGTAAAATCGAACTGATCGGCGACCCTGAAACCCGATACCGCGAAGATCCCGTGCGGATGCTACGTGCTGTGCGCTTTGCCACTAAGCTGGATATGACCATTGCCGGTCCGACCGAAGCACCGATCGCTGAATTAGCGCCTTTGCTGGGTAACATTCCTGCGGCGCGCCTGTTTGAAGAAACCCTGAAACTCTTTTTGGGCGGCAAGGCCGATGCCAACTTTTTGATGCTGAGAAAATACGGCTTGTTTAAACAGCTGTTTCCAGCCTTAGATGCGATTTTAGATAACCCGCAGAGCGAATTTGAAACGACCTTTATCCGCAAAATGTTTGCCAATACGGATGAGCGTATCAATGCCGATAAGAAGGTCACGCCAGCCTTTATTTATGCCGCACTGTTGTGGTTCCCGTTGCGCGACCGTTGCAACACGCTCACCGCTGAAGGCATGAATGAATACGACGCCTTTATGCAGGCAATCAGCCAGATTCTGGCCGAAAATGCCCGCCATATCGCCGTACCAAAACGCTTTACACTGGGCGCGCGCGATATCTGGCATATTCAGCAACGACTCGACAAACGCGGCGGTCAGCGAGCCTATCGCCTCAGCTTGCAACCCAGATTTAAAGCGGGTTACGACTTCTTGCTGCTGCGGGTAGAAAGTGGTGAAACGGACCAGCAAGAGTTAGCAAACTGGTGGACCGATTATTTACAACAAGACGTGTCTGGACAAAAAGAGATGGTGAAAAACCTCGGCCAGCGCTCAGGCGGCTCGGAAAGACGCAGACGCCGTCCCAGAAACAAACCACGCAGAAAACCTAATCCGGAATCATGAACACCGTTTATATTGGACTGGGGGCGAATCTCAACGCCCCTGAGGCACAGCTACGTAATGCGCTTGATGCCCTGAGTAAATCACAGGAACTCACATTGGCGCAGGTCTCCAGCTTTTATGCTTCAAAACCTATGGGTCCGCAGGACCAGCCCGACTATGTCAACGCTGTGGCTAAGCTCACGACGCAATTATCCGCCATTGACGTACTCGACTCGCTCCAGCAAATTGAGCTGCAACATGGCCGAGTGCGCAAAGCACAGCGGTGGGGTCCTCGCACCTTAGACTTAGATATTCTGCTGTACAACGATGCACAAATAGCAACGCAACGATTAACCGTGCCACATTATGGATTATGTGAACGTGAATTTGTGGTCTTCCCTCTTTTGGAGATTGCCCCCAAACTCACTTTACCAGGCGGACAGGCACTGGCAGACATCGCGGCGTCTTTACCACGTAACGGACTGACTGCCATTAGTCAGTACGACGAAGCCGCATCGCTTGCATAGCAAAACCTGAGCGACACAGTGTGCTCAGTATTGAATTGATCACAAAGGGGGAAATATGGCTAAAGTAACCGTTTCAACATTGGCCAAGAAAAAACGTGAAGGAACAAAAATCACGGCACTGACCGCATATGATGCCAGCTTTGCCAAACTGTTTTACGACAATGGTGTTGATATTATCCTGGTAGGTGACTCTCTGGGCATGGTATTACAAGGTGGTGAAGATACGCTGGCGGTTACCACCACAGATATCGCTTATCACACCCGTTGTGTTCGTGCCGGTAGTAAAGAGCTGTTTGTGATAGCCGATATGCCCTTTATGAGCTATGCCAACCCGGCGCAAGCGTGCGAAAACGCCGCGACTTTGATGCGCTCAGGGGCCAACATGGTCAAACTGGAAGGCGGCGAATGGCTGCTTGATTCTATTCGCATGCTGACGCAGCAAGGTATTCCGGTATGCGGCCATTTAGGCCTGACCCCGCAATCAGTCAATGTCTTTGGCGGATTTAAAATTCAGGGCCGTGAAGATGCACAGGCAGAAAAAATGATCGCCGACGCCATTGCGCTGGAACAAGCGGGCGCCCAACTGTTAGTGGTAGAGTGTATTCCTTCTGCACTGGCAAAACGGATCAGCGAAGCGCTGAGCATTCCGGTCATTGGGATCGGTGCGGGTAAAGACACCGATGGCCAGATCCTGGTGATGCATGACCTGGTTGGTATCTCGGCAGGCTATATTCCTAAGTTTTCGAAAAACTTCCTCGCCGAGACTGGCAATATGCCAGCAGCGGTCGAAAAGTTCTGCACCGATGTTAAAAGTGGTGCATTTCCCTCTCAGGAACACGAGTTTAACTAATGCAATCAATTACAGAAATAAAATCTCTGCGTAGCCAAATTAAAGCCTGGCGGCAACAAGGACAAAGTATTGCCTTTGTGCCGACCATGGGCAATTTGCACCAGGGGCATTTTTCACTGGTTGAAAGGGCCAAAACCCTGGCAGACAAAGTGGTGGTCAGTATTTTCGTCAATCCGATGCAATTTGGTGCCAACGAAGATCTGGATAACTATCCGCGTACGCTCACTCAGGACAAACAGGGGCTGGCCGAGCTGGACACAGACATCGTCTTTACCCCAAGCGTCGAGGCTATCTATCCAAACGGCCTCGACACACAGAGCTATGTCGATGTGCCAGGTGTATCCGAAGGCTATTGCGGCGGCAGCCGTAGCGGCCACTTCAGAGGCGTTGCAACGGTCGTCACTAAGTTATTTAACCTGGTGCAGCCAGACTTTGCCTGCTTTGGTGAAAAAGACTATCAGCAGCTTCAGGTTATCAAGACCATGGTGCAGGACTTGTCGATGCCGATTGAAATCATTGGTGTCCCTACGCAGCGGGAAATTTCCGGCCTGGCAATGAGCTCACGCAACGGTTACTTGTCAGAGCAACAAAAAGACATGGCGAAAGTACTCTATCAGGTATTGAGTGACACGGCGCAGCAGCTCCAGGATGGCGCGCGCGATTTTGCAGTGCTGGAGCAGACAGCAAAGTCCAGGCTAGAAACCGCAGGTCTCAAACCCGATTACTTCTCGATTGCACAAAGACAGAGCCTAAAACCTGCTACACTGGAAGACAGCGAGTTTGTGATCCTGGCTGCCGCTTACCTGGAAAAGGTGAGACTAATCGACAATATCCAGATCCTCTCCGACGCATAACAATGTAAAGGATCCCGCCGCTTGGCAAAAAAGCGCGATGGGATCCTCACCTTACTTACTCTCTTGCAGGGACTGTCTTATGAAACCACAGATATCGTTTATCGCCTTGCTACTGGCAGCAGGCTGCAGCAATACCAACTCTCCGGAGCTGAACCAGTGCGCACAGCAAAATTATCAGTGTGAGCAAAGCTGTGAGCAACGGGCTAACCCGCAGTCACTGGCCATGCAAGTGTGCAGTGATCAGTGCATCGAATCCTTTAACCAGTGCAAAGCGCAGGCTGAACAGCTCACGCAGCAGTCTCGCAACAGTTCCTTGCATTAATCTGCTTGTTTTAAAATACGCGTTTTAAAAAACAGACATAAAAAAACCGCTCAGTGAGCGGTTTTTTCTTTCCATGCAATGCTTATAGCAGGCCCAGCTTTTTAAGCTCTTTGCTTGCAAGCTGGCTAGAAAGTGGTACATAACCATCTTTCTCTACAATCTTTTGACCTTCTTTCGACAGCACCATTTTCAGGAATTCCGCTTCGATTGGCGACAACGGCTTGTTCGGGTGCTTGTTCACGTATAGGTACAAGAAGCGAGACAGCGGGTATTTGCCCTTAGCAACATTATCCAGTGTTGCATCAACAAAGTTATCGCCTTTCTTCGCCAGAGGTACTGTACGTACACCTGATGTCTTATAACCAATACCTGAGTAACCAATCGCGTTCACAGAGGAAGAGATTGACTGAACCACAGAAGCAGAACCAGGCTGTTCGTTTACGTTGTTACGGAAGTCACCTTTACACAGGGCTTTTTTCTTAAAGTAACCGTAAGTACCAGATACTGAGTTACGTCCGTACAATTGGATATCTTTGCTACCCCAGTCACCAGACAGACCTAAGTCGCTCCAGCGCTCAACCTGCTCAGACGCACCACATTTACGTGTTGATGAGAAGATAGCGTCTACCTGGTCGATACGCAGACCCTGGATTGGGTTATCTTTGTGTACAAATACAGCCAGAGCATCGATAGCAACACGTACTTCAGTCGGCTTGTAACCATAGCGCTTTTCAAACGCTTCGATTTCTTTCGACTTCATCTTACGACTCATAGGGCCGAAGTTTGCCGTTGCTTCTGTCAGAGCCGGTGGCGCTGTAGAAGAACCCGCAGCCTGGATTTGAATGTTTACGTTAGGGTAAATACGTTTGTATTCTTCTGCCCAGAACGTCATCATGTTAGCCAGCGTGTCAGAGCCCACAGATGAAAAGTTACCAGAGATACCGCTGGTTTTGTTGTACTCAGGTAGATTCTTATCAAGTGCAGAGGCTTGAGCAGATACCAGTGTTGTTACAGCCACACCCATTGCGGCAACTAAGCTTTTAAATTTCATTGGGGTCACTCCAAATGTTCTTCCCATTTAATTTCTGAGCACATTGTGCAGAAAACAAATGACAATAAAATTACTCTCAAATGACACTTTTATGACTTTCAGTGTTTGTCATAAAAATACGTTTTTCTTTTTCGAAGGCAAATGAGAAACACGAGCCTTTGCCCAGTGTACTGTCGATTTCCAGATGCGAATCATGGCGCGACAACACGTGCTTGGTGATGGCCAGACCGAGCCCGGAACCACCCGTTTTACGGCTGCGTGCCTTATCAACCCGGTAGAATCGTTCAGTCAGCCGATTAATGTGCTCAGGTGCAATCCCGTCGCCATTATCAATCACAGAAAAGCGCGGTCGCTCGCCGTCTATAAACCAGTTCACGGTAATGTTTCCGCCAGGTTTAGTATAATGAATGGCATTAAACACCAGATTAGAAAAGGCACTGCGTAACTCATCCACACACCCTTTAATATCCAGGTCCGGGTCAACGTTAAATGCAATTTCGTGATCTTTTTCCTGATTCAGCGAATTGGCTTCGGTCTGGATGAGCTTCAGCATTGCAGGCACATTTACGGCCTTGTCGTTGTCCTGATTACGTTGTCCTTCAATGCGCGATAAGGAGAGCAGCTGATTAACCAGGCTGTCCATTCGCTTGCACTGCTCTATCATGGTGTGATGCGCTTTGTTCCACATTGCAGGGGGCGGCATCTGATCGCCTTCCATCATCTCCAGATAACCGGTGACCACAGTGAGTGGGGTACGCAATTCATGAGACACGTTGGCGACAAAGTCTTTGCGCATTTGCTCCAGCTGCTTCAGCCTGGAAATGTCTCGCACCACCATCATAAGCTGCTCGGCATAAGGCATCACACGGAATTCTAATACGCGCTCTCCGCCATGCCCCGATTCCATCTCCAGGGGATCATGAAAGTCATGAGCCTGCATATATTTAACGAACTTAGGATCGCGAATGAGGTTATCAAGACGCTGGCCATGATCGGTTGGCCACTGCAAACCCAGTACCTTTAAAGCAAGCTGGTTACACCAGACGATGCTAAGATCCTGCTGCATCACTATCACTGCATCGGGCACGGCTTCGGCCCCTTCACGAAAACGTCGGATCAATTCAGCCAGCTCATTGCGCTTCTTGCGATTGCGATGCTGTAACTGATAGATCCCTTCAAAGATCTGCTCCCAGGCACCCGATCCTTCCGGCGGGTTAAAACTGCGCTGATTGATCAACCAATCACTTAAGCGGTACAACTGTTGGTAATGCCAGATCAGCAAAACCATGGCACCGATAAAAAGCAAGACAAATGGTGCGCCAAGCAAGATCCCAATCAGGGTTAATGGCAGAAAATACAAAAACAGGCGTTTTAATAACGCCTGTTTATCAATCACCCTATACATACAAAATGATCCTAAAGAGAATGCGCCATGGCTAGCCTACCACAGCGCCAGATGCTTTACAGCTTGCTTGAGAAGCGATAACCAGCACCACGTACTGTTTGTACCAGGCGATCGTGACCGAGCGGTGCAATCGCTTTACGCAGACGACGGATATGAACATCAACAGTACGATCTTCAACATACACATTGGTGCCCCACACATGATCCAGCAGCTGTTCACGGCTGTAGACCCGCTCCGGGTGCGTCATAAAGAAGTGAAGTAATCTGAATTCCGTTGGACCCATTTCCAGCTCGTTACCCGCTGAGGTCACTCGGTGTGAAATTGGGTCAAGGCGTAACCCATGTACTTCAATGGCTTCTTCTAATGACGTCGGAGAAACCCGACGCATAACCGCTTTAATGCGCGCCATCAATTCTTTAGGAGAGAAAGGTTTAGTAACGTAGTCGTCAGCACCCACTTCCAATCCCTTGACCTTATCTTCTTCCTCACCACGTGCTGTCAGCATAATAATGGGGATTTGTCTGGTGTATTCGCTTTGTTTAAATTTCTTGGCAATCTGGATACCGCTGCCGCCTGGCAACATCCAATCCAATAGCACCATATCAGGATAAGGCTCAACCATAGCTGCAATTGCAGAATCATAGTCTTCAGCTTCAATGGCCTGAAAACCATTTTGTTCCAACACAAACACCAACATTTCTCTGATCGGCGCTTCGTCATCAACTACCAGTACTTTACGTGACATTCCCATTTATCTCTTACGTTACCGAAGTGGGTTTCATTATTATGACTAAGTATGACAGTTTTATGAAATGCCAAGTGATAAAAGATGACAATTGGGAAAAAAATAGGGCCAACTTAATGTAAGGCTATGGTACTGAAAAAGCGAAGGTTTCGCTGAAAAGCAACGATAACCCGGCACAAACTCGGGGTAAATCCTTGTTTCGTCAGGTTTGTTTTGCGCCAGGGTTAACAAACAACCTGCTATGGCCGCTGTAAAAAGGCGTAAGGTCAGACATACAGGCCATTTAAGTTCATTTACAAATCCGCGAGGCCAAAGGGCAATAAAGGGCACGGCAATCCCCAGTGAGCAGGCTTTGCACCCGCACTCTGTGCTGCTCAGTTACGCTCACACCGCCAAACTATATACGCAGGTATCGCACCACCTGCGCAATAAAGCAAAAACACTAAAAATCATAGCGCAATGTCAGCGCCATATGATCCTGATCCGGGTCGTTATCGAGGTCTGTCTTGGTATACCACAGGTACATTCTTGCTTGCTTAGATAAGCTCTTTTCGACTCCAATAGACGTTGCGTCTCCTGAGTCTTTGAGCTTGCCCGAGGCCCCATCGGAGTTTTGATATTGCGCCAGCAGCTTATAACCATTGTCTAGCTTCAGCGCGGCGCTGGCCATATAGCTGTCTACAGTATCATTGCTGCCAACCGCTTCACTTTGCTGGTAACTGGCGCCTAAGGTCACCTGAGCTACCTTGCCCTGCACTGTCACGCGGGTAATATCCTGACCAGCAACCTCTTCATCGCGCGCCACACTGGCGTAAACAGCCGTTTTTTTCAGTTTACTATCGCCGTAGCTGGCTGCCATAGACAAGCCACTCTCGCCATTTTGCTTACTGTTGTCCTCACTAATGTAGCTGACCGTAAATTTAAGGTGATTAAGTGAAGGCGTCGTGTATTGCAAAGTATCACCAAGGCGGTTTTCGCCAACGAAGAAATTCTTAATATCGCCGCTGAAATCGTTCATCAGATCCACTTTGCCCTGCGACTTTTTCATTGCCGTGTCATCGCGACCCACCAGCAGCTGACCAAAACGGCCTTTGATCCCCACATACTGAGAGCGTGCTGTGATGTTTTCCTCAGATTTACCATCGTTGTCGTTTTCAGACATTTCAACCTGAAATTCCAACTTGTAAAAGGCAGAGATCCCGGTGTCCAAGTCTGCCGCGCCCTTGATCCCCATTCGCGAGGCGTAGCTTTCAACTGAGGTATCCGAACCACTTCCCGTATCACTGTTTTCGACACCCAGGTGCGCGCGTCCGTAAACTTTGAGTTCTTCGGCCTGCACTTGCACACCAGCCAGCACAGAGCCCCCAAAAAGGGCAGCCAAAAAGCATTTTTTCATACCTTGACCTTAATAAAAACCAATGTGAGCACAATAGAGTACTCTTTAAAGCTAGACGCTCTGTTGGAGAGATCAAGTGACAAACCGCCGGATCAAAGTTTTTCTAAGTTGAGTTGCCTGAGATCAAATTTATACCAAGGGATCCCGCCGGGATCATATTCTTACTAACGATCGTACGCTGAATTCACGCGCGCAGCGAATAGATTGGACTAACTTATTGATTTTAGATCGGTTCCACACAGCACTATGGTCAGATCCAGGACCTGACTTAGTAAGATCTCGATCCCAGACGCTTCTGCTCTGCTGGCAGTTAGTCAAGATCTGATCCCGGCGCTCGCAGGTAGGTAAAAATCTGATCCCATACAGATCAAACACAGATACAAAAATGCCGCAGTATCAAAGCTGCGGCATGTCTCATTGACCCTATTTTACCGGGTTAGTATTTATTTGATCTGAGGATCCAACTCACCAGTCAGATACTTCAGGTGCATGTCATCCAATGAGATAGGCTGAATGCGACCCGCCTGACCTGCGGTGCCAAATGCTTCATAACGTGCAACACAGATCTCTGTCATCGCTTTGGTCGCTTCAGCAAGATACTTACGAGGATCGAAGTTGGCAGGGTTATGTGCCAGGTGACGACGGATAGCGCCCGTCGCAGCCAGACGTAGGTCTGTGTCGATGTTAACTTTACGCACGCCGTGCTTAATGCCTTCAACGATCTGCTCAACAGGCACACCATAGGTCTCTGGGATCTCACCGCCAAATTCGTTGATCACCGCCAGCCACTCCTGAGGTACAGAAGATGAGCCATGCATTACCAGGTGGGTATTCGGAATACGTGCGTGGATCTCTTTAATGCGGTTGATTGCCAGGATGTCGCCTGTTGGTGGACGCGTAAACTTGTACGCACCGTGCGATGTACCACACGCGATTGCCAGCGCATCAACGCCGGTTTTCTTAACGAAATCAGCCGCTTCTTCCGGATCAGTCAGCAGCTGGTCGTGTGACAGCTTACCAACAGCGCCGATGCCATCTTCTTCACCCGCTTCACCCGTTTCCAGTGAACCTAAAACGCCCAGCTCACCCTCAACCGACACACCACAAGCATGTGCCATTTCTACTGTGCGACGTGTCACGTCAACGTTGTATTCGTAGCTTGATGGCGTTTTACCATCTTCCATAAGCGAGCCATCCATCATAACAGATGAAAAGCCAAGCTGGATTGAACGCTGACATACACCCGGAGACGTACCATGATCCTGGTGCATAACAACCGGAATATGTGGCCACTCTTCAACTGCGGCCAAAATCATATGGCGAATAAACGGTGCCCCTGCGTACTTACGTGCGCCTGCCGAACCCTGAACAATCACCGGACTGTTGGTTTTATCTGCCGCTTCCATAATCGCGCGCATTTGCTCTTGGTTATTTACGTTAAAGGCAGGAACGCCGTAACCATGCTCTGCGGCATGATCCAGCAATTGACGCATACTGATTAAAGCCATTGTGCTTTCTCCAATTGTTGATGAGTGAAGCTGATATTTCCAAGATCAGCACTCGTACTCATCGATTTGAACGGGATAAATTTTAAGTGCTACACACTCAATTTGTTTTGAGAATAAATGTGAGAGAGTCTCAAAACCGGACCGAACTTGTCGGCCCAAAAATGTGATGCTGCGACGTATTGCGCAGCATCGTGCCTGAATTACGCTTTCGCTCTTTGTTCAAGCATAGCGACTGCTGGCAGTTTTTTCCCCTCAAGGAACTCTAAAAACGCACCACCGCCAGTCGAGATATATGAAATTTCATCGGCTACGCCATATTTATCGATGGCTGCCAGGGTGTCACCCCCACCCGCGATTGAAAACGCGTTAGATTTGGCAATGGCATTGGCAATTGCTTCAGTACCATTACCGAACTGGTCAAATTCAAACACACCAACAGGGCCATTCCAAACCACAGTGCCTGCGTTGGCAATGATCTTTGCTAACGTGTTCGCAGTATCAGGACCAATATCGAAGATCATGTCAGTGTCGCGCACTTCAGCCACATCTTTAATCTCGGCAACAGCAGACTCAGAGAACTCGTCACCCACAACCACATCGGTTGGAACAGGGATATCACCGTCATTTTCACGGGCCGCTTCGCTGAGTTTATTTGCTTCGTCAATCAGGTCCGGTTCGTACAAAGACTTACCGACCGGGTTACCCGCAGCAGCGATAAAAGTGTTCGCGATACCACCACCTGTGACCAGCTGATCAACCACTTTAGACAGTGAATCAAGCACGGTGAGTTTAGTCGATACTTTAGAGCCGCCTACGATGGCAACCAAAGGGCGTGCCGGATTATCAAGAGCTTTGCCCAGCGCTTCAAGCTCGGCTGCCAGTAGTGGACCGGCACATGCAACCTCAGCAAATAAACCTACGCCATGCGTCGATGCCTGCGCACGGTGCGCGGTACCAAATGCATCCATGACGTACACATCACATAATGCAGCCAGCTTTTTCGACAACGCTTCATCGTTCTTTTTCTCACCGACATTGAAACGCACGTTTTCGAATACCACTACCTCGTTGTCTGCGATATCAACGCCATCCAGGTAGTTATCAACCAGACGCACGTTTTGCTCTAACCCGTCATTCAGGTAATCTACAACCGGCTGTAGTGAATACTGCGCATCGTATTCCCCTTCCGTTGGGCGACCCAGGTGAGACATCACCATGACCTTGGCACCTTTTTCAAGGGCAAGCTTGATGGTCGGTAAAGACGCTCTGATGCGGGCATCTGATGTGACCTTACCTTCTTTCACCGGTACGTTAAGATCTTCACGGATCAGAACGCGTTTGCCGTTTAAATCTAAATCCGCCATCTTAATGACTGACATTGACATCTCCTTCAAGAACGATACTTGGTTGTTAATTAACTTGTGTCATTGCTGCTGCGGTATCGAGCATGCGATTCGCAAATCCCCACTCGTTGTCGCACCACACCAGCAATTTCGCCAACCGCTTCTGGCTGACGCGTGTTTGGGTACCATCTATGATACTGGAATGTGGATCATGATTAAAATCCACTGAGACCAGCGGCTCTTCAGTGTAGTCCAGTATCCCACGTAACGGACCACAGGCGGCCTGTTGTAATGCATTATTCACCTGCTCTATAGTGACATCACTATTGAGGGTCACGCTCAAGTCCATGGCCGTTACGTTGATGGTTGGCACTCGCACTGCAATCGCTTCAAAACAGCCATGAAACTTTGGCAAAATTCGTTCAATACCACGAGCCAGTTTCGTATCCACAGGAATAATAGACTGACTTGCAGCCCGGGTGCGACGCAGATCCGGGTGATACGCATCGATAACCTGTTGATCATGCATAGACGCGTGGATCGTTGTAATGGTGCCGGAGCCAATCCCAAAAGCATCATCCAATACATTTATGACAGGGACAATACAGTTTGTGGTACAGGAGCCATTAGACACTATGGTGTGCTCGCCGCGCAGCTCTTGGTCATTAATGCCGTACACTATGGTGGCATCGACATCCGCGTCGGCAGGATGTGAAAACAGCACTTTCTTAGCGCCTGCGCGTAAGTGCGCCTGAGCATGAAAACGGGAATGAAATACACCGGTACATTCTAAAACAACGTCAACATCCAGGGCATGCCAGGGTAAATGACTGGGATCGGCTTCGCTAAACAGCTGGATTTTATCATCACCTACTGTCAGATAAGGTGCTTCAAGGTGGACGGGAAAAGAAAAACGCCCATGTGAGGTATCGTATTTCAGCAAATGCGCAATGCCCTGCGGATCGGCAAGTTCATTTATCGCGACGATCTGAATGTCTCGCTGGCGACCAGATTCATACAAAGCTCGCACTATGTTGCGACCAATACGACCAAAACCATTTATTGCCAGTTTGATAGTCATTAAAGTGAGGATCCACCACGTTATGAAAAATTGGGCTCAATTGTGCCACACACCCGGTGCATAAGCCGCGTGCGAATAAATTTCCCAAGCTTTCCGTATTAAGATGGCGCTATTGTAATCGACCAAGCACAAATGTGTAAGAGATATGCAAAAATAATTATGTCAGCTGCCTGAGTAACGCTCCCTGTGCCCCGCCAAGCTGACTATTTTGTGCCAATAACAGTTCGGCGGTACTCAGTGCGTCACTGAGCGCATTATGCTCATAAGCTGACGGTAAAGCATAACGCTGACGGCAGGCCGACAATGTCAGGCAATCTGCGCTAAGCGTTTGCCCCTGCCTGAGTAAGCGGTTTCTCTCTATCTGCATGGTATCGAGGATCCGCAAAGGGCGCACCGTCATCTCGTGCTCTGTAAAGGCTCGCTTGAGAAACCCCCAGTCGAGCATGGCGTTATGACAGACTAAAACGCCTTGCTCCAGCACGCCAGTCAGTTGTTGTAATAAGGTGCGCAAACTTAAGCCCTGCGCCAGTGCGTCGTCATCGACCCCATGGATCACCGGGCTTTGCCCCAGTTGACGTACTTCTTTGTTGACGACATGGCGGGCCGTGCTGAGGACAATACGGCCACGGCGAACTTCGACCCAGGCGGCCGAGACGATTTCATCCCGCTTAGGATCCAGCCCGGTCAATTCCAGATCCAACACCACCAGGTTAACATCCGCCAGTCGCAAGTGACGGTCGGCGTGCCAGTTGCGCAATCGGGTTAACCAGCTCACAGACTGCCTCTGGCAAATTTGAAAGCGCAGGCTTGCTGGGCCTGCTTAACCAACTGAAACGCCTCTTTAAGCTGATGACGCTCCAGTGAGCTTAAATGTTCCGGGTTAATACAGTTCTCTGGCAACCCTTCGCGGTCTATCTGCGTTCGTAAACGCAGTTGGGTTAAAAAGCGCCAGCAGTCTTGCAAATTAGCAATGTCCTCGCCGCTAAGTACCTGGTGGCTTTTGAGCGCCCGCAAGCGCTGCAGCGTATTGGCTTTGCTGATCCCCGCTTGCAGTGCATATAAGCGCACCACGTCGTTTATGATCACCACGCCGCGCTTTTTGAGATCCAGATATTTGTGTTTGTGCTTGTCCTGTTGCAACTTAAACTGCTGAAACAAGCCAATAGGCACGGTATTGACGTTGATATCGGCCGCCATCGCAGCATAGAACAATTCATTTTTCGGGATCTCATTGAGGTGATGTAAAAATTGCCCGAACAAAACATCGGATCCGGTGATAAAACGCAGATCAAAATAAATTTTACAGTTAAGCATGGCATGCGGCGTCGGTGCGTGGATCCAGGTGGTGAACCGGTCGCACCATTCACTGAGCGTGCCCCGACACGCCGGGTTGCTTGCCATGATATTCCCCGGACAGGTTCGGATCCCGCACTCATCCAGCTGCTGACAAACAAACGCACCGAGCTGTGCAAAGTAATCTCGTTGCTCATCCGTAACGCCCTCGGGCAACAGCAAACCATTGTCCTGATCGGAGTGCAGGGTTTGCTCTTCACGGGCCTGTGAGCCAAAACAGATCCAGGCAAAGGGCGTGGGCGCAGTGCCATGCTGCTGCTGGTATAAGTCGATCAAACGTCCCGTCAGCGCGTCACTCAGGCCACTCAGCAGCTGACCTATCAAAGAAATGTCTTCTATCTTATTGGCAAAATCACTCAACAGATCGGGGATCTCTTTAGCAAGCTGCTGTACTTCTCCATAACTGCGCGCTTTGTAGATCCGTCCGATCAGCTGCACCGGATCGCTTTTTTGCTGACGCAACAGATCGGTACTGGTGATCATCCCCATGGGGGTGCGATCTTCGTTAAGCACCGGCAAGTGATGAATGTTGTGTTTCAGCATCAGATGCAGTGCCGAAAAGATCCGGTTATTCTCAAAGATGTATTTCGGCCTGACCGTCATGATCTCACGGATCGCCCGTGCGGGATCTAAACCCTCGGCCAGTACCCGATTACGCAGATCGCGATCCGTTACCACACCGGTTAACTGATCGTGTTCAATGACCATGATCGATGAAACCCGATGCTTCTTCATGACTTTGGCCGCTTCCTGAATACTGGCCTGGGGTTGCAGGGTTACCGCAGCCCGGTTCATCAGTTCGCTGACCGGGCGTTCGGACCAGCCGCTTGCCGATTCTTTATAGTGGCTGGACAACAAACGTTTGGCGTGGGCACGGACAAAATACTGCTCAAATGGTTTGTACTCACGGCGCAGATAATCAAACGCATCTTGCGGCAACACATAGACCAGCCCCGCCTGCACGACTTCCAGCTGATTGCTGATCGGCTCGCCCGTCAATAACGAGGGATAACCAAAATAATCGCTTTCGGCCAGCCGGGCGACAAGCTCGCCACGCTCGGAGCGCAAATCAAAATGACCGGAACGCACCAGATACAGCTGTGGCTGTTCGCTTCTAAACCACTGCGCCTGATTTTGTCCGCTGACATAGATGATCTCTAAGTGTTCAACAAAATAATCCGTCGCGCTGTGGGTTAGCTGATCAAATGGCGCCTGTTGCTGCACAAAGGTCAGCACGTCCTGTACTTGAGCCGTCATAACCCCTCCACAAATGACAACTACTCCATAGCTTGCGCCATGGAGTAGTTGGTTTCTTTGTCATCGGACCGAGTCACAATCCGAGGTAATCAGTATTAATGTGCGTGTGCAGCAGATGACCCTTTCGGGTTACGGATCCCATCCACCATTTGTTTTACTTCAAGTGGTGTTTGTGCAGTCAGTTTCATCACAATGGCTGCAATACCAAAGTTAACTAGCATACCGATAATACCAATCCCCTCCGGCGAGATACCAAATAACCAGTTAGCAGGTGTATTCAGTTCCGGGCTGACAAACTTAAAGTAAATAATGTAAGCCGCTGTGAAACCAATACCACATACCATGCCACTGATGGCACCTTCTTTATTCATGCGCTTGGAGAAGATCCCCATGATGATCGCCGGGAAGAAGCTTGCCGCCGCCAGACCAAAGGCAAAGGCCACCACCGACGCCACAAATCCGGGCGGGTTAATACCAAAGTAAGCTGAGATTGCAATGGCCACCATCGCCGACAAACGTGCCGCCAGCAGTTCCTGCTTATCGCTGATATTCGGTTTGAGTGTCCGTTTGAGTAAGTCATGGGAAACGGAGGTCGAGATAACCAGTAGCAGACCCGCAGTCGTTGATAGCGCCGCTGCGATACCACCTGCCGCAACCAGTGCAATCACCCAGGCTGGTAAGTCGGCAATTTCCGGATTCGCCAGTACCATGATGTCACGGTCAATTTTAACTTCATTGCGGCTCGCCGGGTCGTCAATCTTACCTGCTGAGTAGAACATTTTGCCGTCGCCATTCTTATCATTGAATACGATAAGACCCGTTCTTTCCCAGTTTTTCACCCACTGTGGCGCCTCGGCATAGGCCGTACCACTGCCATCTTTACCATTGATCGTATCAATCATATTCACCCGGGCAAAGGATGCAACAGCCGGGGCTGTGGTGTACACAATCGCAATGAACACTAATGTCCATGCCGCTGAAATACGGGTGTCTTTTACTCTGGGTACGGTGAAGAAACGCACGATAACATGTGGCAGACCAGCAGTACCGACCATCAGCGCCGCTGTGATTGCAAACACGTCAATCATACTCTTGGAGCCTTCGGTGTATTGGGCAAAGCCAAGTTCGGTACTGAGCCCGTCGAGTTTATCCAGTAAATAGGTCCCGGAGCCATCCGCCAGGGTGCCACCAAAGCCGGTTTGCGGCAGTAAATGACCTGTCATCATCAAAGAGATAAAGATAGCAGGCACCAGGTAGGCGAAAACCAGCACACAATATTGTGCAACCTGAGTGTAGGTAATGCCTTTCATGCCACCAAGTACGGCGTAGAAGAACACAATGACCATACCGATATACACACCGGTTTCTATGTCAACTTCGAGGAAACGGGAGAATACCACGCCCACACCACGCATTTGTCCGGCAATGTAAGTGAAGCAGATAAAAATAGCACACAGAATGGCCACAACCCGTGCCACCTGCGAGTAATAACGGTCGCCGATAAAATCGGGCACAGTGAATTTACCAAACTTACGTAGATAAGGTGCCAGGCACAGTGCCAGCAACACGTAACCACCGGTCCAGCCCATCAGATACACACCGCCATCGTAACCGGCGAATGAGATGATCCCCGCCATGGAGATAAACGACGCAGCACTCATCCAGTCCGCGGCCGTTGCCATGCCGTTTGCCACAGGCGGTACACCGCCACCGGCCACATAGAATTCATTAGTCGAACCGGCACGGGCCCAAATGGCAATACCGATGTAAAGGGCAAAACTGAGCCCCACAATTATAAAGGTGAGAGTTTGAACATCCATCATAGCGCTCCTTATTCATCCACGCCGTATTTTTTGTCCAGCGCATCCATTTTGAATACATAGACAAAAATCAAAGCAACGAAGGTATAAATTGCGCCCTGCTGCGAAAACCAAAAACCCAACTTAAAGCCGAAGAAACGGACCTCGTTGAGTACATCAACCAGCAGAATGCCGCATCCAAAAGACACCACAAACCACACTACTAATAGCTTAAACATTAAGGCTAGATTTTCTGACCAATATGCTTTTGCTTGTTCTTCACTTTTAAAAGCCATGATAAGTCCCCTTTCGCACACCTGTCGCCGATGTGCTGGTGTTAATGACCTTTTGACTGTAGCAATGGCCCGTCAATAAGAAATTGAGACCTTAGTCGTAACAACAAGGTTACGTTTACGTAAACTGCTGAATAATATTTTTTCAATCACCATTAAGTAATTTAAATTCAAATAGTTAGAAAAATAATGCTGGGAAATGAGTCGTTCCAGGAACACCTGTGCGGGAGATAAGACATTAGTCTAATTAACTCAATAAAAATCGAATAATTTTTTAAAATCAGATGATTATGCCACTTTGGATTATCCGCAAGTGATGCTACTTTAAAGGCACAAAGACAATAACAAGCATTAACGCAAGGGCTCATCATGACGGCTGCACTGATCCTCGTTGCCATCGCCTATATCGGCTTACTATTTTGGCTCGCCAACTGGGGAGATAAGACCACCCCCGTGGCCACCCGGATCAGCCATCACCCTTTTGTATACGCCCTGGCTCTGGGCATTTATTGTACCTCCTGGACCTATTATGGCTCAGTGGGCACCGCCACCACCAGCAGCTGGCACTACCTGCCCATTTTACTTGGCCCGGCGCTACTCTTTGTATTTGGTCAGGGGTTTTTACGTAAGCTGATCCTGGTCAGTAAAAAGCAAAACATTACCACCATCGCCGACTTTATCTCAGCGCGTTATGGTAAACGTCAGACCACCGCGGTCATGGTCACTATGATAGCTTTGCTGGCCACCATTCCTTATATCGCGCTGCAACTCAAAGCGCTGAGCAGCAGCTTTTTGCTGTTACAACAGGGCACCCCAATCTCTGGCGGCATGTTGGCCATGACAGGCACTTTGCTGATGGCCCTGTTTGCGATTTTTTTTGGTACCCGCAAAGTCGATGTCACCGAATACCGCTCCGGCCTTATGCTCGCCATCGCGTTTGAGTCTCTGATCAAATTACTGGCACTGATGGCCGTAGCTGTTATTGCTGTGCAAGCTCTGTTAACGCAAAACAGCCTCACGGCAGTAAACTTGACTCACTGGCAGGGTTTTGACTTGACCAATTTCAACTTTATCGGCCAGACACTGATGGCCGCCGCCGCCATCATCTGCTTACCCCGCCAGTTTCATGTTACTGTGGTCGACAACCAGGACCGCCGTCATCTGCGCACCGCTCGCTGGGCATTTCCGCTGTATCTGATCCTGATAGCCGCGATGATCTTGCCCATTGCCAGTGCCGCCATTCACCCTAATATAGGCCAGGGCATGGCAGCAGACAGCTTTGTATTGGCGCTGCCGATGATGCAGGGCCATCCCTTAATCACCACCTTTGTGTTTATCGGGGGCCTATCCGCCGCCACGGCCATGATAGTGGTGGCAACCCTGACACTCAGTACCATGCTCTCTAACGACGTTGTACTGCCCCTGCTGTTAAAGCGTAAGTTCAAGAAAAACCGCCTGACCAGCAATTATAAAGCCCGTATCCTGCTGATCCGCCGCTTTATCATTGCCGCTATTTTGGTACTGGCGTTCCTCTACCAGCAGTGGTTTGGCCATGGTGAGGCACTTGCCAACATGGGCCTGGTCGCCTTTTCTCTGGTCACTCAGTTGTTACCCGCCATAGTCGGCGGATTATACTGGCGCAAAGGCCACGCCTATGGTGTGTATGCCGGATTGCTGGCCGGCTTTTTATGCTGGATGTTATTTCTGATGTTTCCGGTAATAGAAGCAGGCAGCAGCCTGGACTTTGAAACCCGCCAGACCATCATTACGCGCGGTACTTTGCTGGCGCTGCTGGCCAATATCAGCTGTTATATCAGCTTCTCGCTGGGCGCATATGAGCGCCTGATAGATAAAATCCAGGCAGCCGCCTTTGTCACCCCCTGGGAGCAAGCCAGTGCTGCCAAACGCCTGAATAAAGACGTTAAAGCCACTGTATATGACTTTACCGTGCTACTGCAAACCTTTTTGGGAATACAGCGCAGTCAGCAGTTACTCAGCCACTATGCCATTAACCACGATATTGAAGACAGCAATGCCTATCCCAGTGCCGACTTTATCGCCTTTTGCGAGCGTGCACTCACAGGCGTACTGGGTGCTTCCTCGGCGCGTGCGCTGATCCATGCGGTTTCTTCGGGCAAACAGCTTGCATTTGAAGAAGTGGTCAACTTTTTCGATGAGACCACTCAGGCATTACAATTCAACCAAAACCTGTTGTTTACCTCGCTGGAAAATCTCAGCCATGGTATTTCCGTAGTAGATAAAGACCTCAAACTGGTTGCCTGGAATCGTCGTTATCATGAAATGTTCCAATACCCGGATGGCTTTTTACAGGTAGGTCAGAGCATTGAGGAAGTGATCCGCTTTAATGCAGAGCGCGGTGAATGCGGTCCCGGCGAGCTGGAAAAACTGGTTGATAAGCGTGTACAGCATCTGAAAAACGGCACGCCGCATCACTTTATTCGCCACCGCAGCGATGGTCAGGTGTTCGAAATGACGGGTAACCCGCTGCCGGAAGGCGGCTTTGTCACCAGTTTCTCAGATATCACCAGCCACATTGACACACAAAACGCGCTGGAAGAGATCAATATGGATCTCGAAAACCGCATCGAGGCGCGTACCCAGGAGATCCGTCTGATCAACCAGGATCTCAAAGCTCAAATCGCCAGCCGGGAAGAAACCGAGCAGGCGCTGGTTGCTGCAAAAAAGGAGGCTGAGCGCGCCAACGATAGTAAGACCCGGTTTCTCGCGCTGGCCAGCCACGATATATTGCAGCCGCTGAACGCCGCACGTCTTTACCTGGCAGCGATCAATGAAGATAAATTACCGGATAATGACCGCAGTAACCTCGAAAAACTCGGTGCCAGCCTGGACTCTACCGTGCATCTGATGTCGGCACTGCTGGACATCGCCAAGCTGGAACAAGGCGCAATGAAACCGACGCCCCGCCATTTTGATATTGACGATATTATGTCGCCGCTGGCCAACGAATATGCCATTTTATGCCAGGAAAAAGGCCTTGCCCTGCGTGTACGTACCAGCCATCAGGTGATCCACAGCGACATTACTTACCTGCGCCGTATTGTACAAAACCTGGTCTCTAATGCAGTGAAATACACCGACCAAGGTCGCGTGCTACTGGCCTGTCGCCGTCGCAGCCACAGCGTACGTATAGAAGTCTGGGATACCGGCCCCGGCATATCTGAGCATGAGCAACAAAAGATATTCAACGACTTTTATCGCATTCAGAGCAGTGATAATAAAGGCGTGGGACTGGGGCTCGGCGTTGTGAAGCGATTGTGTGAGCTGCTCAGCATGCCGCTGGAAATGCACTCTATCCCCGGTAAAGGCAGCCGCTTCTGTGTCGAAGTGCCACTGGGAGAGCGACAGCAGGTACAGCAAAAAGCCTCTCAAAGAGAGCAAAAACCAAGTGCCAAAGCCAGTTTGAACCTGCTCGTGGTTGACGACGACCCTAAGAATCTGGCCGCCATGGCAAGCCTGCTCGATAAGTGGCAATTTAGCTATCAGATGTTTGAAAGGGCAGACAAAGCCCGGCAATATGCCGCCAACAACCCGGCACCCGATTTTATCCTGATGGATTATCAGCTCGATAATGATGAAAACGGGGTTAACCTGATCACTGAATTAAGACAATGCTGGCAAGCAAAAGTACCGGCGGTCCTGATCACAGCGGTACGTGACGAGCCTTTGAAACTGCAAGCCAAACAGGCCCGGATCCACTATCTCAGTAAGCCGCTAAAACCTGCCAAACTAAAAGCGCTGCTCAGCCACAACGCCTGAGCACAGAATAGGATTAACAGGCGAGCTGGATCTGGTCACGACCATTGGCCTTTGCACGGTAAACCGCCTGGTCGGCCATCTTCAGTGCATGGCTGAATGGCATGCTGGGGTTCACTTCGCTCACCCCAAAACTGGCCGTCACTCTGATCAGAGCATTTTCCTGGCGCACCTCCATATCCCGGGTGGCAGAACATAACCGACTGGCCACCATATGCGCGTCACTGACCGAGGTTTCTGGCAGCAAGACCACAAATTCTTCGCCACCTAAGCGACAAAAACAGTCTTCGACGCGCACCACATCCAGGCAGCACTGGGCAAACTTTTGCAGTACTTTGTCGCCGGCATCATGACCAAAGTCGTCGTTGATGCGTTTAAAGCGATCCAGGTCCATCATGATCAGGCTCATCGGCCGCTCAGTACGTTGATGACGACTCATTTCACGCTTGGCATGCTCCATCAAGAAGCGACGATTGTTCAAACCCGTGAGCATGTCCTGAAACGCCATCTTGGTAAGCTTTTGCTGCATCTGATACAACTCGTGGACCAGTAAGCGACGACTGCAACAGTCTGCAACCATTTCTGTGATGGCCACTTCCCATTCCTGCCACTGGCGTACATCAGTGCGCCCTTCACAACACACCACACCCAATGCAATACCATTTTTGAAAATCGCGGTATCCAGCATAGTGGCGATATCATTGGGCTTAAGGTAAATGTCGGTAAATTCGCTGGTACGGGGATCCAGGCTGGCATTGTCTGCTGCAATCGACTGACCGGTAATAATGGTGGCAAAATAGACCGGAAAGTCCTCAATGCTCAGCACGGGCAGCTGTGCTGGCACATCCTGCCAGTCGGTATTGGCATAGTTGAGCAGCTTAGTTGGCTGGTGCATATCGTCAAACAGCCACACCGAGACACGATCAACCTGAAGCAAAGATTTTGCTTCAAAAATAATATCGTGCAGAAAGCTCTGATGTTCGCCGGAAACATCGACTTCTTGCGAGCTGATCCGCCGCAATTTTTGCGTGCTCTGAGTTAATCGATTCAAAGTTACTACCAAGTCGCAAAACGGGTGAAATGGGGCATCGTTTTAGTACGATGCCATGCCCTTGTTATACACTAATAATATCTCGCCTTCGCCAAAATGCACTGTTTTCTTTGCACATTACGCGCCCAGAGCAGGCTACGCCAAACTAGGCCATGTATTTTGCCAGATATTTTTTAAACACCGGATCGCTCTGCGCCAGGCCTTTTTGTTCAGCCAGGATCTCGTTTAACATCTGCTTTGAGGTGAGCGGATTGGCTAACACCACTCTGAATACCACAGTTGGCTGATGCTGATACTGAGCGGGAGTTAAACGCGTCCGCGAGACAAAAGAACGTCCCGACTCACGCTGACGTTTTTGCATACTGGCGGTAAAACGATTAAGTGCAGCATAAATGTCGATGCGCTCCTGCTCATCTGCACGATCAATCGCCGCGCGGATCTGCTTTGGCACATAGCGATAGGTCAGCAGACATAGCTCCGGCTCGGAGACCAGTTCAAAGTCCTCGTCTGCGTGGATCAAATCTGCAAAATACTGGGCTTTTTCAATGCCTTTGTCGATCAGCATTTCATAGCCTTTACGGCCAATCACCCGCAAGCACGCATGCACTAACATGGCCATGCCCGGACGACTGCCTTCCAGGGTATGACTGCCCAGGTCTTTAGAGCCTTTACGCAGAATATACTCCGCGTGGTGTTCAATGGCATCCGTTGCGGTAGGGTCTTTAAACAGCACTATGCCTGCGCCCATTGGCACATACATCTGCTTGTGCGCATCTATGGTGATGGAATCTGCCAGCTCAATACCCTTGAGCAAGTGACGATAGTTGTCAGACAGCAAAGTCGCACCGCCCCAGGCTGCATCGACATGGAAATGGCAACCCAGTTCCTGTGCAAGGGCCGCCATTTCTGGCAAGGGGTCAATGTTGCCGGTCTCAGTGGTGCCCGCAACGCCAACAATGGCCATGACCTTGATCCCACGCTCACTCAGTTCCTGTGCTTTGGCACGCATCGCCTCCACACTCACCTTGTTATTATCATCGGTTTTTACCGCAACAAAGTTGCTGCGGCCAATGCCCAATACATCGGCGGCTTTGCCCAGTGAGTAGTGGCCGCGCTCAGAGACCAGCACAGCCAGGCCTTTATAACCATAGTGCAGCATGGCGGCCATGATCCCTTCACTGGCGAGGCCTTTAAAATCGCCATCCGGACCCAGCAAACGGTTACGCGCAATCCATAAGGCCGAAATATTGGCAATGGTGCCGCCAGAGCAAAACGCGCCGAGCGCGGTCTTCGCGCTGTGCATCCACTTTTCATAGAAGGCGTCGTTTTCACCATAGGCAAGATGATGCATCATGCCCAGCACCTGGCGCTCCAAAGGCGTGAACGCTTTTGAAGTTTCTATTTTTACCAGGTTCTGGTTCAGCCCGACCATCAGCTTAGACAAAGGCAGAACAAAATGCGGTAGCGCTGAGGTCATATGCCCGATAAAACTTGGCGAGGCGGTGTGCACAGAGTGCGCCACCAGCTGCTCCATAATATCCTGAGCATAGTCAGACACAAACATTGGTTCTTCCGGGATCATCGCCGACTGAAAGTCTTTTTCTATCTCATGCAATGGCTTTTCAATTGCTGCGATATTTTCATTCAGAAAGCCCGCCAGATTACTGGAAATTTCCTGCTCTATTACACTTAACGTGGAGCTGGGTGCTTCTGGAACGGTGAAAATACGCATTAAGCTTTCTTCAGAAGCGACTGCACAACGCTTTGGACCCATTTTAATACCTAATCATGCGTGGGTAACTGATATTGGGAGTTACCTTGCCAAGTTGATACGAAATGACTAACTTTACTGTAAAGCGATGGGAAAGTCTGCAATGCAGTCAAAAAAAATGAACTCTGCTTGATAATTTGATGAACCTCTGATGACACCGCATTACGCGTTAAACCCGGTATTTAGTACGACACTTGTAAGGTCTGGGGTTCACAAATAAGGCAATTTCGTTAAATATTTTGTCAGCATTGCCAGAAATGGATAGTATTAGGAACAATCTTTCCCACCAGACTTGAGACTCAAACGGAAACTGACATGAATAAACGGAATTTTGCGCTGAAGGCTTTATCGCTGACCTGGATAGTTATCGGCTTTGTGGTCTTTGTCGCGTCTTTGTCGGCCTATGTGCTGTATACCTACCACCAAACCCGCAGCACCATAGTTAATGGGATAGATCAGAAACTTCAGATGGCCGCACGCAGCACTCAATTAATACTGGGTGATGATTATCATGACAGGCTCGGGGAAATTAACGACGATGAGTATCGTCACAAAAGCAGGCAACTGTCGCAACTGGCCCAACACCTGGGTGTAGAATACGTTTATGCCATGGTCTACGATGCCCCTTATGTGCGCTTTAGTGCCTCCAGTTACACCCAAAATGATGTGTTGCAGGACAAAGTAACTCGCTTGCTGGATCTGTACCCAGAGGCCACCGCCATCAACAAAAGCGCCTTTCGCTCAACACAGCCCTTGTTTGAAGTCTCTGAAGATAAATGGGGCCATTTTAAAACCATTTTTATTCCTCATGTAACGCGCGATGGACGGGTTTATCTGACTGGCGCAGACATCAAAACGTCGCACATTCAGAGCGAACTGGCCAAAAGTGTAAAAGAAGCACTGTTCACCGCTTGTTTCTTTTTTGCCATTGCCTTGCTGGTAGCCGGGATGTACTTACTGATATTGAGGAAAACCCTGACCACGGACGCCCGTACTGGCTTCCCCAATCGCCTCGCATTAGAGCAGGACCTGGCCAAAAGCCCCAACCAGCACCTCAGTCTGGCGATCGTTGCCATTAATGAGCTGGAAGAAATTGTCAGCTTTTATGGCACAGATGTCGGCGATGAGATCATTCGCCGGGTGATGAGCCATTTCAGTGAGTTTACGGTGCCCTTTAAAGTTTACCGCCTCGCGACAGCCAAACTGGTGTTGTTAAGTGACGCCAATAAGGGAGAACATTACCTCAGCAGCCTGATCAATGAATTCCCGACCACAACGCCTATCTTGCAGCAGCCACATTTGTACGTCCAGCTCACTGCGGGGATCGCCAGCGGTAATAAACGCCTGCTACTGGAAAATGCGTTTATTGCCTGCCGCCAGGCACAGCAAAAACAACAGCGCGTGTGCATGTATGGACAAGACCCCACGCAGATAAAAACCATTCAGGAATCGCATATTGCGATTGCCAAAACCGTGCAAAGCGCCTTTGAACAACACCGGATTTTGCCCTATTTTACACCACGCATGGGCATCGAGAGCAAAGCCATTGAACAATATCACTGCACTCCCCGGGTGCTCACTGAGCAAGGACTTATCTTACGTCCTGAGTCTTTTTCTGACGTGATCCGTCATTCCAGACTGAGCTCACAACTGACCAAAGTGATGCTGGAGTTGTGTACTGCACATTTTCGTAAATCGCATCATGCCTGGAGCATGCAATTGAGCTGGCAGGACCTGGCCGATCCACAAATGATGGAATTTATTTTTGCCCAGCTGAGACGCTACCCGCAACCGGCCAAAATTACCTTTGAGCTGGAAGAGCAGGAAGTGATTGAGCACTTTGCCGACATGCGGGTGTATATCAATGTGCTAAAAAGCAAGGGCGTGAATATTATGGTGGCATCGAGTAACAGCGGCTTACTGACCATCAGCCGGGTACTCAAGCTCACCATAGACAGCGTTAAACTGACCTCCAGCGTGATTGAACAGCTTGGTGAAGATACCGAATTACACGAGTACATTGAACACATTGCAAGGCTTTGCCATGAGCGGCAAATTGCACTGCTGGTCGACGGTGTGCAAAGTAAATATCAGCTGGAGCAATTACAGGATTGTAACGTGAAGCTGGTTGAGGGAAGTCTTATCGGCACACCCGGACCACACATCAACATCAGCCAGGGCAATATAGGCAAAGATTTACAGGCCAGCGCCTGAACACCGGTGCGACATTGCCTGGCTGCGCACCGGTGATACCAGGCCTATAACTGAGCAATCAAACGAGTGCTGTGTTGCCCACTGGCCCAGTATTTACGCTCAAACGGAGTCATGGCTGTATCGCTTTCATAGGCACTGATCTCGGCCTTTTTACCAGCCAGTTCCAGACTGCGGGCAAACTCCTCAACATAAGTTGACCAGTTACTGCGTAACTCCAGTTGGCCACCCAGCTCCACGATATAAGGGAACACCGCCGCACCATGCCAGCGCCTCTGCAGATGTTTGGCTTTCGGCCAGGGGTTGGGATAGAGCAAATAATGGTGCGTAGGCTGCCAGTTGGCCTCACAGGCCAGGCGCCAGAAGTCATTCAAGTCCGCCTGCACCAGAATATACTGACCAGACTCCGTCTGTTTGTATTCAATATCATGCTTTTCAAGGCGGTGCTCTGACTTATCAATACCTATAACCAGGGCATCCGGATGCAGTTTTGCCAGGTTTGCTGTGCTTTCACCTACCCCACAGCAGGAGTCCAGAATAATGGGGCCATCGTATGCCTGCACTTTTTCATTCACCTGCTCAAAAGCCTGTTGAGTATGGGCCGCAATGGGCTTTTTGAATGGTGTGTTGAGGTGTTTCTGGACCACTTCGTCTAACTTTTCGTGGAGACCAGCCTGATTACTGGTGATGCTTCTGGAGTTTGCGTCTGACATAACAGCGTATCAATGTTCATAGTCTGAAAAATAATGGCGCTATTTTATCTCAGTCAGCCCGATTAAGTAAGCGGTAGTGTGGCAGAGCAACCTCTGCCACCTATATACCAATTTGCTTAATTAAATGTTCAATTTTGAGGCAAGAAAATAGGGGCGATAACAAGGCAAAAATTTGCGAACTCATACCTTAGGTAAAGGTTCTAAATGAGAAATTTTTAACACAGTTAGCGTCATATTTGCTCCGTCAAATTGAACAGGTATTAAGTGAAATTGTTATTGAATCAATGACGTAAACCAACGCCGCGCTTGATCAGGTTCAGTGCTACTGCAAATAGCACAGTGATAAAGCCAATCAGTACGCCAAAGGCCAGCGTGATATTGACATCAGACACACCCAGGAAGCCATAACGGAAGGCATTCACCATGTAGATAATTGGGTTGACCTGAGACACGCCCTGCCAGAACTCCGGCAGCAAAGTGATAGAATAAAATACCCCGCCCAGATAAGTGAGAGGTGTCAGCACAAAGGTTGGAATGATACTGATGTCATCAAAGCTATTGGCAAACACTGCATTGATCAAACCACCCAGCGCGAAGACTGCCGAGGTCAGCAATACCGTTAGTACTATCACCGCCAGATTGTGAATTTGAATATCCACAAACAGCAAACTAACCAAAGTCACTATCAAACCTACCAGCATGCCACGGGCCATACCACCGCCCATATAACCCAGCACGATAATGTAGTTAGGCACAGGGGCTACTAACAATTCTTCGATGCTTTTTTGAAACTTAGTGGAATAAAAGCTCGATGCCACATTAGAATAAGAGTTGGTGATCACCGACATCATGATAAGACCCGGCACAATGAATTCCATGTAGCTAAATCCACCCATCTCACCAATGCGTGAGCCGATCAGAGAGCCAAAGATCACAAAGTATAAGGTCATGGTGATGGCCGGTGGCACCAGGGTTTGCACCCAAATGCGCAGGAAGCGGATACATTCTTTGATCCAGATACTTTTCAGTGCTACGCCATAGTTTAAGATTTTCATTCGCTGCGCCCCTGTTCCAGTAATCCGACAAACAATTCTTCCAGGCGGTTTGCCTTATTTCGCATACTCAGCACCGTATTGCCCTGCTCATTGAGCTGGGTAAACACCCCATTCAGACCCTGAGACTTAGCCACTTCGACTTCCAGAGTGTGGTCATCTGTCAGCGTATACTCATAGCCCTCTAGTGTTACCGGGTTGATGGGTGCTTTAAGGTCCAGCACAAAGGTTTCTTTATCCAGCTTCGCCAGCAAGGCTTTAATGGTGGTGTGTTCGACGATTTTGCCCTGATCGATAATGGCGATATTACGACACAGCAATTCCGCTTCTTCCAGATAATGGGTGGTGAGAATAATGGTGATCCCCTGCGCGTTGATCTCACGCAGGAAGTCCCACATAGAGCGGCGCAGCTCGATATCTACTCCGGCTGTAGGTTCATCCAAAATCAGCAGCTTTGGCTCATGCATTAAAGCACGAGCAATCATCAGACGACGCTTCATACCGCCCGATAAGGTACGGGCCTGCTTGTCTTTTTTATCCAGTAAGCCCAGTTGCTTCAGGTATTTTTCGGCGCGTTCATGGGCCAGCGCCCGCGGCACACCATAATAGCCGGCCTGATTGACCAAAATCTGATTGAGGGTTTCAAACTGATTAAAGTTGAACTCCTGCGGCACCAGGCCAAGGTGAGACTTGGCCGCTTCCAGGTCGGTATCTATGCTCTGGCCAAATACTTCAACCTGGCCCGCCGTTTTGTTTACCAAAGAAGAAATAACCCCTATGGTAGTCGACTTACCCGCACCATTTGGGCCCAGCAACGCGAAAAAGTCGCCCTGCTCAACCTGTAAATCAATTCCTTTAACGGCTTCAACGCCGTTGCTGTAGACCTTACGCAGGCCAGATATATTTAATGCCTTTGTCATCTTATTGTTTTTCCTCACATCCCCATGTTGTTGTTTTCACTTGTTTGTATCAATACGCTGTATAACCGAGCAGCTTTACGGCTTAGCTTCAGTCGCCATAGCCCCAGCGCTTCGCCAGCTGATGCTCTATGCCTAAGTGGTCTAAAATGCGCGCTACCATAAAATCGACGAGATCCTCGATACTTTGTGGCTGGTGATAAAACCCGGGCGCCGCGGGCATAATAGTGACCCCAAGGCGGCTTAGTTTGAGCATATTTTCCAGATGAATAGCACTGAACGGCGTTTCTCTGGGCACCAGGATAAGCTCGCCGCGCTCTTTGATCACCACATCTGCCGCGCGTTCTAACAGGTTGTCGGATGCACCCATGGCAATCGCCGACACGCTACCCGCGCTGCACGGACAGACCACCATTTTCTTCGGCGCCGCAGAGCCCGACGCCACCGGACTGAACCAGTTGTCTTTGCCAAACACCTGGATCTGCCCAGCCCTGGCCTGATAGAGCTCACTGAGCTGCGCAGTGGCCTTGTCTTCGTTACCAGACAGTTTGATGTTAGATTCGGTGTCCAGCACCACTCGGGCAGCACTGGAGATCAGCACATAAACCTGATAATCCAGTGCCACCAGCACTTCGAGTAAGCGCAGCCCGTATGGCGCGCCCGATGCGCCGCTAAATGCCAGCGTAATGGCTGGCTTTAATTGTGACATAACTTTATGACCTCTTTTCGCGCAGTGCACTTAACACTGCGGTATGGATCCCATTAAACCCACCGTTGCTCATGATCAAGACATGCTCACCCGGCTTTGCCTTGGCCGCCACCGCCGCGACTATGTCATCGGTGTTGTGATAACAGTCATAGCCTGCCTGCTTAGCAGCCTCTTGCAGTGACCAGCTCAGATTGGGCGGCTCAAACAGCATCACCTCATCGGCCGCCGCCAGTGAATCCATCAGGGTTTGCTGATGGACCCCCATTTTCATGGTATTTGAGCGTGGCTCCAAAATCGCGGTAATGCGGGCATCGCCCACTTTGGCGCGTAATCCCGCCAAAGTGGTTTCAATGGCCGTGGGATGATGAGCAAAATCGTCATACACACACACACCGTTTACCTCTCCCAGCAATTCCATGCG
The DNA here is from genome assembly GCF_021532535.1 of Pseudoalteromonas sp. DL2-H2.2. NCBI lineage: Bacteria > Pseudomonadati > Pseudomonadota > Gammaproteobacteria > Alteromonadales > Pseudoalteromonadaceae > Pseudoalteromonas > Pseudoalteromonas sp. DL2-H2.2. The sequence goes on along the minus strand of NZ_JAKGBD010000005.1, from coordinate 332,645 downwards.
TCGCTTGGGTGAGATAAATTCACCGAGCGCCTCAATGCTGACAGCAACGGGAATACCCACATGACGGGCAGCCGAAATAGCCATCACGGCATTTTTGACGTTATGCTCGCCAATGGCCTGCCAGCTCACTATGCCCTGACTTTCGTTATTCAATAACACCTCAAACTCGCTGCCATCGGCTTTACACAGGCGGTAATCCCAGTCGCCACCGAGCGTTTCTTGCTGGCTCCAGAAGCCTTTGCCTATCACTTCGCACAGGGGTTTATCCGCTGCCGGGTAAATCGCTTTCCCCTGCGCAGGTAAAGTACGAAGCAAATGGTGAAACTGGGTCTGAATGGCGGCCAGATCGGCAAAAATATCGGCATGATCGAATTCCAGGTTATTCATGATCAAGGTGCGCGGCAGGTAATGTACAAATTTACTGCGCTTATCAAAAAACGCCGTGTCGTACTCATCGGCCTCAATGACAAAAAATGGGGTATCACTGGTGCGTGCCGACACGCCAAAGTTTTGCACTATGCCGCCGATCAGAAAGCCCGGCCGCAGCCCTGCATATTCCAGCAACCAGGCCAGCATACTGGCGGTGGTGGTTTTACCATGCGTACCAGCTACCGCCAGTACCCAGCTGTTTTGCAGCACGTGATGTTTTAGCCACTCGGGGCCTGAGGTATAAGGCAAGCCACGTTCCAGCACATATTCCACACAGGCGTTCCCCCGGCTCATGGCATTGCCAATCACCACCATATCGGGCGTGGGGTCCAGCTGGGCCGGATCATAGCCCTGGGTTAATTCGATACCAAGCAACTCCAGCTGAGTGCTCATAGGTGGATAAACGTTTTGATCGGATCCCGTCACCTTGTGGCCCAGCGACTTCGCAATGGCCGCAATGCCACCCATAAAGGTGCCGCAGATCCCAAGAATGTGAATATGCATGATTTAATTAACTAATTAGCTGACTAACCCGCTTAGGTTATCATACTCGTCTGAACCTTGGCTGGTTTTGTGAGCGGATCTCTACAAAACACTTTTGCAGCTGGTACAAAGTCGCCACAACAGGCATAAAAAAACCGGCTTAAGTGCATCACCTAAGCCGGTTTTTAAATACAATTTTAACGGGTTACCTGATTAAGCAACACCGTACTGGTCGCGATACGCTTTAACCGCTTCCAGGTGCTCAGCCATATCGCCTTGCTGCTCAAGGTAAGTGATTAAGTCAGCCAGTTTCACGATAGATACCACAGCAGTATTAAAGTCACGCTCAACTTCCTGAATGGCAGACAACTCACCTTTGCCTTTTTCCTGACGGTCAAGGGCAATCAGCACACCGGCCAGATCGGCTTCATTGGCTGCAATGATCTCCATCGACTCACGGATAGCCGTGCCTGCCGTGATCACATCATCCACCAGCATGATACGACCAGCCAGCTCAGAGCCTACCAGGTTACCACCTTCACCGTGCTGCTTTTTCTCTTTACGGTTAAAGCAGTATGGGACGTCTTTATCATAATGATCCGCCAGTGCCACAGCGGTCGTCGTTGCAATCGGAATACCTTTGTACGCTGGGCCAAACAGCACATCGTACGCAATGCCAGCATCTTCCAGTGCAGCGGCATAAAAACGTCCTAAACGCGCCAGATCGCGACCGGTGTTAAACAGGCCCGCATTGAAGAAATAAGGGCTGGTACGGCCAGATTTAAGCGTAAATTCACCAAACTTAAGCACCTGCTTTTGCAAGGCAAATTCAATAAAGTCTTTTTGATACTGTTTCATACGATACCTTCTTATTTACGAATGCTTATGCCAGTGCCTGTTTTTGCAGGTCAATGATCTCACGGATTGAATGCTTAGCCAGTGCCAGCAGCTCGTCCAGCTCTTCAAATGAGAAAGGTTCGCCCTCGGCTGTACCTTGTACTTCAATCAGTTTGCCGGTTTCGGTCATGATCACGTTCATGTCGGTTTCGGCTTCTGAATCTTCCAGATATTCCAGATCGGTAATGGCTTCGCCGTTGTAAACGCCGACAGAAATAGCCGCAATCATAAACTTCAGCGGGTTCGCGTTGATCATGCCCTTGGCACGCATGTGTGTCAGCGCATCGACCAAAGCAACACAAGCACCGCTGATAGACGCAGTACGTGTACCACCGTCGGCCTGCAGGACATCACAGTCGATAGTGATGGTGTTTTCACCCAGCGCGCTCAAATCAACCGCAGCACGCAATGCACGGGCGATCAGACGTTGGATCTCCATGGTACGGCCGCCCTGCTTGCCTTTTGCCGCTTCACGGCCATTACGCGTATGAGTAGAACGCGGAAGCATCCCGTATTCTGCAGTGATCCAGCCTTTGCCCTGGCCTTTCATAAAACGCGGTACACCCGCTTCAACCGTGGCAGTACACAACACTTTAGTGTTGCCGAACTCTACCAGCACCGAGCCCTCGGCATGCATAGTATAGTTACGTGTAAAAGTTACCGGTCTGATTTGATTTGCAGTTCTTTCGCTTGGACGCATCCACCTTCCCCTATCATCAAAGTTTCGCGATATTATAAAGGGTTCCCAGGCGCTATGCCATGCGGATCGCGAATAATTCACGCCCAGCCACTAGAGCTGACCGATGTTTCAGCTATAATGGCGGTGTTTCGTTCATGGCGATGTGTGTGTTCAGCAACGACAGCGCTGACCCTTTGGTCACCACATGCAGACACGCCACAACCTTAAATTAAATTAGGAACTTATATGATCCATAGTATGACCGCTTATGCCCGTAAAGAGATCAAGGGCGACTGGGGCACCGGTGTGTGGGAGATCCGCTCCGTAAACCAACGCTATCTTGAAACCTTTATCCGCGCACCGGAGCAATTCCGTGGCCTGGAGCCGGTTATTCGCGAGCGCCTGCGCAAACACTTACAGCGCGGTAAAGTGGAAGTATTTTTAAAGTTCACCGCCAACCCGGCGCACGTAGGTCAGCTGTCGATCAACGAAACCCTGAGCAAGCAGCTGATTGAAAACGCCAAGTGGGTGCAGTCGCACAGCGGTGGCGAGATCAATCCAACGGACATCCTGCGCTGGCCAGGCGTCATGGAAGCCGAAGAAGTGGATCTCGACACAGTGAATAGCGAGTTGTTAAAAGGCTTTGATGCCCTGGTTGAAGATTTTAAAGCCGCACGCGCCAGTGAAGGTAACAATCTGGAAACCATGATCACCACCCGACTGGACAATATTCTGGAGCAGGTAGCCATCGTCGAAGGCCATATGCCAGAAGTCGCTAAATGGCAGCGTGAAAAACTCACCGCTAAGCTGGAAGACTTGAAAGCCGAAATCGACGAGAACCGCCTGGAGCAGGAACTTATCTACCTGGCGCAAAAACAGGACGTGGCAGAAGAGCTCGACCGCCTCAAGTCACACGTTAAAGAAACCCATAAGATCCTGAAAAAAGGCGGTGCCTGTGGCCGACGCCTGGACTTTATGATGCAAGAGTTCAACCGCGAGTCTAACACTCTGGCGTCGAAGTCCATCAATACCGAAATCACCAACGCCGCCGTTGAACTCAAGGTACTGATTGAGCAAATGCGCGAGCAGATCCAGAATATTGAGTGATATTTTTTAAGTCTCTTTGAGCTTACTTAATCTTACCAAGCCCCTGTAAATAGGGGCTTTTTATTTACTCTTTTGAAAACTGGAAAGTATCTGCCAACAGCGGCAATAGGGTGACTTTTCTGAGCTCACTCTTTTCAGAGAAGCTCCATTTTGGTTCTAAAACAGCGAAGCCCCAGAACTGTAAAAACCGCTCGATAAAGCGCGATTCAGTCACAATACGTAAGTACTCTGGTGGTGATAAATAGCGATCAACAGGCATTGACAGGAGCAAATCGGGGAACGCTGTATTCAACTCATCAATCAGCTGCCCGACATTAGCATGACTTTGCAGACGCCATAACATAAACAGCCAGAAAGTACGTAAATCTAAATCTGTATCAAAAGCATCAAAATAAGCCCAACTGTAGCGACTGACAGCAGCTTCCAGCATAGGTTTAAAAAATGCCCAAACGCCGTGTTTTTGATAGTCCTTTTGCGCGGTCTTTTTCACATGAATTTTGCCGCTGCGACGATAAATGATACCGGCAATTTCAGCCAGAATACGGGTGTAATGCAGTGCATTGAATTTATCCTCATTGCTACCGGCAAACTCGCAAATGCTGATATTTTTTACATAGGGCGCTTGTCCTACTGTAAATTCATCTCTTAAGTCACTGGCCTGCCTGACCAGCTTCATCGGTAAGTTGCCTTTGCTCGTTGCTTTAAACGCACCATCATTTTGCATGGCTTCGTCAAGGATCAAGGTTAAATAGCGCATTACAGGGCTGGCAGACACGTCTTCTGGCGTACTGATCCTTACCCTTTGCAATTCATCAAACGGCGCATAGAGCCAGTTCTGCATTTGTGTCGGCGATAAACCACAAAAATCCGCAAGAGGCTGGTTATTCCGCTCATTGGTTTTGTGCTCAAGCGCAGCGTTGAGTTCATCAATTGTTAAATCGGGGTTCATGGCTAGTAAGGCTTCAACATCGTCAGACACTTCGCTATGCAGCTTGGCAGTGTTATTCATACAACACCGTTTGTACTTTTTTCCACTGCCGCAGGGGCAAGGGTCGTTACGACCAGTTTTCATCATCCGTTACTCAATTTAGTCTTGATGACTCAAGCATATCGTCATCAAGCTTGGGTGTAAAACCGCCCTGCACCGCCAAACTGGTAGGCTTCCAGTGTATCGAGCAGGTTTTGCGAGAATTGAATTTCAGTCGCAGAGGCACCACTGGCTTTTGCCGCAGCGACGCGCGCTTTTTGCATGGCAATCACATCGATTTTGTCGTTTTCTGCTTTGGATAATGCACTCAAGGAAACTTGTCCGTCTCCCTGATTTAGCCCTGTTTTTGTCGCGGTATAGTGTAATGACAAAGAGGCGTGTTGCCCCAAAGTAAGTACGCCCTCGTCGTACAAAGCTTTTGATGCATCAGACAGCGCTTTCAACGTCATACTGGTAAAATCAAATTTATCATGATCCTTATTGCCTGCTGTCACCTCAGATAGCGGTAAAGTCTTGCCTGCTTTTTCATCACTTTGAATCGGTTGTGCCTGATACAGGCTTTGTACACTTACCTGACTTTGAACCTTCATTCGCTAAATCCTTTTTAGTTATCACCCACTCTGCTCAGCAAACTTTATGCCTGAAGTTGCCTATTGGCTCAGAAATACAAACACACGGTCCCATCACGCCCTAAACCTTTAATCTTTATCATGCTAAGGTATAGATCCATAATATCTGCCCAGTCAGCCAGCGGGAATGCTCAATGCCCATTGAAAAACAAAACGATATATTGTCTCCAGATTCCTATTTACAAGGTGAACTTACCAGCACGACTAAGCATGAGCTTATCGACGGTCAGGTTTATGCTATGGCTGGCGCAAGTGCAAACCATGAGCGCATTGCGGGTAATATCTACAGTGAGCTCAGAAGTCATCTAAAAGGCGAGCCTTGTGAGCCATTTGGTTCAGACATGAAAGTACGGGTGCGCGATAACTTTTATTACCCGGATGTGTTAGTTGACTGCCATTTTGATGAGTCAGAACCTTACTACACCCAAGGCCCGGTGATCATTGTTGAGGTGCTCTCTCGCTCGACGCGTAAAATGGATGAGAAAACCAAGCTAATCGAATACCTCAATATACCCTCATTGCAAGAGTACGTGGTGATTGAACAGGATGTGGCCGACGTGACCGTTTACCGCAAAAGCGATGACTGGCGCTCGACGCATTACTTTTTAGGCGAAGAGATCCACTTTGACTCCATTGACTTCACCATAGCGGTTGAGGATATCTATTTGCGCGTACAAAACGAAGATGTGCAGGCCTATTTGGCAGAGCAAAACGCCCAGTAAACTTGGGCTATTTGGCGCTGGCTTTACCCGTTACAGCTGAGTGACCACATCCCGGCGCCTGGCCTGTTTATACATAACGTGGAAAAACAGCGAACTCAGCATAAATAACATGACACTGGGCAGGCTTGCGAGCACCATCTGGCTTGCTTCGACAGGTATGCCACTGGCCAAAGATCTGAGTAAATACATAGATCCACTGACAGGGATATAAAGGCTTAGCTCACTTTCAATTGGCACCAAAAACACCATGATCAGGAGCAGCTGAACAAAAGCAACAAAGGTACTCATCTGCTTATTGATTAGGGCAATGGCACCCAACAGATAAGATACCGCAAATCCTGCAACAATTATCTGCAAAAAGACCCATAGCATCAACGGATGTAAGCGCACTTGCAGGTCAAAATACCAATTGATAAATACAAAACCAACTCCCACAACCAGCAACTGATACAGCACCAACACCACTTTGCGTGCCAGCAAAACACTAAATAAGCTTGTCGCTGACGTTAAAATATGTGGCAAAGTGCCTAGCTTGGCGTCTTCAACAATCTCTTCAGCGGCGGTAGATGAAATACCAACCGTCAGTGTCCACAGGTAATATCCCAATACCAAAGACTCCATCCGCTGCAATGATAATGCCCCGCCAGACAGGTAAGAGGCGCCCGAAATAACCAGGATGAGAATGACAGCAGCAAAAACAATACTGGCATAAAAGTTCAGCGGGTATCGCTTTGCGGTCACCCACTTTCGGTGCAGCTCCAGTCCGAACAAGGTAATAAAACTCATGATAAATCTAACTCCCTGCGGATCAACCCTTCCAGAGTGGCCTGATGTTTTTCAACGGTGACAATATTAAATCGCGTGAGCAATGTCAGCATCTCATTAAGACTGCTCACCGCGGTGTCAAACCTGAGTGACTGCTCAGACAATCGCTCACACTGCATAGGGAGCGCCTCAGGAAGCGGGTGTTGTGTTGTAATGGTGTACTGCTCACCGCAAGTTTTAGCCAGTAAGGTTTGTGTATTGCCAAAGCGCACCACTTCCCCGTTATTAAGCAGCAATGAATAATTACCAAGTCGCTGCGCCGTATCCATCTGGTGCGTCGCTATCAGAACAATAGTGCCTGTCTCTTTAACCTGTTCAATACACAGTTCAAACTCTTTCTGGCTCTCAATATCCAACCCCAGAGTTGGCTCATCAAGCAGCAAGACCTTAGGGCTGGAGATCAGTGAAAGGCACAATACGAGGCGCTGCTGCATACCTCTGGACAGCAGTTGCACCTGCTGCTCGGCTTTGTCTGATAAGTTGAACTTATGAAGAAGTTGCTGCGCTGTGTCTTTTGCAACCCGCCGTGATAACCCTTTTAAAACGCCAAAATAGCGAAGGTTTTCAAATGCCGTCAATTTGGGATAAAACGTCCTGGAGGAGTCAAATACAAACCCGATATCATGCGCCTGCAACTTTTTGTCCGGGCCAAAACACACACTGCCCTGATAGTCGTGAGATAAGCCTGCCAGTATTTTAAACAAGGTGGTTTTGCCTGCGCCATTGGGGCCCAGAATGGTTAATACCGTACCCGGCTCTACTGAAAAAGACACCTGCCTGAGCGCACAATGGGTGCCATAGTACTTAGATAAATCGGTGATGGTTAGCATACTTCACTCATCCCAGCGTATTTGCTCAAAGCCTGCCGAGCCTGCTTTGTGGCCTACTACTGAAAGTATTTCCAATCGTTCATAAACGGTCTATAAAACAGGTTATTAGCTGATTGTCCAGAGCTTATCTTAGGTCCAGGTACGATTATGTATATCTTCATAAAAAAAGCGCTGAACGCGCTTTTTGTTTTAGCAATTTAGCTGGCTTTAAGTCGAATAAACTATCTGGAATCTGTCAGGTAACTCAAAGCCTCCTGCACTATAAAAACCCACAGTCTTCTATAACTACCTTTGTTCAACTGTCGTGTTTACATGGGGAGTCCATTGTCCTTTCGAAGATGATTTGGCAAGTTGAACTCTCCGCGGCAGACTTGGACTTCCGACCCACCATCCACCTTTCACAATTTGAATGCTCTCTTTACTTAGTAGTATTTTCATTTCTTACGTAATCCTCTCTTTGCTCTGCCTTGACCGTGTAAGTTAGTAACGCCATGCTATACAAAACATGCAGTACAAGCATGATGTTGTCTCGGAAATATAACTTGAATGGCGCGGTATCGATGAAGTAGTACTTGTAAGCCAGAACTTCTAACCATGCTATGAGGTTTGTCAAACAGCCGATAGCCAAAAGTATCAGTATTAAGCACTCCTGAGATGTTAACCTTTGCAATTCATAAACTTTACTGAAGTACACATGACCAGTTAAATTAAACAACTTTAGCGCCACATTTCTCCTATAAACAATGGGCATTATGAAAACAAATGTCACTATGATATCAACAATATAGTAGTGCGTTTTCCACTCCCAGATTATAGGCCTCAATGCAATATCAACCAGCTCAATAGCCATAAAAGCTAAGAGAAACCAGCGTGCAGTCACCACCCGCCAACTGAATATAAGTGCGACGACAATCATAGCCAGTGGTAAATATTCCGCTATCAAAATAAATTCCTTCATAACCTACTCCTTTTCTGGCTTTTCATCTGGTGAAGGGCTTTGTTCTTCAAGGTCGGTTAACTTCAGTACGCCGGTCAGGTCTTTACCAAAAACCAGAAACAGTTCGAACATCTGAGCGTAACTCATATCGGTTTTGCCAGATTCGTAGTTACTGATGGTCGCCTGGTCAACACCCAGCCGCCTGGCCAGCTCTTGCTGGGACCAGCCTCTGTGTAGCCTTAACTGACGAATTGAGCGCTGCACATAGCGCCTGAAATTCTCCACTTTGTGATTGCGCTTGTCAGGACTGTTTTTCACGCGCGTGCATCTCCCTATTTATTCCTGCAGCTAACCTAGCAAGCAATACCACAAATAGCAACATTTTAGAAACAAAGTTAACATCAAAACAAACCTTTTATGAATACTTTTATAAGCCCATTCGATAGCGCTGCTTGTGATACTGACTCAGCTTGCTGTGCTTAAACTCATACAACACACTTTATCTGCGGGTAAATTTTGCTCCCGGCCATTGACCTGTCTATAACTTCATAGTCTATCGTTTTCATTCGTTATCGCCTGACTGGGTTTTACACAGCCAGGCAGACAAGAGGAGCCGGATTTGATGTATCGAATTTCTGAGCTGGCAGCGCAGCTGGGTTTGTCGCGCTCTACTTTATTGTATTACGAAAAGCGCGGACTGCTCTGTGGCCGTCGCGCCAGTAATGGTTATCGACTGTATGGCGAGCAGGACCTGCAAAGAGTGCGGCTGCTACAACAGTTGCAGGCTGGCGGGCTGACGCTGAGCGAGTGCAAACAAGCGCTGGAGGCCAAACTAGACCGCACGGTACTGAGCCGCAGGCTCGCCGAGCTGGAAGCCGAGATAGCACACAAGCAACAGGCGCACAGCTTGTTGTCGGCGCTGCTTGGCCGTGGCTCGCTGCGCGACTGGCATACACAGGCCGACAAACTGGCACCCGATGCACATCGAAACTGGCTTGAACAACAAGGCTTTGATGAACAGCAAAGCCTATACTTAAAATGGTTATCAAAAGACATGAACGAACACGATACTTATATGGCCGACTTTATGGCGGTCTTTCATCAGTTAGAACGCTGGGGACCTGGCAATGATGCCGATACGCGCAAGGCGTTAGCGCATATTCCCTTTGCCCCACAAAATGTGCTGGATATCGGCTGCGGTAAAGGCTTTGCCAGCGAGTTGCTCGCCCGCGAAACACAGGCGCAGATCACAGCAGTAGATAATGAAGCTGAGGCAATCCAGAGTCTGGCGCAGCGGCTACAACATAAAGGGCTGGATAAACGCGTCACGCCGCTGTGCGCCAGTATGACCGCACTGCCCTTTGCACCTGGCAGCTTTGATCTGCTCTGGGCCGAAAGCTCGGCTTATATTATGGGTTTTGCAGCAGCGCTGAATGCCTGGCGCCCGCTTCTGAGTTCAGCCGGTTGCTTAATGGTCAGCGATCTGGTGTGGCTAAACGATGCGCCCTCAGAACAAGCACGTATATTCTGGCAACAGGAGTACCCGGATATGCAAGCCATAGCGGTGCGGCTGGCACAGATTGAACAGGCTGGCTTCGAGGTTCTGGCGCACTTTACGCTGAGTCAGCAAGCCTGGGCAGACTATTATGAGCCGCTCAAAACCGAAGTCACACGCCGCCTCAGCCACCAGCCCAACTCTTTGGCACTGCAGGATATGGCCCGGGAAATTACCATCTATGAGCAGTATCTTGGCGAGTTCGGCTATCAGATGTTTGTGCTGCAACGCACGGATTGAGTACCCCGGCGCTGGTAAGTTAAACGATATGGCATTAAAATAACGCTTTTGGACAACCAGCGGTGTGCTTATGCGCGCATCGCTGCATTGCAACCTGATAGGTCTGACGTATGCCACATCAAAATCGCGGTAATTTGTTTATTCTTTCGGCGCCTTCCGGTGCCGGAAAGTCAAGTTTGATTAAAGCCCTGCTGGAAAGACAAGATAAGGTCCGGGTCTCGGTGTCTCATACAACCCGTGCACCTCGTCCGGGTGAGAATAACGGCGAGCACTATCACTTTGTGTCTGTCGATGAGTTTAAATCCTTAATCAACCAGAATGACTTTTTTGAATGGGCACAGGTATTCGACAACTACTATGGCACCTCTAAGCAGGCAATCGAAGCCCAGCTAGCTGCCGGTATCGACGTGTTTCTCGACATTGACTGGCAAGGTGCCCGTCAGGTGCGCGAGCTGATGCCTGAAGTAAAAACCATTTTTATCCTGCCACCTTCTAAACAGGCGCTGGAAGAGCGCCTTAATGGTCGGGGTCAGGACTCTCAGGAAGTCATTGCCTCGCGCATGGAGCAAGCTAAATCTGAGTGCTCACACTACAATGAATTTGACTACCTGCTGGTTAACGATGATTTTGCTACCGCTTTAAATGAATTAGAGCATATTGTGGTCGCAGCACGACTGGAGCTGAAAAAGCAGCAGCTGAGCCAGCACGCGTTAATCGCTGAGTTATTGAAATAACCCGCTTTCATCGTGCCCTGTATCGAGTTTAAGTCTGAGGCGTGCCCGCACGGCAACCCCAGACCCTGATGGCCGATATTTTTTAACCATATACTTGGCGAATCCGGTGCTTTTTAGTAGACTAGCCCTTTGCTAAATGTATTGAATTTTTTGGAGTGCTTCGATGGCTCGCGTAACAGTAGAAGACGCAGTAGATAAAATTGGTAACCGTTTCGACCTAATTCTTGTTGCAGCGCGTCGCGCTCGTCAGATTGCTGTCGGTGGTAAAGACCCTATGGTTGAAGCTGAAAATGACAAGCCAACCGTAATCGCATTGCGCGAGATCGAAAAAGGCATGGTCACCAGCGATTCACTGGACATGATCGATCGCGAAGAGCAACAAACTCAGGAAGCTGCTGAGCTTGCTGCTGTTGCTGCAATTGTGGGTGGCAATCGCTAATCCACTGCGACCTGTATAACAATAACGCCAGCTTTTTTAGCTGGCGTTATTGTTTCTGCGCCACAGGCCGCTGAACACCTCATTTTCAGACTAATAAATTGGTTAGTCGATTGGCTTCGAAGTCAATTCATCGTATATTCAGTACTTAACTTATTATTAATACCAATCAAGCAACATAGCCTGAGCGCAGGATATGCTATTGCGTCATTGGTGTAACTTCGCTGGAACATTGGAGTGTGAATGTATCTGTTTGAAGGCTTAAAGAAAAAAATATCAGAGTATCTGCCACCCGAAGATGTGGAACTGGTGCAAAAAGCCTACGTGGTTGCCCGCGAAGCGCATGAAGGGCAAACCCGCTCCAGCGGCGAGCCTTATATTACCCACCCGGTTGAAGTCACGCAGATCTTGGCCAGTATGAAGCTGGACCATGAAACGCTGATGGCGGCCCTGATGCATGATGTGATTGAAGACACCGATTTCAGCCAAAAAGACCTAGCCGAGATCTTCGGCGATACCGTTGCCGAGCTGGTGGCCGGCGTCAGTAAGCTGGATAAACTCGACTTTAAAGACAAAAAAGAGTTTCAGGCCGAAAACTACCGCAAAATGATCATGGCCATGACCCAGGATATTCGGGTTATCCTGATCAAGCTGGCTGACCGCACACACAATATGCGGACTCTGGGCTTTCTGCGCCCGGAAAAGCGCCGCCGGATCGCGCGCGAAACCCTGGAGATCTTCGCTCCCATCGCCAACCGCCTTGGTATTCACGATATTAAGAACGAGCTGGAAGATTTGGGCTTTGCGGCTTTATATCCAATGCGTCACAGAGCACTTAAATCAGAAGTTGCGAAAGCACGCGGTAACCGTAAGGAAGTGATCAGCAATATTCAGTCTGAGATTGAATCGCGCCTGGAAGAAGCTGGGATTGATGCCTCGGTCAGTGGCCGCGAAAAGCACTTGTACAGCATTTACAAAAAAATGCTCAACAAAGAGCTGCTGTTCAACGAAGTGATGGACATTTATGCTTTTCGCATCAACGTCAACAGCATAGATACCTGCTATCGAGTGTTGGGTGTGGCGCACAACCTTTATAAACCCATCGAAACCCGCTTTAAAGATTATATCGCGGTACCCAAAACCAATGGTTATCAGTCTTTGCATACTTCTTTGGTTGGACCGCACGGTATTCCGGTGGAGATCCAAATTCGTACCCACGATATGGATCATATGGCCGACAAAGGAGTCGCAGCGCACTGGATGTATAAAAAAGCCGGTGACAGCTCGGGCCACACCGCACAACAACGCGCCAGACAGTGGATGCAAAGCCTGCTTGAGCTACAACAAAGCGCCGGCTCGTCGTTTGAGTTTGTTGAAAACGTTAAAACTGAGCTGTTCCCGGAAGAGATTTATGTCTTTACGCCGGATGGGCGGATCATTGAATTACCTATGGGCGCCACGGCGGTCGACTTTGCCTATGCCGTTCACACCGACGTAGGAAACACCTGTGTTGGCGCACGGGTTAACCGCAAGCCTTACCCACTGAGTAAAGCGCTGGATACCGGCCAGACTGTTGAGATCATTACCAGTTCGGGCGCACACCCTAATGCCACCTGGCTCAACTTTATCGTCACGGGTAAAGCGCGCCTGGGCGTACGCAACTACCTTAAGAGTCAGCATCAGGAAGAATCCATCCTGTTGGGCCAACGCTTACTTGACTCCGCACTGGGTGAACATAAGCTGGACGATATTCCCACCGAACAGATAGACAGAGTACTGGAAGAGCATGAGCTCAATACCGTCCTGGAGCTACTGGTAGAAATTGGCAACGGCAATATCATGAGTATGCTGGTGGCTAAACGCCTGCTGCAAGCCGATGATGCCATTGAGAGCCTGGCACAAAAAGCCAAAGCGCCCATCATTGGTACCGAAGGCATGCTCGTGACTTATGCCAAATGTTGCCGCCCGGTTCCGGGTGACGACATTACCGCTTATGTCAGCCAGGGTAAGGGCTTAATGGTCCACCGCCAGGAATGTAAAAACATCAAAGGCTGGCGTAATGAACGCGCCAAGTACTTTGTGGTAAAGTGGGAAGATAACCCCGAGAAAGAATACATCGCAGCACTGCGGGTTGAGATAATTAACCACCAGGGTGCGTTGGCCAAATTAACCAATGTGGTTGCAAGTACACAAGCCAATATTGTGGAGATAGCAACCGAAGAAAAAGAGAGCAACCTGTACGTGATAGACCTGGGTGTCACCGTTAAAGACAGGATCCATGTGGCGAACATTATGCGCCGGATCCGGGTGATGCCAGATGTACAACGTGTAACCAGGAAGCGATAAAGGAAAGACTATGAATAAAGCCATTATTTCAACCGATCAGGCGCCGGCGGCAATCGGCACCTACAGTCAGGCAGTTAAAGTCGGTACGGCGGTTTACCTTTCGGGGCAGATCCCTTTGGTGCCTGAAACAATGGAAGTAATCTCTGAAGATTTCGCAGAGCAAACACAACAGGTATTTAAAAACCTGACGGCCGTATGTGAAGAAGCAGGCGGCCAGCTACAGGACATGGTTAAGGTAAACATCTTCCTGACCGACCTGAGCAACTTTGCCACTGTGAATGAGATCATGAGCCAGCACTTTAAAACGCCTTACCCGGCACGTGCTGCCATTGGTGTTAAAGAGCTACCTAAAGGCGTACAAATTGAGATTGACGGCATCATGGAGCTGCCTTCAACCAACTAATACCCGTACCCAGGTTATACAACTACCAAGCCCGCTTTATGCGGGCTTTTGCTTATCTGAGCGCCGAAATTTCATCATCTTAACTTTGATCTTAAACACTTGACCGCATACTATTAATTTAGCAATCTGGTGATATGCAGAGCGCGTTGCGCGACTCTGAAATGGCCGCACTTTTTGGCAATTTGAGGTAGTTAGCATCGTAGTAAGTGATAAGTGATAAGTGATAAGTGATAAGCAATAAGGATAAGCCTGTGTTTAAACTCGCAAAAAATGGCAATATATTGATGGACGTCGCTTCCGCGTCGCCCCCCAGTGCAGCGTTTGTGGTTGAAGCACTCGAGCGCTCACCTTATGCTGACTGCGCAATCGATCACGAGTCCATTGCCGCTTACTTTAAACAAGATACCCCCGCTGCGCAGCTGATTGTGGCGCAGCAAAAAGATGCACACATAGAAGTGGCACTCAGCGAAGACAAAATGCAGGCCATCGCCAGACTTACCACAGCTCAGGGTGGCAAGATGATCAGCCTTGAAGATGCCAAACGCGCCATCGTTAAGGTGGGCGTAACCCGAGGCTATAAACAAGTCTACCTGGAAAACTTGCTCAAGCAGCAGCTGGAATCCCCGCCGGGTAGTGAAGTCACCGGTATTGTCGCCCAAGGGCGGCCACCAGAAAATGGCACCCCGGCCAAGCTCATGCCTCATGTACAAACATTGAAAGAGCGCCTGAAACAACCTAAATTGCGTGAAGACGGCACAGTGGATATGCGCGACTTTGGCGCTCTGGCAAGCGTTGCGCCCGGCACCTTGTTGGTTACGCAAAGGCCGGCAACCCCAGGTAAAGAAGGTTTTACCGTTACCGGAGACAGTATAGCCCCTAAGCCCGGAGACAGCTTTCAGCTGATGGCCGGTGAAGGCACCGAGATCTCCCCGATCAACCCGTTGCAGCTGGTCTCGACCATTGCGGGCTGCCCGTCCGATATTCCCAATGGCATGCGGGTAGATGATATCTTTACCATTGCTGATGTTAATGTGCGCAGTGGCCATATTGAATTTAGCGGCAGTGTGCTGGTTACCCGCAATGTCGATCCGGGCATGAAAATAAAAGCCCATGGCGATATCACTGTAATGGGCACCGTAGAATCGGGTGAGCTCATTTCGGATGGCAACATCGAAGTACGCGGTGGTGTGATTGGCCATTTGGATCACAGTAACGACGACCAAGGCCTGACCTGTCGTCTGATAGCCAAAGGCGATGTTCAGATCACCCACGGTCAGTACACCTATCTCGAAGGTCAGAATGTCTTTATCCAAAAGCAAAGCAATCACTGTGATATCAAAGCGCGTAACCTGTTGCAGGTTGGTCTGGATGAATCTCCTAAAGGTAAGCTCATTGGCGGCACTATTTTTGATGCTAAGATGCTGGTGGCGGGCGAAGTTGGCAGCAGCTCAGGCGCAACCATGGCGATTTACCTGGCACGCAGTGGCATGGAGATCACTGAACGCACCGATCTGTGCCTGAAGGAGCTGAGCCAGACTGATGAGCAGATCAATAACCTGCAAAAGGCGGTCGAAAAAGCCGACCATGTAAAAGATGCCGAAAAGAAAAAAACCTTGCTGGCAAAAATCGGCGCGACACAACAACATTACTGCAAACAGGCCGAGGCACTGGAACATCAGCTGTCGGAACTAGATCATACCCTGCACGATTTACTCGATAACACCCAGCTGATCGTCAATACCTCTTTGCACTCGGGCGTCGAGATCCATATTTTCGACAAAGTGTATAAAACCACCCGTAGCTACCCCCCGTGTAGTGCCAGACTGATTGAAGGCAAAATCGAAATAGAATTTAAGATGTAAGGGAGCCCAGCCGGGCTCCCTTACCGTGTGTCGCCATCGCGTCTAAAGTAACCCAGAAACTTCAGTTTTAATGTGCTCAGGCCACACACCAACCTGGACCTGACCGATATGTTGTTTTTGCAGTAACAGCATCACCAGACGAGACTGGCCAATGCCGCCGCCAATGGTTTGTGGCAGCGCCCCCGCCAGCAGGCTCTGATGCCAGTCCTGCTCCAGTCTTTGCTCATCCTGAGTCAGGCTCAGCTGACGCTGCAGGCTGTCCGGACACACCCGGATCCCCATGGACGAAATTTCAAAGGCATCTTCGAGTACCGGGTTCCAGACCAGAATATCGCCGTTGAGGCCCTGGTACTGATCGCATGTGGGCGTCGACCAGTCATCGTAGTCCGGCGCTCTGACATCATGGATTTTGCCATCACCCAGCTCGCCGCCAATCCCAATCAGAAATACCGCACCATACTCCTGAGCAATCGCTTTTTCTCTTTGTTTGGGCGTAAAATCCGGATACATGCGACGCAGCTCTTCACTGTGTACAAAGGTGATGTGCTGCGGCAAAAACGGAGTCAACCCGTACTCAGAGGCCAGTTGCTGCTCGGTTTCACGAATAGCGCCGTACAGAGTTTGAACCGTTTCTTTGAGTTTATCCAAAGAGCGCTCTGACTGCGCACAGATCACCTGCTCCCAGTCCCACTGATCAACGTACACAGAGTGGATGGGCGACAGCTTGTCTTCGTCCGGACGCAACGCTTTCATGTGCGTGTAGAGCCCCTGTCCTGCGCCAAAGCCATAATCGCCAAGTGTTTTACGCTTCCACTTTGCCAGTGAATGCACGACCTCAAAGTCGCTGTCACTCAACGTTTTCACCTTCACCTTAACGGCTTTTTCGGTGCCGCTGAGGTTATCCTGGATCCCGTCTCCTACTTTTGCCAGGATAGGTGCCTGGACTTCAATCAGACCTAACTTGTCAGTCAGTTGTTGTGAAAAAAGTGCTTTTGCACGGGCTATTTGCTGTTGTGTTTGCAGATACTGTTGCAACATATCGGTTTCCTCATTCCCAATGGTGTTGAATAACGGTGCAGGCTTGCTGCGTTAAATCTATCCTCAACAAAAACGAGCAAAGATTCAATACTCCATAACAAAAACACCTTTACACTATTTTTTTCGTTAAAAATCCGCTTTAATAATTACTGAATCAATAATTAACATGCAAAATATCCATGGAAAATTATCAAATCGATAATCTCGACCGTTCTATCCTTCACGCCTTAATGGACAATGCCAGAACCCCCTATGCTGAACTGGCCAAACGCTTTGCTGTCAGTGCAGGGACCATTCATGTGCGGGTCGAGAAAATGAAACAAGCCGGTATTATCGTCGGCACCCGGGTCAGCATAGATGCCAAACAGCTGGGCTATGATGTCTGCTGTTTTATCGGCGTAAACCTCAAACATGCGCGGGATTACCCCGCTACTATTGAACAACTGGAAGGCTTTGAAGAAGTCGTTGAAGCCTATTACACCACAGGTAATTACAGCATTTTTATCAAAGTGATGGCGCGCTCTATCGATCACCTTCAGGATGTGCTGATCAACAAGATCCAAACCATAGAAGCAATTCAGTCAACCGAAACCCTGATCTCCTTGCAGGCACCAATCATGCGTGAAGTAATGCCTTAGGGAGGCGCTTTTTGTTATAATCGCGGCAATTTTGTAGTTAAGAGCTGTAATTGATGGAAGAAAACCGTTTTCAGCGCGTGAAGCGCATTTTGGATCAACGCCAGACTGATTTAACCGTGTGCCTGGACGAAGTCCACAAACACCATAATCTGTCGGCCATAGTGCGTACAGCCGATGCGGTCGGATGCCATCATGTGCATGCGGTATGGCCGCAGGAACAAAGACGCCTGACCAATAACACCTCAGGTGGCAGCAAAAACTGGGTAGAAACCCATATGCACGACGACATAGATCAGGCCGTTGCCGCAATCCGTGCGCAAAACCCGGGTATTCAACTGCTAGCGACTAACCTCAGTGATACCGCCGTAGATTTTCGCGAGATTGATTATACTAAGCCAACCGCCGTCATTGTTGGACAGGAACGTTTAGGGATCTCAGACCGGGCACTGGAACATGCCGATCAGCATATCGTGATCCCAATGGCTGGTATGGTACAGTCATTAAATGTCTCGGTGGCTGCGGCCTTGATCTTGTATGAAGCACAGCGCCAGCGTGAGGAGGCAGGGCTGTATCAGCGCAACGATATGCTCGACCCGGCAATCAAACATAAGTTATTGTTTGAAGGCTGTCACCCAATCATTGCCAATCGCTGCGTAGAAAAAGGCCTGCCCTACCCGGCACTGGATGAAGTTGGGGAGATCGTTGCCGACGAGGCCTTCTGGAACACACTGAAGTTCAGTCAAAAAGGATAATTATGTCGCACCCCAATTTAGCCCAGTACGCCATCACCGACCTCAAGGGAGTCGGCCCTAAGGCCGCAGAGCGGCTGGCCAAATTGGGGATCCGCAGTGTCCAGGACATGTTGTTTCACCTGCCATTGCGCTATGAAGACAGAGCCAGAACTTATCGTATCGCCGAGCTGATGCCACACCTTCATGTAAGTGTGGAGGGCGAAATTGAGCAGGCTAATATCACCTTCGGCAAACGCCGTATGCTGGTGTGTCAGATAAACGATGGCACCGGTCGTATTACCCTGCGCTTTTTCAACTTCAGTGCAGCGCAAAAAAACGCCATGCAAAGCGGTAAAATCATGCGCTGTTTTGGTGAAGTGCGTCGTGGCCGGGTCGGCCTGGAAATGGCCCACCCAGAATACAGTATTCGCGATGAGCTGAGTGATACATCGCAAGGCATGGATACTCTCACGCCGGTTTACCCGACTACGGAAGGGCTTAAACAACTGAGTATTCGTGCCATTGCCGAGCAGGCTGTTGCTTTGCTGCACAAATACGACATTGACGATCATTTGCCGCAGCAGTTCCGCCCCAATCAGCTGAGCTTAAAAGAGGCCCTGCTGACGCTCCACCAGCCACCTCAGGACGTAGCACTGGACCAGCTGGAGTTGGGACAACACCCGGCACAACAACGCCTGGCATTTGAAGAATTACTGGCGCAAAACCTTAGCCTGCTGCAACTCAGGCAGCAAGGCCAGGCCGTCAAGGCGGTAACACTGCCGCCCAATAATCTGTTAGAAACCGAATTTCTGGCTCAGCTGCCCTTTAAGCCTACCGCGGCCCAAAGCCGGGTGGTGAGCGAAATCAAAGGCGACTTACAACAGCCCTACCCTATGATGCGTCTGGTACAGGGTGATGTTGGCTCAGGTAAAACCCTGGTCGCAGCACTCAGTGCGCTGACCGCCATTGCCAAGGGCTACCAGGTGGCATTGATGGCACCAACGGAAATTTTATCCGAGCAGCACAACATTAATTTCCAGAACTGGTTTGCGACACTGGGTATTGAAGTGGTCTGGCTGGCAGGAAAAACCAAAGGGAAAGAGCGCGAGCGAGTACTGGAGCGCATCAGCTCAGGTCAGGCGCAAATGGTCGTGGGGACCCATGCGCTGTTTCAGGAGCAAGTGCAGTTTAGCAACCTGGCCCTGATCATCATTGATGAGCAACACCGCTTTGGCGTTCATCAGCGGCTTTCCTTACGTGAAAAGGGCAAGTTTAACGACTGCTATCCGCATCAGCTGGTTATGACGGCCACGCCAATCCCACGGACACTGGCCATGACTGCCTATGCCGATCTGGAAACCTCGGTGATCGATGAGCTGCCACCTGGGCGCACTCCTATCACAACCGTTGCCGTTCCGGATACTCGTCGCGAAGAAGTGATTGAGCGAGTACGACGCGCCTGTATTGAGCAACAGCGACAGGTGTACTGGGTCTGTACTTTGATTGATGAATCAGAAGCCTTGCAATGTCAGGCAGCCGAAGACACCGCAGAGCAGCTCACCAAAGCCCTGCCGGAGCTGAATATAGCCCTGGTTCATGGCCGTATGAAAGCGCAGGAAAAACAGCAGATCATGCAGGACTTTAAGCAGGCGCAAAGTCATGTGCTGGTTGCAACCACTGTCATTGAGGTGGGTGTGGATGTGCCCAATGCCAGCCTGATCATTATAGAAAACCCGGAACGCCTGGGCCTGGCACAGCTACACCAGTTGCGTGGCCGGGTTGGCCGTGGCGACATCGCGTCGCATTGCCTGCTGCTTTATCATGCGCCTTTGTCAGCAACGGCACAAAAGCGCCTGGGCGTGCTACGCGACAGTAATGATGGTTTTGTCATTGCCGAACGGGATCTGGAGATCCGTGGCCCAGGTGAAGTACTGGGTACTCGCCAGACCGGCCTGGCCGAGCTGAAGATTGCCGATCTGAGCCGCGACAAAGTGCTACTGCCTCAGGTACGCAGTCTTGCCTTCACTCTGCTGCAACAGCATCCTCAGGCAGTTGAGCCACTGATCCAGCGCTGGCTGCCCAACCGCAGTGAATTTGCCATGGCTTAGTCATGGCTTATTTAAACGTCTCTGAACGTTCAATGACTTCAATCTGATAGCCGTCGGGATCGACAATAAAGAAAAAGCGTGCTACCAGCGTATCGCCGTTGTAAAACGACTTAATTTCTTTGGGCTGATAACCCAGTGCCAGTGCCTTTGCATGCACTGGCGCTAAATCATCTACCACCACAGCAATATGACCATAGCCGTTACCCAACTCATAGGGCTGCTGCGTATCATGATTCCAGGTAAGCTCTAATTCAAATTCAGCCTCATCGTTACCCAGGTAAACCAGGCTAAAGTCATCAAATTCAATCCGCCTGCGCTCGCCCAGTGCTAATACATCGTGATAAAATGCGAGGGATTTTTGCAAGTCCATTACCCTAACCATGCTGTGAATGAGTTTTGCCATCAAGGAGTCCTCTTATGTGTGAATTATATGCCTCGGCCAATCCAGCCAGCTATGAGGTGATACGCCGTTCGATGCGTATCCAGGGGGCCGTAACCAGCCTGGCACTGGAGCGCCAGATCTGGGACCTGCTACAGGAGATAGCAACCGCAGAGCAGCTCAGCGTAGCTGAATTTGTCTCAACTCTGTATCAGGAAGTACTTGAACGTCAGGGCGAAGTAAAAAACCTTGCCTCTTTGTTGCGGATCACCTGCTTAACCTACCTGGCCGATCATACGCGTAGTCGCGGCTAAATAGGTAGTATCTGGCTACTACATTGATATTAGGCTTTTGCTTATTGCTAAAAGCCGATAAACTTGTCTTTACTCATTCTTAGTAATCCTTTGAATTGTGTGAACTATTTAGGCACAAGGTATAGCGCTATCTTATGAAATCTCATTTAGGCCGACGCGCATTTTCCAATATGGAGCTGTACACCCTGTTTAACGGCTACATTTATGGTGATGAAAAGCAAAAGCGTGAACAGCCGAAACACTGGCATTTTTGGTTACCCGTGCTGGCATATTACACCGGTGCCTACAGTGACGAGATTGGCAATTTAACGCTTTCAGATATCAGCAAACAAGAGCAGGTTCACGGTTTTACCTTTCATACTCATGGTAAGTTACAGGCCCGCTTTGTGCCCATTCACCCTGCACTATGGCACGCCGGTTTACAGGACTATTTGCACTTTGTTGAGCAACAAGGACAAAGTCGGCTAATGTTTGATTTACCCGCTAAATCAGGCCGCTTCAGTGAAAAAGTCAGGATCTGGTTTTCCGGAGAGGGAGAACGACTTGGTTATTTGCAAAAGTGTGGCTTGCCCAATGTCGACCAGCAAGGCATGAAAACCGCCATCAGCAGCCTGAGGCTGAACTTTGAACAGCAGATCCATATTTCGGCTATCCAGCAAGGTAACAAGGCCGCCATGCTCTATTTACTGGGACTCAAGAATGATGGCCAGGTTCTCACTCAGCCCCAGCCACACCAGCTCAAGCAGATCCTCACTCAGGTCAGGGTCATTAATCCCAATATTCACTGGCAGCGCTTTACAGAGCGCCACGGTCACTAAGCATAACCAGTGCAATCAATCCGCGCATACTGTTGCTATAAGAATCATGGTTATAAAAAAGCCCGACATCATGCCGAGCTGTTTACCTAGATAGTGAGCATCACTAAATTGATTTCACAAACTCACTAAACTCTTTACCAAGTTTATCGTCTCTCATCGCATACTCAACGATGGCCTTCAGATAACCTAGCTTATCGCCACAGTCATGAGCTCGGCCACTCATGTGGAATGCTTCAACGGTTTCACTCTCCATCAGCATATCAATTGCATCGGTCAGTTGGATCTCACCACCGGCTCCAAGCGGTGTACGCTCCAGGAGTGGCCAAATATTACGTGACAATACATAACGACCCACCACTGCTAGGTTAGAAGGTGCTTGGTCGACAGGAGGCTTTTCAATCATATGCTTGATTGGCGCACTTTCACCAGGTTTGAGCTCTACTCCCTGGATATCTGCAATACCATATTTATTCACATCGTCTTCTGGCACGGGTTCGAGCATAATCTGACTATGCTTGGTCTCAGAAAATCGATGAACCATAGCTGCCAGGTTTTCCTTACTCTGATCTGCCGTGTACTCATCCAGGATCACATCTGGTAAAACCACCACAAAGTCATCATCACCAACTATGGGTTTGGCACACAATACAGCATGACCTAGCCCCTTCGCCTCACCCTGCCTGACATGCATGATAGTAACGCCATCAGGACAGATTGAGCGAACTTCTTCAAGCAGTGTACGCTTAACACGCTTTTCGAGCGTTGCTTCCAGCTCAAAACTGGTGTCAAAGTGGTTTTCAATGGCATTTTTTGACGAATGAGTGACTAAGACGATTTCGGAAATGCCCGCAGCTGCACACTCTTTCACTATATACTGAATAAGAGGTTTATCGACCAAAGGCAGCATCTCCTTGGGAATAGCCTTTGTCATAGGTAACATGCGCGTACCAAGTCCAGCGACGGGTATTACAGCTTTCATAGTTCATCCATTATTACATTGAGATGGTGGAATATTTTCTCACCATATGAATATTCACGTGGCAGTCTATTTTAATAGAATAAGCTGCCAGTGCAAGTTAAGTAACATGCCTTTCGTCTAAAGACATAAATAAAAAATGCCCGCACACACAAGGTGTCGGGCATTTCTGGAAATATTTTATTGCTGTCAGATGCTAAGGTCTGTATGCGCTCTTAAAGACCAGCACGTTTCTTGATAGCTGCAATCAAAGCAGAACCACCGTGACCGTTGCTCTCAGCCCAAGCAATATCAGCACCGTCTTCTAGTGCACTTTTAGGCAGACTTTTGACGATAAATTCACCCGCATCTACCGCATTATTAGCGATGGCATGACGCAGCATGTTGTTGCCATTACATTGCACTGAGTCGTATACGTTACGGATTTTAACCCGAGAGCTCTTTAGTGTACTACGGATACGTCTTTTATCGTCAGCCGCAATGTACTCACACAAAGACACAGCTAACTGATTGTTCGCTTTGCTCGCAAAACTTACTGTTAACGCAGAAACGCCAAGACTCACACCAATAACTAAAGGAATTACTTTCATCACCAATCACCTAGTACTTTTTTCGTAAGAACAAACGCTCAATATTGTATCAACCAATACAATTGTTAGCAACAAAGTTATATTCCTTTATTTAGAGTTACGAACTTATAACTATACAAATTTTTCTCATCTGCTTCAAAAGCTTCGCATGCAACCTGGTGCCATTCTCCCACCTGAGTATGGTCCGGAAAGCGCGTGTCGCCTGAAACATCCAAGTCTATGTATGTTAAATAGAGCCTGTTACTTAAAGGTAGAAACTGTTCATAAATATTTCCACCTCCAATGATCATAACTTCTTCGCATCCGTCCACCAAAACTAAAGCCTCGTGTGGAGATGAAACTACTTCAATACCCTCGGCGCTGTAATCTGGGTTGCGGCTGATCACAATATTGCGCCTGCCGGGGAGCGGGCGACCTATCGATTCAAATGTTTTACGCCCCATGATCACAGGTTTATTCAAGGTAACTGCTTTAAAATGTTTCAAGTCGGCCGGTAAATGCCAGGGCATGGCGTTATCATCGCCAATGATACGTCCATTTGCCATTGCAGCAATCATTGATATTATCACAACATACTCCACTCATACTTTTATACTAAAAAAGGGCCCAAGGCCCTTTTTATGCCAATCCGCTTCAGTGAGTTCTAATACGGATTGCGCTTATCGTTCGTAAACGACTTCTACGTCGTAGTCATCTTCATCCCAGTCATCCCAGTCATCATCGTTATCCTGGGTAGCCTGACGGTGGTATGTATCCCACTTAAACTCGACTTCTTCCTGTTCTTGCTCTTCGAACTTATCGCGTGGCATGCTATCCAGCAGCCCCTGAATGTCGTAGCACAACTGCTGAGTATTGAACTTATTCGCAGCAGAGATCCGATATACATGCTCAGCATCCAGCTCTTCAGCAATGCGCTGACATACTTCTTCCAGCTCATCTTCTGCAAGCAAGTCTATTTTGTTCAGCACCAACCAACGTGGCTTGTTGGCAAGTTTAGGGCTGTACTGATGCAGCTCATTGATGATTGCGAACGCATTATCAACAGGGTCTGTTCCATCGACAGGCATGACATCGACAACGTGTAGCAACACACGGCAACGTTCCAGGTGCTTCAGGAAGCGGATCCCCAGACCTGCACCATCTGATGCGCCTTCAATCAGACCCGGAATGTCAGCAATCACGAACGACTTGTTCGCTTCAGGGCGTACTACACCCAAATTTGGCACCAAAGTCGTGAATGGATAATCAGCCACTTTGGGCTTGGCAGCCGATACACTGCGAATAAAGGTTGATTTACCTGCATTTGGCAAGCCTAGCAAACCTACATCGGCCAGCAACATCAGCTCCAGCTTCAAGTTTCGCACTTCACCAGGCGTACCCAGCGTTTTCTGTCTCGGCGCACGGTTTGTGCTCGACTTAAATCGCGTATTACCTAAACCATGATAACCGCCTTTAGCGACCAGTAGTTTTTGTCCATGCTTAGTCAAATCGCCCAGACACTCCTGCGTATCGACATCGGTCACGCGTGTCCCTTCCGGCACTTTCAGGATTAAGTCGGTGCCCTTTTTACCTGTCATGTTACGGCCATGACCATTGGTGCCACGTTCGGCACGATGGAAACGCTCAAACTGGTAGTCAATCAGGGTATTGAGGTTTTCGTCTGCTTCAAGATAGACGCTACCTCCGTCTCCGCCGTCGCCCCCATCCGGGCCACCGTCGGGTACAAACTTTTCGCGGCGAAATGAAACGACACCGCTTCCACCGTCTCCGGCTTCCGCGCGGATCTCTACTTCATCGACAAACTTCATGGTTACTCTCTTACTGGTTGTTCAGCACCTGCTATTATAGCAAGTTCATAGCGGCTTGATCAGCATGGTCAAATGCCTAACTACCGGTCTGTGGCGCGTATTTGACAGGAATAAGGTTAGAGCAAAATTCAGACTCTGCTCTATAAAAACAAAAAACCCCGCCTAAGCGGGGTTTTTTCAGTATTCTTTTTACCGATTACTCAGCAATGATGCTAACGTATTTACGGTTTAAAGGACCTTTCTGCTCAAAAACAACTTTACCGTCTGCTTTTGCGAAGATTGTGTGGTCTTTACCGATACCTGCGTTAGTACCAGCGTGGAACTTAGTACCACGTTGACGAACAATGATGTTACCCGCAAGTACTGATTCGCCACCGAAACGCTTAACACCTAAGCGTTTACTTTCTGAATCGCGACCGTTACGAGTACTACCAGCTGCCTTCTTATGTGCCATCTTTCTGTACCTCTAAAAATTAAGCGCTAATGCCAGTGATTTTAACTTCAGTGAACCACTGACGGTGGCCCATCTGCTTGCGAGAATGCTTACGACGTCTAAATTTAACGATCTTAATTTTCTCGCCACGACCGTGAGATACAACCTCAGCTGTAATCTTACCACCGTTTACGAACGGCGCACCGATCTCGATTTTTTCACCATCAGCTACAAGAAGTACTGAATCAAATTCAATTGATGCACCAGTCTCAACGTCTAGTTTCTCTAGACGAATTGTTTGACCTTCAGTCACACGGTGCTGTTTACCACCACTTTGGAAAACCGCGTACATAATTAACTCCGTCTGTGCGCCCTCAAATCGACGCAACTTAATATTCTTCAATAGGGCGCGAAGTTTACGCTAATGTGCTACTTCGCGCAAGCCCTAGATCGCAAATAAATGAATAAAAAATAGCTAACTTGAGGGCGTAATAATATTTTCATTTATTCTAACGAAAAGGTGTGATAAGCCAAGCTCTTTTTTGCTTTTTACGCACAGGAATTGTGATCACAAACAGACCTAAAGAACAAAAAACAAACAAAAGCACTGATTTTTTAACCTCTCTCACGGCAAGTTATCGAGTCGTGGTGATTTTTAATGTACACTGGCGACTCGAACATCCCTGAATGAGGCTTTAGCTCGGAGCGTTATGGATATCAAAGCGATCCAGAGATTGATTGAGCAAGACATGCTTGCCGTTAATCAACTTATCAGCGACCAAATGCAGTCTGACGTCGCACTGGTTAATCAACTTGGCTTATATATAGTCAATAGTGGCGGCAAACGGATCCGTCCTGTGCTGGCACTTTTGGTTGCCAAAGCACTGGGCTACCAAGGCGATAAGCACATTACACTGGCTACTATCATCGAATTTATCCACACCGCTACCTTGTTGCATGACGATGTGGTCGATGAATCAGCTTTACGTCGTGGTGAGCCTACGGCTAATGCCGAGTTTGGTAACGCCGCCAGTGTTTTAGTTGGCGACTTTATATATACCCGCTCTTTTCAGTTGATGGTTGGGCTGGAAAATATGGAAGTGATGCAGATCCTGGCCGACGCAACCAATGTGATTGCTGAAGGTGAGGTGTTACAGCTGATGAACTGTAATGACCCGGACACCACAGAGCAAAGCTATATGCAGGTAATATATAGTAAAACAGCCAAGCTATTTGAAGCCGCTACTATGCTGCCAGCTGTTGTTTTGGAAAAGCCTGATGCAACAAAAGAAGCCCTCAAACTCTATGGTATGCACCTGGGCACAGCCTTTCAGTTGGTCGATGACGTCCTCGACTATAGTGCCAACGCGGAGCAACTGGGTAAAAATATTGGTGATGATTTAGCCGAAGGTAAGCCTACCCTGCCGCTAATCTACGCGATGCGCCACGGTAATGAAGCTCAGGTCATGCAGATCCGTGATGCTATCGCCAATGGTAACGGACTTGATAACCTGACCGACATCCTGGCAACTCTTGAGCAGACACAAGCGCTGGAACATACTATGGAGCGTGCCCGTCAAGAGTCACAAAAAGCGATTGAGCAACTTAGCACCTTACCCGAGTCAGAGTACAAAACGGCCCTGATCTCACTGGCTAAGCTGGCGGTTGACCGCAGCTACTAACGCTGTAAACAGACATTAAAAAAGGCTGCAAACTGCAGCCTTTTTTAATTGAGGTGATCACCCTTCTTTTGGGCGGTAACCTTCAATCTCAACATCTTTGCCTTCAAACAAGAAACCTACCATTTGCTCTTCAAGCTGCTGACGATGCTCAGGATCCATCATATTTAAGTGCTTCTCGTTGATCAGCATAGTCTGCTTATGCTGCCACTGTTGCCACGCCTCTTTACTGATATTATTGAAGATGCGTTCGCCAACTTCTCCCGGATACAGCTGAAAATCAAGTCCGGGCGCTTCTTTTTGTAACTTTTGACAAAATACGGTACGTGCCATCTCTTTACCCTCTTTAAATTCGTTGTGATTAAGTTTACCCCATTGCCTTTAAGACTTTAACCAACTTTTTAGTTGGTGCCGCTAAGCCTACCTCTGCTGGCTGTGCCAGTGCGTACCAAAGTAAAGGATTATCGTGAACACAATCGGGGGTAGCGCTTAATTCGACAACGACCGGAGTGATAGTCAATTCAAAGTGGGTAAATATGTGGACAAATGGCGACAGCGTTTGCCGAGCGCCCGAAATCCCCTGCTGCGCCAAAAAGGTCTCAAGCTCTATCAACTCACTAAACTCAAAGAAACCAAACAAGCCACCCCAAATGCCACTGCTGGGGCGCTTTTCCATCAGTACTTTATCATCCGCACGAATGATTAAATGATAAGCGGCTTTTTTGGGTTTAACTTTTTTCGGTTTAGAGTTTGGAAATTCCTTCACTCTGCCTTGTTGATATGCCTGACAGCGGCTGACCAAAGGGCAAGCCTCACAGTCAAAGCTACTGCGACTGCACAGACTCGCTCCTAAATCCATCATCGCCTGGTTGTATTCAGATACACGATCTTTTGGTGTCAGCGCATCTGTCAGTGCCCACAATTCATTTTCGACCTTTTTAACGCCGTACCAGCCTTCCACCATAAAAAAGCGCGCCAGCACACGTTTTACATTTCCATCCAGGATTGGGTGAGGCTGACCCAGAGACAAAGAGAGCACGGCCCCTGCCGTAGAGCGGCCAATCCCAGGCAGCGCCATCACGGCTTCTAACGTTTGCGGAAATTTGCCCTGATATTCATCGCGCACAATTTTGGCAGTTTTATGTAAGTTACGCGCACGTGCGTAATAGCCAAGGCCGGTCCAGTGATGCAAGACTTCGTCTTCGGGTGCATCGGCCAGGTCAATTATGGTCGGGAAACGTGCCATAAAGCGCTCAAAATACGGGATCACAGTCACAACCTGAGTTTGCTGTAACATTACTTCAGACACCCAAACTTTATAAGGGGTCTTTTCAAGTTGCCAGGGCAGCGTTTTACGTCCGTGTAACTGATACCAATCGACAACCTGCTTGGCAAACCACTGGGCTTGCTCATTATTTACTGTCATTGCGAGACTCTGCTTTTACTTGCTAATACACGCGCCAGTGTATGAAGCTTTTTTCAAAGGTCAAGCTCTTGTACTTGGCGCTGCGAATAGCGATAATGTGCGCCCATTTTTTACACCGAAGATGAAGACCATGAACGAATCGAGTAAAACCGCTCTGGAACAAGCCGAGCAGGAAGGCAAGTACATTCGCAAAGTACGCAGCTTTGTAAAACGTGAAGGCCGCCTGACCAAAGGACAAGCTGCCGCCATTGAGAAATGTTGGGCAACGATGGGCCTGGAGCACGCTCAGGGTCGCCTGGACTTTACTGAGGTGTTCGGCAACGACAATGATGTTGTGGTTGAAATTGGCTTTGGCATGGGTAAATCTCTGGTTGAAATGGCAAAAAACACGCCAGACCAGAATTTTATTGGTATTGAAGTACACCGTCCGGGTGTTGGTGCCTGTTTAATGGAAGCCGACGAACAAGGCGTCACTAACCTGCGCGTATTTGAGCATGATGCGGTTGAAGTGCTGGCAGATTGTATCCCAGACGCTAGCCTGGCAAAACTTCAGCTGTTTTTCCCGGATCCATGGCACAAAAAACGCCACCATAAACGCCGCATCGTTCAGGCCGAATTTGTCGAGAAGCTCCGCACTAAGTTGCGTATCGGGGGCGTTTTCCATATGGCAACAGACTGGGAAAACTACGCAGAGCATATGCTGGAAGTAATGCAGTCAGCGCCCGGTTTTGCTAACCAATCGGACAGCAACGACTATGTACCTCGTCCGGATTTCCGCCCTCTGACTAAATTTGAGCAGCGCGGTCACCGCCTCGGTCATGGTGTATGGGATCTGATGTTTGAACGTACAGCCTAACCTGTCATTGCAACCGGGGCGCCCTGCCCCGCCTTTTGTGGACCTCAGATGCAAAAATTAACCAACCCCAGTTTATTGCTGCTGCGCAACGAAGAAGAGCTGACAGGCCAGCATATTTTGGTGATCAACCACCAGCGTGATGGCTTTTTATCTGAACTAAAACAGTTGGCTGTGCATGCAACCATTAGCGCCTTCAGCTATGATTTTGCCGCTCATCAGGCTGCGACTAAAATTGCCGGTATTAATAGCTATGTTTCGCACAGCCTGCCTGCGCTCAATGATGTCGACCTGATCATTTATTACTACCCAAAGTCTAAGCCCGAAGCACAGATGATGTTCGATAATATTCGTGCGCTGTGCTCTGACAAAACCCGCTTACTGGTGGTTGGAGAAAACAAAGGCGGCGTTAAGTCGGCAGAAAAGCAACTGCAAGATAAATGCGAGGCACACTATAAACTAGACAGTGCCAAGCATTGTATTTTATATGAGTTTGCCCAGCTGCAACCTGAGGCCCACTTTGATATTGCCAGCTACCGGCAAACCTTCACCATCGCGGTTGCCGGGCAGCAGTTTGAGGCTGTCAGCGTCCCCGGAGTATTTAACCATGGTAAGCTGGATGTCGGGACCAAATTACTGCTGGAAAATCTCGAGTTGCCCGCCCACGGCAACATGCTCGACTTTGGCTGCGGCGCCGGAGTCATCGCCACTTTTGTATTGAACCAGTCTCCAAAAATTCGCTTCAGCTGCCTGGATGTCAATGCCCTGGCTTTATATGCCTGTGAGCAAACCCTAAACCTGAACGGCCATAAGGCTGAGCTGGTGCTGAGCGATGGGCTGAAACAGCTAAAGGGTCGCTTTGATGCCATTATCAGTAACCCGCCTTTTCATACTGGTCTTAAAACTGACTATGACATTGCCGAAGGGTTTATTCAGGGAGCGGCTGCTCATATGAGTAAAGGTGCGCAACTACATATAGTTGCAAACAGTTTCCTGAAATATCCTCCGCTGATTGAAGCGCGTTTTGGGCACTGCGATACCCAAGTAAAAAACACCAAGTTTGCCGTTTACCGGGCCTCCCTGAATTAAGCTCGGGCCAGCTCAACTTGGCTGTTGGGCTGGCTGTATTGGCACACTCAGAGCATTCTGACCCTCCTTTAATTCACAGTCTGCCAGCAAAGCGCTGAATCGTTTCGCAAAATGTGAGCTTTTTTGTGTTCTATACTGCTAAACTAAAGTGAGTGAATAGCATGCAAGCGGGATTTGTGGTCTCCCAATGGGTAAATACGCAACAAAAACAAGTATAAGAAAAGTGCTGATCAGTGCCGTCATGCTAGTAACGGCGCTGTCTTTGTCCCTGTCTATCTCAATTTCAACCTATCTCGACGTTAAAAAACAAAAGCAGCTGATCATCAACAAGCTCGAGATGATCGCTGAGATCATTGCATTTAATGCTCAGGTAACGCTGATTTTCGACGACAGAAAAACCGAAGAAAAGCGCCTCAAGTCGTTCGACAAAGTCGATCTGGTCAAGAACATTCACATCTATGCGATCGATGATGTGACTAATCGGCCGGTCTTCTTTACCAGCTACAACGCCAGCAAAACGCCCCCAGTGCCGCTCAAGGTCAATCAAATAGAGGAGCTCAGGACGCCGAAAATATCGGAGGACTACATAGAGCTGATCCTGCCCGTTGAATACGAAGGCAATATAGAAGGCTATGTTTATCTGCGCGGTGGTCTGGAGCATCTGGCTGAATACATCAACAGAAAAATCCTGGTCGATATCGCGTTAACTCTGTTTGTGCTGGTACTGGTGATGTTTGTTGCCCGGGGGATCCAAAAGCGCATTGCCAGCCCGATTGAAACTCTCTCTGTTCTGTTGCAGGACGTGTCGAAAAATCACAACTACGCCACCCGGGCGGAAAAAAGTGACATTGAAGAAATTAATATCCTCGCCAATAACCTCAATATAATGCTTACCCGCACGCAAAATCAACTTGAGCGCCACCAGGCTGATAAACAAGAGATCAAACAGCTTAACCAGAGCCTGGAAGAAAAGGTCAATCAACGCACCATAGCGCTCAGAGAGGCAAACCAGGAGTTGCTCAATACACTCGAGCGTATGCATCAGTACCAAAATCAAATCGTTGAAAATGAGAAAATGGCTTCACTGGGCCAGATGGTTGCAGGCGTTGCACACGAAGTTAATACACCCATAGGCCTGGGTGTAACAGGCTCAACCTTGTTGCGCGATAAACTCAGTGATATCGAAGTCGCTTTCCAGCAAAAAACGCTGACCTCAAAACAGCTGGAGCGCTTTATCAAAGAAGGGATCGAAAACCTGGATCTGATTTATCGAAACCTCAACCGTGCCGCAGATCTGATCTCAAGCTTTAAGAAAGTGGCGGTCAGCCAGGACATAGAGATCAATTCAGATGTCAACATCACTAAATTGCTCAACGCAGTCATGGGGGCGATGCGCACAGAGCTGGAAATGAAATCACCTCAGATCGACATTGACTGTCCACAAGAGCTCACCATCAGAAGCAAATCAGGGTTGCTGCAGCAGGTGTTTGAGCAACTGTTTTCAAATTCACTGTTACACGGCTTTGTGAGCAACGAAAATAACGAAATTGCTATAAAAGTGAACCGCGAAGAATCGCAGTTAACGATTGTGTACAGTGACAATGGTGTCGGCGTACCAAACGCCATCAAAAAGCGTATCTTTGATCCATTTGTCACCACTCGCCGGGGAGAAGGTGGCAGTGGTCTGGGCATGCATTTGGTATACAACTTGGTCACTCAGGCGCTGGGTGGCAGCATCACACTGCAGGAAGATTATAAATCGGGTACACAATTTGTGATCAGCTTACCTCTGAAAGGAGGTTCGCAGTGAGATATATGTACCTATTTATTTTTTGTTCTTTTGCGTTTTTTCCTACATTTTGTTTCGCAAAATCGCCCGAGGAGATCCGTTCAGCCTTTTTATATCAAATGGCAAAGTTCATTGATTTTCCAGAGCAAAAAAATAAGAAAACCACTCGTTTTTGTTTTTATGACATCACAAACGGACCAGGTGCTGTTTTATATAGTAACCGTACCCTAAAAATACGTTTAAAGCCGATTGAAATAATCGAAGTGAAAAAGTCTGAGTCACTTCGGGAACTTTCCCAACGATGTGATATCACATACATTGATGAAACATTGGAAGATGATATACTGTCCGCTTGGACCGATACAATGGCCCTAAGTATGGTAACTGTGGGCGAAAGTATCGAATTTTTGGAAGGGGGTGGGATTGCGTCCTTGGTCCAGGAAGGGAGTAAGATAAGGCTTTATATAAACAAGCAAGAAGTCACTCAGCACAACTTTAAAGTGCTTTCACGGTTGCTTGCCGTCTCCAAGTTTTATCCTAACTGATTTTACTTGTTAACAATTGAATATACTCCTATAATCGTTAACATTCGGTTTTATTATATAACGCCGAAGTTTTTGTAAATACAATATTCCGAAAAGGTTAATTAATAATGCAAACGCCAGTCATTCTAATTGTTGAGGATGAAGACGTAACTCGACTGAACCTCGTTAGTTTATTTGAAGCCGAAGGTTATAAGGTAATTGAAGCCATTGATGGCGATGATATGCATGAAAAATTGACATCGAATGATGATGTCAACTGTGTGATCATGGATATTAACCTGCCTGGTAAAAATGGCCTTATCCTGGCTCGTGAGTTACGCCAGAAGAAAAACATCGGCCTGATTTTCCTAACAGGTCGTGACAACGATGTCGACCGTATTTTGGGTCTTGAGATCGGTGCCGACGACTATGTTACTAAGCCTTTCAATCCACGTGAGCTTACCATCCGCGTGCGCAACCTGATCTCTCGTACCGGCTCAAGCCCGGAAGAGTCAAGTATTGACAGCAATGGTGTCATTACGTTTAACGGTTGGGAACTGGATGAAAATAGCCGCTGCCTGACTTCACCAACGGGTGAAGCAAAGCGTTTGCCGAAAGGCGAATACCGTGCATTGCGTCTGATGCTTGACTCACCTGGTCGTATCTTTAGCCGTGAGCAACTGATCAAGCACATGACAGGTCGTGAGCTACGTGCTAACGATAGAACAGTAGACGTCACTATTCGTCGTATTCGTAAGCACTTCGAAACCGACAACAATACTCCTGAACTGATCAGCACCATTCATGGTGAAGGCTACCGCTTCATCGGGAAGATCGATAGCCAATAAGTTTGCGTTACGAGTTTTCAGCGAGTTTTGCAATTAATGAGTGAAGGGCAGCCTGCCCTTCTCTTATTTTCACTTCCAACTCATCCAGCCAATCTGCACGCTGCCCGGTTTCCACCTGAGCCCCTTCAAGTTCCATCGTTTTGGCATGTAACTGGACATTCTGCAAACCGACTGAGCCTGCGGCCCCTTTCAGCTTATGCGCCACCGACACATAGGTCTCGGTATCATCACTCTGGTTTGCTTCATCAAGCTCGTTGCAGTAAGTCGGGTTAAGGCGGGTAAACAGATCACAGCTGCGCTTGAAGGCCTCTATGCCCATGGATGAAACAAAGTCAGTGATGGTTTCTACGTCCAGCAGGGCTTGTTCTTGCTCACTCAATTGTAGCGGCTCAGACTGAGGCGAGGCTTGCTTGTCTTTACTGGTCTCAATACCAAATAGCTCTGCAAGCATCTTATCCAGCTTAGTCGTATTGATGGGTTTGGCCAGCGCGCCCTGAATATCGATCCCCTGTAGCTCTTGCTCGGCACTACGCACGTTGGCTGTCAGCGCAACAATGGGCAGCTCATCAAAATGACTGTCGGCACGGATCTGCCTTGCCACTTCATCACCATTAATATCCGGCAGCTGCATATCTAGCAGGATCAGATCCAATTCATCTTCCGTTTCCACCATTGACAGGGCGTCTTCACCGGTTTCAGCCCACACGACTTCGTGCCCGCGCTGCTCCAGTAAGTTAGTGGCAATTTCGGCATTAAGCGGCACGTCTTCGACCAAAAGTATATACAGGCTACGACCTGCGTAGCTCTGCTCGTTAGGGGCTGTGCATAGCTCCAGCGGCAACTCAACATCAAAGCGACTGCCCTCTCCTTGCATACTGCTTACATGAATCGTGCCTTTCATGGCGTGCACCAGGGCTTTCGTTACCGCCAAACCAATGCCCGAGCCGATGGCATTATTGCCACTTGCATCAGGCGCTTTGTAGTACATATCAAAAATACGGTCTTGCTGATCGGAGGGAATACCAACGCCCGTATCGATAACACTGATAGACAACCAGGGGCCATCTGAGCGGTTTTCACGGCGACACTCCAGCGTCACGCCGCCTCTGTGGGTAAATTTCACCGCGTTGTTGATAAGATTCCAAAGTACTTGTCGCAGTCGGGTTGGGTCCAGCAAGGCGTAGATATCCAGCATGCCTGTGCGCTTGATATTAAACTCAAGACCTTTTTGCTCCGCAATCAGCCCTGCAAAGTTGACCACATCATTAATAAAGTCCGACACATTAATGCTGTCCGTCGCGATATCCAGCTGCTCCCTATCTATCTTGTCGAGATCGATAATGTCGTTAAAGATATTGCCCAGGGTTTCAGCACTGGAGAATACTGTGTTACACCAGCTCTTCTGCTGCTTGGTTAGCTCAGTGTCGAGCAGCATGCGCGTCAAACCGACAATACCATTGAGCGGTGTGCGCAGCTCGTGACTCAAAGTGGCAATAAATTTCCCTTTGTCTTTATAGGCTGTTTCCAGCGCCTGCTCCGCTTCTTTACGGCTGGTAATATCACGACCGAACGCCAGCAAACCAATGTATTCGCCATCATCGTTGATAAAGGGCAGCTTGCGCATCTCAAACCAGCAGTTTTCGTTTGCCACCGGGTACTCAACATCAACATTGATCGACTGCTGGGTTTCTATCACTTGCTCATCGGTCTGCAACACTCTGGGAATGTCTTGCTCACCAAATACTTCCTGCACAGTGTGGCCAATCAGCTGTTCACTGGTTTTGCCAATGACTTGTTCAAACTTCTTATTACAACCGGCAAATACCCCACGCTCATCCCGGTAGTAAAAGAGATCCGGAGAGGAGTCTACAATACTGCGTAATAGCATGCTCTGTTGTGCCAGCTCTTGCTGAGTTTTGCGTCGCTCAGCTATTTCTTTGCGTAGTTCGGCAATCGCCCGATGCTTCGCATGCAAGGCCATTTTCCGTTCATCTATCTCATTGTTGAGCCGGTTAATGTTGTCTTTGAGTGTCTGGTTAAGTAGTTTTTCTTGTTGTGTAGCAGATTCCAGATACTCTTTTGACGCATCCAGCTGACGCATTGCATAGATGGCAACGGAGAGCAGCAATGGCGAGGTTAATGCGGCAAATATCACCACCGACAACACATTGACCAGCGTGACTTCGCCAAGCGCAACATAGTAAAACATGCACGCCAACACCAGAGACACCACCAGCACAAATGCATAGGCAACCACGCCTGCCCAGCGGTCTCCGTAATTCTTAATCAAATTAGATAAAATTCGGGCCCAGGTCCCAAATGAAGAGTCAAGCATAATAAAATCACCCAGTTAACGCCTTACATTATACCTGACCCAAACGCAGAAGCGAGTGACCAAAAGTCGCAAGCGCTATTGCACAAACCAGAATGACCGCCGCAACCCGCGGTTTCTCTGCCTTTTGAAGGTGTTTAGAAAGTCGACCCCGGCGTATGAATTTTTGCACACTTGGGCGATTTTTTTACCAGAAATTTTCCAACGCGCTCGGCAAGTTGTGACATTTTGGTGTAACATGCCCCACCCTAATAGTCGTGATTAAGAGAGTTCAAATGCCAACTTCAATGCCTGACATTGCACATTCTGCGGACGCCTTACAAGAAGGTAAGCTGGACTGGGTCGGAATGGGAAATATCGAGCTACCTTTATTATTATCCAGCAAAGGCCTCAATGACACCCCGGTAACCGCTAAAGCGGATGCATTTGTCAGCCTCGACAGGGAAGATGCCAAAGGTATCCATATGTCACGGCTATTTTTGGCACTCGATACCTTATCTTGTGAACAAACACTCACACCAGGCGCAATTCGTTCGGTATTAGACAGCTTTATTACCAGCCACGAAGGGCTGAGCCATAGTGCCAAAGTGACCTTTCATTTTGAGTTGCCGCTGCGTCGTGCATCACTACTGAGTGGCAAACAGGGTTGGAAAAACTACCCGGTAAGTATTACGGCCAGCCTGAACGACGGCCAGTTTAGCCTCGAGCTGGCTGTTGATGTTACTTACTCATCGACCTGTCCCTGCTCTGCTGCCCTGGCGCGTCAGCTGATCCAAAACGCCTTTGAGCAAAAGTTTGCCGGTCAGTCACTCGACCATGCCAGTGTGCATGCCTGGCTGGGCACTACTGAAGGGATTTTAGCCACGCCACATTCACAGCGCTCTGTTACTAACATCAAAGTTAAACTAGATGAAAACTGTCAGGCATTTGACATTCTGGGCCTGGTCAACCTCGTAGAAGATGAGCTAAAAACGCCGGTACAGGCCGCGGTTAAACGCGAAGACGAGCAAGAATTTGCCCGCCTTAACGGACAAAACCTGATGTTCTGTGAAGATGCGGCAAGAAAGCTTAAAGCCTTGTTTGAAGAAGAAAATTATCAGGACTACTATATTAAGATAAATCACTATGAGTCTTTGCATGCACATGATGCCGTGGCATATGCTGTAAAAGGCCTGAAAGACGGCTATCGCGCGTAAGCCAGCAGCGCCCCGCCTTTCCTCAGCTCCGCTCGGCGAAGTACAGATCGCCGAGCAAAATTGATAATCTCCCTCCCTCCACTCACTTTAGGCACACTCTTTGCTTAATAATTTCAAAGTCAAATTGTTGTCGTGGAGTGATTTATGGAACTAACATTATTATCTATTCTGGCGCTGGTCGTTATTGCTTCCATTGTTATTTCAAAATACACGGATACCGGCGGTAATCCCTACCCGTTTAACCGTAAGGATTCAGTGTTCACCACAGTTGAAGCCTCGTTTTTACAGCTATTGGAGCGCTCGGTTGGTGATAAGTTTAAGGTTGTCAGTCGGGTTAAACTCATTGAGATCATCGAGTGTAAGCCTGGATTGTCTAAAAAGGCACGCCGCTCAGCCATTACCAAAGCACAAAACAAACAGCTTGATTACGTGCTGGTTGATAAAGAGACGCTCAATATTGTTGCTGCCGTAGACTTGGTCAACAACGCCAACAAAAATGGCCACAAAGCACAAAAAGACTGGTTTGTCAGCGGTGCGCTCGAGTCGGCAGGGATCCCACATATCCGTATGAAAGTGAAAAGCGGCTACAAGAGCGCAGAAGTGCGCGCAGCCATTCTGTTTAAGCTGGGTAAGAAACCGGAGCCACAAGCCAAGCCGCGTAATCGTAACTACAAACCTGCAGTACTGTCACCTTCTCAGGCCAAAGCCGCTTCTACGCAGCTGGCAGAGATCTAATCCCCCTATTCGCTGTCGGCCCCAGAGGCTGACAGCAAAACTATATACTCGCCTAACGTCATATTTTCTAAAGCTCATTTTGATATATAATGAGCAACACAGTTAAAAAATAAGAGAATATTATGAAAATAGGCATTATTGGCGCAATGGAGCAGGAAGTCACCATTCTGCGTGGCGCAATGAAGAACACACAAACCGCAACCAAAGGCGGCTTTACCTTTTACCACGGCGAGCTGGGTGGTCATGAAGTGACGTTAGTTCAGTCAGGTATAGGTAAAGTAGCAGCAACGGTTGCCACCACGCTGCTTATCGATAACTACACGCCAGATTGTGTAATTAATACAGGCTCTGCCGGTGGTTTTGACCCTGAACTAAATGTTGGTGATGTGGTTATCTCATCACAGGTAAAACACCATGATGTCGACGTTACTGCGTTTGGTTATGAGCTGGGCCAGGTTCCCCAAATGCCGGCAGGTTTCAGTGCACACCCGGCTTTGGTAGATGCTGCTCAGCAAAGTGTCGGTGAACTGACAGACATTCAGACTAAAGTTGGTTTAATTTGTACTGGTGATTCTTTCATGTGCGATCCGGCGCGTATCGACAAAACACGTCAGGATTTCCCGCAGATGCTGGCCGTTGAAATGGAAGGTGCAGCCATCGCGCAGGCCTGCCATGTGCTGAATACCCCGTTTGTTGTGATCCGCTCGTTATCAGACATCGCCGGCAAAGAATCGCCGCAATCGTTCGAAGCTTACCTGGAAATCGCCTCGGTGAATTCTTCTAAGCTGGTGACCGCCCTGTTGGCAAAACTGGATCAGGTTTCGCTTTAAGGTGTTAGCTGAACAACTGCAAGCCCATACGGGCTTGCTGATTTTTTTGCTGGCAACGCTCAGCGCAATCGGTTTCAGGACATCCAGTCTGTATCACCCCAATGTGGTGATGACACTGCTGTTTGCCAACCTGGCTCAAAAGGTTTATCGCCCTCAGTCCCCTGGCAGTTACCAGTGGCTATCCGGCAGCCTGGCATTTGTCCTGCCCATTTTAGTCATCCTGCTGCTGCTCGCCACACTCGGTTATTTGTCTTTCTATCCACAGTGGCTCGGTGGTCTTGTCTTATTTCTGTGTCTTGATATTCAGCACGAGCGCCGTGCCAAGCGTATTGCCATTTTGCTCAAACAACAACAAAAAGCAGCAGCACGTCAGTTACTTGGCGCTATGGTCAACCGGGATGTCGAAAAACTTTCCGTGATGGGCATTTGCAAGGCTTGCCTGGATAGCCTGGCACTGCGCGGTATACGGCATTTTTATCTGGTCATTGTGTTTTATCTGATCGGCGGCCCTTTACTGGCACTGAGTTATAAATTAATGCTGCTCTGTGACCATGCCTGGCGCAGCAAAATGCGACCGGATGCGTCATTTATCAAGCCCCTGCAAATCAGCCTGAGCATTTTAGAATGGCTGCCCGTCAGAGGCTTAATCATCATAATGGCTCTGACCCAAAACCTGAGTAAAACTCTCCACTACCTCAAACATTATGGTCAGTTTTACCGACCCGCGGGCTCCGGCTGGATCCTGAGCCTGTTCGCCGCTAATCTCAATACACAGCTGGCGGGGCCTCGTTTTTATCAACAACAACGCTTTGACAATATGCGCATTGGCAGCGATGCGCCACCCGAAGCCGAGACCATTGACCTGATGCTCAGACTGCTGGCAACCCTGCGCTGGTTTTTCCTGTGCGCCCTGTGTTTATGCTGGCTTACCGTCAATGTGCTCAGTCATTAAAAAGGGCGGCTCAATGGCCACCCTTTACGTTTATGCTTACTTGATTAAAGCAGCCGATCACTCAACGCTGATTTTAGCGAACTTGCGTTTACCTACCTGGTAAATCGCAGTTGAGCCTTTTTCAACGCTCAGCTTAGAATCGGTGACTTTCTCTTCACCATTGAGCTTAACCGCGCCTTGCTTAATCATGCGCATCGCTTCTGAGGTACTGGCAACCAGGCCCGCCTCTTTCAACACATTGGTAATAAAAGTCGCAGGCTCCTCAATAGTGATAGTCACTTCAGGGATGTCATCTGGCAGCGCATTTTTCTGAAAACGCTTGATAAAGTCCTGATGCGCAGCTTCTGCGTCTGCTTCGCTGTGGAAACGCGCAATCATTTCTTTGGCAAATTCAATCTTGATGTCTCTTGGGTTACGACCGCCAGCTACTTCTTCTTTAAGACCGGCAATGTCTTCCAGCGACTTGGCACTTAGCAGCTCGTAATAACGCCACATCAACTCGTCTGAAATCGACATCACTTTACCAAACATATCGTTTGGCGCGTCTGTGATACCAATATAGTTACCCAGTGACTTAGACATCTTCTGCACGCCGTCGGTGCCTTCGAGTAACGGCATCATCAGCACTGTTTGTGGCTTCTGGCCTTCTTCTTTTTGTAACTCCCGACCCATCAACAAGTTAAAGCGTTGATCGGTACCACCGAGCTCGACATCGGCTTGCAGGGCCACAGAGTCCCACCCCTGCACCAGTGGGTAAAGGAATTCATGGATAGCAATTGACTGGCCGCCGGCATAACGCTTTTTGAAATCATCACGTTCTAGCATGCGCGCAACCGTTTGGCGTGCTGCAAGCTTGATCATGCCCGCACTGCCTAATTTTTCCATCCACTCGGAATTGAACGCGACAGTCGTTTTGGCCGGATCCAGGATCTTAAATACCTGCTCTTTATATGTTTCAGCGTTGGCTAACACGTCTTCACGGGTAAGAGGTTTACGAGTGACATTTTTACCCGTCGGGTCGCCAATCATGCCGGTGAAATCACCGATCAGGAAAATAACCTCGTGACCTAAGTCTTGGAAAGTTTTTAGCTTGTTAATAAGGACCGTATGACCCAAGTGCAGATCCGGGGCTGTTGGATCGAAACCCGCCTTGATCCGCAATTTTTTACCTGACTTCAGCCTTTCCTTTAAATCTTCTTCAATCAGAATTTCTTCAGCACCACGCTTTATCTCTGCCAATGCCGTTTCTATATCCACAGTTGTCACGCCAACCTCACTCCAACAATTTAATCAGTTAATCGCCCGATTTTAGCTTATATTCGGGGCAGTTTAAATGTATAAAAGACTGGTATTTGCGCATTATTACGTATATGCTGCACTATTATTTGCAATAATTCTTGACAGCGGAAAAGGCACGTTATGGTACATGCAGTGCACAAACTCCCAAAAAAACACAAGTTGCTGATCCTGGGCTTGCTGTCAGCAATGGTCGCTATTGCACTCATCCCATCTGAGAAGGCAACAGCCTCCCGAGATCACGACAAAGACGCGCTCGAAGTGGGCAAGCGTTACGAGCTCCCTTTGAATGTCAGTGAGCAACAGCCTGAACTGACAGAGCTCAGCGAAGCGCCAGCTGCTGTTGAACAACCACTTGCGCCCGAAGCCCCCCAATACGACTTCGTTGACCATCAGGTGCGCAATGGCGACAGCCTGGCGGTGATATTTAAACGCGCCGGATATTCAGCACAAACACTTCATAAACTCGTAAACACCAACGCCGAGACACGCAAGCTCACCAAGATCCACCCTGGTGAAGTACTGAGTTTTGCCAGTGATACGCAAGGTGAATTGCTGCAGCTTAAATATGTGTTGTCTAAAACCGACACTTTGCTGGTCAGCCGCACAGATGAAGGCAACTACGCCACCCGTATTGAGAGCAAAGAAATTGAGACGGTCGAAAAGTCTGCCGGTGGCGAGATCAAGTCCAGTTTCTGGACCGCAGGTATTACCGCGGGCTTATCTGAGCGTCAGATCATGAACTTTGCCCATATCTTTGGCTGGGATGTCGACTTTGCCAACGATATCCGCAAGGGCGATCAGTTTTCTCTGATCTATGAATCACATTTTGTAGACGGTGAAGAGATAGGCACAGGCAAGATCATCGCGGCTGAGTTTATTAATCAGGGCGAGCGTTACACGGCTGTGCGCCACTCCGATGGTGACTTTTATACCCCAGAAGGCCGCAGCATGAAGAAAGCCTTCCTGCGTGCCCCGGTCGATTTTAAGTATATCAGCTCTAACTTTAACCCACGCCGCCTGCACCCGGTCACCGGTCGTGTGTCTGCACACCGAGGCATAGACTATGCCGCCAGAACCGGTACACCTGTGGTATCAGCGGGTAATGGTAAAGTGATCAAATCGGGCTATAACCATCTCAATGGTAATTACGTGTTTATTCAGCACGGTAGCCAGTACGTGACAAAATACCTGCACCTGCACAAACGTCATGTTAAACAAGGCCAGAAGGTCAAGCAGGGCCAGAAGATTGGTACTGTCGGCGCGACCGGCCGCGTTACAGGTGCTCACCTGCACTATGAGTTTTTAGTTAACGGAGTGCACCGCAACCCACGCACCGTCAAGCTGCCTAAGTCGCAACCTTTGCCTGCGGCAGAGCTGGCAACCTTTAAGCCGCTGGCACAGCAGATGCTGGCCAAGCTGGAACGTAATCGTGAGTTGATGTTAGCTCTGAATAATTAAGCTGTGTTCGAGCGTTACAAAAAAGCCACCGTCAGGTGGCTTTTTACGTTATGAGGTTAAGGTTAAGAACCCGTTACCTTCAAATTGAGGAACTTCTCGAGCCCCTCAGGATCGGCTGCCAGCATCTGAACTTGCTGAGAAAAGGTGTTGAAATCCATTGCCTCATCGACAGATACATTCACTTCTAAGCCATTGAGACCCGATGCAAAGTCGCTAAGCCCCTGCTTGACTTGCTCAGAGACAGGCACCTGCATAAGTTGCATTGCCAGCATTTGCTGAAACTGCTCTTTGGTCAGCCCTTTGTTAGCAAGGAGCTCAGTCACCAACGCATCCAGCTTTGGCTGCCCGGCAATCGCAAAGGTCAGCTTTTGTGGCTGTAGCGTCTGTATTGCTGAAATGAGCTTGCTCTGCATCTGTAATTCCTGCTCCAGCGTCAAATCACCACCTTGCTGTTGCATCTCCAGTGAAGTGGCCATCAACTCGGCGCTGTTGCCCAGGTCAAAATCAAACGTTAGTCCTGCCACTCCCGCCGCATCAACAGATGATTTGAACTGGCTCTTGCCGTTGTCCGGGTTGTAACGTAAAGACGAGGTCAGCGCATAGCTGGTATCAGCCAGGGCGGCGACCTGCTGCTCAAGCTCTGCAGCCAGCACCGGGCTGAGTGTGACGTTCGTCAACTTAACCTCTGTAAACTCACTGATTTTATCGGCTTCATAGCCCTGCAAGCTGAACTCGCCAATGTTGAGCAGCGTCTGCTGCTCAGTGGCTTCTTTGATCACCAGAGACTGAACTTTAACTGTGTTGGTAAACAGATTATAGGAAGAGCCCTGGTGCTCAATCAGCAGCTCAGATTGCTCAGCAAATTGCGCGATCTGCTGCTGCACCGCCAATTCTGCCTGCTGATTTGCATATAGATGTGCACCAACAACAGCGGCTGACATGACACCACCTAACGCCAGCATGATCGTAGATTTTTTCATTTGTATAGATTCCCTTTAAAACAAGGCTTCGAGCGCATCACTGAGGCTGGCAACGGCGACCACCTCCATTCCCTCAATGGCGTCCTTTGGTTTATTCGCAATCGGTACGATAGCACGTTTGAAGCCATGTTTCGCGGCTTCGCGCAGTCTTTCCTGGCCACTGGGTACCGGCCGGATCTCTCCGCCCAGGCCCACTTCACCAAATACCACCATCTGACGTTCCAGCGCATGGTTTTTAAAGCTCGACACCAAAGCCGCGATCAACGCTAAGTCGGCACTGGTTTCAGAGACTTTAACGCCGCCAACCACGTTGACAAACACATCCTGATCCGCCACCTGCAGACCACCGTGGCGGTGCAACACCGCAAGCAACATGGCAAGGCGATTTTGCTCCAGACCGACAGTAACACGCCGTGGATTGGCCAATTG
This sequence comes from Pseudoalteromonas sp. DL2-H2.2, assembly GCF_021532535.1. Taxonomy (NCBI): domain Bacteria; kingdom Pseudomonadati; phylum Pseudomonadota; class Gammaproteobacteria; order Alteromonadales; family Pseudoalteromonadaceae; genus Pseudoalteromonas; species Pseudoalteromonas sp. DL2-H2.2. The sequence continues at coordinate 288,291 of NZ_JAKGBD010000005.1, read as the reverse complement.
GGAGTAGTCCACCAGCGCCTGAACTTCCACCAGAAGTGGCCGGGTGCCTTCCCAGATCACCATGACCAGAGAGCCGGGAGTTTGCTCTTCACCCCGGTTGAGGAAAATCGCCGAGGGGTTACTCACTTCCTTCAGGCCCTGCCCTGTCATGGCAAAAACCCCAAGTTCATTGACCGCACCAAAACGGTTTTTGTTACCACGCAAGGTTCTGAAGCGACTGTCGCTGCTGCCTTCAAGCAAAATAGAGCAGTCAATACAGTGTTCCAATACCTTAGGCCCCGCCAGTGAGCCATCTTTGGTGACGTGGCCGACCATAATAATGGCAACCTGGTTTTGCTTCGCAAAACGGGTCAGGTAAGCGGCACTTTCTCGCACCTGAGAAACACTGCCCGGCGCGGACTGCACATCACTCATGTGCATCACCTGAATTGAATCTATGACCATAATGGCCGGCTTTTCACGCAATGCCAGCTGGCAAATGCTTTCGACGTTTGTTTCAGCTAGGGTACGTAGTTTGTTGGTTGGCAGGCCCAAACGCTTGGCGCGCATCGCAACCTGCTGCAAAGATTCTTCACCTGTCACATATAAAGTAGACATAGATTCAGCCAGCAAGCACATGGTCTGCAACAAGAGTGTACTCTTACCGGCACCCGGCTCACCGCCAATTAAAATGGCACTACCTGGTACCACGCCACCACCGAGTACACGGTCAAACTCTTTGAATCCAGTTGAAAATCTGGGCAGTGATTCAAGGTTCACTTCGTCCAGCGTCTGGACTTTGGCTTCCACAACGCCAGCATATCCGGCCATAGTTCCGCCGCGCGGCGCGGCCTTCACAGAGGGGACTCTGAACTCAGTTATCGTATTCCAGGCTTTACATTCAGAACATTGCCCTTGCCATCGAGCAAATTCCGCTCCACAATCACTACAGACAAATGCGGTTTTCTTTTTTCCCATAAAAATCAAGGCATAGTTATTGCTTAAATTAAAACTCAATTAAGCTTAGTTCAACAGTAAGCGTTAATACTGACATAAATTTGGCAAAGGCTGAAACAATAACCGGGTAAGATCTGCTGATTTAAAATGTGTACCTATGGCTGAAGATAAATTACAACAATACCAAGACTTAATAGATGAATTAAAGATTGATCTCGGCGATCCGAATTTTGACTTTATCTTCAAGCAAAAAACAGCGCAACTGAGCAAGCCAGACCAGTTTTTGCTGAAAATGGAAATGACCCGGCTGTCTCAGCCCGTCGCGCGTTTTATCGACCTGCGTGGTCAGGTATCTGGACAAGTGAAACCTTATGAGTACGAAGGCAAGCAACACTTTATGGACGATGTTGCGATCCGGGTATTTGAACAAGAAGTGGCTCGCTATGGCGGCTATACGTTAGCCGTTTACGAAGCGGTGATGAACACCGACAATAACTTTAAAGTTATGCAAAAGCAGGCAGCCCAGCAGCAGGATGAAGACACCCCCGGGCAGGATCTCTCTCAGGCCACCCAGTACATCCGCTTTGCCTCTTACGAAAGCCGCATAGAAGAGCGGATGAATTACTCTATCAAGATCACGGTAGAGTTTGGCAACCAGCGGCTTGCTAATGCCAGTACGTCAGACATTTCTCTCAGTGGCGCGAAAATCAAACTGGCGCCCAACTATCATTTACATAAAGGCGATTTAGTGTCACTGCGCCTGGTTGGCCTGGAGCAGGACTTTGAGCTTGGCCTGAAAAGCGGGATCCAGTATGAAGTGGTCGCGGTAGACCCCGTCTCCAATGAATACAACCATGTGCGTCTGAAGCGCACTTTTGTCGAAAACAACAGTGGCTTTGATGACTTTTTACAAAGCTTTATTCATGGCAATAAGCGACGCTACAAAATTAACCTGGATAACACCATGGATGCGGTGGTGTGTAAGGGCTATGAGCAGTATTACCTGCCTCGCGTAAATTCGTTGTTCGTGTTTTTTAGTCAGGCTAAAACCATGCTCTACCCAAGCCTGGTACTGACCAATGAAAACAACGCGCACATCAACTATTACTTTGAGGATGAGCGCAAAACCTCCTCTTTGTATAGTGTCTTTAACCAGCAGCGCCTGGATATGCTCCTGCAGCGCCCAGAGCCTGTCAAAGAGGCCTATTGTTACACATTCACCCATGGCAAAAACGGTAAGATCTATTTTTACTCGGCGTTTGACTGGGAGCTTAAGAAATCGGCTGAGTTGCATGATTTATTTATGGGCTTTGGCAGCCAAAAAGACAGCTGGCGGATCTTTAAGGTTCAGCTGATGCCAAGCCACCATGAAGATGCTTTTATTCCGCTGTCTTTGCCCTCCAGCGCCGGCAAAAATGTCGAGAAACTGAATAAACGTCCAACCCCCCGGGTTCAGGGGTTGATTGAGAACGTAAAATACCTGATGACGCTCAGCGATATTACCACCGAGCAGCAAACAGCCCATTATCAGGCACTGCAATACGCTAAAGAGCAGGTTAACCTGATCAAGCAATTTGGTCACGGGAAAGCTAAAGTGCCGCCGCCACTGGAGGTCGTTGCGCTTGAATATGTCAACCTGCGCTCGCACAAGCGCTATCTGTACAAAACTGCTGTGACTGTTGCCGCAGAAGATGGCGCGGCGTTGCATGGCCATACCCGAGACTTCTCAGTAATGGGCTTACAGGTGGCACTGGATGAACCAGCGACACTGCAAAAAGGCGATATTGTGCATCTCGACCTGCCAGAGCTGCAAAAAATTACCAAACAACATAACCTGACTAAACTCAGGTATGAGGTGATGGCGGTCAACAAGGCAAAGACCATCATTAACCTGAAAGTGAATATTCTCAGTAATGTGCAGCATACCGCCATTGCGTTTTTTAAAATCCTGATTGAAAACAATAAGAATAAACTGCAACCGTGCGAAGAAGCCCCCAGGATCCCAGGCTTATCACATGCACTGCGCAACATGGTTACTAAGAGTATTTGTCAGTTCCCGCTGTACCTACACAAATCCGCAGCCCATTTTAAAATTGGTGCGATTGGTCAGGGGCTCTACCCCACCACACTGCACAAGATTTTGCTCAGTGAAGTGATCCACCATAACCATCAGGAGTATGTGCAACCCCATGGCTTGCTACCAAGCGACTTTATTGGCGAATATCTGAGTGAACGGCTGCGCAAACAGTCACGTCAGGACAAGCCGCTGCAATACACGGTTTTCTTACGTTTTGATCCAAAGGCGCAAACGCTCCAAGAAGCACTTAAAAGTCAGTGCATTGCCGCTGGGGAATCACTGGATCCCTTGTTCTTGTTTATCAAACGGGCACTCAAGAAAGAGTTATTGTTTGTGTTTCATCTTTATATTTCCAAAACCGGTCGCCCGGATATGGATTACCTGGCCAACGAACTGAGATACGTCAGCCATTATGCGATACACAAGGCTAAGGGACTAGAAGAGGCATTGTGGAATGTTGCGGGTGTGTGCGACATGATTGAGGTAACGGATCAGCTGCTGCCCACATTAGATGTTGAAGGCAATCAGCTGGCAGCTATGCTTGAGCGCAAACGAGCCTGGCTGGCCACTCAACCGGGCTCGTAACCGCCTGACAGGCCAGCTTAACCAGCCTGTCGGGTATTTTTGGGTTAACTCAAACCGCCAAACAAAGTCAGCAGTGCGGTCAATACCAGGAAGAACAGGATATTGCGCTTAACCAGGCGCATCATACAGGTTGCTTCGTAGGTGCAACCAAAAAACTGCTGCTCTATCTGCTCTGCGGCCAGCGCAATCTCACTCACCACCTGCCGGTTTGGCGTATCAAAATCCAGCAAGTATTTTAACCAACACCCGGTTCCTTTCGTGAAGTTACCTATGATCAGATAACCAAAACTGGCAACCCTGGCTGGTAACCAGTTAAGCCAGAACAATAGCTTAGTGAATCTTTTGGTATGAGTCCCGAGCAAACTGCGCAGCAAGCTCACCTGAGCCGGTAAGTCGTCTTCCTGACGCTCCGTGAGCGTCTCAACCAGATAGCGCACACTTGCATAAAGCACAGCTCCAGGTGCACCCAGCATCACAAACCAGAACATCACCGCACAATAATGTTGAAAGTTAATCCATACCAGCGTTTGCCCGAACGTTTCACCATTGCGCTCTGTTTCGGTCCGCTCCTGGCCCATTTGCAGTGCATACAGTGTGACTGCTTCTGAGTCTCCCCGCGTCAGAGCATTGAGGTATCCTTTGTATAAGCGGCGATAACGGCCACAGCCAAAGCAAACCAACAAGATCAATACATTGAGTATTAACTGAAAGAGCACAAAGTCTGACAGGTGATATACCAGCGCAACCAATATGGTAGGCAGCACAAACCAAATCATGACCCCAAAATCTGAACCAAACATGCCCTTTTCACTGAGCTGTTTCTTACTCAAAGCCAGATACTTACCCAAATAAAAGTCAATCTGCCAATGTTCTGAACGGGCACCCAGGCGCTCGATCACTAAAGCTATTATGATAGAAATCAACATCATGTCCGTTACTCTTGTTTTATCAATGCAAAATACTTGTGCCAATCGAACGCCACACCCGGGTCGTGCTTGCGCCCGGGGGCAATATCACTGTGGCCAACAATACGCTCCGAGGTCAATACCGGGAGTTGCTGCTGAAGCCATAACGTCAGCTTGGCCAGTGTCTGATATTGGGTTTCAGTGTATGCCGTTGTGTCTGTTCCTTCCAGCTCCACACCAATACTGAAATCATTGCAGTTATCTTGTCCTGCAAACACAGATACTCCGGCGTGCCAGGCCCGCTTATCGAACGGCACGTACTGGATGATGGCACCGTCACGGCGGATCAGGCAATGGGCTGACACCCTCACACCACGCAGTGAATCAAAACTGGGATGTGCCTGACAGTCCAGCGTGCCCATAAATAAGTCGTCAATGTAGTGACCACCATATTCTCCCGCAGGCAACGAAATACAATGCACCACCAGCAAAGACGGGTTACACGCTGGCGGGCGTTCATTGTAATGGGGGGAGCGTCGCTGCTGTGCGCCCGGATACCAATTTAACTGCATAAATAGAAATACTTAGCCAATATCGCTGTGCTCTTACCTTAGCAAGTTTGCCATACTTTCACTATGTTATTTTGACACTGTTCAAAGGATTGCGAAGCAGCCCATGGTTGCCGTTAATAAACGACATTGTCATTAACTGGCGTAACGCAGTAGAATTAGGCTATTGAATAGCAAAGCTAAGATTACCCATGATAAATGAACAGATCCCGCAGCTGGTTAAGCTGGCACTTGATGAAGACCTGAATAATCAAAGCGCTGCCGATGGTGACATTACCGCAGCCCTGATCCCCGCCTCACAACAAGCAAAGGCCTATGTGATCACACGCGAAGCGTGTGTGTTTTGTGGTAAGGATCTGATCCTTGAGGTGTTTAGACAAGTTGACCCCAGTGTACAGGTGAATGTGCTGGTCAATGACGGTGACACATTGACGCCAAACCAGCGTATTTTTGAAGCAACGGGAAGCGCCAGGGCGATCCTCACTGCCGAGCGGACTGCCCTGAACTTTGTGCAAACCCTGTCGGGCACAGCCACTGCCACCGCGCGATCAGTTGCAGCACTTGCCGATACCAGCACACAACTGTTGGATACCCGCAAAACCATTCCGGGCCTGCGCGCATTGCAGAAGTATGCGGTGACCTGTGGCGGCGGCAAAAACCACCGCATCGGTTTGTTTGATGCCTTCCTGATCAAAGAGAACCATATTGCAGCCTGCGGTGGCATCGCCAAGGCAGTGGCACAGGCCAGACAAAATCACCCCGACAAGCCCGTTGAGGTCGAAGTGGAAAGCCTGGCGGAGCTGCAACAAGCGCTAGATGCCGGCGCCGATATCATTATGCTTGATAACTTTACCGTTGAAGACATTCAAATTGCCGTTAAACAAACTGCTGGTAGAGCTAAGCTGGAGGTCTCGGGTAATATGACCTTAGATAAGCTGGCGACCTATGCGCAGGCAGGTGTTGATTACATATCAAGCGGTGCGTTGACGAAACACCTGCAGAGTATAGACTTGTCTATGCGCTTTGAGTAACAGGTGTAACGGCTTTGTAAGAAAATACAAAGCCAGTTCGTTGACAAGCATGAGAAAACACTTTTTAATACGAACAAAGAATTAGCACTCAAAAAGTGTGTACTCTTAGAAACATGCCAGCGTGTAATTTAACAGCAAGTGTAACTTAGGCAGGTGTGTAAACCGGTTCTTGTTAAAACCGGGGCACCACAACTGTCATAGTAATGTCGTAGACTGGTGGGTAATAGGTAAGTTTTTCTCGGTAACTATTATTATCGATGACTATTTTCTCGATAAACAATAATACCGGGCACTACGCCAAAAGAATGATTACCCACTTTGATTTACAACAAATTTATTATAGTAATAAAGGCCTATACTGAGGCCCTAACGTAAAGAGCACAGATTTAATAAACCCCTGGTGTGAGTGGTTGCTGGCATCGGGTCTAACATCCCTTAGGAGACACATCATGACGCAAAGACAACAGGGTGGTTTTACCCTTATCGAATTAATGATTGTAATCGCAATCATAGGTATTCTTGCTGCCGTTGCCCTACCGGCATATCAGGATTATATAAACCGTGCTAAAGGCTCTGAGCTGATGGCAGCTTCAACCATGCCTAAGGCGTGTGTGACTGAAGTTTCACAGGTTGGTGGTGCGCCAGCTAACTGTGCATCTGCCACCACAGGTGAAGCAACAGAAATGGTTGCCAGTGTTTCTGTTGATACTGCTGGTGTCATCACTATCACGGGACAATCCGACATGGCCGGTGTGGTTGTTAAAGTAACTCCGTATAAGAATGACGATGATGCCGCAGAAGCTGGCGACTTCACTACTGGCTTCACCATCACGGAGTGGAAATGTACCGCTACGGTAGATGTCGCGACTAAATCGGCGTGGCTACCAGCTACTTGTACTGTATCTACTTAATCGCGGATTACGAACAATATGAGGGAGCCTGGCTCCCTCTTTACTATCATACCTTATGAATCAACCCGACAAAAACACCGCCAAAGTCGATACCTTTATCTGGGTCGGCGTAAGCGCCCGTGGTAAACGCCTGCAAGGCGAGCTCACCGGCACCAGTGTGGCCCTGGTTAAAGCGCAACTGCGCAAGCAAGGGATCACGCCCTCTAAAGTAAAGCGCAAACCTAAGCCGCTATTCGGGTTAAGCAGCACCCAAAAAATTACCCCCAAAGATATTGCCGTCGTTACCCGGCAGATTGCCACTATGCTGACTGCAGGGGTGGCATTAGTGCAGGCACTGGATATGATTGCGTCGGGAGCAAAGAACAAAAGCCTCGGTAAGCTTATCACCCACATTGCCGATGAAGTAAAAGCCGGTCAGCCACTGGCTAAGTCGCTGCGCAGCCATCCCAAATATTTCGATGAGCTATACTGCGACCTGGTTGAATCGGGCGAGCAATCAGGTGCCCTGGATCGGATCTTTGACCGGGTTGCCCTGTATAAAGAAAAAGCCGAAGCACTTAAATCCAAAATTAAAAAGGCGATGTTTTATCCCATTGCGGTGCTTTCCGTCGCTTTGATTGTGACCTCCATCCTGTTGATATTTGTTGTGCCTCAGTTTGAAGAAATTTTCACCGGCTTCGGCGCGGAACTGCCAGGTTTTACCCTGATGGTGCTGGGCATCTCTGAATTTATGCAAGAATACTGGTGGCTGTTCCTGATTGGCCTTGGCGGGGCCGGATATGCTTACAAAGAAGCCCTGCAACGCAGCGCCGCAGTGCGCCACTTTAACGACCGCATGGTGCTGCAAATTCCAGCCATTGGCGAAATACTTAAAAAAGCGGCCGTTGCCCGCTACGCCAGAACCTTATCAACCACCTTTGCAGCAGGCGTGCCCTTGGTTAACGCGCTTGAGTCCGCTGCGGGTGCTTCCGGTAATATCATCTACAAAAATGCCATATTAGACATCAAAGGCGAGGTCAGTTCAGGTAATCAGATGAACTGGGCCATGCGTAATGCCAAGATCTTTCCCGATATGGTGGTACAAATGGTGTCTATCGGCGAAGAGTCTGGCGCACTCGACAGCATGCTGGCAAAAGTAGCCAGTATATATGAGCAGGAAGTAGATGATGCGGTCGATGGGCTGTCTTCATTACTCGAACCTATGATCATGGTGATCCTGGGCGTGCTGGTTGGCGGCTTGATTGTTGCTATGTATTTACCTATATTCCAGCTCGGCACCGTCATTTAACAATAACAAAGACTTTATTATGCAAGAAGTTTGGCACCTTATGGAGCAGCAAACCTGGTTTTGGCTGCTCACTGTCGCACTAACCAGCCTGTGTATTGGCAGCTTTTTAAACGTGGTGATCTACCGCCTGCCCGTGATGATGCAGCGCAACTGGCAGAGCGAATGCCGGGTCATTCTGGAGCAGGCGCCCCAGCAAAGCGAACCCACCACATTCAATCTGATGACACCTGGCTCAACCTGCCCCAAGTGCAACACCAAAATTAAACTCCAACACAATATTCCGCTACTCAGCTGGGTATTTCTGGGGGGCAAATGCGCTTACTGCCAAACCCCCATTGCAAAACGTTACCCGCTGGTTGAGCTACTGACCGGCGCAGCGTCGCTCTGGCTGGCCTGGCATTTTTCCGCCACCCCACAGGCATTGGTGTATTTGCTGGTGACCTGGGTACTGATAGCCCTGATCTTTATCGATATTGACCATATGCTGCTGCCCGATCAGCTCACTTTGCCCTTGCTCTGGTTTGCTCTGCTGGCCGCCGTCGCAGGCATCACCATTTCTCCCGCTGAAGCCATCACAGGCGCTGCCGTGGGTTATCTGAGTCTGTGGAGCATTTACTGGGTGTTTAAGCTACTTACAGGTAAAGAAGGCATGGGCTTTGGCGACTTTAAACTGTTGGCAGTCTTTGGTGCGCTAATGGGCTGGCAGTCGTTACTCATTATTGTTTTGTTATCCAGTGTGGTTGGTGCCGTCATTGGGGCAACTCAACTGGCCGTGCAGGGCAAAGACAAGGCCACCCCAATTCCCTTTGGCCCTTACCTGGCCATTGCCGGATGGCTGACGCTGTTATATGGTGAGCAACTAAGTCGCTGGTATCTTTCGTTGTTAGGAGCATAACCATGGCCAACTGGATCTTAGGCTTAACCGGCGGGATCGGTGCCGGTAAAACCACAGTGTCCGACTACCTCAGTCAACAAGGGATCTGCGTTGTGGATGCCGATGTGGTGGCAAGGGAGGTCGTCGAGCCTGGCAGCCAGGGGCTGGAGGCCATTGTGAGCCATTTCGGCAAGCACATCCTGACAGAGGAAGGCACGCTGGACCGCCAGGCACTGCGCGCTATTATCTTTACCGACGAAGATGAAAAAAACTGGCTGAACAACTTGCTACATCCGATGATCCGCGCCCAGCTGCTGGCACAATTGGCGCACGCCGACAGCGATTATGTTATTTTGTCGGCGCCTTTGTTGTTTGAAAATACGCTGGATAAATACTGCGATAAAACCCTGCTCGTCGATGTGCCTGTGGAGGTGCAGATAGCGCGCACCTGCGCACGAGACAATGCCCACCGGCAGCAGATTGAGCAAATCATTGCAGCGCAAATGAGCAGAGCCGATAAGCGCGCGAAAGCCGACTTTATTCTCGACAACAATCAACCGCTTGAAGCGATGCAAGCACAACTTACTGCCTTACATAAAAGCTTTTTGCAGCTTGCAGAGGCCAATCATGCGTGATGGGTGGCATACCCGCCCACACCTGGCCCGGTTTGCTATTAATTCACTACCCGGATCACCGCATTTTTTGCTACATTTAGTGTAACTCGTTGAAGTCTTAAGAGCATTATGGAACATCACTCGCCATTACTGAGAAAGTTTATTACCCTTGGCAAACTCACTGCTGAGCAGGTTAAAGCCAAACAAGCCGATGCCCACTCAACGGCAGAGCTCATTTGCCTGTGTAGCGGCATGAGCAGCCAGGAGATGGCCGAGCAATGCCTTGACTTGTTCAGGGTCCCCTATTTTGATCTGAGCGGCTTTGACATTACTCAGGTCCCCAAAGAGCTGGTTAAAGAAAAGCTCATTCGCCAGCATCATTTGCTGCCGCTGGTGAAAAAGGATCGCAAACTCTTTATTGCGACTTCAGACCCTACCGACTACGGGGCTTTTGAGAACTTTGAATTCAGCACCGGTTTGCAATGTGAAGTTGTGGTTGTCGACTATAAACTGCTCGACCAGAAAATTGACCAACTGTTTGACGATAACAGCAGCCTCAGCCTGAGTGAGGATGAATTTAAAGAATTCGCCAGCCTGGATGTTGAGGACGAACCCAAAGCACAAAACAACGATGAAGAAAAAGACGACGCCCCTATCATCGTTTATATCAATAAGATCCTGATGGATGCGATCAAAAAAGGCGCATCGGATCTGCACTTTGAGCCCTATGAAAAGAAATACCGGGTGCGCTTTCGTATCGATGGTTTGCTACATGAAATGGCCAGCCCGCCTCACGCCCTCTCCAGCCGCTTATCGGCCCGTATCAAGGTAATGTCTCACCTGGATATCGCGGAAAAGCGCAAGCCACAGGATGGCCGCATTAAGCTGAAGATCTCCGAGCGCAAGAGCATAGATTTTCGTGTCAGTACCCTGCCAACCATGTGGGGTGAAAAAATCGTAATGCGGATCTTGGATTCATCCGCCGCCAAGCTGGGCATTGAAGCGCTTGGTTATGAAGCGGATCAGAAGAGCATGTACCTGAATGCACTTGAGCAACCACAGGGGATGATCCTGGTCACCGGTCCGACAGGCTCGGGTAAAACCGTGTCGCTTTATACCGGCCTGAATATCCTCAATAAGCCGGAGCGCAACATTAGCACGGCGGAAGATCCGGTGGAAATCAACCTGGAAGGCATTAATCAGGTACAGATCAACACCAAAGCAGATATGACCTTTGCCAATGCATTGCGGGCTTTCCTGCGTCAGGACCCCGATGTCGTCATGGTTGGTGAGATCCGTGACCTGGAAACCGCTGAAATCGCCATCAAGGCTGCCCAAACCGGCCACCTGGTGATGAGTACCCTGCACACAAACTCTGCCTCAGAAACCCTGACCCGCTTACTCAATATGGGTGTACCTGCCTATAACGTGGCCAGCTCAGTCAGCCTGATCATCGCTCAACGGCTGGCTCGCCGCTTATGCCCCAAGTGCAAAGAGCCAGAGCAGTTGCCCACCGAAGAATTACAACGCCAGGGCTTTACTGCTGAGCAAATTCAGAATATGACCCTCTACACCCCCAAAGGGTGCGATCATTGTACCGATGGTTACAAGGGCCGGGTCGGTATTTATGAAGTGATGAAGATCACACCGGAAATCTCACATGCCATTATGGAAGGGGGTAACTCACTGGAAATTGCCGAGCTTGCCGCGAGCCAGGGATTTGCGAATCTGCGTCAGTCCGGGTTGAAAAAAGCATCGGATGGGATCACGTCTCTGGCAGAGATTAACCGGGTAACCAGTTACTAATTAGTCTGCGACCCGTGACGCCCAGACGACCACACAGTACAATAGAGAAAATGAGTTATACTGAGGTGCTTATGCCTGTTTCTGTAAAATGTCCTACCTGCCAGGGGGCCGTGGTCTGGTCGGCGCAAAGCCCACATCGTCCTTTTTGCTCTAAACGCTGCCAGCTTATAGATTTGGGTGAGTGGTCTGAAGAGAACAATAAAATCTCAACACCACTCAACAGTGCCGATCTGTCGCCGGAAGCCGCCAGAGATATGGTGGAAGATCTGGAAGCAATGCTGGCCAAAAACGACGATAATTTCTTTAAAGAATAATCCCTGCCCGGTAGTCATCCGGGCAGTTTCTCTTTTCACAATCGTTACGAAGACGGGTGTTAATGGTGCTTTTTAGCCATACGCTTGTGACGCAGCTGCTTGAGTTTGGCGCGCTGCTCTTCAGTTAAAATATGATATACCTTGTGCTGTGTTTCCAGCCGGATAAGCATCATTTCACGCTTCTGTGGCTGAAATTGCTCCAGCAACAGTTGTGCCTGTGCTTTGTCGAATTGTTCTGCCTCAATCAATGATTTAAACGCCTCATGATGCTCACCTTTGTCTTTGTCACCGCGCAAATTTTTCACCTGCTCGCGCTGCGCGTCAAAAAGGATTTTTAACTCATCCTGCTGACTTTGGGTCAGACCCAGGTGCTTTACCGCACGCTTTGATAGCAGCATATGGCCCATACTTTTCATCGGCTTCATATTAGCAGCTTTAGGCTGCGCCTCATTCACGTCGGTATCAGCCAGTGCGGCACCACTGCCGGCCATCACTGAGGCCAGTAACAGTGCTTTAACTGTGTGACGGATCTTGGTTTTAGTGTGTGTATTCATGGTAGCGTCTCCTGTTAAGTTGGATATCACTTTAGCAACGCCAGAGCAAAGCAACGTCAAGGTTGTGTAAAGTTTTGTCAAGTGCTGTTTCAGCCCCCACACATTCCTGGATCATCCCCCTAATGTATTGAGCGTAAAGAAGTGTAAAGTCAGTCACCTTACTTCTATAGTAAGGTAAGATAGACACAGGAACAGAGACTGAGTAACAGTATGAGCGCCAATGTACTGATAATTGACGATGACCGGGGCCTGTGTGAACTCTTGCAAGAGTATCTGCAAAGCGAAGGGTGTAATGTTTATGCCGCTTATACCGGCCCTGAGGGGCTGGATATGGCACTAACCAGAGAGTTTGATGTGATCCTGCTGGATGTCATGCTGCCCCAGCTGGACGGCTTTGAAGTGCTTAAAGCACTGCGCGCAAAAAAAATGACGCCGGTGATCATGCTGACGGCTAAAGGCGATGATTTTGACCGTATCTTTGGCCTGGAGCTGGGCGCAGATGACTATATTCCCAAGCCCTTTAATCACAGAGAGCTGCTGGCACGGATCAAGGCCATCACCCGGCGCATTGCACACCTGCTTAATAATTCCGTGGCACCCAGTTTCAAATATCAGGATCTGGAGCTGGACCTGGCTTCACGCACTGCCAGCATCAAGGGCACACCATTACCACTGACTGGCACGGAATACGAGATGTTGCATCAGCTAATTAAATCGGCTGGTCAGCCGGTGACCAAACAAACCCTGTCACACACTGTGCTTGGCCGCCCTTTAGCACCTTATGACAGATCGGTTGATATGCATGTCAGCAATGTAAGAAAGAAAATCGCACAGCACAGCTCGCATACCTATATCAAAACATTACGTGGCTCAGGCTATATTTTTCTAAAGGCATAGCGTGAGGAAGTACTTACTAATAAAAGTATTCGTGTGGTTTTGGGGAACGATTGCCGCCACTTTAGTGCTGCTGATGAGTGTCAGCCTGTTGCAGCCCAAGCTATTAGAAACTCGCCAGCTAAGCCCGGCTATGTTAAAGAATCTGCACCACCTGCAACGAACTTTGAAACGCCGCGCTGACAACCGCCCGGAGCAACCTCTTGCCACTTTACTGCCCGGTCGTAACCGCACTCACGGGCCAAAAATTTACTTACGCCACAGCGACGAATTAAAAAGTGTGCTGAGCCACCCAACTTTGCTGGAATGGGACTTGTCGCTCCTGAACTTTACCGTCAATGCCCCCCCGCAGGTTGTCGACACCGAGCAGTACCGGGCTTTTGGCCCGCTGGATATTCGGCTACAGGGCGAATCGTATCAGCTTTTTCAACTGATGGATCACCGCGATCCCAGGGTGCTGACAAAGATCAGATTGCTGCCAGCGTGGGTGAAAATACTGATCCTGCTCCTCGCCAGCTTTGGCTTTAGTCTGTGGTTTACCCGTGGCCTGCTCAAACCCGTCAGGCAGTTACAACAAGCCGCTGCAGCACTGGCACAAGGTAAATTGGATACGCGTGCAAACATCAGCACATCACGCCAGGACGAACTGGGGCAGCTGGGGAAAGACTTTGATCTGATGGCCAGCCACCTCGAGGCACATGTCACACAACAAAAGCGCCTGCTGGCAGATATCTCTCATGAGCTCAGATCTCCGCTCACTCGCCTGCAGATGGCAAATGGCATAGCCAGCGATAAAGCACCAGAATCGCTCATGCCCTATTTGCAAAGAGTCGAGAAAGAAGCACATCTGCTTGAACATATGCTGAGTGATATCCTGCAATTATCGCGATTGGAATCTCAGCAGCAACAAGTGAGCCTGCATGCAATATCACTGGCTGACTTGCTGGACCCCATCCTGGACGATGCCAGTTTTGAGAGTCAGCAACTGGGCAAAGAGGTCAACTGGGAAACATTACCCGACCTGACCCTGACAGTGGATGACATGCTACTTGGCCGTGCGTTTGAGAACATATTGCGAAACGCCATAAAGTACGCAAACAAACAAATTACACTGGATGCGCAATGTGAAAACAACCGGCTGAGCGTGACGATTTGTGATGACGGACCGGGAGTCAGCGATGCCATGCTGGAAAAACTCTGTATTCCTTTTTTCAGAGCCTCAGAGGCACGCACACCAGAGGGAACTGCAGGCTCAGGCGGGTTTGGCCTGGGACTGGCAATTGCGCAACATGCCATAAAAGTGCATCATGGCCGTATTCAGTTTAGTAACCACGGTGGTCTGCGTGTCATCGTAGAGCTGCCAATAGACAAGCATGTTTTATAGCGAAAGTAAGCACTTATCCGATAATCTGGCGCAAATAGAAGCGCACTGGCAAGCCTGCCAAAAAGGCACCTTTGACAGCCCGGTCGGGCCGCTCTTTTATGCCAGCCATATACCCGAGCATGCCCGGTTTGCCGTCATACTGGTCAACGGCCGGATAGAATCGGCACACAAGTATCAGGAGTTGATCTGGGAGTTTAGCCGCAATCAGGTTGCCGTTTTCACCTATGATCACCCTGGTCAGGGCCTGTCTGGCCGCTTTCTTAGCAACCTGCACATTGGCTATATTGAGCGGTTTGCGCAGTACGGTGATTGCCTTGATGCGTTCATCAACCAAGTCGTCTTACCTCAATGGCACGGGCAAAGCGTAATTCTGGCCCATTCTATGGGCGGCGCTATCACCTGTGATTATCTCACACGTTACAGCAGCCCCGCCGTTGGCGCCTTTCTCAGCGCGCCTATGCTTGCGATTAATACAGCACCCTACCCAGCCTGGCTGGCTCAGGGAATTGCTACCACAGCCTGTGCGTTAGGGCTGGGACAAAGTTATGCCGTCGGTCAGGCGGATTACATGCCCAAAGCCTTCGCAGACAATGAGTTGACGCAGTGCGAACTGCGCTATTCGATATTCAGGCAGTTATATCAGCAGCACCCTGACTTGCAGCTGGGCGGGGTCAGTTTTCGCTGGTTGCAGCAGGCACTGCAATTTACACAGAGCATGGTACAGCAACGCATTGATCTGCCAGTGAGCATCGCCAGCGCACAACATGACAGCATAGTTTGCTCCGCCGCCCATACACATTTTGCGGCCAACAATGTCGCTTGCCAGCTACACCATTACCCGGGTAAACACGAGCTATTATGTGAGAAAGACACAGTCAGACGAGCAGTGCTGAACCAGTTTTATTCGTTTGTCCACCAGCTCATTGGGCAGGGATCGACAACAGCCCCCTCTTTGTCTGACTATGTGACCGGTGATACCGCCAGTGACACCGGATCCTGATGGATCAGAATGTCCATCTCCGACTCAAACGCCGCTTTAATATGGGCCACCACTTCATCACTGATCTGATGTGCGCGGGCTAGCGGAATATGGTCGTCCAGTTCCAGGTGCAGTTGTACAAACTTCACTTTACCACTTTGCCTGGTTCTTAGGTCGTGCACCCCATAAACCTCCTCATGGCTGGATGCCAGCAGAATGATCTCGGTTTTTTCTTCATCGGGCAGCTCTTTGTCCATCAGGTGATCTGCACTCTCCCGGGCAATTTCCCAGCAGTTATAGAGTAAATAAGCTGCAACCCCGATGGCGAACAGAGCGTCTGCGTGCTGAACCTGCCAATGGCTCAACAACAGGGCCGTAAGCACTGCCAGGTTAAGAAGAATATCTCCTTTGTAGTGTAAGGAGTCGGCTTTGATGGCGATTGACTGAGTACGCTTTACAACCTGGTGCTGTACAACGACCACCGCAAATGTACAAGCAACCGCAAACAGGCTCACCCAAACCCCCAGCAGGCTGTGCTGGATGGTTACCGGGTTAAATAAGCGCTCGATGCCATGAAAGGTCAAAAGACAAGCCGAGCCCGCAATAAACGCCGCCTGACCGAGTCCAGCCAGTGCCTCAGCCTTGCCGTGACCGAAGCGATGGTCATCATCAGCCGGGCGAAGCGCATAGCTCAGCACCAAAAAGCTCATCATAGATGCACTGACATCAAGCAGAGAGTCAGTGAGCGATCCCAGCATGGCCGCGCTGCCGGACGCCAGCCACGCCCAGGCCTTAGCCGCTATCATCAGCGCCGCCATGACCAGCGTAAAGATACTGGAAAATCGAACTAAAAAGTTATAATTATGGGTCACCTATTACCTCAACAACCTCGTTAAACTCCGGGTTAGGCTTATCTTATAGTGTAAGTCATGAAAATGAAAAATTAGTGACGCCGGATTGAATAGTTAGACAGGTGGGCCTTACTTCTACCGGCTCAGATACCACCACATCTTTTAGCCCTTGTGCAGGATGCGTTATACTGCAGGCAATATCATTTTGAGGTTTTCCATGTTAGACATCGTATTATATCAACCTGAAATTCCCCCCAATACGGGCAACATCATTCGCTTGTGTGCCAATACTGGGTTTTCTTTGCACCTTATTGAGCCTTTGGGCTTTGACTGGGACGACAAGCGGGTCAGGCGTGCCGGCCTGGATTATCATGAATTCAGTGAAGTAAAACGCTACCCTTCACTGGAGGACTACCTCGCAGCGCGCAAGCCAAACAGAGTGTTTGCCTGCACCACGAAAGGCACCCGGTATCATCATGAACCAGACTATCAAAGTGGTGACTGCCTGTTGTTTGGTCCAGAAACACGGGGCTTGCCGGAAGATGTTATTTTTTCATTGCCACCTGAGCATCGGCTGCGGATCCCCATGCGGCCAGATAGCAGAAGCATGAACCTGTCTAATGCAGTTTCTGTGTTTGTGTATGAATCCTGGCGCCAGATGGGCTTTGACGGGGCTGTGTGAAGGGCATTACGAATGAAGCCACCGCTTAGGTGGCTTCTTTGTTTTTATCTCTAATTCAGGTTCATTTCCTGAATGATTTCATGGGCAATCGGTGGCGTCGTGCTCACAGGTTTTTCGTGTTTGTTGGCCTTAAGCTGGCCTTTTCTGTGTTTTAGTGCAGCGTCTAATTTTTTAGCTGCATTTGCAATGGCCGGATACATGACGTCATCCTCTCCTCTTACGGATATCCGGGCTCCTGAATAATTGGTGTTGATCTCAGTATAAAATTTCTTGTGTTCCTTACTGACTATGACGTCTATCGACAACAGCGACGGGAAGTGGTTAGCAACTTTGGCAAACTTTTCATCTACGTGTTGTTTTACTGCTTCAGTCATATCTACATGGTGGCCTGAAAGATTAATTTTCATAAGCGCTCCCTTTTGTTGTTTACCTATAACTAAGTATTGGAGCGAAAGACACAATTCTCAAGCATAAATTTCAGATTTTTGTCATCAAACTGAATTTATTTGTGATGGATCACAGTTACAGATCTGTTGCTGATAAAACATTCAAAAAAAGGGGCTGGCAGGGTGAAAATGGCACGGGCTGATAATGGGATCAGCCCGACTTGTTAACGGTAAAATTATTTAAAGGTCAGATACGCCTCACGCAGCCTGGCAAGGTTGGCATAGACATAACTGCCCGACAATCGACCCTGGTTAAAGTAGGTGCGATCAAGGCTAACAGAGGTTTCAGGGATATAGCCTTTTTTGTAAACCAGCGCATTTTTATTCTCACCAATACGTGTACCCACACTATGTCGCCATGCCTGATTCCCTTTCACCTGCCCATACTTAGATACGGCCATGTCTTTTCTTGGTGTCAATGGGATACTGAAAGATATACCAGCAACCTGCACATCCGTATCGTAGGCATAGACTGACACATAGCTGTCGCCAAACCAGAACTTGGTCTCTACTTTCATACCCTTGTCGCGCCGCCAGAATTCGCCCCCGGAGAGATGGAATGAAATATCTTGCTCAACCCAATGATACTGGTATCCCATAACATGATAGTCACGGTCTTCATTGTAATCTTGATAGTCGAAGAAACCATAGGTGTTATAGAGCTTATGGCGTCCAGACGGACTTATCCAGGCTGTTTCGTTGATAATGCCAGTGTAATCATAATATTCACGGAAAAAGCCTACCTGAGTTTGGTTGTACAAGCCAAATGGCAAATCCAATGTTTGGTAGAAGATAGCCCGCTCCAGGCCATTTCGTTCTCGGCGCGCCTCAAAAATACCACCGGCTTCAAAGTGTTCTGTGTCAGCAACCACGGTTTGTGCTGTGATATTGACACCTGCGCCACGCCATAGCGGGATTTCAAGATCCGCTCTGAGTGCTAATGAGAAGTCATACACGCCCAACTCAGTGGCATACGTTGAACTCAATGCCGGACCTAAGGTCAAACGCGGTTTGAAGTAAGGGCTGTTCACGGAGCCATCGCCAATCCAGGCGACGCCACCCGGAACATCCATCATACCCTGGCGAATAACAACACCCGGCGAGGTCCCCTCAGTGATAAACTGTCGATAGCTGTCCACTTGCCCTGACAAAGACAATAGCGGAATATCATGTTTGCTCAGCTGAACTGTATAGCTTGCACTGTCATCACTGATATATTGTGCAACCCGACCCAGTACAACCCCTATCGCATCCAAGTCATTGCGATTAAACACTGGGTTTTCGAACTTAACTACAATAACAGGTTCGCGATTCATACCCACCTGAACGTTCTCAAACCCATCTGCAACTAGCGCCTGCTTAAGCGCCCGGATCTCAGTGTTCAATTCACCGACATTGACTTTCTGAGTCAAGTCTAGAGCATTACTTTGCGTTTTTGTGGCTAAATTAGCTGATCTAGGGGGGACAGCTCTAGGTGGTTTCGCCGGCTGTACACCTTGCTCTGACAACTGTGCTATTACACCTGCATTGTCCGGCGCAGGTTTTATTTCTTGATAGTCAGCTCGGGATTGCTCGGATAATGGCATAGAAAAATTAATGCCGTAATAGGTATCTCTTTCGCTATGTTCTGTATTACTGTAAAAGCGACTTGTCAGCGTCAGGGTGCCAAGATCAAACAACCAGGCTTTAGGGACTGTCACACGCGCGGCCGCATTCACCGCTTCAGCATCATGCTCAAGTTGCAAAGCAAACCACTCCAAAGGCTGCCATTCAACACCCGCAAACACGCCATCCATCATACCGATTTCGCTTTTACTGGTGCTTACCCCGGTCGAAAAGCGAAAGTCTAGCCAGTCTTTTGAGGCAACAGCGAAATAAGACTCATAGTGATTTGCTGCTCCACCCATGTCTTTCCCGCCAATGGCTAAGTCAAACCAATCTTCAGGCACAAACGGGATTTGATATTTAGCATTGAAGGATAAATCTCGAACTTGATCGTCACCTAACGCAGCTAAAAGAAACCCATTGTCGTGCATGCTACTGCTGGAAATCTGACCGCTGATTTCTAACCCAGGCCACATACCTGCCGAAAAAATATAATTGTAACCATCAACATAGTCTAACCCCCTAAAGTTGAGCTGGTTGTTATAACCGATGTCAATCACGCCTGGCGCTAAAACCTTTGCAGAGGGCGTATTCACTAAACCTGTAGAGCCAGTAAAATTTTGGTGATTTTTTGGTGCCTCACTGGCACCACTAGGTAGCGATATAGATAACAGGCTGCTTGCCAGAATAGGGGTTAATTTAGACATAGTCCTCTGTCCGGTTAAGGTATTCAGTTTTAGAGAAAATTTAAGGCTACTATAACACTAAGAGCTTTATAAATGGGAGTGAAAAAGAAACAGTCAACGGTCAATAGATATATTGAAACACAACAAAAATGGACTGAGCTACAGCATGTGCATCAGTTTTTTACTCATCTCAAAATAGCTAGAACAACGTAGCAAGCAACCTAACAACCGAAGACCCGCAAAGCAAAAATAGCCGAGCGATTATACTACTCAGCTAACCTATTACTTAAGATTAACCACCTTATTCTCAAGCTGTGATTCGGCGTTCTGCCTTGCATTCCACACGAGATCACAAATACCATCTGTGGGACTGAATCCAGTTGGCGCTTTCAAAAGTAGCTGTCTTATCACCTCATGATCAAAATCATGGCAGGCCTTATCTAGTGAATCTAAAATATCTTCAAGTTCTTTTAGCGGCAACATCACTTCATTTGCAGTCATAATCCGCTCATGGGTGGTCTGTTCAACGTTCTCACCAATAAGTAGCTCTTCATATAACTTCTCTCCGGGTCTCAGGCCAGTACATTTGATTTCTATATCACCATGTGGGTTGGTTTCACTTTTTACCTCAAGCCCCGACAAGTGCACCATTTTTACCGCCAAGTCCTTTATTTTGACCGATTCCCCCATATCAAGGACAAACACATCTCCACCCCTCCCCATGGCACCTGCCTGAATAACCAACTGAGCAGCTTCTGGGATAGTCATGAAGAAACGCGTTATCTCTGGATGAGTTAACGTGATTGGACCGCCCTGTTTAATTTGCTTTCTAAATAAAGGCACAACCGAACCTGAAGAACCAAGCACATTGCCGAAACGCACCATACAAAAACGGGTTTTATTTTGCCCTTTTGCTAAACCTTGCAGTACCAGCTCAGCCATTCGCTTGGTCGCCCCCATTACATTGGTGGGCCTAACCGCTTTATCTGTGGAAATCAGAACAAAAGTTTTAACGCCGGAATTAATAGCTGCTTTGGCTGCGTAATAAGTACCAAATACATTGTTACGCACCCCTTCAACAACATTGTGTTCAACTAAAGGAACATGTTTGTAAGCTGCTGCATGGTATACAGTCTCTACAGCAAAGGCCTTCATGCATGTTTCCGTTCGGTTAATTCGTTGTACAGAGCCAACGATTGGTATAATCTCAATATCCAGCCCTTTCTTTCTGATAGTTTCAGAGAGTTCTTTTTCAATTGAGTATAGTGCGAACTCTGAGAGCTCAAATAAGACCAACTTACTAGGTTGATTATCAACGATTTGGCGGCATAACTCAGATCCGATAGACCCGCCAGCACCTGTAACCATCACACATTTATCTTTAATATTTGCAGTCATCAGTTCAGATTTAGGTGAAACGCTATCGCGACCAAGTAAGTCCTCGATTTCTACGTCCTTGATTTCATCCAGATTTGCTTTGCCTTCGACCACATCAGCCATACCAGGGATAGTAAGTACTTCCACAGGTAGCTTTTCTAGCTTAGCAAGCACCTCTTTGCGCCGGGCTCTTGATGCGCTGGGTAACGCCAGAAGGATTTTTTTTACTCTACCTGCATCTATCAACCTATAGAGTGATTCAAACGCAACAACCGGGATCCCCAGAATAATTGAGTTATGTTTATAAGTGTCGTCGTCGATGAATGCGGTAACATAGTAATCAGGTCCCGCTCCTAGCGCAGTCGCCAGCTGCCTCCCAGCATCACCAGCGCCGTAAATAACTATTGGTAGCTTATTGACAGATGCAAGCCTGCCAACCATCGATCTTACCATTATTCTGGAGCCACCAACTGACAGAATAACCAGCCATGCATAGATCAGCGGCATTGTGCGTGGAATGCTAATTTGCAGGAAAAAAGCCAATATCACAAGCGTAACAGTGCTAATGACGGTGCCTGTAACTATTGCTCCCACTGCATGTGCACCAACATATCTTAGTACCGCTCGATATAAACCAAGGTTAATAAAAGAAAACAAGCTAATGGGAAGAACGAGGCTCAACAAAAGCCAGTTATAGCTATACACCAATGGCTCAAAGCTATCGAGACGTACTATCAAAGCAAGCCAGAAAGCACTTATGATAAACAACGAATCAATAAACAAAGTAATTAGGCGCTTTTTTGCCCGCGAGGCACTCAACATTGAGCGCAAATAGCTATCCATGAAACATCCTTAAGCTTAGTCATTTGGTCCACAAAGACATATTTATTGTTGCATGATAAATGATATATAAAAAAGCACAGTTAGCCAACTTAATACACTGTGCTTAGGGTAAAGCTTGGTCAACCTAACGACAAGCCATGGTAAATACTTCGCGGATCACCGCTGTGGTTTTCACCATTTCTTCACTCGTGAGCGTTGGGTGAACTAGAAACATGATTGAGGTTTCCCCAAGCTCTACAGCGTTCTTCAAACGCTCTTTTGGTCTCCAGGGAGTGCCGTCAAATGCCTTTTCAAGATAGACCTCTGAACAGCTTCCTTGAAAGCAAGGAACTCCTAACTCACCTATTTTTTGAACTATTTTATCTCTAGTCCAGCCCTGGGCAAGATTCTCTTGGCGAACAAATACATAGTGTTTATATTCTGCATGTTCTATATGCTCAGGTACATCTACAAGCCTTACAGCACTCAAGTCGCCAAGTGCTTTGTCGATGAGTTGTGCATTTTTCTGGCGTTTTCCTGTCCACTCAGTCATACGAGTCAGCTGTATACGGCCTATTACGGCCTGCATTTCAGTCATGCGCCAGTTGGTACCAAAACTTTCGTGTAACCACCTAAAACCGGGAGGATGTTCTCGATTATAAATTGCGTCGAAGCTCTTCCCATGGTCCTTATAGCTCCACATTTTTGACCACAGTTCTTTCGAGTTAGTGGTGACCATCCCCCCTTCTCCGCCCGTTGTCATAATCTTATCTTGACAAAAAGACCATGCGCCAACATGACCAATAGAGCCTACAGATTTACCTTTGTACTTAGCACCATGCGCTTGCGCACAATCTTCAATGACATAAAAACCATGCTCTTCACTTAACGCCATAATGGCGTCCATTTCTGCAGGCATACCTGCTAAATGAACCACAATGACAGCCTTAGTTTTAGGTGTAAGTACCGCTTTGATAGATTCAGCCGTAATAGCCTGACTATTAAGATCAACATCCGCAAATACAGGCGAAGCGCCAGCAGTGACAATACTACTGGCCGAGGCTAAAAAAGTACGCGGTGTAGTAATAACTTCGTCGCCAGTAGTTACACCTAACGCTTTTAAAGCAATATCAAGCGCAAGTGTACCGTTGCCCAAAGCTACGGCATATTCACTGTCAGCCCAAGCCGCAAATTCTTTTTCGAATTCTCGCCCTTCAGTACCTGTCCAATAATTTACTTTATTAGACAACACAACATTACTAACCGCATCAGCCTCTTCTTGTGTGAAGCTTGGCCAAGGAGAAAAAGGAGTATTTAACATTATTGCTCTCTCATAATAATCAACGTGCTGCCACAATAGTGTCACATTTAGCAAAAACTTTATCTACCTCATAGTCTATAGTAATCTCTTCACTTCGACCTTGAATCGACATAATTAATGCTCTTACTAAATTTGCACCAGCTTCATGTGAAAACGGGTAGCCACCGCCAAATCTTGGATTAAGCTCCAGCAAATAAAGCTGACCTTCTTTTTCTAAAAAGTCGCAATCCATATTACCAACGTGCTGTAATTCACTACCAATTTTGGCGGCAAAATCACTAAAACGATCCGCTTTTACAGTCATAGCCTTGTCTGTTTCACCTGCCCGCATTGATAATTTTTCCTTACAAACAACTCCTTTAAATTGGCCATTCATATCATTAAATATATCAAGCCCATACTCTTTACCTTTAATGAACTCTTGAATCAATACATCATCATTAGATTCTTTAAACTGAGATAAGTATGAAATACTCAAAGACTTCTTACAGGCATTGTAAGCTTCAATCAACTCTTTTTCAGTTTCAACCACATACAAACCAAAAGAAGCTGAACCCCACCTAGGCTTAACAATTAATGGGTAATTTACAGAATGGGAAGCAATAGCAGCCAAAGTTGTATCTAGGCTAATAAAGCTAGAAGGCACGGGTATATTATTCTCTTTACAAAATAAATATGTTTTGTATTTATCAGAGCAAATATCTATTGCTGAGTCATTCGCCAAAACTAAAGTTACACCTAACTCCTCTAAAGATGAGCGGTGCTTCGATAAAATAGGAAGCTCCATATCATTTAAAGAGATAAGCACATCTATTTTTTCCAGCTTACAAATTTCAATAACACGACCAATATAGTCAGTATCGTATACACTCGGTACCAAATGCCAATTATCACAAGCAGCCAAGGCTGGAGCTGTTGTTGTCATATCAACGCCAACAATTTTTCCATTATTGTGTAATTCAGATTTAAAATAATCTACCAAGTATTTTCTACGGCCAACACAAGTAAATAAAAAGTTCATCATTAAGCCTTACTAACTAAATATTTCTTATCACCTTCAGAGAGGTATGCCCCACAGTGATCTCCAAAGGTAAAAGCACGTACCTTTCTATCAACCATGCCATTAATCAGGTCATATTGAGTAATTTCTTTAAGTTTATCTAAATCCTTTTTTTTATACTCATGGGCAACCTCACCCAATTCATTAATGTAGTAATCTTGGTTTGTTCTTGGAATTTCCTTACCTTCTTCTAATAGTTTTATCAATTTAATTGACGCTGCTTGTAAAGCGCAGAGTGTTTGTGTGAAAAAGTCGAAAGCTGTGGCGTTATCAACTACATCAAAAAACTCTCTGTAGACTATATCGCCGCAATCAACCCCTTCGTCAATATAATGAAGAGTTCCCGCACCGCGTTTTACATTTTGTAAAACAGCATGGTTTGCTATATTAGTCCCTCTAAACCTTGGTAACTCGCCACCATGAAGATTAATAATGCCTGGGCTAAATGCTTCAAAGTAATCTTTTTTGAATAATTTGTGATAACGAACTGATATTCCAAGTATTGGTTCTTTTAATGCTAATTCTTTTGCTTCTGTAAAAGAGATCCTATTTATACCTAACTTTTCGCAAGTCGCCTTTGCTGTGGTATAGTTCATACCATGATGCGAGAAGTCGTTACTTTGGTGGTCATCGTAAACAACCCCTAGCAACTCTATTTTTGATAAGAATAATTGTTCAATTAACCAACTTGCTAAAGGTACATTTCCAAATAAAATAACTTTCATTTTAAATAGCCTTAGATGACTGTAAATTTAATAAACCACCAGTATGCCAAAAAAGCACTTTACTACTTGCAGGGATCTTTGCTTTTTCGAGTAATTGGGTAACCCCGTACAGAGCTTTTCCCGAGTAAACAGGATCAAATGGCACACCAGTTTGACTAGTAACTCTTCTTACAAATTCAATTAACTCAGCATTATACTTAGCGTATCCACCAAAAGTGAATTGTTCTAAAAAAATGATATCCTCAACTCTATGTTGGATATTAAGCTCCGCGCAGAGAGGTGCATATAATTCATCAATAGCAGGTATGCCTCGCTCAGCTTGCCTAGCGATAGATATACCTACAACCTGAGTTTTCCAATTCTTTTTCTTTACTCCAGCGAGTAAACCAGCATGAGTAGCACCAGTACCACTGGGGAAAAAAATATAATCAGGTTCTTCTTCTAACTCATCCACTGCTGCAATGAAAGCCCGTGCACCATCAAGTGAATGTCCTCCACCAGGTATTACAAAAACATCAAGACCTTGCAATTCACACTTTCTTTTAATAGCTTCTATGGTCCGAGCTATTTCATCACTGTTTACGTAGTTAATTTCTGCATTAGTAGATTCGATAAAAAATTTATTACCGTGAAGATAATCAGACTCATCTTTTTCACCATGTAATACTAAGTGACACTTAATCCCTAAACGAGCGGCCATTAATGCACATACCCTAGCATGATTAGATTCTGCGCCGCCATTAGTTATAATTACATCAGGCAAACTAGTCAGTGAAGAGAGAATAAACCTATTCTTACGAACTTTATTTCCACCCATAAAGTCAGGCAAAAGATCATCACGCTTAATTTTAAATTTGCAATTTTTAATAGATAGATTAAGAGTAACTTCAGGGGATTCAAACATTCTTACTTTTGCTCCTTTCATCACTCAATTTCCCGAATTTAGAAGAAGGAACGACAACTACATCTTCCTTTTTAATCACTTTCAAGAATGTTAAATAGAGAATTTTTAAATCCAGTAAAAAACTTTGATTTTCAACGTATTCAATATCTATTTTCAATCGCTCATCCCACGCTAAATTATTTCTACCAGAGACTTGCGCAAGCCCAGTTAGACCAGGTCTAACATTGTGACGCATTCTTTCTTTTTCAGTATAGAAGTCTAAGTACTCTACTAGTAAAGGTCTAGGACCGACAAGGCTCATATCACCAATTAGAATATTCCAAAGTCCAGGTAACTCATCTAAGCTAGAGCTCCTTAGAAAGCTACCAAATTTAGTCAATCGGATACTATCCGGTAAAAGATTCCCAGAAGCATCACACTCGTTAGTCATACTTCGGAACTTATACATTTTGAAAACTTTGTTATTAAGGCCAGGGCGATCTTGAGTAAATAAAATGGGAGCACCTAATTTCACCCTAATTAAAATAGCAACAACAATTAAAACTGGCGCTAAAATAAATAAAGCTAATAGCGTAAGAACTAAATCAAAGGTGCGTTTTAACATTGTATTCTCCAGGAGCAATAGATGAAGCCAAATGAGACTTATTTTCTACTGTTGCGTTGATAACTTCTCTAAATTGTGATGCTAGCTTATCCCTGTCAAATTCTTGTTCAGCTAAAGTTCTGGCAGCTTCGCCTGCAGCTTTCAACCAACTTGGGTTATCAAGAGATTTTGCAACATCTTCAGCAACTTCATTAATAGGTTTTCGCCACATTGCTAAACCACAATCATGCTCTTGAACTAATTCATGCATCCATCCGCCATAATTTAGTAACACAGGAGTACCTGACGCTAATGCATCAAAAAACTTATTAGCTGAATTTGGCTGCATCTCAGGCATATCAATAAATAGGCAAGCAGACATGTTTGCTGCTGAAAGCAATGCTGGCATCTCTTTTTTAGGTAGTCGGTCTTCTAAAAATAAATTATTACCTAAAACATTAAGCTCACTTGCTCTACTTTCTACTAGCTCTTTATCAAAACCACTACCAACAAGTAATATCCGTATTTCCGAATTAATAGATAGAAGAGCTTTTGCAAGCTCAGCCATATAAGCGACACCATTAATTTTACCAAAAGTCCCTGTGTACACTAGCAATGGGCGGTTGCCCAGCCATGGACGCTTAGCTCTAAACTTAGCAGCATCAGTTTCACTATATAAAAACTCTTTATTATCACTACTATTCGGAATTACGGCAACGTTACTTTCTGGATAACCAGCTCTTACAACACCTTCTTTCATACCTGGAGACAGAGCTATAACGGCTTTTGAGTTCTTATAAGCCCATTTTTCAAGTTTATGTGCACACCACTGAGCAACTGGGTTATTCAAAGCCCCCATAGCAATAGGCAGCTCAGGCCATAAGTCACGAACTTCAAAAATCATAGGGATTTTATTACTCTTGGCGGCAAAGACACCAGGCAAAGCGATTGTTAGAGGGGTGCTTGTTGCAAACACAACATCACCTTTAATGCTCTTCGCTTTCATCATTGCTTTAAATGCAAACCTGAAGAAAGCTTTGATCCGCTCTTGGTAAGTTAATTTATTTGTATACGGAACAGGTAACCAATGTACATTAATACCAGACTCCACCGTAGTAAACCAATCAACATTTCTACACTCTTTATCGCGAGAAGAAGTAATCATATGTACTTCATGCCCTGCTGCAACCAGCCTCCTAGCCATTTCATAAGAGCGGGTACCACCACTCATCTCAGGCGTATTAAAATATTGATGCAGATAAATTACAACCATGTAAACCTTCGATAATTTGTAATAAACAATTTAATTGAAATATAAAGCTTTTTAAGCATATATTTCTTCTACGTATTTCTTAGCCAACTCATCCCATGAGAAACTTAGTGCAGGGTTATCCTTTTCAAAATTCAAACCATCAGGAAATCTATCAAGTGTATTCTTCACAGCCAAAGAAATAGACTCTTTACATTTTGGATCAGCTTTAAAGCCATATTCACCGTCAATAAAGTAACCATCTACACCTTGGCCTGTCGTGTAAACTATTGGCAAACACTGAGATATAGCTTCAACATAAACGAGACCAAAAGTTTCGTGATGAGAAACCATTACAAAAAATGTAGCCTCATCCATCTCTGCTAGTAGTTGTAATTTATTTAACTTACCTAAGAAAACGGTTTTCTCTTTAAGTTCCCTCGGCAGTTCACCAAAAACCTTCACATACTCCTCATAAGTACCACCAGCAACTCTAAATTGTGCCCCTATTAATTCTTTTGTTGCATCAAAAAAGGCTGATATGGTATTTTTTAAGTTTTTATTTTTATTAATATTTGCAACGTGTAAAGCAACCACTTTATCTTTAGTCGTGCTTTTTCTGATTTTAGCATTTTCTAAATAAAATTGGTTAACGCCATTTGGAACTACTTTTATTTTTTCATCAAAAGCATGGCCGAAGTAGTTTTGAAACTTTAACTTATGGGCTGGAGAAACTAGAATAATACTAGATGAATAGCTTAACGCTTTTTTAGCCAACCATTTATACTGCCTGTAATATTTAAACCCAGTATTAACATCAGTATTGCGTAAAGTTATGATCAATTTCCTTCCCGCCAGTCTCGAAAATATATACGCCGGTATACCATCTGAATACAAGGTATGGGCATGCACCACTTTAATACTCGAATTCTTAAAATAAGTGGCAAAGGCAGGGTATAGAATGCGTGTTAACTTGAGTAAGTAAAACGCGCGGGTGAATATACTCAGGTTCTTAACAAACTTAAAGTCAACGCTCGGCACTTGTTTTGTGCTCAGTTGCTGATTGAACCTTACTGGCACATAGACAAATTGCTTGCAATGTTGATTGAGTGCTGAAAACAATTCAAAAAATACTGTAGAACCTACATAGTAGCTACAAAAGTGTAATATTGTCATTCCATCACCTCATTTCTCATAGCTAGTCCTGCACCGACTAGTACCCCATATACAAGCCAGCTATATACCCCAACAATTAACTCTGCAAAATAAAAGAAGCCGAGAGAAAACAACAAATAACCGAAAACACCACAAAATATACTATCATATGTAACTTGTTTTTCGAAAGTGGCATTTTCGCCTTTCAAAAAGAATTTTCTGAGCTTTAATAAAATAATCAAAATACTCGAATAAATTAGTGAAAAACCAATAAAGCCATAATTAACTAGAATATTAAATGGTTCACTCTCAATTCCCCAAGATGAGTTAAATGAACGTTGTACCGCATTTGAAACACCCATAGGCCATTCATACCAACTACTGAGCAACGCTAGCCCATTTAGTACTTGAAGGTCTCGTCCACCGCCAGCAGACTCACCTAATGCTTCAAATCGATATAATATAAAAGCAAACTTTTCATCAAATTGAGTAGAACCAACATAACCGACAACAAGCAAAAAACAACAAATCAGCGGTAATACAAAAATACTTTTCGCTCCGATTCTAAACGACAACAAAAGTAGGTAAAGTGTAAAGCTAACCACAAACGCAATCATAGCGCCACGGGATCCACTGCTAATAACGTTGACTAAGCACAATATGAAAAAAATAAGCATAAGAAAAAGAGTTTGCTTATTTTTAATCTGTAAATTTTGCTGTAAAGTTAGCCTAAGCGTAAGTAATGCTACCGCAGCATAAAAAATAAAGAGGCTCATTCCTCCCCAAGAAATTGAATGCCCAGTGATACTATAAACGCGTTGGTTAGCACTATTATGCATCGCATTGGATATTTGAGCGTCACTACGACCATATATAGATGTCACCAGTTCTATATTAAATAGTTGAAGTATACCAATAAACAAGCAAAGAAAGCTTGCCCCCAGCAAAACATTTACAACAAGTATCTTCTTTTTTAATGGGAGGTGATACATGGTTATAGCTGCAATAAGGAAACATATAGCTCGCTTTAAATATTGCCAAAGTTCGGTAGGAAACCTTAATAAGCTTAAGTACTCCATTCCCTGCAAAATACCATAAAAGCCAAAGACAACTACAAATATAAACAACGGCAACACTAAATTATAACTTGGGCCTATATATTTTCTTTGAGATGCGTAAAAGAAAAAAATTAATGGCAGGGATAATAGCGGTAAAATATCATCAATACCCAGCCAAAGCCCTGCGACAGTTACTCTAGGCAAGAACTGGCCAAAGATAAGCAGGAGGAGCATTATAAAAAAAACTTTATAGAACATAATTTATTTCTAACTTTATAAAATTAAAATAGGTGATAGTACACCTATCATGACCTACTTCTTCAAACCAACTAGCACTAGCAGAAATTCACGCAACCTAAACCCCTTGGTACATATCAATAATTTAACTTTTCCTTTAACAGCTTTAAGTATATCTCGACTGTAGCAGCTCTCAATACCTGTGAGCTTTTGTTATAAGCTTTCGACTTCAAGTGAGGAATAAAATACCTTTTCAATAGATCGTCATTTGTTATCGCTTTGTACTCAGCAGTTTCAGCATCTAATATACTAAATAGATATTCAGAAACTTCTGGTGAGCGGATCCATCGGTTATAATCAGTATAACTTTGTGTTGATTTCATTCCAAGAATGACCTTGAGGCGCCTGCTTATTTTACCGAGATAACGAGATATGACATTCTCATTGTACGTTATCCCGGCTGGCTTCCCTGTCTGCTGCCATATTATAGTTTTAAAGTACTTCGGAAAAAACCTGTGCAACATTGTAGAATATAGTTTATTATTTTCCCTATACTCGTCTGGCAATGAATAAATCAACTCTACACATTGGTTATCAAAAAAGGGAGTTCTTTGCTCTATAGAAACCAAGGTATTAACGATGCCCATATTAATAAACCGCCTTCCTCTGGACATAAATAAATATGGATCTATATGATTAATATCATAGAAATCAGATTGAAAACTTTCATCTAAAGTAGTTCGATAATACTTTTCAACAATACTTTCATTTATTCTTTGATTTAAATGATTTCCATTCTTGAAATAACTCCCACCAAAGATTGCATCACCTAAATAACCATTTAAATTAACGTCGATACTTTTAGCAATATCACCAACAAACTCGCAACCATGCATATGCATCATATCTTTCAAACCATCAGTATTCCAAATTTGCTCGAATCGCGGTTTGAACCAATTTTTTTCGCTAAAGTGATACTCTTTATGACTCCAATTTGATTGTGATACAACTTGTTTAGCAATAGCAATATCATCACAACCCTCAATGCCAAACGTAAATGCACAACCTTTATAATCAGGATATAAATGCTCAATGGCCGCTAAGATAGCTCTTGAATCTAAACCACCACTTAATGTTATACCTACCATTTCTTTGGGGTTGAATCGACGCTCAACTGCCTTGATAAAGCGCTTGCCCAGTTCATCTACAGCGTCATCAAAAGATAAGGATGATGGACTTATTTCTGACCAGGCCCAATAGTGATATTGTGTAACTACGTTTTTTTGTAAATCCAATGTGATAACGGTTGCTGGTTTAATTAGCTTAATATGCTCAAACCAGGTTTTTTCTCCTAATAAGTGACCTAACTCCATAAAGCAATCAAAGCTCGTTGAATCTATAGCTTTATCTATGTTACCTGTAGCTAAAATTCCCTTTACTTCACTTGACCATGCAAACTTGCCTTTATACCAATACCAGTAAAGCATTCGCATTCCATAGCGATCTGAAATCAACTTAACTTGTTTTTTTTCTTTATCATAAATGGCAGCACAAAAATAGCCATCTAATTTATTTAAAAAGTCATCTAATAGGTTATTTTGGTATACAAACAGCAAGCATTCACTAAAGCTTAACCCCTCTTTATATCCAAAGCAGCTAGCTAGCTCAACATGATTATAAGCCTCACCTTCTACCCAGACAAGAAGATCATTCTTTTGTGTAGGTGAGCTTTTTTCGCCTATTTTATTTAGGTGCACACGAGAAGCTGCTATAAACTCGTCCTCAAATAGGTCATCTTTTTTAAAAGAGGGAAAAAGCATCATAGAGTTTTGAACTGACTCAATAGACACTGTTTGATTTTCTTTTGTAAAGCCAAATATTCCTGGCATAACTATTCCTTTCTAAAACTTATTAGTAGCTTCTTTTCAACCAGTAACAAATAAGGGGTATATAATATTGAGCAAACTATACCTGCTAATAGTACTCTTATAATGGGTGCTTCAAAATGAAACAAGTGTACAAGCAGTTGGGCAGCCCAAACTATTGTTACCGTTATGACGACAACTTTGACAAAATGCAAAAATACACCTAAATAAGAAATTCGGCCAATTTTAGCAATTAAAATATGCCAAATGACACCTACGGTTACTGATAAAAATAGCAGAGAAAATGCTACCGCTTCAACAGACTTGAAATATAAGAGAACGACAAAAAGTGTTATTGAAACGGTAATAGCCCAAAAAACATTCCACCAGAAACCTATATCTGCGCGCCCTAGTGCCAGTATTAAAGCACCTCCAGGATTACCTAACGCCTTTCCAACTCCCACAAATGCTAAGACGGTCACTAATATGGCCGTTTTTTCCCAACCTTCTCCAAAAAAGATCAAAACAATATCATTAGCAAAGAAAGATAAAAAAACCAAAATAGGAACAGTAAGTAAACTTAGCACTTTAACGCTCATACTGTAATATCTATTTAGAGCATCTTGGTTATTTTGAACTTTTGCATAGACTGGAAATGCAACCTTATTAACTACAGGGTTAATTTTAGCTAACGGAAAAATAATTAACTGCCATGCCATATTATAAAAACCAACAGCCTGAAAGCCAATCATCTTACTAATCAATAGTTTGTCAATATTGGCACTAATATAATTGACAGATTTTTCTCCCATTTGAAATAAGCCAAAAGAATAAAAGCCTTTAAGCTCGCTGTGCTTATATGAAAGGGTAGGGATATGAAATTTTTCAAACCCAACATACAAGAACAGTGCACTAGAGGTAAGCGCTTGCGTAAGCATTGCAAAAACTAATGCATATACTCCCCACCCACTGTAAGCAGAATATACTGCAACAATAAAAGAAAGGACTGCTGAAATAATTTCAACTTTCGCCATTAGATTAAACAAGAGCTCTTTTTGACATAAAACTCGATATTGGTTTCCAAATGCTACAATAAGAAAAACAGATGAAAGTATCATAAGAAGATTAGCGAGCCTTGCCTCTTCATAAAAAGAAGCTATTAATGGTGCTAGGATAACTATAATTAGGGCTAGTAAAGCACCAGATAAAATATTGAGCCAATATAAGCTAGATAGCTGACTTTTACTTATTTTCTGTCTATGGATAATCGCACTACTGACCCCCATATCCATAAAGGCCTGAGAAAAACCAATAACTACCATTAAAATAGCCATTAGCCCAAAATCTACAGGTTCCAGATAACGAGCTAATATTGACAACTGTAATAGCTGTAATATTGTAACTGTTAACATAGACACTGTGGTCCATTTAACACCTGTAATTGCATTATTTTTTAAAGACATAAATAAAAAGCACTAAAAAAACACATACAAACCAACCATTAGGCTAATAGGAGACATCAATTATGAAAATATTTACTAGGTCAAGACCCACTTATGTAAATAATTCCCTCAACTGTTTTAAAAAATTTGACTTAGAAAAATATGTTTTCACAACCTCAATGTTTCTTTCTTCTTTTGAAAACCCCAAATCATTTAGTTTTTCAATATCTCTTACATTTATACCCTTTTCTGTAAAAAACTCCCATTGTGAGGTATCCCTGCGTATATATACTGTTTTACCTAGCCCTAACAAAGTTATGGTGTTACCCATAGCTTGCTGCCGCTTATGATTAAATATAGCAATATCGATTGTTCCTAATAACTTTAAGTACTCTTCAAATGGTATAAACTCTGTAAGAGGTATAAATTTATCACCAAACCAATTTAATCCTTGTTTAATAACTTGATTAGCATTTTCTTTTGAGCCATAAGATAAAGGTACATATATACGTATATTTTCATCTTTAAAGGGTAATAGTTTTCGAAGCACTTCTAAATGATTGTTCGTTCGGTCTGCAGAGTTCCCAACCTGTATATTTATAAACTTCTTATCTTTATCTTTAACACCATATTCTTTATAAAGGTTACTTGGATACATTAAGCATTCATAAAATTCCCCTTTAGCAGAGTATTCTTTTTCGGCAATACTATAATCCTCTTTAAGGTATGTTATGTACCCCGCAAACCTACCCTTTAAGTTTTTAGCCATAACGTAGTTTAAAAGCGACTTGATTGTAGAAACCTTAAGCGAATAATTATATAAATCAACTCCCCACATAACCCAGTAGCTTTTTGATAAGAACTTTTGATTAAAAAACAAAAAGCGTACAATGTCTTTTGCGTAAAAGCTGTGAAAAATTATTTTTTCAGCGCCGTCGCAATACGGTTGTAGAATTTTAGACAAGCGCAGACTTTTCATAAGCCCTTTATATTGATTATTGAGATTGATTACATTTTCAGCTTCAGGTATCGTAAATTTGCTCTCAGGCTGACCAACCACATAGATAAAGAGGTGTTCATCACTGGGGAAGTTTTCAATAATAAAATTATAGAACTCGTTTATAAATTTATCATTTTTAATAATGTGAATAAATTTATATTTATTTATTTTCATTTATTATCAACCACCAAAAAAGACACACGCTCTATTACCATAAAAATTGGGCTAATTTAAGTTTGGAAGCTTTATACTTTAGTCGTGAAAAAGCTCAAAACACTACCAATTATTAATTCCACGTTTTCATCCGAGATAGAATAATATAAAGGAAGTCTCAATAAAACCTCACTTTCTTTAGTTGTGTATCTATCCTCTCCATTAAAGCGAGAAAACATTTGACCTGCAGCTGTTGAATGCAATGGGATATAATGAAAAACGGATGTTACACCACACTCCTTCAAGTGAGTTATCAATTCTTGCCTCTGCTTAAAGTTTCCAAGTTTTATATAAAACATATGTGCATTATGCTGTATAGAATCAGGAATATTAGGTAACTGGTGTGCTTGTAACTTTTGACTTAACGCTTCGTAATAACGATCCCATATCGATAAACGAAAATTGTTTATACGTTCAGCTGACTCCAACTGTGCATACAGGTAAGCGGCTTGTAATTCACTGGGTAAAAAGCTTGAGCCGACATCTTGCCATGTATATTTATCCACTAAACCATGCAAGAACTGACTACGGTTTGTCCCTTTTTCACGAATGATTTCAGCTCGAGCAACCAATTCAGGGTCATTAATTAATATTGCTCCGCCTTCTCCACCCGAAGAGTAATTTTTAGTTTCATGGAAGCTATAACATCCTATGTGCCCAATTGTACCCAATGCTTTATCTTTGTAAGTTGACATGACTCCTTGGGCTGCATCTTCGATTACCCAAAGGTTATATTTCTCTGCTATTCCTAATATTGTATCCATTTCACATGCAACGCCTGCATAATGAACTGGTACTATGGCACGAGTGTTTGGGGTTATAGCTGCTTCGACAAGTGATTCATCCATGTTCATTGTATCAGGTCGGACATCAACAAAAATGATTTTTGCGCCTCGCAAGACAAATGCATTTGCGGTAGATACGAACGTATATGAAGGCATAATCACTTCATCACCTTCTTTTATATCTATTAATATTGCCGCTAACTCTAATGCAGCTGTGCAAGAGGGTGTAAGTAATGCTTTAGCCGTATTAAAATTTTCTTCTAACCATGCTTCGCATTTCTTTGAAAAATGGCCATCACCGCATAGCTTATCAGATTGGATAGCTTGTTCTATATATTTAAGCTCATTGCCTGTTTTAGGTGGAATATTAAAAGGGATCATCTTTAAACCTGTTTATAAAACCAATATGAAATGTCCGTGATAGAAAAACCATCTTTCTCATATAAGTTTGCAGCTGAAATATTACTTGTTTGTGTTGCAACTTTAATTACTGTCGC
The DNA here is from genome assembly GCF_021532535.1 of Pseudoalteromonas sp. DL2-H2.2. NCBI lineage: Bacteria > Pseudomonadati > Pseudomonadota > Gammaproteobacteria > Alteromonadales > Pseudoalteromonadaceae > Pseudoalteromonas > Pseudoalteromonas sp. DL2-H2.2. Next base: position 252,007 of record NZ_JAKGBD010000005.1, on the reverse strand, counting down.
ATTTTTTGCCATACTGTATTTTTGAACGAGTTGCAATAACTGTTTACCAATACCTTTACCTTGAAATGGCGCAGCGACACCAATAAGCCCAATAGTTGCTTCAGAACCTCGGATACGTACAGTTACAAAACCAGAAATTGTGTCATCCACTTTTAAAACTAAGCAGCAATCATCAAATTTTGCTAGGACTGCATTTTCGATCCATTTTTGATAGAAACGGTCTCTTTCCAACGAGGTAAACCACGGCTCTCTAAACCGGCTATTTACATATAAATCAGTCACAACACACTTAAGTTCAACAAGAGAGCCTTCTGTTGCTAGATATGATTCAAAATCTGTTAAAGAAGTAACATTTTCCGTTACAGGCAATACCTTTTTAAAAACAAGCTCACCTTCAACAAAACTAAAATCGTGATTATTTATATGTGCTAAACTTTGGTAATTATTAGCATCAATCTTAACTGTAATGAGTGAGTTTTTAGGCCAACTTTCAATTTTATTGCCAAGTGTATCTAGCTCAACTGTATAGATATTGCGCTTGAAAAAATCACTGTCCCATTCTTTATTCTTAAATAATTCAGACATTATTTTTTACTAAATCCATTAGATACTGTCCATAGCTATTTTTTAACATGGGCTTTGCTAACTCTTTCAGTTGAAGTGCCGTTAACCACCCATTATTAAATCCTATTTCCTCTAAGCAGGCTATTTTATAACCTTGACGCTTTTCAATTGTTTCTACAAACTGTGCGGCTTCTAATAAGCTTTCATGTGTGCCAGTATCTAACCACGCAAAACCGCGGCCAAGAATTTCTACATTCAGCTTGTTTTGTTTTAAATAAATTTCGTTTAGGCAAGTTATTTCCAATTCGCCACGTTGTGATGGTTCAACTTGTTTTGCCAGCTTCACAACTGAATTATCATAAAAATAAAGTCCAGTTACAGCTAAGTTTGACTTTGGCTTAGTTGGTTTTTCTTCAATAGAAATCGCTTTCTGCTTTTCATCAAACTCTACTACACCAAAACGTTCAGGGTCTTTTACTTGATAACCAAAAACCGTTGCGCCTTGACCACTACTCGCATTTTGCACAGCATGCTTTAACTTGGGTGTAAAGCCTTGACCATAAAATATGTTATCCCCAAGGACCAAGCATACGTCATCTTGACCAATAAACTCTTCACCCAAAATAAAGGCTTGTGCTAAACCGTCTGGGCTAGGCTGAACGGTATAACTAAGCTTTATACCAAATTGAGAGCCATCTCCTAATAAACGCTTAAACGAATCACTGTCTTCAGGAGTCGTGATTATTAAAACCTCTCTAATACCCGCTAACATTAAAACCGAGAGGGGATAATAGACCATAGGTTTATCGTAAATAGGTAAAAGCTGCTTAGAAACCCCCATTGTGATCGGATACAAACGGGTACCAGACCCCCCAGCGAGAATTATTCCTTTCATTTTATCGCTCATTTAGTGAATTAGCTAACACACCAAGACGTTCACGTTGATACGAACCATCTTGAACATTCTGACACCAATCTTGATTATTCAAATACCATTTCACTGTTTTACGAAGACCAGTTTCAAAGGTTTCCACTGGATTCCAGCTTAGCTCTTTATTCATTTTTGAAGAGTCAATTGCATAACGCCTGTCATGACCTGGTCGATCATCAACAAAAGTTATAAGCTCAGCATAGCTTTGTTCTTTAGGCACCAATTCATCTAAAATATCACAAATTGTTTTTACTACTTCGATATTTTGTTTTTCATTATGCCCACCAATATTATATGTCTCGCCAATTACCCCCTCAGTAACCACTTTGTATAAAGCGCGAGCATGATCATCTACGTACAGCCAATCACGAATTTGATCGCCTTTACCATAAATAGGCAAGCTTTTACCTTCTAATGCATTTAGAATCACCAAAGGAATTAGCTTTTCTGGAAAATGATATGGCCCATAATTGTTTGAACAATTAGTAATTATTGTTGGTAAGCCAAATGTTCTTAGCCACGCTCTAACTAAATGATCACTTGAAGCTTTACTCGCAGAGTAAGGGCTACTTGGTGCATATGGAGTTTGCTCTGTAAATAAAGGTAAGTCGTCTGACTTGTTTTTTATTTCTTCAGGGTGAGGAAGATCACCATAAACTTCATCTGTAGAAATATGGTGAAATCTAAACTTTCCTTTTTCACTTTCACTTAATGTGCTCCAGTACTCTCTAGCAACTTCAAGTAGAGTATAAGTACCGACAATGTTTGTCTTTATAAATTCAGCAGGACCTGTAATTGAGCGGTCGACATGACTTTCAGCAGCTAAGTGCATTACTAAATCAGGCTTGTACCTTTTAAAAGTATTTTCGAGCTCATTACGTTCGCAAATATCAACTTGTTCAAAAAAATAACGGTCGCTTGTTGCAACCGACTTTAGTGACTCAAGGTTACCTGCATAAGTCAGTTTATCTACGTTAATTACGCTATTATCTGTTTCATTAATTAAATAGCGAATTAGTGCCGACCCAATAAACCCAGCACCACCTGTGACTAGTACTTTCATATCTAGTTTACCAACCCTTTGAAGTCAGAGATGTATTTACTACCCTTAACTGAATTACTTATTTTAATCAGCTCAGAATGTCCCACGGCTAATAATACAAAGCCTTCAATAAAAAATTAATTATTAATGCTGACTTTTCCAAAAAACACCTTTATCAAAGGCCATAATTTAAAAGGCAATGAAACTTTTAAATTTCATTACCTAATTAGAACTTTAATTATCGAGAAAAATTAAACTGGCATTCACTCTATATAGGCGCACAGGCCCTACAAATCATATCATTGAGCCTTATCTTTTGTCCTTTTAAAAACCTATTTTATACACCCCCTTAAATAAAGGTTAATAAAAAATATAAACACAAGTTTAAAAGACTAAATCACTTCAGGTTGTTAGTTAATTTAAAACCTATATATTAAACGCTTTTCTATACAACTATTTATCAGATTTATATTCATAGTTGTAATAGCCATAATAGCCATAAGCATTACTTGCCTTCTTAACTACACCATTAAATACAACGCCTTTAACATCAATTCCATTCTGTTCAAAGCGGTTACGAGTTACTTCAAGCTCTTTTACATGGTTTTGACCAAAACGGGTTACAAGTAAAGTACTGCCTGCATGAGCACTCACAATAGCAGGATCTGTTACTGCTAAAATAGGTGGTGTATCTATAATAACAAGGTCGTATTTGGCACTTACTTTCTCAACTAATTTTGAGAAGTTTTCATGCATTAATAACTCGGAAGGGTTTGGAGGTATCTGACCTCGTGTCATGACATGTAGCCCTTCAACTTGGCTATTTTTAGTTGCCTGTTCAAGACTAATTCGGCCAGACAGATAATCGCTCAAGCCATTATCCCACTGCATACCAAATTGAGTTTGTAAGTAACCTTTGCGCATATCCGCGTCGATTATTAGTACTTTTTTATTACTTTGTGCTAGTACTGTTGCGAGGTTCACTGAAATGAATGATTTACCTACACCTGGGCTTGGGCCCGAGATGGCGATAACATTATTTTTTGCTTCCATCATGGCAAAGTGCAGGCTGGTACGTAAACTACGTAACGCTTCGATAGATAAGTCAGCAGGGTTGTCGACTGCTAAAATTGATTTTGCTTTAGCTGTTTTTCCTTTACGAGCCTTTGCAAAGCCTGTTAGCTTAACCTGGTATTCAGAATAAGGCACGCTTGCGTACACAGGTAAACCTAACGCTTCAATTTCGCTTGGGTCTTCAATGCCTTTATGAATTGCTTTTTGAATAAGAACAACTGCAACTGCCAAAATACCACCTAGCATGGTTAACATAATTACAATTAGAGCTTTTTTTGGCTTAACTGGTTTAGAGGCATTCACTTCAGCAATGTCAATTATACGAACATTACCCACCGTACCGGCACGAACAATGTCTAACTCTTGAGTTTTAGCCAAAAGTAAAGTGTATATTTCGTTATTAACCTCTACATCGCGTGTTAAACGTAACAACTTTTGTTGAGTTTCTGGTAACACCTTTACTTCTGCAGCCAAGCGTTGTTTTTGAGTTTCCACCGCTTCTATTTGCTCAACCGCGGCCTGATAACTTGGGTGACTTTGCTTAAATTTACGGCCTAGCTCTAGTTTTTTAAGCTCAAGCTCTTGTAATTGCGTTTCTAGTTTTACTAATTGTCTTAACACACCTTCCGTTTCTAAACTGATATCGACAGACTGTTGCTTGACCTGGTAATCGTTAAAGCGTTGTTCAGCAACCTCTAATTGCATTTTAACTTGAGGCAATTGATATTCTAGAAAGTCTAAAGATTTTTGTGCTTCTGCGCTATTTCGCTCTACGTTTCTACGCACATAAATACCTGCCACTTTATTAAGCACATTTTCAGCATACTCTGAGTCAGCGCTTTGAAGACTCAGGTTGATAATACCTGAATCTTTACCTTTTTCACTGGCGCCAATTGCAGCTTGTAAATCAAGAATAGTGTTTAAGCGGTCACGCTTAACTAGCGTAAATTCTGTGTCTGGGCGGGCAATTAACGTTTTAAGAGTTAGGCTGAATGTGCCATTTGTTACTTCCTCGCCTACTTTTCCTTTTAAAATGCTCTCGTCATTACCATCTAACAGCTCAAACTGATTATTTGCAAGTGCAACCAAAGTAAAACCTACACCAATTACATTTTGTGGTACTTCAAATTTAAATACTTCTATTTTTTCGCCACCCCATGCATAACTAGACGCACCAAAACTTGGCTCAGCTAAATCTCCCTCCTGAATAGGTGTGAATTTGCGAAATGCCCTCCCACCAATGATTGGGAAGAATTTTGGCTTTGCAACAATGTCGAGTTTTAAGCTGCCTACGGCTTCTCCAATGATACTACGAGACTTCAAAAGCTCGATTTCAGTCACTGCGGCCGAGGTGCTTTCGAACATACCACCTAACTCATCAAAACCAGGGACTGAACCACCTTTTTCTTCAACCTGTATCATAGCTGTCGCTTGGTAGATTGGCGTACTAAAGATAGCGACAGCTACGCCTATTATCATGAACAGTACAGTTACACCAGTTATGAATAATTTGCGGTCTAGTAAAGCACCAAGTAATGCCATTAGATCGATTTCTTGCGCTTGCTGCGTGGATTGCTTTGATTGCATACCACTCAATAGGTTTGATTGAGCGTTCATTGACTCTTTCATCCTTATAAATACTTCTGCCAAGCGCCACACGCGCTATCGATTAAATCATATACATGCTCGAAAGCTTCGCGACTTTGACGGTATGGATCTGGTATTTCTTTATCACCCAGCCATTTCCCAAGCAAAAATGTTTTTCCTCGTGCTTGCGGATAACGGGAACATAAGTCCTCTAGATGGCGCTGCTCCATCACCAATATAACGCTGTTTTGGGAAACCAGCGAGGTACTAACTTGCTGACCTTTGTGTTCAGACATATCAATATCATTCTGAGCAGCCAGCTCCTGAGCCAATCTATCGGCTGGTTTACCAACCAAAGCAGTCAAGCCAGCTGAAGAAACTTTTATGTTACGGCCTTCAAGCTTATTTCGTAATACATATTCTGCTGTGGGGCTGCGGCAAATGTTTCCCGCGCATACCATTAAAACACTATCAAACATGAATTGTCACACTATTGATTGTCGATATCTTGCAGCGCATCCACCGTGGCAAGTGAAGGCAGCAAAAGGCTGATAACTTTGTTCCATCTAGCGAGAGGAGCGCTAGTAACATATACAATGTCTTGTGGCTCCAATTCAAATTGCTCAGCTAGAACCAAGGACGCTATATTTCGAGCGTGCAATTGATATACATCGGCAACAACGCCATCGTTTTTCAAATCGCGTTTACGTAAAACAAAGACACCATTAGCATCAGCAGTCCGCTCGTTAATGCCACCAACTTCACTTAGTGCCTCCGCAAGGCTAAGTCCATAGCGATTAATGCTTACTTTGCCTGATTTAGTTACATCCCCAAGCACGTAAACGTTGCGCTTGTCATTTCGGGTAACGTGGATTAGGTCACCATGCTGTAGCAAACGGTTCTGAGAAATATCCCCGTTAGCATAAAAGTCGTTCAACCTGATTTGCTCTGTTTTATCACCCCGAGTAAAATTGACGACTTTCCAGTCAGCATCGTCAGTCAAACCACCTGCTTGATTTACAGCGTCAATCAAAGTGAGTGGAGTTTCAGTAATAGGCAAAACGTTGGGTTTGTTTACTTCCCCTGTCACATAAACTTTTTGACTTTTAAAGCCTACAACTTTTACGTCAATTTGCGGGTCTTCAATAACGCGGCTTAACCGTTTTATCAGGTCTTCACGTACCTCAGCCACAGTTCTACCTGCTGCAGGAACTTTTGGGGCGTAGGCAAATGTAATAGTACCATCTGACTGCACACGAAAGCCGTCAAACTCTGCGGTTCTTTGTACCGCAGCGGGTATCGTTAGCTCAGGATGGTCCCACACACCAATTGTGAGCACGTCACCGATGCCAAGGCGGTATTCAAAATCAGATACATCAACTCCCTGTGAGCTCTGCATGCTGCCTGATAGGGGGGGAGACTGAGCAATCTTAGATTCTTTTATGAGTTGCGCATCGATTAGATGAATATTGATATTCTCAAGGTCTTTCTGCAAGCTCGCAGTTTGTTCACTTGAACTTATTCCTTCAAAATGGCCGCCGGGAATAATCGAACAGCCAGTCATTGCAAGAAATAGAGAAGAAGCAATGATAGTTTTACAGCTTAGCGCCATTATTTTTTCCCAAAAATAGATAGTTGTTTCTTTCAATTCTTATGGTGTGGTATTTCGCAGCCCCAATTAAAGCATGCGTCATTGTTAATCGCAAGTGACAAATCTTCCAATGCCCACACGGCTTAACCGCCGTGCTTTTCAGTACTCACTTTTGCTTCCGCCGAACTCACAAATGAGGACCTGCTCACTTAGATAGAGACTCCCCAACTTTGAATGGAAAAGGCGCTCTTAAATACTATAAGCCCCAAACATTAACACATAGAGACTATCGAGTTGATCCGACCTGGCTAAGCTTTTTGCTTCTATTTTTAAAAAGGACCTTAACCACGCACTCGTCGGGGTAATGCCACAACACACAGGCTCGAATCAATTCTGAAACCATCGATACCTATTCAACTAATCCTAAAGGACTAATATCTATACAAACATAACGTCTTATTAATTTATAAAGCGCAATAAAACATACGTATTTGCCCTAATAGCAGTTATGAAAGCAACCACCTCAGACAGTACACTTTAATTGCATCTTTGGAAAGCCACTAGCTGAGTGCCTACAACTTACAAGTTGAATAGCATGTAAGCCATATAAAGCTTTATAAAATGCAACCGAGGGCAAAAGTCCTTGAGCTTGCACTATACGTAATGGATACTGTCTTTAACAGTACAGGGAATTAGATAGGATAACGAAATTTCGTACCCTTGGCTTCTGCAGAAGTCTAATCAGACTTGATACCGAATGACTATTTGCGTTCCATGCACTGATTTTCAAATTGATAACCCAACAATAATACGCCGTATTATACTAACTTTATTTTCTGAGTCTAGCTCTCAGAGTATCAAGTTTGCCCATTTGCCAAGCGACAACTGACTTTGGGAGATGGGGGTTTCCAGAGTCTCTTGATACTCTCATCATCAAATTTCACACAAGCCCTACCTGAACATGCAACATAAGCTAGCACCTCATTCGTAACTAGCTTACCTCCTACAGCAAGCTAGCGATAAACGTCTCGATACCACTCTACAACTTTCCACTTCCCCTGATTTCAGATAATAAGTGCGACATTCATGGTAACGTGTAGAAGAGGAAGCCAACTACTGAAAGTGGTACGCTCTTCTCGCCAAAGAAACAAGCAGTACTACCATGAAACATCAGCAGTTGACCGAGGGCAGAAGATACCAAATTTCCACATTATTGGAAGTAGGTTGTTCTGCCTCTGAAATCGCCGAAAAAGTAAAATGTCATCGCTCCACCGTTTATCGAGAGTTAAGAAGACATAGAATCAACGAGCCATATTGCCCTGATGCGGCGCACGTAATGGCTATAGGGAAACGCAAAACGGCACAGAAATATCGTGTTCCTCAAAAACGAATCGACTTCACCCGAATACTACTGCAATCAGATTGGAGTCCGGAACAAATTTCAGCAGTATTAACGAGCGTCAAACAGCCTGTCAGTCACGAGTGGATCTATCGCTATGTTGCTGTTGATAAACGCAATGGTGGAAAACTCTATCGTCACCTACGTCAAGGGCATAAGCGATATAGACGAGGTAGAAATGACAAAGGCCCTACGATTTTAAATGCAATGTCAATTGATGAACGACCCGAAGTCGTGGAAGAGCGAACACGGCTCGGGGATTGGGAGATTGACACCGTACTAGGAAAGCAAGAAAATGATGCTCTGGTCACTGTTTTGGAGCGAAAAACACGCTTCTATCTTGTCAAAAAAGCCGCATCAAAATCAGCGGAAGATGTTGCACAGGCAACGATAGAACTGCTTTCGCCTTATAAAAAGTACGTGCACACAATCACGGCAGACAATGGTGGCGAATTTGCCGCTCATGAACTCATTTCGACCTCTTTAGAGGCGGATTTCTACTTCGCGCATCCTTACTCTTCCTGGGAGCGTGGGGCAAACGAAAATGCGAATGGTTTGCTGCGTCAATATATAAAGAAAGGCACTGATTTGAGAGAAGTAAGTGATGTAGACGTCGAGTTCGCGATGTCGCGGATAAATTATCGACCGAAAAAGTGTTTGGGTTTTAAGCAGCCAGCTGTAGTATTCAAAGAAATGATGCAGGCCGCTTAATTTAGGTAAGAGTGTCGCACTTCAGAGTTGAATTCGGGCCCTCTCTCACACCAGCCTGCGATACACAATCAATTGCTCGAACAAATCATTTTTATCAGATAAGGTTTTATAAGCCCACCGGGTTACATATCCTGAGATTTTTCTTTTTAGTAATATCCAGTTCACTTGCAATCGCGTCGATGAAATCCATCAGATTGATTGGACCACCGTGCCCAATGTTACAAACACGATATGGTGCAGAGTTGCTTACCAGGGCCCTGGTTTCGATTTACCACTCTGAACGTTTGCCTGGAATTATATCAGCGATCCGAACAACTCCTTCAACAATACCGTCTGCATAAGTGGAATCTCACCACATATCAGCGTTATTGTTGGCATTAATAGGCACCCCTTTAAATTGTCTTATTTGTAAATTTAAACTGAGCCAGGACTGGTCTTAGCCAAGAGCAGTAGACTGTGAAAAAAGCGCGACCCAGTCGTCGGTATGTCATAGAGGTGCGAATAGCTATGCGACATTAATTCATTAGATTGTTGTCGCGGCATACAAAGAAATGGAATGCTCCAAAGGTTCAGCTTTACCAAATGATGTTTTACGTTTAGCCCATATAGGGCGCCCTAAGACGCATACACATACTAAAACGCCTTTCGACGATACCCGTTAAGTATATATTTGAATGTCCAGTCTAATAACTTCAGCATAAACTTGCTGGTTATCCAAACATAACGCACAGCTGCTTATGCAGCCAGATGTACTACGTAGCTAGACTATTAGCCAGCGAATAGCTGCTCAACCATAGTGCCTGATCCGCAATCTCGACTCTACGAGCCTAAATACGTTATCATCAGATATCAACTTCAACCGTGTATGGTTAAGCTCATCACTGTCGCCATTATTGATATTATCAATGCCAACAACATCAAGCTTTAACGCGAGTAATTTCTTGCTAACTGCCGCGTTTACAAACCCAGCAGCTATTACCAAATATTTGACATTACGCCGTCTTACTAATCGATTCCGAACAGGTCTCTGGTGTACACTTTATCAGCAACATCAATTAGTTCATCAGACAGTCGATTCGAAATAATGACATCTGAAACAGACTTTAGCTCTTCCACTGTATTGACCACTTTAGAGTGGAAAAACTCACTCTTAGTGTAGGTTGGTTCATAAATAACCACCTCAATGCCCTTTGCTTTAATTCTCTTAATTACACCCTGAATAGCAGAAGCTCGGAAGTTATCAGACTCGCTTTTCATTACCAGTCTGTATACACCTACAACCTTAGGGTCTTTCTTGATAATCGAATCTGCAATGAAGTCCTTCCTGGTTGTATTAGCATCCACGATGGCCTGAATTAAGTTATTCGGTACGTCTTTATAATTCGCTAACAGCTGCTTAGTATCTTTCGGTAAACAATAGCCACCATAGCCAAAGGATGGATTGTTATAATGGTTGCCTATACGAGGATCCAACCCAACACCTTCAATGATCTGCTTTGAGTTTAGGCCATGAGATTCTGCGTAGCTATCGAGCTCATTAAAGTAAGCAACGCGCATAGCTAAATACGTATTTGAAAACAGCTTAATGGCTTCAGCTTCACTCGGATCAGTGAACAAAATGTCAATATTTTCTTTTTCCGCACCATCAGCGAGCAGCCTGGCGAATGTTTCTGCTCTTTCTGAGCGCTCACCCACAATAATTCTCGAAGGATATAGGTTATCGTGTAACGCTTTACCTTCTCTCAAGAATTCAGGCGAAAAAAGAATCTGGTCACAATTAAACTTCTCTTTTATTGATTCTGTATAACCCACAGGAACGGTTGACTTGATTACCATTACGGCTTTAGGATTAAGCTCAAGTACATCCTTGATTACACTCTCAACTGAAGCAGTATTAAAGTAATTAGTTTCTGGGTCGTAGTCTGTAGGTGTTGCGATGATTACAAACTCTGCATCTTTCAGTGCTGAGTACTTATCTGTTGTCGCAACAAAATCTAGAGGCTTATTTTTTAAATACTCAGCTATGTGCGTGTCTTTAATCGGAGACAACCGGTCCGACAACAGATTTACCTTTTCGACATCTATATCAAGAGCTGTTACTGAATTATTTTGAGCTAATAAAAGCGCATTAGACAACCCAACATATCCAGTACCCACTACAGTAATTTTCATTCTTAAAAACCTACTTTACAGTTAAATCAATCAATTCTATTGCCGGTTTCAAAATCTCATTGTAACAAACAAAGTTAAGGCTGTAATCTTCTACTTCAGCTAACCCATAACGAGATTTCAGTAATCGCTATTGAATACTCAGCCCTCGAATGATGAGCAGCAACCAAAGTTACTATCGCCCTAGCCTAGTTGCTCACATTCAAAATGGCATTGAGTGTGAATCTTCCAAAATCAACTTGACTCCGTGTTTACGTATTATGGTTATAACACAGAAGAACGACACAAAGAGTGAACGAAACTTGAAATATTTGAGTCGTCGACAAGAGTGACGATGTTGGTTAACCTGTTCCTTGTACTATACATGGACGCTTCACAAGACTCACACAAATGCTAACAGACTGAGAAAAGCATGGCCCCATTGATTAAACACATACAGCCATGTTTTAGGTGCACAACCTCCCTAGTAGTTGTTTATCTCTCGCTCCGCTTCCCTGATATGAGTCGTATGCTTTCAGTTACACTTTTTCAGGCTTCGCCATAGCCGTTCTATCATGACGTTATCGACCCAGCGGCCCTTGCCATCCATGCTTATCTTGATGCCGTTCTCTTTCAGTTTGCCCGTAAATACATCGCTAGTAAACTGGCACCCTTGATCTGAGTTAAATATCTGGGGCTTACCGTAACGTTGCAGCGCTTCGTCCAATGCTTCGAGGCAAAAATGCGTATCAAGCGTGTTCGATAGTTTCCACGACAATACCTTATGACTAAACCAGTCTATGATCGCAACAACATACACGAATCCTTTGGCCATCGGGATATAGCTGATGTCTGTTGCCCACACCTGATTTGCATACGTTACCTCTGTATCCCTGAGTAGGTAAGGGTAAATGCGGTGGGCTTTGTCAGGCACAGTGGTTTTCGGTTTTGGATACAAAACCAAGATCCCCATTAAACGCATCAGTCTCGTCACCTTCTTGCGGTTGACCTGGTAGTTTAACTTGGCCAGTTCGTCGACGATCCGCCGGCTACCCATGAATGGATACTTCAGATGTATGTCGTTAATCGCCTTCATAATGTCGAGCGTTTCCTGCGATTCACCTTTGGGCTTGTAATAGGCAGAAGCACGGCTAATTTCCAGCAATTCACACTGGCGTTTTAATGCCAGCGAATGTGTTTTGTCGAGTTTATTTTTCTTATGTGCTCTTGCTAACGACCGAGCACTTTCGCCAAAAAATCATTCTCCATTGTCAACTGACCGATTTTAGCGTGCAATTTCTCGACATCTTCATCTGATTGCTGACCAGAGTTAGATTTTCCGGTAAACAAGCTAGCGGCATTTTGTATCAGCTCGTTTTTCCAGGTAGTGATCTGGGTCTGATGAATATTGTTGTGAGCTGCCGAGTCAGCTATTGTATTATCACCTCTGGCAGCTGCAAGGGCCACTTTTGCTTCAAATTCTGACGAGTCGCTTATGTGCTCCCTGCTCATAATCTACTGAGTTTGTATTGGAATCAATAACAGATTATGTATCTAAATGCGTGTGCTAAATTTTGGGACCATCACTCATTATCGATTTGAAATTTACAAACCACTATGAAATGAGTGAACTACAATATGCGGCTCACCGCATTAAACTTATCGTTTGCATCGTAATTCACTCTGGCATACACAACACAGCGTTCGCTAAATGCTTGATACTCTTTATCGCTTAAGTCAATCAAGTCTGCCACCTTTTTAGTTGCAAGCGCCACATCACCTAATGGTACAACGATCCCATTTATGCCATTTTGTACGGCATCCCGGCAGCCCGGTACATCAAAAACTAAGCTTGGGGTGCCCGATGCAGAGGCCTCCATAACAACCACGGGGAACCCTTCATGCCGGGAAGGTAATAACAATAGATCAGCCTTAACTAACTCATCTTGTAGATCACTCACATAACCATGAAATTGAATTCTGTCCCCGAACTCTCGCTTCAAAATATCTAATTGTTCTTTGCTTAGCGAAGTTGGATTGGCTGGGTAAATATCACCAAAAATATCAAGTTGAACATCAACGTGGCGAGCCAGAAGTCCCCTTAATATCTCCACAGCTTCATAGATTCCTTTGTCACTGATCAGGCGGCCAGCAAACACCATTGAAAAAAGTGCTTTCTTATGCTTTTTCTGAAGTGTGTACTTGTTTAAATCAAGGCCGATGCCTCCTAAAACAAGATCTTCGCCAGAGCCTAAAATTCTGTACTCATCATTGTTCATAAAGACTCTACGAAACCCAGGCTTTGCTAACAACCTTACGACCTTCGCGAATGCTTTTGAACGATATAGTAAAGTACCCAAGCCTTCGATAAATAGGATGGTCTTTTTCCTAAATAACCAAAGTGCGGGGTATGCAAGCAAGAAAGTGGTAACGAAATGACACATGATGACATCTATATCATGTTCAGATACAACCCTGCGCACTAACTTAGTTAACCCAAGTGCTTTTTTAAAGTGATTTTGTGGCTGTAAAGAAACAACATTCACACCTATTTTCACTAGTTTATCTATCGACTCCTGACAGTCGTGAATACAGACCACTGAGACAGAGTGACCGTTATCGATGAGTCTTCTAATAGGATACTCTCTAAAGCTCCAGGTTGTTTTAGCTGAGTTCTGGACTATTAGAATATTCATGTACTTGCCTTAACTTGGTTGTATAACTGCTCATATGACGCCACAACATTTTCCATCGAAAATGCATCTGCAGCATAACGAGTTCGCTCAGATCGGCTCTTTTTGTCGAAAGAAAACGTGCTAGCTTGCTGCATCGCTTGAGCAAGAGCGGCTGCGTTAACTTCAGACGCTAAAACACCATGACAACTCACAACGCTGCTACAATCCCCCACATCCGTAGCGGCTATAACCAAGCCAGCTACAAGCGCTTCACCAACCACATTAGGAAAACCTTCTTTCCTGGAGGGACTGACATAAACATCATATGAGGATAACACCTCCTGAATGGACGTACTTACCCCATGTAATTTCACTTTATTAACGATATCTGGATAGTGAGTCTTTAGTTGCATTTCTTGCTCATTGACTCCATACCCATAGCAATCCAAAGTGGCATCGCCATAGCTTTTAAGATAGAGGTCAAAAGCAGAAAACAAAATATCATGCCCCTTTGCAGGATGGTTCCGGGCGACATTTACGAACTTCACTTTACCCTGAGTACTAACATCGGGATAATTCAAACTAAACTTATCGACATCAAAACCATTTGGAATAAATTTTGCTTTGTGGCTCTTATAACCAATCCGTTCATGCTGCAATATACCTCTTTGGCTATTATGGCAAATAAACATAGGAACAAAACTTAACCAACCGGCTATCCGTATAATAATACGGGTCATTAGTTTATCAGACTTATGACCATCTAAAGTTTGCCTCACGTTCCAGATTGTCTTCTTCCGCCCGCTCAGAAATAAAGAAAATATAAATGAATGATACATCCAAGCCATAGTTACATCCGGTGAGAAACTCTTTACCCTTTGTGATAATTTAGCAAGCCGAGTAAAAACATCGAGTTTTTTTGGATATAAGCATATAACTTCCACACCAAGATCTTCCAACCTATCTTTATAAACGCCATCTCCATTTAAACAAATAACGATATGATTATGATGAGGTTGAGCTTGAATGAGCTTATATAGCATAGCTTCCGCCCCGCCCATTCCTAAACTGGTAATAATATGTAAAATATTCATTGTAACGCTCTATAGCCGGCGGAGAAGTTCGGAGCAGTATTCTGACTCTGAATGTAGTGGCAAGTTTAAGCGAGTAGCGGATATCCCCTTTTGAAGACAACTGTCAATTTTCCGAGCTAACTCTTGCGCATTACCAACACTAACTAAATTATCTTCGGGCATCAGTTCACTGACAGCACCAGGGCAGGCAGTCGCCAATAAGTGATTCTCTAGCACTGATGCTTGTATAAGCGCATTGGGCATCCCTTCAAGCCTGGATGTTTGAACAAATATAGAGGACAACTTAAGGTAGGGGAACGGGTTTGACTTATGTCCAAGTAAAAACACGTTATCTTTAAGGCCCTTTTCCGCTATTAGCTTACTCAAAGCCTCTTTCTCTTCACCGTCACCTATAATAACCAACTTTGTACGACTCTTCGATTTGGTTAGCGCATATGCCTTGATCAACATTTCATGATCTTTTACTTGATGCAATCGACCCAAAGCAGAAATAACGGTGTAGCTTTCTGGTTTAAAAGGCAGTTCCCAGGCAACATCTGCCTTCGCCATTTCCTGCAACTCAACGGCATTAACTGGATTTGCTAGTATATGTACATTGCGACCAACTCGATAGTAATTTTCTATATCTGACGCTATCGTTTTCGATGGCGCAATAACTAAATTACTAAACCTATAAGCCCATGATATCAAAGCACGAAAAGCATACTGGCTAACCGAGCTTCGCTGTGAAGCTGCAGCCGAAGGCATAGTCGCTTCACGGGCAATTAATTTAACCTTTTTACCACTCAAGATAATTGACAACTTACAAAACGCTACCATATACCCCAAAGAGCAAAATATCACGTCGACATTATGTTCACGTATGTACTTTCTCAGTTCTAATATTGCTTTTGAGGCCTGCACTGAGCCTGCCACTTTCACTTTAATAGATGTACTCAACCTTGCCCTAAGTGGGCCTTGGCCATTTAGTGTGAACACGTCCACTTTCTGAGCATTTTGCTTCAAGCCATTAGCAACCATCACAGCGATATTCTCAGCCCCTCCAGCTTCAAAAGAGGGTGTAACAACAAGTATTTTCACTCGAAACCTTACTTTGATATTTTGCCATGGTGAGTATTTTTATACCAATCCTGAAACATTAAAACAGTCCAAAGTTTAGAGCTGTGATCATAGCGTTCGGATATATGCTCTTTCCACATTTCATCTACTTCATCAGCATCAAGAAATCCCTGACGCTGCAGCACTTTTCTATCTAGCAGGTCTTCCGCCCATTCCTTTAGCGGCCCCTTTAGCCATGCCCCTAGTGGAACACCAAAGCCTTTCTTTGGCCTATCGAATAATGCTTGAGGCACATATCGATTAAGTACCTGCTTAAGTATCCATTTATCCTGACCATCACGCACCTTCATGTTCAATGGAAGTTCCCACGCAAACTTTATGATTTCCGAATGCAACATAGGTACTCGAGTCTCCAGACTGACCGCCATAGCCGCCCGATCAACCTTAGTGAGAATATCACTAGGAAGGTATGTGACTGAATCCAAAAGCATAGCAGATTGCCTCAGATCAAGTCGCTCACACGCTTGTGCTAATTGGCCAAATGGTAAACTTGTAGGATCTACATCGGTTTTCCAATAACTCATTAGCTCCATATAAAAATGAGCAAACTTATCATGCTCAAGATAACGTAGCCCTAAGTTAAAATAATCAAATTTTTTCTGCAAAGCAGGAAGTGATGATAAGCCTTTATGAATGAACTTTTCGGGAACGAAGCCAGCAAAGCCAGCCCCAAGAGTTCTGATTGGTTTAGGTATTTTTCGCGTTTTATGCCATAAAGATTCAGCCAGCTGATAACGCGAATAACCACAAAAAAGTTCATCGCCTGCATCACCAGAAAGAGAAACAGTGACCTGGCTTTTAGCTAACTTGCTCACCAAATAGGTTGGTATCTGCGATGCATCAGCAAAGGGTTCATCAAAAATGTCTTTTAGCTGCGGCACTACGTTCAGTGTATCTTGCTGAGATACGTATAGCTCAGTGTGATCTGTACCTAAATGCTCAGCAACACTCTTGGCAAACTCTGCTTCGTTGTAGTCTTTTACGTCAAAACCAATAGAAAACGTTTTAACTTTACGCGAGCTCTGCGCCTGCATAATGGAAACAACCGTAGAAGAGTCAATGCCGCCAGAGAGGAAAGCGCCCAAAGGCACGTCTGATAACATCTGATCTTTGATTGAAGTCGTCAAAAGCTGATCTAAGCGGTCAATATTTTCTGCATCAGACTTTCCCTCTAGGGTCGATGACTTGCTTGCGTCTGTTGCTACTTTAGAAAACGACCAATATTCGTTCTGCTCTACCTGGAGCTCACCGCTTTTCTTAGACACTCTGATATAGTGTCCAGGTTCAAGCTTTTGAACCTGCTGATAAATCGAGTACGGTGCAGGAATAGACTTAAATCGCAGTAGCATAGATAAAGCTAGCTTATCAATTTCACCCTGCCAAAATGGCACGGCCTTCAGAGTATTTAACTGAGAGCCAAACACGAGACCTTCAGGGAAGTTCGCAAAATATAGAGGCTTTTCACCAACTCGGTCCCTAGCAATATATAACTCGCTGTTAGTCGAATCCCACAAGGCAAAAGCAAACATCCCTTCAACTTTGGTGAGCGTTTGTTCTACACCAAAAGTAATCAAAGCACGAAGCAAGACTTCTGTATCTGATTTACCAATGAACGTAGCACCTAATGACTCAAGCTCAGCCTTGATTTTAAGAAAGTTATATATTTCACCATTAAAGACAATCTGATACCTTTTGCAAGGACTTTGCATAGGCTGAGCACCATGCGTTGATAAATCGTGAATAGAAAGACGGCGATGTGACAGCCCCAAACCTTTGTTTTCGTCAAAATAAACGCCAGAATCATCTGGACCACGAGAAAGCATCTGCATTCCCATTAAGTCCAAAATTTCCTCCCCTTTTGCCACATCAATTGCATTGGGGTCATTCAGTAAAAAACCAGCTATACCACACACGAGGCATCTCCATCATCATTAATATTTCTAGCAGCTCTCTTTTCAATCTTTTTCATAGCATGTTTGCAGACACAGAATAAAAAATGAAACTGAGCTAATGCAATCAAAGGTATAAATTGATATCTGTGCCTTGGCCCCTGCAGCTCAGGAAGAATAGAGTACAATCCCAAGCAAACGAAAAAATAAACTACAATTACTTTGCCTACTTCGGAACATCTATAAACTCTATAAGCCCCAAACAAAAGAGGAATAAACATAAATAGGTTAAAAAATGAAGACAAAAATAAGTACTTATAACTATCGACAATTCCCCAAGGCTGAGGAGTAAGTAAAAACCGTATGGCCCCTGATACAAACCCGAATGGGTTAAGCAAGGAAAAATCCACCTTAGGTATTATATACACTAGAGCCACCGCAGAAATTAGAGAAAAAACACACATAACAAAAATACTACGATAAAGGATCAGCACCAGCAAAATTACCGAGACCAAATATAACACAGGAATGTAGAATCTTATCCACAAAAACATAAACAATATAAGCAATATTAAAATCAGACTTGTAAAATTTTTCCCTCTAAAAAAAACGATCGTTTGATATAACAGAGACAAAGTTAAAAAAACCACCAAGGTCCCTTTAACATTTATTAAAGAGCTCCAAGTTAACATGTCCAAATGTGTAAGAAAAAAAACAGTACACCACTGTGAATACTTCAAAGATGCTTCAAGCCTAACAATCTTAAAAAAGATCACTCCAGACAAAGCAGAAACTAATATATTCAATGCTATTGGTGCGTAATAGACATGTCCGAAAACCTCAGTTGCTAATACATTCCACCATGTATAAAGAATATGACGCCCACCAGAGATGGCCATCATACTAATATAACCATCCAAACTAAACGTTAACTCAGATAAGCTATAGCTTTCAGAAAGCTCAAATGCATGCTCCAGATAAGTTATGTCATCTGAATGAGTCCAAGATGCCCCTAACAGACCAGAAAAATACAAAAAAAACAGTGCGCATTTTATTAAAGCGACAGTACATGCCTGCTTAAAAGACAAGGTATAACGCAGAATAGCGAATATTAGTAGCAATAAAGTAAGGCTAAGTAATAAAAGCTCAAAACTAAACGTTCTAACACTTAAATCAACCATTTATCACATCAAGCCAGTTGTTAATAAACTTATTTATAGAGAAGCGCTCTTTTACTTCAAGTGCATTTTTCGAAAGCTCTTTCCTAATCCCCTCATCTGAAAACAATACTGTTAAATGCTCAGTGAGTGCATCAATGGAGGGCTGGATTAGAAAACCATTTGCACCATTTTCAATGATATCTCTCGGACCAGTGTCACAATCAAAACTAACAACAGCTGTGCCATGCGCCATCGCTTCAACCAACGCATTAGGGAAGCCTTCGAGTTCCGACGTAAGCGCAAACGCGTCAGCCCTATTATACCATGCATCAATGTTACCAGCCTTACCAGGCAAGGCGACCCTGTCTTGCACTCCAAGCTCGCGAATCAGTTGTTCCAGGTTTTCGCGCTCAGGCCCTTCGCCCACTATTACCAGCTTCCATTCAGGATGGCATTTCAATACTGGTGCAGCAGCTTTAATTAAGACCTTGTGGCCTTTTTCTTTTCCCAACCTTCCAACAGTTAGAAGAAGTTTTTGATCTGCTCTTATAAATCGTTCAACTGGCAATATTGGCTTGCTAGTTTGAAGCGGCAGCTCAACAGGGTTAGGTATGATAGTTACAGATTTACAATTCGTATTTTGACTAGCCCACATCTCTGACTCTGAGCTCAGTACAACTAATCGACTCAAGTATCCGTATGCGTATTTCCTAATTAACTCCCACCCTCGGCCCAAAGGCACCTTAGGCGGATAACTTCGTTCAGAACCGATATATTCGCAGTTTCTACCACCAATACCGGCCAATGCAACATGTACAGCTGAGTGACTCATCATCCCAACAACTGCGACGGGCGCTTCTTTTTTAACCAACCTCCGCAGATGGCGTACTATTTCGATATTATTAATAACTCGTCCAATAGCACCTTTAACTTCTCCCATCTCAGGTAGTTGGCTTCGCTCGATTGCAGGATCAAGATAATAAAAATCACTCTGTGCTGACTTATGAGTCAGCAGAATAACGCGATAACCTTGCTTGACTAAATTATTAGACAAGATCGAGGTCACGCGCTCTGCGCCGCCCGAGGACATACTATGAATAAATATTACAATTGTTTTCATAGCGTTACCAATTTACTTTATAGAAGCTTCAGTACGAATAGTATAAGAAACAAACTTCTTAACCACTTCCTGGGCAGAGAATTGAGCATGGAACATTCTTGATGAAGCCTGTTTGAGTTTGTTTACATCTTGCTCTGCGATCTTGACCATTGCATTAACCAGCTCGTACGGAGAATCACAATTTACCAAGTAACCATTCTCTCCTTCCCGCACAAGATCGGATGCGCCTGTATCCTTTGACAAGATCAGAGGCGCCCCTGCACCGAGAGCCTCTAATGCAAACATACTTTGTCCTTCATACCTAGATACCAATATGACAGCATCTGACGATGCCTGTTTTTTCCTGATGTCTTCGTTAGGCAACCTGTCAATGAAGTTCACAGCTTCCATCAGTTCAAGTTTATTGGCCATTTCTTCAAGGCGGACCTTGTACTCACCACTCCCAACGATCTCGACCAAGATTTGCTCAAATATGTCAGGTCTGTCATTTTTCAGCACAGAAATTGCCTGAAGTACTAGATCAAAATTCTTTTGATTTACCCCCGCTTCATTCATTCGACCCAATGTAAAGAAACGGACTTTGTTATCACTGTCAATCACACTTTCACAACTATATGGCGATACTATATTAGGAACGATGTCGTAGTTTTTGTATGTAGATAGAACGCTATCTCCCAGCCAATGTTTCTTTGCGAAATCGATATAAAAGCTATTAGTACTGAGTATATTCTTGAGCGCCTTCGCATTTCGTTTCGTTAGCCAGAAGTATAATTTGGACAATATCGATTTACCATACATGTACCCTTCCGTTTCTGATGTTGCATGAATTCTGACAGATAGGCGTTTAAGTTCCTCATTACTCAATTTATTCAAAATTATTGATAACGCAATTGGATTCTCAAACGTTTCCACCAGGACATGATGAAATCGTCCGGACGTAATTTGTTCAACCACCTGTTTAGCCAAGCTAAACTGCCTAACAATACTGCTATACTTTTTCAAGACTTTGGCTTCAGGCACACGTATCACTTGCAGCCGGTCATGGACAAGCTCTTTTTCACCGCCAAGAAAGGAGGTTGTCACTACAGTCACGTTTATATCACCCCGCTCTAATAGAGCATTGGTGAAATTTGAGATCGCATTCGCATAGCCGCCATTAACTGGGTAAAAATCAGGGGCAACAATCAAGTAGTTTTTATTACTCACAAGGCACTCCAAAAGCAGGGATTGCTTTTCCTTCGGATACAGCAAGCTTTGCTTGTTCTGCAAAATCAATCGCTTCTTCGATGACTTTTTCCATATCCATATACCTATAAGTAGCAAGTCGACCAAGGAAAGACACATTTGTGGTCTGTTTGGCTTTTTCAAGGTACATACTTAAAAGATCCATATCACTTTTCAGTCTCTTAGGATAATAGGGGATATCATTCTCTGACGTCTCTTTACTGAATTCATAGAAAACAGATGTTTTTTCATGCTCTTCCCAAGGTGCAAAGTGTTTATGCTCATGGACTCTGGTGTATTTCTTATCTATACCTGGGTAATTTATAACTGCATTACCCAAAAAGTCACCTTCGTGTGTTTCTTTTTCCCAGTATACGGTTCGATATCCTAATGAACCAAGTTCGAAATTAAAGAACGCATCCAGCGGACCGGTATAAACCATGTGGTCATACTCTTGCTCCATCCCTTCTGAGTACTTACAGCCAAGTTCCACGCTGATATTATCGTGCTGGAGTATATTCTCAACAACACTTGTATATCCGTGCCTAGGTATACCCTGATATTTTTTATTATAGTAGTTATCATTATAATTAAATCTGACAGGTAACCTTTTTAATATAGATGCAGGAAGGTATTTAGGCTCAGTTCCCCACTGTTTGATGGTATAGAATTTAAAGAAAGCTTCATAGAGCTCCTTACCGAGCATCTTGAGTGCCTGTTCTTCAAAATTCTGAGGTTCTATAATAGAGCTATCCCCCAACTGTTTAATAAACTCTTCAGCTTGAGATGGGCTCATAGCTTTATTAAAAAACTGATTAATAGTGTGCAGATTTATCGGCATGCTATAGACGCGCTCATTCACGCAGGCCTTAACTCTATTAATGAAAGGAACGAACTCACCAAATCTATTTACATAGTCCCAAACAAGTTCGTTTGATGTATTAAAAATATGTGGGCCATATACGTGCACCATTACATTGGTATCTGAATCTCGTTCAGTATGACAATTACCTGCAACATGATTTCGTTCATCAATGACCTTAACCTGATGCCCAGATTCGGCCATTTCACGGGCAAACACTGCACCAGAGAAACCAGCACCAATTACTAAAAACTTCTTATGACTAGCCATACCACTCACCACTAAATATAATTTGATTTTTTAATGTAAATAAACATTAATATAGTAACTAAAAATTCCGCACTAAGCGTGGTTAGTGCTGCACCGTTTGCACCGAAGTAATAACAAAAAGGATAAACAACCAACAAGGCTAAAATAGCACCCGATAATATAATGCGATTAAATGGCTGAACTTTCCCTTTGGCTATCATTACCTGCGTTCCCAAAACATTTGAGATACCCACAACCAAAGGTACAATTGATAAAATTTCTAAAACAGGCACTGCTGCCAAAAATGCTTCTCCAGCTAATAGAAGCACTAAATATTCAGATAGCAGGAATAAACTGAGGCTAGCACTTCCTCCTATCCCGATAACTAACATTAAAGAAATTTTTAAAAGCTTACCTGCCTCTGCTTCATTTGAATTTTGCAAGTGACTCATGCGAGGAAAAATAGCTGCTGCGAATGGCCGCAGAAGAGACTGTGCTGCAGTTCTAAAGCGCTCCGCAAGCTTATAAAAACCGACGGCTTCATGCCCTGCAACGACCCCAAGCAAGAAAGGCACACAATTGGTATACAACGCAATCCACACTTTTGAAAGAAATAAAGATGTGCCTTGCCTTAGTACTTGGTATACCGAGCTAAAAGATGGTTTAACCCAGATGACTATCTTTTTCTTATAAAAATAAGCAAACGTGAATATACCTGCAATAACACCTGAAACCGACTGAATGAACAGTGCCAATTTAGCGTCTTGTGGGCCAGAGACAAGTATAAAAACAGGGAGAATAAGGACACAACGAGAGGCCACCTGAATTACTGCCAGTGCTTTTAAATTCTCCAACCCCTGTAATAGCCACTGAGGAAACAACAATTGGCCTACCAAGCTTATGCTAGCCACCAACAAATATTGCGCATCTATGCTTTCCCAGTTAACAAAAGCACCAAGAGCAGCAACAATGATAAAAGATATCCCAAGCAACAAGAGCTGCGCAAAAAATGTGGACCAGAAAATACTGCTATATTGACTTTTGGAGTCTCGAGCAACAGCAACATCCCGAGTTGCTGACCATGAAAATGCATAATCAACCAAGATGGTCAAAAATTGAACAACCACTTGTGCAAAAGCAATTTTACCCCATTCATCAACGCCCAATACCCGAGTCAAATATGGTAACGTTACAAACGGGATTATATACGTTGCGATTTGCAGCCCTGTCATGGCTGCAATGTTTACTTTAAGGCTAACTGCTTTCATTACTTTAGCGTGCTAGAAAACGCTTGTACCAAGGCATCGCCTTGCTTATCCCCTGAAGGATGTTGTGAGAAGGAGCATATCCCAATTTTTCACTCGCTTTCGATATGTCGGCTTGTGAGTGCCTGACATCTCCAGCCCGAAAATCTCGGTAAACAGGCTCATCAGTTACTGAGATATCGTTCTCAGCAAGCGCAGCAACGATTGCTTGATACAGCGCATTCAATGTTGTTCTATCACCGACAGCCACATTGTAAACTTCATCCTTCGCGCTGTCTGGTGCTGTTGCAGCCAGGATATTCATTTGAATCGTATTTTCGATAAAACAAAAGTCACGACTAGTTTCACCATCGCCATTAATGAAAACGTCGTCACCCGTTATCATTGACGATGTCCATTTTGGTATTACCGCTGCATACGCACCATTTGGATCTTGACGTTGACCAAATACATTAAAGTATCTTAAGCCAATCGCTTTAAATTGATACGTTCTTGCGTATACACTCGCATATAGCTCGTTGACATACTTTGTTACAGCGTATGGAGATAAAGGGTTGCCAATATTTTCCTCTACCTTTGGTAGAGCTGGATGATCACCATAAGTTGAGCTGCTCGCAGCGTAGGTGAAACTTGCAACACCTTCATCTTTAGCTGCATTCAACATATTAAGAAAACCACTAATGTTGGTCTCATTTGAAGTTATAGGATCAGCGATTGATCTGGGGACAGAGCCGAGCGCAGCTTGGTGCAATACATAATCGACATCTTTAACGGCCGCCTCGCACGTCGCATGATTTCGAATATCGCCTTCTATGAAGGTAAACCGTGCCCACTGCTCTGATGACACAAGCCCTTTGACTTCATCTAAATTTCGCTGGTGACCTGTCGCAAAATTATCTAATCCAACAACAGTTTGATCTAGTTTTAGTAACGCTTCTAACAGGTTTGACCCTATGAAGCCTGCAACTCCAGTTACCAGCCATACTTTTGGAGATTTAATTAAGTCTTGCTTTACTTCTTCGAAACGGCTCACTTTTCTTTCCCATAAAAAATATAAGGGCTTACCGTAGGGAAGCCCATATCAATTCAAATCATGCAGTCTTGATGACTATAGCCTAAGGTCAACATCACTCTTATCGAGTACATATTTTAAATCATATAAAACATGCGACTCTTTTCCATATGCCCTTATTGCCTCAGCGCCCAGAGCTTTAAATTGGTTATGTCCCACCGCGATGATAATTGCATCATAACTGCCATCTTTAGGTGTGTCTGTCAACTGAATACCATATTCAGCTTCAGCATCTTTGCTGGCACACCATGGGTCTACTACGTCTACATCAATGCCATATTCATTTAACTCTGCAATGATATCGATCACTTTGGTATTTCGAAGATCAGGGCAGTTTTCCTTAAAGGTCAGTCCCATTACGAGTACCTTAGCTCCCTTAACATGGATTCGTTCCTTCAGCATTTTTTTAACTAACTGAGAAACGACAAACTCCCCCATACCATCATTCAGCCTTCTTCCGGCTAAAATCATTTCAGGGTGATAGCCAATAGACTGTGCTTTGTGGGTTAAATAGTAAGGATCTACTCCAATACAATGACCTCCCACCAAGCCAGGACGGAAAGGTAAGAAGTTCCATTTTGTACCAGCCGCTTCCAGCACTTCTAGCGTGTCAATTCCTAACTTATTAAAAATCACAGACAGTTCATTGATCAAAGCAATGTTGACATCCCGCTGAGTATTTTCTATCACTTTTGCAGCTTCAGCCACTTTTATACTAGAGGCTTTATAAGTGCCGGCAACAATAACAGACTTATATAATTGATCTACTTTCTCAGCTATCTCAGGTGTAGAACCACTGGTAACCTTCAGTATATTTGTAACTCTATGCTCTTTATCACCCGGATTAATACGCTCTGGAGAGTAGCCAACAAAAAAGTCTTTGTTAAAAGTAAGCCCTGAAACACTTTCAATCACAGGGACACAATCTTCCTCTGTAGCCCCTGGATACACTGTAGATTCAAATATCACGATAGCGCCAGGCTTGATAACCCTACCAAGCATTTCGCTTGACTTTTTCAGCGGTGTTAAATCTGGCATTTTATGCTTATCGATAGGTGTAGGCACAGTTACAATGAAAAAGTCACAATCGTTCAGTACTTTTTCATCGCTGTGATATTGCAGATGCTGCGATCCGCTTAGTTCCTCATCGCTTACTTCCAGAGTCGAATCATGACCAGCTTTTAGCTCGTCAATTCGTTTTTGGTTAATATCAAACCCAAGTGTTTGATACTGTTTACCAAACTCAACAGCTAACGGGAGGCCGACATAACCAAGCCCAATTATTGCTACTTTTGAATCTTTCATAACTTAATCTTTCGAATCCAACTTAAAACTTTCCAAATATGAATTAGTGTATAGCTGTATATTCCAAATATTGTTAAGAATATTAGAAGTGCTATCCACTCCGGACAATCGTACTGTTCAATTAAAAGCCCTAAAACCGCCATCGAACCAGAAGATAAACTGACAATAAATAAAGTGGCCTTTTTAGATAAGCCTAGCCTTTCAAATATATGATGCAAGTGATCTCTGTCTGGCTTGAATGGTGACTCACCTTTTCTTATTCTTCTTACCATGATCGCAGCCATGTCCATCAGTGGAACAGCCACAATAAACAGTGCTACAACGGGCTTCATTACTTCTTGAGCTACACATATAGCGATAAACCACATAACGCTGAAACCAATAAACATAGTTCCGGCGTCACCCAGAAAGACCTTACCTAATTTAGGGAAAAACAAATTATGGATCAGAAAGCCGATAATTGCCGGGATAAACAGGATACTTAGCAGATACCAGTCATTTTCAGCATGGTATAAAAGCCAGCTTAGACTCAAGAAAGCTGTTAGGCTCATCATACCAGCGAGGCCATCAATCCCATCAATCATGTTAAATGAGTTTACAGATGCAATGTAGGCAATTACCGTTAAAACAATGCCAAAACTGCCAAGTTCAACAATACCAAACCCAAATAAATTTCCAACACCATAAATATAAATGCCACTACCCAATGACAAAAACAATGCGCATGATGCTTGAACAAATAATCTGATTCTTACTGACAAATCAAATTTGTCATCTAAGCTTCCTAAGACCAAAATAACCAAAGATACGATAAAATACAGATTAATTAAATCAAGCTGAAGATTTAAGAATCTTGATACACTAAATAAAGCAGTAAAAATAACAATACCACCAACTAGAGGTACAGAACCTTTATGCGTCTTTCTTTTACATGGTTTATCTACTAACCCGACTGCTATAGCGCAATACCTAAAACTCTGAGTTAGTACCAACGTTAGGAAAAATAAAGATATTAATAGCTCAAAATTCACTTGCATCTGAATCACTTAACTCGGCAAAATAATAAAACATAGGCGATTGAGAATAAAAACCCAAGTATTCCACCCACCAAGCAGATAACAACCCTGTTTGGTGCTGCTTTTAATTCTGGTACTATTGCGGGGTCTAGTGTTTCAAAAATGTATTCCTTTCTTACATTTGCCAACATTACAGTCTCAATCTGCTTCTCAATAAGCTCATAAAGCTTTTCTTTGAGAGAAAGGACAGACGTGTTCTCTATTTGCCCTTCCAGATAAAAACGGTTACCCTCCGCTAACTCAATTGCCTTCTTTTTCATTTTTGTGTTAATTTCGTATATCACTTTATCAACTATGAATTTTGCAATCATGGGCGATTGGTGTAAAAAGGCAATTCTCACAACCCCTTTTTTCGTGTCTTCAAACACTGAAAACTGATTAATAAACTCCTGATACGCTTTTTGCCCTGAAGGTTCAGCACTTTCCCCATCAATTTCGGCCCACGTATCTTTTTCCTCTGAATAAATATCCTTATTAAAATACAGTTTTCCACTATTGTAATCATAGCGTTCAACTGCAAAGAGGTACTTCTTCAAACTATATTCGTCAATTATATCAGTAATAAACTGCCTTGACTTAAGAGTAGCCAGCGCTAATTTTGCCTCAGAGCTATCCCCACCAGATAAATTAACACCTGCAATAGCAGCTATTCCAGACAATCCACCCGATAATGAAGATAGTCCATCACCGGACTTATTGCTAACCGTTATCAAAGTAGCTTCAGACTTAAATATATTAGGAAGAGACAATGAATAAACAACTGCCAAAACAGAGAACAGAAATGAAATACCTATCAGTTTCCACTTATTACTCATGAACAACTGAAAAAGTAGCTCAAAGTCAAGGCTATCATTACTTAAGTTAGCTTCTGTGTTTCTAATCTTCTCATTCATGGGATAACTCACTTAATGTTTGCCACAGCTGCAACACCTACACCTAGCTGGTAAAATATTTGAGTTGCGGTGCTCCATAATGTCAAATTATCCATGTGAGAGGCATCCAAAGGTACAACTATCGTGTCGCCAGCTTCAAGCTGTACATCGTTATTAACCGCAAACCATGAGCCTCGATTCGGGATTGATACCGCACCGCTCGCCTTGATGACATATATCTTATCTACATCGGCCCTGTCTCTCATTCCCCCACTGAGGTCAATATATTGTTCAATAGAGGTACCGGCTCTAAACAAGTGTGAAGAGCTATAATTAACTTCGCCAATTATTGATATTGAATCACGTTTACCCGGAACATAAAGCGTATCTCCATCTTGCAGTACAAGCGAGTCGGTCCTCTCCATAATACTGGGCAAATCAATTACCAGTCGCCCTATAGCCTGTACACTTGCAAGGTCTCTAAGCAACTTATTTGTTTCGTCGTAACTCAGCGATGTATTTGTTCCGATTGACTTCTGGAAGCTCCTTGCTGCAATGTCTTTACGTAACTCATCAGATAAGCGTGCTAGTTGCTTTCGTTCCTGCTCTTTTATTGATTCGCGTGTAAATATTGCCGCTTTTGGATCAGCGAATTGTGTAAGTCCACCCGCTCGCTGCAGTAGACTCGACAACCCCTCTCCACGCTTCACGATGTATTCACCTGGAAATACGACTTCACCTCTGAGGTGAACTTTATAGTCATCTTGCCAGCTTGGTTTCATAAGGATATTAACCGTATCTCGCTCCTCAATAACAAAGGGCTTTTCTTTGTTATCCGTATGCAAAGAAGACTTAAAATGTTGAATTTCACCACTGTCAGTTATCCGGGTAATTTCAGCAAACTCCATATAGGCAGAAGACAACAAACCACCGGCGGCCTGAATAACATTATCTATATCCATCCCTTCTGAGATTGGATAATTACCAGGAAAGCGAACCTGTCCAACAATTTCAACAGTTTGCTTTTCAACGCCAGTAGAGGACTCGAATTTTAACTGAGCCATTATAGGTGACAGCAAGGCCTCTCGCCCAAACACAGATGGTGTATAGTCTTTTTTATTTTTTTTATCTTTTTTCTTTTTAGACCCTGACACTTGATCCATCGCTAAATCAAATGATACCTTTTTTTCAAATTGACGCCTCTCATATAGATGCCAAAGCTTTACCTTCCTTTGTAACTCTTGCTCCTCTGCAGTCATCGCTAAGTCTCTAAGCACTTCATCTTCTTTCTCTTGCGAGTTGAATCGGCTGAAGATGTAAACCTCGTCATTTTTGTGCAAAAGAATGCTTCTTGTGTTCAGCGCCTCTCGTAGTGAAAACTGAAGGATCTTTACTTCTCCCAACTCCTCAGCTTCTCTGACTATTATCGAGTAAGATAAATCTGATTGTGGCAGCAGGTCTGATTTTACATCAGTAATATATGAGTCAAGTGTTGCGCCTTCATACCATTGATAGTTTCCGGGCCTGGTGACAGCACCAATGAGTGAAATAGAGTCAACAATGTCACTATTGATTGCCTGAACTTTTATTGCATCCCCACCTTTTGGCGTATAATCGACCTGCTCTCCCCTGAAATCGACTGATATAACAGACTTGACTGCATTATCACGTACCCTGGTAACCTGAACGCGTTGTAGGAAGGCATCCTCTTTGAAACCACCAAACATTCTTGTTAGAGATTCAGCGGTGTCTCCTTCTTTCAACTCAAATATCGCTGAGCGTTTTACCAATCCTTCAACAGATACTTGCGGGCCTACAGTGGGTATAAATATGACATCGCCCGATTGCAGAGTCACATCAGAACGGGCATCTCCTTGTAACAACAGGTCATATAAATCGATCTTTGATACGGTTTCCCCCTGTCGCTTAACCTCAATATTGCGAAGTGATGCAAGTTTTGTCAGTCCACCACTAGCAAAAAGCGCATGTGTTACATTTGATAGCGGAGACAAAGTATAACTGCCAGGTCGATAAGCCTCACCAACAACTAACACTTGTATACTTCTTAGTTCAGCAATAGATACGTACACATCTGCACCAATGGCTTCGTTTTTAACTTTTTCGCCAATAATAGCTTTTAACTCAGCATACGTAAGACCAACAACCTGTATTGGCGAGAACCCTGGAATATGCAGGCGCCCCTCCATGTCTACGGAGACCTCATGAGTTGCAGTGTCTTTTCCATAGAAGCTAACAGCAATCACGTCACCGCTTGAAATAACGTAGTCATTTGGCACAGAGCGCATCTCGGAAGGCGCAAAACTACTGGGCTCACCGGCAAACAAGTCATATCCAAACGCTTCCAGCCTTTTCTCTTTTGGCGCCATAGGATCAACATTACCTTCCTGTACCTCACCCGAAACTTGGCGCTGAGAAACGCTCGGCTTGCTGCTGTTGGCCGCTTTACTGTTAGAATTCCCCATCGGCAAACTCGATAAATCAAAGCCATATTGCTTTGCCAGCGCTTGCTGCTGACTTTTTGGCAATTTTTTAAACTGTTCTATTTGTTGCGCGGTCGGTGTAAAGGCAATTGAAACCGCACTAAACACCAGCATGGTTGCTGCAAAAATACGTTTAAACGACATCCGGTTTTGATTCCTGTTTTACGATAAGCCAAAAAGATTGCGTATTTTACATAAAAATGACGCCATAAAAAAAGGGCTTATCGCCCTTTTTTTGATATATCTTTAGTTAATTATGTTAAAAGCTGTAAACTAGCGTAAGGGATGTTTCCGTATCGGTATTTTCCTTACCTTCGTCCACTGTTGAGTTATGGGTAATATTGTACGCCACTTTCATCTGTAATGAGCCGTTGATTTTCGTCATCAATGCTGACTCAGATGTCGTTTTCGTGTTGGTATCACCATACTCGACACCCACCACCTGAGTGAAACGTGCGTTATCCGACACTTGCCATTCAAAATCAACTTTAGCGACACCAATCACCTCATTTTCGGTTGTTCCAGCAAGCGGGTTACCATTTTCATCTATCTCAGTGCTGTCATCCTGATATTCAAAGCGCTTCATACCAGGACCGATTTCTGCGTCTAGGTACATAGTATCCAGGTTAAGCAGACGCAAGCCGTAACCGACTGAGACAACCGTTTCGCTGCGATAGGCGCCAAAGTAATCCGAATCGTAGGCACCATAGATAAACAGGTGGCTATGATCTTCGTTTAGCTTGTAGTTACCTTGCATCGACACTGAGTACTTCTCGTTGGTACGCTCACTGACTCGCTCACCATCGTCGTTTTCTATCTCGTCTTCTTTGTAGATCCCATCCAGCTTATACTCATTGCGCCAACTTTTAAGGTTGTGCTTGGCCTTAAGTGCGCCCTTGAGCGTCGTGGTTTCAGTATTACCACTGGTAATAATGGCCCCCACTTCACTGGTGATATCCCAGGTTTTTTGCTGTTTTGGCTTCTTTGCAGGAGCTTCTTGCGCAGCAACATTCGAGCTAATGGCTGCCAATACGCACAGAGATAAAAGTTGTAATTTCATTGCCTATAAACCTGTCATTAATTAGTCTTTGTGAAGGTGAACATCCATTTGCGGGAATGGAATTTCGATATTAGCATCGTCTAATGCTAATTTTATATTCTCAACAAGGTCAAAGTAAGTCGGCCAGTAGTCTGATGTTGCAACCCAGGGGCGCACAACAAAATTAACACTGGAGTCTGCCATTTCTAATACGGCGACCGTATAAGTCGGCTCTTTCAGGATCCGCGGTTCTTTGTCCAGCACGGATTTTAACACATTTTTCGCTTCCCGGAGATCCGCTTCATAACTCACCCCGATAACTAAATCGATACGACGTGTTTTTTCACGAGAGTAATTGACGATCGCGCCTGACATAATCGCCGAGTTAGGCATAATGATGACCTTGTTGTCTGGCGTTCTTAATTCAGTTGAAAAAATCTCGATGCGCTGTACGCTGCCCGCTTTCCCTCCGGCCTCGATATAATCACCAGACTTAAAGGGACGCAGAATAATGATCAAAACGCCTGAAGCGAAGTTTGATAAGGAGCCTTGTAAGGCCAGGCCTATTGCCAGACCGGCGGCACCCAGGATAGCCACAAAGGAGGTCGTTTCTATGCCAACCTGAGACAGTGCCATCAACAACGTCGCGGCAAACACAATGCTGTAAGCAATGTTACCAACAAACGCGCCAACCGCCTTGTCCACTTTGCGTTTACTAAACGCTTTTTCTGTCAGGTTTGCTGCAAGCTTTGCCAGCTTCATACCAATGAAGAATATGATGAGGGCCAGCAGCCCCTGAAAAAGGTGGTGTATGATAAGAGATGAGTTATCATCGACCCAATGAACAATCGTTTCCATAGTGACTCCTGTAAGCACTTGAGTGAGATAGCGGAGCGATTTTACCCAGCTAGTATGAATATTAGCTGTACAACTCGGGGATACTCAACGAACTTCTTTGAGATTTTTTTAATTTAACCCTTTGCAAAGCCCGCGTTTTTATGTATTATGCGCGCCACACCAACAAAGGTGTTCTTATCTATTGTGGCGGCTGTAGCTCAGTTGGTAGAGCCCCGGATTGTGATTCCGGTTGTCGCGAGTTCAAGCCTCGTCAGTCGCCCCACTTCTTTCTTATTCTATCTTCCCATTCATCAAGCTAAATTACAAAATCGTTTTATTTCTGTTTTTATATAATCAATGGTCATGCTATAACTGCGGCACTTAAAGAACTTCAACGACTACCGCAAGACTCGGGATATTGTCAGGTTAGTTGGTTACACAATTTGTCCCAACACTGTACACAGTATGCGTGGCACTCGCCGCCGCACCGGCTACCTTGATGGTTTCTTTCATATCCAACTCCGAGTTCACCAGAGACATCTTTTTAAGCGTTTTCTTTTTTACTTGAAGTTTCATATCTATTATTCCTTAAAAGTTAAGTTAGCGTTTATTTAACGCACACCCAAAGTAACATTTTTGTCACAGTAAGAATATTGAGAAATTTTCTACGCAATTTTCAGCATAACGGATAGACAGCGGAATACATCAGCAAACTCAAATGAAGGGTGGGAGAGGCATTTAACTTGTACGGAATGGCATAAAAAATGCCACCTTGCGGTGGCATTACACACGGGATTATTTCTACTTTACAGATAGAAATTCTTTTCGCTATTTCCAGCTTTTCATCTTATGGCCTTTCAGGGCATAGAATAAAATGAATACATAGCA
This sequence comes from Pseudoalteromonas sp. DL2-H2.2, assembly GCF_021532535.1. Taxonomy (NCBI): domain Bacteria; kingdom Pseudomonadati; phylum Pseudomonadota; class Gammaproteobacteria; order Alteromonadales; family Pseudoalteromonadaceae; genus Pseudoalteromonas; species Pseudoalteromonas sp. DL2-H2.2. The sequence goes on along the minus strand of NZ_JAKGBD010000005.1, from coordinate 218,713 downwards.
CGGAAACAGTATTAAATAAGCGTTCTGGCTGGATGCAACGGTAGCTTCGGCCCCTTTTGCTATTCCAAGGAAGAGTGGTCCAAAAGCACCGCCTGCAATTCCCATTACCAATAAGCCTGAGCCTACACTGGTTAGCTTACCAAGTCCAGACAAAGCCAAAGGCCAAATTGCGGGCCACATAATCGCATTTGCCAATCCACACACAGCTAGCAAGAACACGGCCAGAGGCATGCTACCCAGTCCGAATGGGTTCACTGTGCTACCAGGGTCAGAGAAAACAATGCCCAAGGTCAAAGCTAAGCCTAACAAAGCTGACACACTCAGTGCTGTTTGCTGCGAAATAAGTCGCGGTATCAGAATGATCCCCAAGATATAACCGATTACCATAAAGGTCATGGTATAAGAAGTCATAACACTATAGTTTTCCTGTCCATAGGCAAGCGCAAACGAGCCTATGGTATCACCAGCAATCACCTCAACCGCAACATATAAGAACAAAGCAACCACACCCAACGCCAAATTCGGGTGCGCTAAAGCCTCACGCACAGTACCGTGCGAATCAGACTCATCTTTTTCCTCTATCTCAGGGAGTGGAGAAAACTTAATGCCCAAGGCAAATAAACCGATAAAGGCCGCAAGCCCAAGGTAAGGCAGGATCAGGTTATTGGCCATGGTATCTTTTTCAGCTTGCGTTAGTGGACCTTCTGTCACATCGCTGAATCCACCGAGGACAAGAGCAGTAAACACAATCGGAGCGACTACACCGGCAGATTTATTCAGGATCCCCATCAGGCTGACCCTTGCCGCGGCCGACTCTTCCGGGCCAAGACGCACTATATAAGGGTTAACTGCGGTTTGTAGCAGGGTTTGTGCAATACCCATAGTGAACTGTGCAATAATGAAAATGAAAAACAACTGTGCTTTTGCAGCTGGAATGTACAGCAATGCACTAGCCATCATCATGGCAACAGCCATCGCCATGCCGTTTTTATATCCCACACGCCTGATCACTTTAGCTGATGGGATTGCAGTTACTGTAACTGAAATATAGAAAGAAAACAGGATCAATGAAGCCTGTATTGAGCTGAGCTCAAAGACCTGCTGAAGATAAGGCATTAATGAGCCATTGAGCCAGGTTACAAAGCCCAATATAAAAAACATAGCAGCAACAATTGCCAAAGGGATGGCGTTGCTTCGATTAGTGGTGTTCGACACAGTGGCTTCCATAAGCTTGTTCTCGTTGTTAAGGTTTAATTATGTCAGTTGAGCAAGTGTTCTGCCATCATGCTCGTCTCAACACAAAAATGACAGCGCTGACATTTAACTTTACGTTAAAATTTGGCCTTTTTCTAGTTAGTTTTGTAATCAAATGTCTTCACCTTGGGGAAGAGGTGCTCCCTCCCCAAGGTGGCACTATGGGGTGATTTAGTCTAACCCGGTAGTACGACTGAACTTTTCATCGCCTAAACGGGTACGTAATAATACGTCACCAGACTGGCTTACACTCATCGGAGCTGTGTAAGTTTGCCAGTTGTTACCATTATCAAGACTCACTTCAATGGTTAAGTACGGGAATGCACTGTTCGCATGAAGCTGACCATCAATGATCTTACCGCCCGGCACAGGGAGATTCACATTCACACCGGCTTTATCCAGCTTAGCCAGCTCTTTTAGTGCCAGAGCAACGGAGAATCCATGCCAGTCCTGCGCAAAGCGCTTCTTATCAAGGCGTTCCCCTTCCCAGCCGGCTTTATGCCAGGCGCGCTCTGCCATCGCGAGCAAGCGTGGAAAGACCATCGCCTGCATCTGGTCTTCAGTACGAATGGTCTCACTCCAGACCTGCCCCTGAATACCGAGAATATTTTCCGGCTTTTCCAGCTCGGGCAGCGGGCGCCCAACCAGAGCTTCTAAATTTTCAATGACCTCGCCACTGCGGGTAAAGTCAGCATTGGCATAAACATCATCCGGCATATAGCTGAAGGTTTTCTTGCTGTCTGTGTAGCGGGCAGCCCAATAATAGCCACGTTCAGCCGGGTGTGGCTCATAAGGGTGGTCAAAGTACAAATGCGTGCCATGAGACAGCACTACCTGGTAGCCATCATTGGCAAGTCGATGCGCCCTGTCAGCGACACCCCATTCCCAGATATTATCCCAGACATTGGCGGTAAAGACCTCATTGGGAAATGCATCGCGGTTAAATGGGTTAACCTTGTCGTACATCAGGCCATCTTCCCAGGCACCCGGCGCAATGCCCCGCTTTGCCAGCAAGGTGGCAACTCGCTGGGTAAAATAGGGCTTAAGATCGGTCGGACCGGCAATGCCATTGTTAGGATCGGCAAATAATGCCTGACATACAGGTGAATCAACCCAGGAGCCGGCCCCCACTTCGTCACCACCAAAGTGCAAGTTGGTCAGACGCGTACCCGCTTCTCGATACATGCCTTGCAACTCATAGGTCACCTTTTCAATGAATGCATAGGTCGAGTCCTGACACACATTCATTGAGTTATCGGTATAATTCTGTACTGTGATGTACTGTGAGGTATCCTGCGGATCGCTGAGCAAATAGGCTTTTGCCAGCTCCGGTTTGCCCGCTCCCATCAGTGTGTGATAGCGCGCTTCCATTGCCTTAATCGAGGCACGAGCATGACCCGGGCCTTCGATCTCTGGAATGATCTGAACATGACGCGCCTTGGCAAACTTGAGTAGTTCAACAAACTCATCCCGGGTCAGATAACCATTGCCCGAACCCGACTTATGCGGGCCGGTACCAAGCTGAGTTAGTAAACACTCTCGCTCCTGTAAATCAAAGCAACGATAACCACCAATATCTGTCAGCTCTGGTAAGCCTGGGATCTCAAGCCGCCAGCCTTCATCTTCAGAAAAGTGCCAGTGGAACTTGTTCAGCTTGTAACGGCCCATCTGTTCGACCAATTTGAACAGCGCCTCTTTGCCATGATAGTTACGGCCGTTGTCATAGTGCATGCCACGCCAGCCAAAACGCGGGGCATCTTTAATCTCTACGTTAGGCACCTGTATCTGGCCTTGTTGATCTGCCGGGAATAACGCAAGCAAACTCTGGATACCGTAAAATACGCCTGCATTGTCATGGCCTGTGATCACAATTTTGTTGTCGTCTACTTCCAGCTGATAGCCTTCGCTGCCCAAATCGCTCAGGTCCGCTACTTGCAGATAGATTGTTTTGGTTTTGCCGGCACTGATATGATCCGGCTGTGCTTTCAAAGTCAGACCATAATCGGCCAAATCTTCCTGAAATACGGCGACTTCACTTTTTAATCTGCCCGCGTAACGGATCTGCCACTGACTGGACAAGTCCGCATAACCTCGATTGAAATCAACATCCATCGGCTTAGGGATAATGCGTTTCAGCGCGTCTTCGCGAGACAGTTTGCCAGTCTGCTGGTTTTGTTCATAACGCCAAGCTGCGGTTGCACGCGGCGATAAGTCTTTTGGCTCGCCGTGACGATCCAGTTGGTTATCACGCACAATAGGCGCGACAAAGTCCAGCATGTTTTCGCTGTCTGTATTGGCGAACACGGCCGGTTTTGAATTACCACTGACCATAAATGCGCGCGGCATAAAATCGGTATAAGCGGCTATCCAGGCAGCAGCTTCATAGGGAATGGTCAGCGTTTCTCCTGGTTTTAATCCGGCAAACGCTTTAGTCGGCACTAAACGGTGTAAGTCGCCATTTACATGCTCAAACTTCAACCCACTTGCCTGCTCAGTGGCCACTTTTCGGATTGAATGAAAGTAGATCTGCCAGTCGCTTTCGCCAGCTGGTAGCGCTAACTTTGAGTCATTTTGTAAGGTGATAGAAGCCAGAAAGCTGCTGCTGCCATTGTGATGATTGCTTTCGACCGCAAATGTGAAGGTGGTGTTGTCAGTAAAGGTCTGCAGTTGAGCATTATCCCAGGCGGCCTTAGCCATCATCGGGACTAAAAGCGTGGCCGCGATGGCCCGGGTGAGCAGTTTTTTCTGTATTTTCATTCCGGCTCCTTAACCTGCGCTGAGCGCAAACTTCAAATTGTTGTAAATACCATCATATAGAAGAAAAAATGACAGCGCTATCAATTTTTCCTTACAAGATCTCTATCGTCTTTTTTATCAGAGAGTTAATACAAAAAAGCCGCCAGAAGCTGGCGGCCATGATAACAGTAAACACTTACCAGATTTTGACCCGCTCTTGCGGTTTAAGATACATTTTGTCGCCTTCTTTGACATCAAATGCATCGTAAAACGCCGGCATATTGGGCAACACACCAATAACACGGTAGTGACTGGGTGAGTGCGAATCCGTCATCAAACGATTACGCAGTTCTTCATCACGGTATTGTCGACGCCAGATCTGCGCCCATCCCATAAAGAAGCGTTGCTCACCGGTGTAACCATCAATTACCGGAGCCGGCTTACCTTGCAGAGACAGCTGATACGCTTTAAGCGCCACACTTAAACCGCCAAGGTCACCAATGTTTTCGCCTAATGTTAGCTCACCGTTTACACTGGCATCTTCAAAAGGCTGGTACTGATTATATTGCTCAACCAGTTTTTGGCTGCGCGCCTGAAACTGAGCCAGATCTTGCTCACTCCACCAGTTACGCAAGTTGCCATCACCGTCATACTTGGCACCCTGATCGTCAAACCCATGGCCCAGTTCATGACCTATAACGGCACCAATGGCACCATAGTTGACGGCATCGTCGGCTTCCAGGTTGAAAAATGGGGGTTGCAATATCGCTGCAGGGAAGACTATTTCGTTATTCACCGGGTTGTAGTAAGCGTTAACGGTTTGCGGTGTCATAAACCATTCACTGCGATCGACAGGCTTATCAACTTTACCCACCATATCCTGATAGGCCCACTCATTGTAGCGCACGTAGTTACCCACCAAGTCATCAGCATTGATCTGTAATCCTGAGTAGTCCCGCCACTTGTCCGGGTAACCAATCTTAGGCGTAAACTTACTGAGTTTTACCTTCGCAGCCTGCTTAGTTTCTGCGCTCATCCACTCCAGTTCATCAATAGACTGCTCAAACCCTTTGATCAAGTTATCGACCAGCTCTCCCATGCGTGCTTTCGCTTCTGGCGGAAAATACTCTTTGACATAAATCTTACCCAGCAGCTCGCCCAGCACATCGTTACTGGCATTCACAGCCTGCTTCCAAACCGGCGCTTGCTCTTCAAGGCCACGCAGCGTCTTGCCATAGAAGTTGAACTTCAAATCAACCGCCGTCTTGTGCAGCAGCTGCGCATAATCGCTGGCAAAGTGAAAGGTCAGGTAATCGCGCCAGGCGGCTACATCCGTTTTGCCAATCAGCTCCGACAGCCCTTCCAGATAGCTGGGCTGAGTCACGACAAGCTCTTTGGTATTGAGGCCAAACGCTTTCAGATACGCTGCCATGTCAAAATGTGGCAACTGTGCATTAAGCGTATCAACCTGAAACTTATTATAGGTTTTATCCGCATCGCGACTTTCAACCCGTGACCACTGAATTTCAGCTAAAGCGGTTTCAAGTGCCATAATATGCTTGGCCGCCTGTTCAGCACCGGGTTGATCATAGCCCATCACCTGCATCAGGCGCTCAATATATTGACGATACTCAGCGCGAATGCGGGTGAACTTTTCCGTATCCTGAAGGTAGAAATCCCGATCCGGCAGCCCCAAACCCGACTGCCACAAATAAAGCGTATTCATGGTGGAGTTTTTGGCATCATTATTTGCATACCAGCTCAATGGGGTGGTGCCACCCTGAGACAAGGCACGAGCAAATAAGGCAGGGAGTTCAGATTTACTTTGTAATGCCTGAAAAGGCGCCAGGTAAGATTGCAATGGTGCAGTGCCTAGCTCTTCACGTGCTAATTCATCGGTGTAGCTGCGATAAAAATCGCCCAGTTTGGCCTCGTCTGAACCTGGCTTGGCCTGTGTGTTACTGGCAGCCTGCTCGAGGGTTTTACGCAACGCTTTTTGTGATGCGTCGTACAGCTCAGTGAATGAACCATAATTTGATTTGTCTGCTGGTATTTCAGTGCGTGCTAACCATTTACCATTCACATGGTAATAGAAATCATCCTGCGCCCTTACCGCACTATCGATGTTGTCCAGTGCTACCCCTGAATTCAGGGTGCTCTTTGCTTGCATTACTTCGGCTTGCGAGTCTGTTTTCACCTGCTCGCTACACCCTGTCAGACCCAGTGCCAGCGCAACCGCTGCGGCAGTGACTGCTATTTTCTTCATTTTTATCATCCTTACTGGTAATTTTGCTCAACGGCCGTTGCTACTGATGCTCATCATACTGTTGCGCCAGTGCGTCCAGGATCGCCACGTTGGCGGCGGGAAAAGCCAGTTGCTTTAACTCACACCAGCTGATCCACTGGCTGGGCTGCCCTTCCAGCCCTGTCGCTTGTCCCGAAAAATCTTCGACCTTATGCACTTCCAGTTTAACCTGTTTGTCGCCATAGTCATGTTCAATTGTCAGTAAATATTCAGAGCCATGAACATCAATACCTATCTCTTCTTTCAACTCTCTGGCTAATGCCTGAGTGACGCTTTCCTGCGCTTCAATTTTGCCACCCGGAAACTCCCACAGGCCGCCCTGATGTTGCTCTTTAGCGCGTTTACAAACAAAAAACTGTGCATCCCGAATGATGACACCCACAGCTACATTCACCACTTTTTTTGTCATATCTAACTCAAATAATCTGTTTTTCTGAGATAAAAAAAGCGACACAAGGTCGCTTTTTAATAATGTCGCTGCAAACTTAAGACAGTTTACCGCAACACTGCTTATATTTTTTGCCCGATTTACATGGACATGGCTCATTACGGCCAACTTTAGGCTCAGTGCGCGCCGCGACCGCTGCCCCCTGAGGCGCTTCTCCACCTACCGGTGCAGACTCTTCATGCTGATACTGGCGCGGTGCCTGCTCGCTGCGACGATGTTGCTCTTCTACTTTCTCAACATCTTCTTCGGCACGTACCTGTACTTTGCTCAGCACACCAACCACGTCTACTTTGAGGTTTTCAAGCATTTCCGAGAACAGCTCAAACGACTCGCGCTTGTATTCCTGTTTCGGGTTTTTCTGTGCATAACCACGCAGGTGAATCCCCTGACGTAAGTGGTCCATCGCAGCAAGGTGATCTTTCCAGTGCTGATCCAAACTTTGCAGCATCACCGCCTTTTCGAACTGGCGCAGTACCTGAGCACCCACCATTTCTTCTTTTTGCTTGTAAGCTGCATCAATCTCTTCGCTGATACGCTCACGCAAACGCTCTTCATATAGTTTGTTGTCTTCCTCAAGCCATTTGGCAATTGGCAACTCAACCATAAAGTCATTCTTCAGACGCTCTTCCAGACCCGGGATATCCCACATTTCGGCCAGGCTCTGCGGCGGAATGTACTGATCAATGGCAGCATTGATCACATCACCACGGATAGCAGAAATAGTTTCTGAAATGTCGCCCTCTTCCAGCAGTTCGTTGCGCTGTTCATAGACCACGCGACGCTGATCGTTGGCTACATCATCGTACTCAAGCAGCTGCTTACGAATATCAAAGTTACGTGCCTCTACTTTGCGCTGTGCATTTTCAATGGCACGGTTGACCCAAGGGTGCTCAATGGCTTCGCCGCGTTGCATACCAAGCTTACGCATCATGTTAGTCATGCGTTCGCCAGCAAAGATACGCATGAGCGCATCGTCCATTGACAGGTAGAAACGGCTCGAACCAGCATCGCCCTGACGACCAGAACGACCACGTAGCTGGTTATCGATACGACGAGATTCATGACGCTCAGTACCGATGATGTGTAAACCACCCGCTTCAAGTACTTCATCATGGCGTTTCTGCCACTGCGCTTTAATTTCATCAATCTGCGCATCACTTGGGTTGTCCAGTTTAGACACATCGTTCTGCCAGTTACCGCCCAGCATAATGTCTGTACCACGACCCGCCATGTTAGTGGCAATCGTCACTTTACCCGGTAAACCCGCATCCGCAATGATATCCGCTTCCTGAGCGTGGAATTTCGCATTCAGTACGTTGTGCTCAATTTTTTCTTTGCGCAGGAAGTGTGACAAATACTCTGAGCTTTCGATTGAAATGGTACCGACCAGTACTGGCTGACCGCGTTTCTGACAGTCGCGGATATCGGCCAGAATGGCTTCAAACTTTTCGTCCTGCGTCAGGTAAACCAGATCAGCACGATCGTCACGGATCATTGGCTTGTTGGTCGGAATAACCACGGTATCCAGTCCGTAAATTGACTGGAATTCAAACGCTTCGGTATCAGCAGTACCTGTCATCCCCGCCAGTTTGTCGTACAAACGGAAATAGTTTTGGAAGGTGATGGAGGCCAGCGTCTGGTTCTCGTTTTGGATACGAACACCCTCTTTGGCTTCCACCGCCTGGTGCAGACCTTCTGACCAGCGACGCCCTTCCATCGTACGACCCGTGTGCTCATCAACAATGATAACTTCATTGTCTTTAACAACGTAGTCGACATCTTTTTGATATAGCTTATGTGCACGCAGGGCGGCATAAACATGGCTCAGAAGCGTGATGTTACCCGCAGAGTAAAGTGAATCGCCTTCTTCAATCAGGCCATTATTAACCAATAATTCTTCAACTTTAACCTGACCTCGCTCGGTTAGGTGTACCTGCTTGCTCTTTTCGTCGAGCGTGAAGTCGCCGTCGCCTTCAACCCCTTCTTCGTCTTCCTTCTCCTGCAGGATCAGCTCAGGCACTATAGTATTGATCTTAGTGTATAGCTCAGAGCTGTCTTCGGCAGGACCTGAAATAATCAGCGGCGTACGGGCTTCGTCGATCAGGATGGAGTCTACTTCATCCACCACGGCATAATGCAATGGACGCTGAACGCGCTCTTCAATGCTGAATGCCATGTTGTCGCGCAGGTAATCAAAGCCGAATTCGTTGTTGGTGCCGTAAGTGATATCGGCTGCATAGGCTTCTTTCTTCTGGGCTGGCATCATGCCTGGCACGTTGCAACCTACGGTGAGGCCTAAGAATTCAAACAGTGGGCGGTTATTCTCAGCATCCCGCTTTGCCAGATAATCATTCACGGTAATGACGTGTACGCCTTTACCTGTCAAACCATTTAAGTACGCAGGCAAGGTCGCCGTCAGTGTTTTACCTTCACCGGTACGCATTTCTGAAATACGCCCCTGGTGCAGCACAATACCGCCTATCATTTGCACGTCAAAGTGGCGCATGCCAAACACCCGTGTCGATGCTTCACGCACCGTGGCAAAGGCTTCTGGCAACATGTCATCCAGGCTGGTGCCTTGTTCAAATCTTTGTCTGAATTCCGCGGTTTTAGCTTGCAGTTGTTCGTCTGACAGCGCCTTGTATTGTTCTTCTAGGGCGTTGATCAGGGCGACCGATTTTCTCAGATTTTTAATCATTCGGTCGTTGCGGCTACCAAAAATCTTGGTAAAAATTTTCGTTATCATGTTTAAACCATTTCACTCATCTATTTGCGAGCACCTACTGGGGTAACGCGGTTATCACGCTCGCTCGTCCTGTTGGCGACAAAGTCGGACCTTGCTGTGTGCCGAGTTAAATTTGTGCCCTATCATACCAGACTATGCGCGTCTGCAAACCATCAAAAAGTAATCTGTTCCTATTTAACCATACAAGTTTGGGGAAACCCACCCAAACCATCCAATGACACACCGGCAGCGCCGTATTATCGGCTTCCAGATAAGAAAGTAGACAAGGTTTTCGAGGCATTGCTCGTATACATATGGGCGCCATTGAGGAATTTCAAGGTAGGCCTTAAACCAGGTGTGTAATCTGCTATCTGTAATGACGCGCTCGCGTTATACTGGTCGGTGAGATGGCGAAATGCTTGTTATAGCAGGCGTGAGTGAGTTGTTGCTATGAGTAAAAACCGATTTGACCCTAAACCCCTCGACGAGCTGGCCGGAAGCTGGTCAGACAAACTACATGGTTATATGCAAAAAGCCCAGGGCATCGCTGAGCTGCAGCAGCCCCTGAACAATGCACTGGGCCCGATTCTCAGTAAAAAATGCCGAGTTGCCAATTACCAGAATGGTACTTTGTACGTTGAAGCTGCGTCGGCAACGTTAGCGACGCGATTAAATTACCTGAAGATGGAGATCCTCAGTAGTTTTCGTGCCGCAGGCTTGCATGATTGTTGCCAGATTAAGATAGGCACCAACCCGGAAGCGCAACAGCGTCTGACACCGCAGCAAAACCAAGTCAAAACACCAGAAGCCAGTTATAGCGGACGACAAATGAGCGCGCAAACAGCGGGGGATCTGATGGCGCTTGCCGAGCATGCCCCGGCCGGCTTAAAAGAAAAACTGTTACGCCTTGCCAAACATGGCGGACAAAAAAAATGACGCTCTTTGGCGTCATTTTTTATCACATCTAACAACTCAGGCGGTTGCTAAACTGGTATCCACTTCCATGCCAGGTGCAGGCATAGTGACAGGCTCGTCGAAGGTCGCCCATTCCCACGCAGACTCAGTGGCAATGATCTGACGTAACAGCTTGTTGTTTAAGCCATGACCTGATTTGAAGCAAGTGATCTTGCCCAAAATGTTGTGTCCCGCCATAAACATATCGCCAACACAGTCCAGGATCTTATGCTTTACGAACTCGTCTTTGTAGCGCAGCCCATTTGGATTAAGCACTTTGAACTCATCCAGTACCACGGCATTGTCCATGCTACCACCTAAAGCCAGGTTGTTGGCGTGCATGTATTCAATGTCTTTCATAAAACCAAACGTACGCGCGCGGCTGATCTCTTCAGTAAAGCTCTGGGCTGTAATATCCAGGCCAATACGTTGGCGGCTGGCGTTAATCGCCGGGTGGTTAAACGCAATCTCAAAGTCGATGTGGAAGCCGTCGTAAGGCTCAATTTCAGCCCACTTGTCACCGTCTTCCACACGCACTTTTTCTTTAATGCGGATAAAACGCTTCGCCAGGTTCTGCTCTGCAATCCCACCTTTTTGCAGCAAGTAAATGAACGGTAATGCACTACCGTCCATAATCGGTACTTCTGCACTATCGAGCTCAACGACCAGGTTATCAATACCCAGTGCCGCAACGGCTGCAATTAAATGCTCCGTTGTTGACAGACGAACACCGTCTTTGTTGGTCAAACAAGTACACAATTGCGTGTCGCCCACAGCTTCAGGGGTTGTTTCAAAATCGACAACCGGGTCGAGATCTACGCGACGAAATACGATCCCCGTATTTACGCTCGCAGGTCGGAGAGTGATCGTGACCTTTTCACCTTTGTGTAATCCTACACCTGTGGCTTTAACGACTTCAGCAATCGTTCGTTGTTTTATCATAGGTTCGTCCGCTTCTGACTGGTTAATGACTAAATAAGACCGCAAATTCTATCACAGATAGAACCAGCTGCCAATCGTTTAATTTTTAACCTGACGTTAATCAGATTGTTTACGTAAAAACGCAGGGATATCAAAGTAATCCCCTTTTTCTTTACCACCAGCATTGCCAGATTGCGCAGATGTACTGGCCGGTTTAGGCTCAGAAGGCGCAACATTACTTTGCTCTGGCTCGCTGCTTTCGCTGGCAGTTTGGGTAAAGCTTGGGACAAACATATTCTGCCCTTTACCGCCGTCGCTGTCTGAGCCAACCGCTTTCTTAAGGCCGTTGTCAACGATACCGAATTGCGGCTTACGCTCACCACCAAGACCCGTTGCAACCACAGTCACACGCAGCTCTTCGCTCATTTCTGGGTCGATAACCGCACCAACCACCACAGTTGCATTTTCAGACGCCAATGCTTTCACATGGTTCCCCACAATCTCAAATTCTTCGATTGTGATGTCCATACCAGCCGTGATGTTAACCAGGATACCTTTAGCACCGGTTAAATCGACGTCTTCTAACAGTGGGCTGGAAATTGCCGCTTCAGCCGCTTCCTGTGCCCGGTCTGGACCACTGGCCGCAGCGGTACCCATCATGGCAGTACCCATCGCCGACATAACTGTACGTACGTCCGCAAAGTCGACATTGATCAAACCAGAACGGGTGATCAGCTCGGCAATGCCCTGCACCGCGCCGTATAATACGTCGTTTGCTTTAGCGAAGGCATCTAATAATGTAGTGCCTTTACCCAAAACTTTAAGTAACTTGTTGTTAGGAATTGTGATGAGTGAATCTACAATTTCTGACAATTCGCCAATCCCCTGATCGGCAGCCGCCATGCGCTTTTTGCCTTCCAGGTCGAATGGACGCGTTACAACCGCCACAGTCAGGATCCCCAACTCTTTGGCAACACGGGCCACAACCGGTGCAGCACCAGTCCCGGTTCCACCACCCATACCGGCAGCGATAAAGACCATGTCAGCCCCTTCCAGGCTTGCCTTGATGGCATCGACATCTTCTTCCGCAGCGCTACGACCCACTTCTGGATTCGCACCCGCACCCAGGCCTTGGGTGATCTGAGTACCCAGTTGCACAGTCACATCGGCAGAGGACTTACGCAGAGCCTGCGCATCGGTGTTCGCCACGATGAAGCGAACGCCTTCAATTTCCTGCTTTACCATGTGTTCTACAGCGTTACCGCCGCCGCCACCGACGCCGATGACTTTAATAACGGCTTCTTCGCCGTGTTGTTCCATAATATCAAACATCTTCACTCTCCGACTTGAGCTTAAAACTCACCTTGGAACCATTTTGTGACTCGGTTCCACCAACCATCTTCGGCATCCGCTTTCGTCCTGTGTGCATTCTTGACTTGCAGCGTTCGGCCATATTGTAACAAACCTACCGCTGTTGCGTATGCCGGATCATCAACATAATCGGTTAATCCTGTTATCCCTACAGGTTTACCAACACGAACGGGCATCTGGAAAATGTCTTCAGCCACTTCCAGTGCACCTTTCATTTTTGCACTGCCACCGGTTAGCACAATACCTGCGGCAATCTGATCTTCAAATCCAGAACGTCGGATCTCTTCAAGCACCAGCTCAAACAGTTCACGAAATCTGGGCTCAACTACCTCTGATAAAGTATGTCGAGACATAATGCGCGCAGGTCGTCCCCCTACGCTGGGTACTTCAATCGTTTCTTCGTTGCTGGCCATCTGGCTACTTGCATAGGCGTATTGTACCTTCAGCGATTCCGCGTGAGAAATAGGGGTGCGGAAAATTTTTGCAATATCCCCTGTAACCTGATTACCCGCAACCGGAATAACGGCGGTATGACGCAACGCACCATTGACGAAAATCGCAATATCCATGGTGCCGCCGCCAATATCGACAACCGCAACGCCCAGCTCTTTCTCGTCTTCCGTCAGCACCGAGTAACACGATGCCAACGCGGTAAAGGTCAACTGATCGACCTGCAAACCACAACGTTCAACACACTTTTCAATGTTTTTCGCCATGTCGTTTGAACAGGTGATAATGTGCGCTTTGGCTTCCATTCTGACGCCGCTCATACCCAGGGGGTTTTTAATCCCCTCCTGCATATCCACACTGTACTCCTGAGGCAACGAATGCAGCATTTTGCGCTCGGCAGACATAGGCACTGAACGAGCAATGTGGATCACATTGGCAATGTCATCATCGGTGATCTCTGCATTATTGTTGATGGCCACCACGCCGCTCTCGTTCTGGCACTGAATGTGTTTACCCGAAATACCGAGATAGACAGAGCTGATCCGGCAATCAGCCATCAGCTCCGCTTCGTCAACAGCGCGCTTGATGGAATCTGATACCAGGTTGAGGTCGTTGACGCCACCTTTGTCCATACCATGGGCAACCTGATTCCCGACTCCCACTATACTCAGCTGGTTGTCTGCGGTGATCTCCCCAACTGTTGCAACCACCTTAGAGGTGCCCACATCCAGTCCAATCACTAAGTTTCTCTCTGCCGACTTGGTCATGCTTTACTCTTATCTTTATTGTCTTCGTTCTGGCTGAACTTCCAGCTAACCGCCAGTCCCGTATCATATCTCAGGTCAACCACATCGACCTGAGCGCCCTCTGGCCTTTCCAGCCTCGGATAAACATCTATAAATCGTTGCACACGCTGTGCTTTATCTTCCCGGCCCAGATTGAGCCGAATACCATTATCCAGCCACAGTTGCCAGGCAAAGCGCTCTGACAGCGCCAAGCTGATCAGGTTAAACTGGTTCACAGCCAGCATTTCTTTTAGTTGTAAAAACGTCTGCCAGGCTTCAACTTCACTGCCCTCCGGGCCATACAGCTCAGGTAAAGTCTCCGGCAATCGCGTACTGCTTGCCTGAAACACCCCACCCGCACTATTGAGCAACAGGTCACTATTCCACACAGCAACCGGTTTATGCTCAACCACATACACCTGCAAGGCATCTGGCCACTGCTTCCTGACCGAAACGGTGGCAACCCAGGGCAATGCTTGTACCGCATCGTGCACCGCCTTAACGTCCAGTTCAAAAAAACTCGACAGATCTGTTTGCCTTATCGCACTTACTATGTCGTGCTCGGCGGTGTAATAGGGCTTGCCCAGCACGGTCAGGGTCTTGATCTGCGTGTCTCTGTGCTGAGTCAACCAGTCACGCGCCCATAGCCCACTTTGTATCAATCCTATTAATACAATCAGGAAAAAGCCCACACCAAATAGCAGTGACCAGTTGACACTGTGTCGCAGCGGGGCGATTTTTCCCAAAAGAGCACGCATATTAAAGGGTTTGCTCCAAAATGCGAATAACTAATTGCTTAAATGACAACCCATTTTGCTTTGCTGCCATCGGCACCAGTGATTTTTCTGTCATGCCCGGAACCGTATTCACTTCCAGCAAGTAAAACTGGCCATTGCTATCTTGCATGGCATCCACTCTGCCCCAGCCCGTTGCACCCACCAGCTCAAACGCATGTTTCGCCATCACCTGTAACTGCTCAGTGTAGGCAGTGCTGAGATCTGCCGGGCAATAGTACTCAGTGCTGTTGGCCTGGTACTTTGCCTGGTAATCATAAAAGCCCCGAGGCGTGCGCATTTCAATGACAGGTAAGGCCTCGTTTCCTAACATAGCAACAGTAAACTCTCTACCTTCAATCCACTGTTCAATGAGAATTTCATCGTCATATTTAAACGCTTCACTGAGGGCAGCTTGCAGCTCCTGTGCGGATGTTGCCTGAGTCATGCCGATGCTGGAGCCCTCGTGGCTGGGTTTAACCATCACTTTGCCAAAGTCCGCCATCAGCGCAGCGGCGTCTATATCCTGAGACGCTTTGACCACACAGTAACGTGCCGTGCTTAATTTGGCAGATTCAAATAGCTGTTTACAGCGAATTTTATCCATCGCCAGCGCACTGCCCAGTACACCACTGCCGGTATAGGGTAAGCCCATAAACTCCAGCGCCCCCTGTACGGTGCCATCTTCACCGCCGCGGCCATGCAGGGCAATAAACACCCGGTCAACCTCGAGTGCTTTAAGCTCCCACAAGTTACGCTCCGCCGGGTCAAATGCCACGACTTCTACACCCGCTTCTTGCAGTGCCTTGATGATCGCCTGACCCGACTTCAACGACACTTCGCGCTCGGCAGACAAGCCGCCCAGCAATACCGCAACTTTGCCAAACTCACTCATAGTGCACCTTGCTTTAACTTCTCGACCGACAGCTCAGTGGCCGCCAGTTGTTTAACGATTTGCCCAATATTACCGGCACCCTGGGTGATCACCAGATCGTTATCTCGCAATACATCCGCCAGAACCGCCTGTAAATCATGACCATCCGTGACATGGATGGGTTCAACACCACGCTGCCTTAAACTACGACATAAACTCTTACTGTCGGCGCCAACAATGGGGCTTTCTCCGGCACTATACACGTCTAATAACAACAATTGATCCACCTCACTGAGGACTTTCACAAAGTCTTCATAGAGGTCCCGGGTGCGCGTATAACGATGTGGCTGATACAACATAACCAGACGCTTATCAGGCCATCCGGCGCGTGCAGCACGAATAGTCACAGCCACTTCCGATGGGTGGTGACCATAATCATCAACCAGCATGACTTCGCCGCGTTCATTTTCAAACGCGCCATAATGCTGAAAACGCCGACCTATGCCCGCAAACTTTTCCAGCGCCGATAAGATCGCTTCGTTACCGATATCATGATCTTTTGCCACGGCGATGGCTGCGGTGGCGTTCAGTGCGTTATGTTTTCCTGGCATGCTGAGTGTTACCTCAAGCTGCTCACCAGATTTATGCACCACTTTAAAGCGACTACGGCTTTGCGTTTGCTCAAAATCCACCATGCGGTAATCCGCTTCTGGGTTTTCCCCATAGGTGATAGCGGGCCGGGCAAAGCGAGGTAACAGCTCTTTTGCCACATCAGAGTCGGTACACACCACAGCTAAACCATAGAAAGGCAGGTTGTGAATGAACTCAACATACGTGTCTTTCATCTTTTCAAAGTCGCCGTCATAGGTATCCATATGGTCGGCTTCAATGTTGGTGATCACCGACACCATGGGCTGCAAATGCAAGAATGACGCATCACTTTCATCCGCTTCCGCTATCAGATAATCGCTGCTGCCAACCTTGGCATTGCTGCCCGCACTGTTCAGCAGGCCACCGATGATAAAGGTCGGATCCAATTTGGCTTCAGCAAAGATACTGGCGATCAGGCTAGTCGTGGTGGTTTTACCATGGGTTCCGGCAACCGCAATACCATGGCGAAAGCGCATCAATTCAGCCAGCATTTCGGCACGTCTGACCACAGGTACCCGGGCGCGCTTGGCGGCCTGGATTTCTGGGTTGCTCATATCGATAGCACTGGATACCACTACAACGTCGGCATCTTTTATGTTGTTCTCGTCATGGCCAATAAAGACTTCCGCCCCTGCGCGAATTAAACGTTCTGTCATCGCATTCTGGGCAAGATCAGAGCCGGTAATACGATACCCTTCAAAGGCCAGTACCTCAGCAATCCCTCCCATGCCTGCACCACCTATCCCAATAAAGTGGATGGTGTTAATGCGTCTCATGGCTCTGCGTCTGTTAATTTCTTTCACTGTTTTCTCTTTTAATTCGTTACTTCTTCGCAAATGGCGACCACTGACTGGGTTGCAGACAGCTGCGCACAGGCTTTTGCTTTATTTGCTTTTTCCCAGATCAGTGCCCGGTCGCGACAATAAGGCACCAAAGTGTCGCACAGGTGCTGTGCCGATAATGCTGATTGTGGAACCAGCAACGCTGCTGATCCGTCTACTAAAAATCGTGCATTAGCCGTCTGATGATCATCCACCGCATGCGGTAAAGGCACAAAAATGGCCATCTTACCTGCGGCGGCAATCTCGCTCACCGTCAGTGCGCCCGCGCGGCAAATCACCATATCGGCCCAGTCATAAGCCTTGTCCATATCATCAATAAACTTGGCCACTTTGGCCTGCAATCCAAAGCGCTGGTAGTCACCTTCTAGTGCAACATGATTGCCTTTACCGCTTTGGTGCCAAACCTGTATGTCACAGGATGTTGCCTCTGTCAGTAATGCCATAGCCTCTGGGACCGTATCGTTGAGCACTTTCGCGCCCAAAGAGCCGCCCACAACCAGCACATTAACGGCACTCCCCGGCTGTTTTGGCTTAAGCTGTGCCACACTTGCACGCACAGGATTACCCACAACATCATGCGCACGCTCGGCAAAAGCCTGCGGAAATGCCGCCAATACTCTGCTGGCAATGCGCGCTAATAATTTATTACTTAAGCCGGCAACCGCATTTTGTTCATGGATCACCAAAGGCACGCCAGCCAGCTTGGCAGCCAGTCCAACAGGACCTGTGACATAGCCCCCCATCGCCAGGATCACGTCCGGACGGCGATGGCGAATAATGGCTCTGGCAGCAAAAATGGCCTTTATCACCATCCAGGGTGCGCTCAGCAAGCGTTTTACCCCGTTACCGCGCACCCCTTTTACTTCTATAAAGTCGATGTCTATACCATGTGCCGGTACGACTTGCGCTTCCATTCTGTCTGCGGTGCCGACCCAGGATATTTGCCAGCCCTGCGCCTCAAGTGCTTTGGCCACGGCGATACCCGGGAAAATATGTCCGCCGGTGCCACCGGCCACCACCAGTAATCGTTTGGTCATTTTTTTCCTCCCCGGGAGGTAGCCTGACGGGTCGACAGTTTAGTTTCAAAATCAATGCGCTGTAATAATCCCGCGGCAATGGTCATGATCAATAGACTCGACCCCCCGTAGGAGATAAACGGCAGTGTCAGACCTTTGGTTGGCAACATGCCCGCACTCGCACCGACATTGACCACAGTCTGAAAAGCAAACCAGATGCCGATCCCAAGCGCCAGGTAACCCTCATATTCTTTGCCCGATTTAAGCGCTTTTTGACCTATGAGCAAGGCCCTGAACACTAAAGTTGCCAGCGTCAACAGCACACAAATCACGCCGACAAAGCCCAGCTCTTCGGCCACCACGGCAAAAATAAAGTCGTTATGCGCTTCCGGTAAATACTGTAACTTCTGAACACTGTTGCCCAGACCCTGGCCGAACCAGCCGCCCTGACCATATGCCATAAGAGACTGGACCAGCTGATAGCCCTTGCCAAAGGGATCTTCCCAGGGCTCCAGGAAACCCACCACCCGGGCCATCCGGTATGGCTCAAAGATAATTAACATCACTACGAGCAACACCCCAGTCAGCATCAGAGCAAAAAACTGCCAGAGCTTTGCGCCCGCCAGAAATAACAGCCCAACGGTAGTAACAAACATCACCACCACAGTGCCCAGGTCCGGTTGCATCAGAATTAAAAAGGCATAAACCGCAAAGACAATAATAGGTTTTGCAAACCCCTTGAGGTTTTCCTGCACTTCATCGCGTTTGCGCACCAGATAACCGGCGATATAACTGAAGAAAAACAGTTTTGCGGCTTCTGCCACCTGAAAACCAATCGGGCCAACAGGTAACCAACGCTTCGAACCATTCACCTCTCGACCAACAACCAGCACCACAGCCAGCAGCACGAGTCCCAGCAATAAAAGATAGGGGTTGAAGCGTTTCCACCAGGTCATAGGGACGGAGGTGCTAAGCCAAAACAGCACCAGCGCCATCACCAGAAACATGCCGTGACGCGTCACAATATGGTAGGGGTTATCGTACAGGCGTTCAGCCACAGGCATAGAGGCACTGGTGACCATCACAAAACCAACGCCCACCAGACACAACATGGCGTACAACAGTGGCACGTCGAATAACGAGTCCGAAGGGGTTGGGGTGAAGGTGCGCCGCAGTGCGGTCATGCTCAGCATATTTGCCCCTCAACCAGGCGACAAAACTCCTCGCCACGCGCCATATAGTTGGCGT
The DNA here is from genome assembly GCF_021532535.1 of Pseudoalteromonas sp. DL2-H2.2. Classification (NCBI taxonomy): domain Bacteria; kingdom Pseudomonadati; phylum Pseudomonadota; class Gammaproteobacteria; order Alteromonadales; family Pseudoalteromonadaceae; genus Pseudoalteromonas; species Pseudoalteromonas sp. DL2-H2.2. The sequence continues at coordinate 199,360 of NZ_JAKGBD010000005.1, read as the reverse complement.
ACATATCAATACTTGCACAAGCCGGCGCCAGCAACACCAGGTCGCCAGGCTTAGCCTGCTGCGCAGCCAGCGCAACAGCCTCACTCAAATTGTTGACCATCTGGCTGTGCGGGTGCAACGGCATAAAGTCGGCACCATCCTTACCGAAGCAAAATACGGTTTTACAATAACGCTGTAACGGTGTTTTGAGTGGCGACAAGTCGGCCCCTTTGGCATCGCCGCCCACGATCAATAAGATCTGGCCTTGTTCACCGGCCAGACTTTCCAACGCCGCCACCGTCGCGCCAACATTGGTTGCTTTGGAGTCATTGAAATAACGCACTCCCTGCACATCAGCAACCAGCTGGCAGCGATGCGGTAACCCTTTGAACGCCCCAAACGCCGCAATAAAGGCGCTGTCTGGCAGTGCCAGCGGCGACAACAATGCCATTACCGCCAGAGCGTTAAACTGGTTGTGTTTACCTGGCATCGCCAGCACATCGACCGGACACAACTTTTTGCCATGCAAAGAAAAATAGGTCTGCCCATGGTCTTGCGTTAAGCTGCAAGTCGCGCCTTCAAGCGCCACACTCAGTGCGTTATCATGCGGCAGGAAGGTACGCGGATCGTCGGCGTTATACACCAGGCAATCGACCTGCTGATAGATACGTAATTTTGCTTCGCAGTAGGCGGCAAAATCCGGATACCTGTCCATGTGATCTTCAGTGATATTGAGGATCATGGCACTCAAACAGTGCAAGCTATGCGTAGTTTCGAGCTGAAAACTCGACAGCTCCAGCACAAACACATCAAAGTCTCGCTCCAGCAGATCCAATACAGACGTGCCAATATTACCGCCCAGCCCGACCTTTAAACCCGCTTGCTGACACACCTCAGCCGCCAGGCTCACCACGGTTGATTTACCGTTTGAACCGGTTACAGCGATCACGGGTTTGTCATTCAGACGAGCAAACAATTCGACGTCACCAATGACCTCAACCCCGGCTGCGATTGCCTGAGCCACACAGGTCTCATACAAAGGCACACCGGGACTGATCACCACCAAGTCGGTTGCACTCAGTGCCGCCTCTGCAAGTGGGCCAAACACCGCTTCGCATTCAGGCAAGTTGTGGTTCATCCAGTCGGCACCAGGAGGTACAGGGCGAGAGTCGACCACCTTAGGCGTAATGCCATGGCGTACCAAAAAACGTACTATGCCCAGACCGGTGACACCCAGTCCGAGCACGGTAATGTGTTTATTTTTTAAGGTGTCCAAATAACCCATATCATAACCTTAGTGTACTGCTTTAGCGGATCTTTAAGGTTGCCAGCCCCGCCAGCACCAAAATGATCGAAATGATCCAGAATCGCACTATCACTCTGGGCTCCGGCCAGCCTTTCAATTCATAGTGATGATGTATCGGTGCCATACGGAAGATCCGCTGACCACGCAGCTTATAGGAACCAACCTGTAAGATCACCGATAGCGCTTCCATGACAAAGACACCGCCCATAATCAGTAACACCAGCTCCTGACGCACCAAAATAGCGATGATCCCCAATGCACCACCGAGTGCCAGCGAACCGACATCGCCCATAAACACTTGTGCCGGATAGGTATTGAACCATAAGAACCCAAGCCCGGCGCCAACAATTGCCGTACAGACCACCACCAGCTCACTGGCTGCGGCGATATGCGGAATATGCAGATAGTTGGCAAACACAGCATTACCGGTCACATAAGCGATGATAGCCAGCGCTGATGCCACCAGAATAGTCGGGACAATGGCCAGACCATCAAGCCCGTCAGTCAGGTTCACGGCATTCGACGTGCCAACCAGCACAAAGTAACTCATCACCAGATAAAACAGCCCAAGCTGAGGCAGGACGTCTTTGAAAAAGGGCACCACCAGAACGGTTTCAGAAGGATCTGTCGACGTGAAGTAGATAAAGGCTGCGACCGAAATGGCAATCACGGACTGCCAGAAATATTTCCACCGGGCTATCAAGCCTTTGCTGTCTTTGCGAATAACTTTACGGTAGTCATCCACAAACCCGACAATACCCAGAGAACCAATCACAAACAAAGTGATCCAGACGTATTTATTGCCCAGGTCACCCCACAGCAAAGTACTGGCAAAAATAGCCCCTAAGATCAGCAGTCCGCCCATCGTCGGCGTGCCTGATTTAGATAAATGAGATTCCGGACCGTCGTCTCTGACAGTCTGGCCAATTTGCATTCTCTGTAAGGCCCGGATCAGCTTTGGTCCGAAGTACAAAGAGATCATTAATGCGGTCAGGATCCCCAGGATCGCACGCAGCGTCAGATAGGAGAAAACATTAAAGCCACTGTAATATTGCGTCAGGTATTCCGCTAACCAGGCTAACATGAGCTGTCCTCTTCGCTATCTGCGTCGTTGTTGTGGGCTTTTGAGGCATCGACCAGATCCGCCACCAGCAGCTCCATACGCGCACTGCGCGAGCCCTTCACCAGCACAGTACACACTTCATCGTGCTGTGCTAAGAGTTGTACAATCGCCTGTAACATATGCTCGCGCTGCGAAAAGTGACGATTTGCAGTTTCAAACACATCGCTGGCATAGCGGCTCAATACACCCAGAGAAAACAGCGCATCAATGCCTTTTTCTTTGGCATACTCACCCACTTCCTCATGATATTGTCGCGCTTCTTCACCCAACTCGCTCATATCACCCAGCGCAAACACCCGATAGCCCGGCATACTGGCCAGTAGGTCGATGGCGGCTTTGACAGAGCGCACATTGGCATTGTAGCTGTCATCAATTACCCGCAGGGTGTCCGACACTTCAATCAGGTTAACGCGCCCTTTCACTTCAGCCATGCTTTGCAGCGCAACTTTGATATCTTCCAGGGTCGCACCCAGTTGTACCGTGCAAGACGCTGCGATCAGCGCATTCATGACATTATGCTCGCCTGGCAGAGGCAGTGTGATGGTGACGCGCTGCGTGCCCTGACACAGTGCAAAGGTGGCACGACCCAGCGTATCCAGGCTAATATCCTCTACCCATAAATCAAGCTGCTGTGCCATAGAGAAGCGGCTGGTGCGCTGCGTCGTTAAGCTTTGCTCCCACATAGGGGCAAAGCGACAGTCGCAGTTCAACACCGCAACGCCGTTGTCTTTGAGGCCCGAGAAAATTTCGCCTTTCGCCTGACCAACACCTTCTATCGAGCCAAAGCCCTCAATGTGCGCCGGTGCCACATTACATACAACCGCAACATCTGGCTTAACCAACGCGCTGGTATAGGCAATTTCGCCTATGTGGTTTGCGCCTAATTCAATGACCGCAAACTCATCATCTTCGCTCAGACGCAGCAAGGTCAGCGGAACGCCTATGTCATTATTAAAGTTGCCTGCCGTGGCCAGCACTTTACCCAGTCGGGATAGAATCGCCGCCGACATTTCTTTCACTGTGGTCTTGCCCACACTGCCGGTGATCGCCAGCGTTTTGGGTGATACCTGTCGGATCACGGCCTGACCGAGTTGCCCCAGTGCCAGTCGCGTATCTTTGACAATCAGCTGAGGAATATCCACGTCGACCGGATGGTCAACAATCGCCGCAATCGCGCCTTTTTGCTGCGCCTGGGCAACGAATTTATGACCGTCGAAATTAGGTCCTTTTAACGCCAGAAACACTTCGTTTTCGCTAATTGTACGTGTATCTGTATTTATATTTGAAACACTGCGGTTTTGCCCGTCAAAAGGGGCCTTCAGTACATCCGCAAGCCAAGCGAGATCCATCTTGATCATGCACTTTCCCCTGATAATATTTTCTGAGCCCAGCTAATATCGCTAAAAGCCAGGCGTTGGTTACCTATGATCTGATAGTCTTCATGCCCTTTACCGGCGATCAGGATCACGCTATGTTGATCAGCGCCCCGAATTGCCTCACGTATGGCACTCGCCCTATCAGGCTGACAAAGAGCATACTCGGGCTTACTGAGCCCAGCCTTAATGTCGTTAATAATGTCGAGTGGATCTTCACCACGCGGATTGTCGCTGGTGATCACCACAGTATCAGCATATCGCTCCGCCGCCTGAGCCATCAGCGCACGCTTACCTTTATCGCGCTCGCCGCCACAGCCAAATACACAGGTCACTTTGCCTGGTACATGCTGTTGTAGCGCCTGCAGTGCCAATGCCAGTGCATCCGGCGTGTGGGCATAGTCAACCACACAGGTTGGCTGCCCGGCTACTTCAATTGCCTGCATCCGACCGGTGACGGGCTTTAGTTGCGCAGCACCTTTAACCAGTTGTGACAACGCAACCCCCTGAGTCAGCAACACAGCAAATGCCGCACTCAGGTTATACAGGTTAAACTCGCCAAACAAAGGTGTGCTAACTTCGGTATCGCCCCAGCTAGTGTGTAATCTGACGTGTATGCCCTGGCTGTCAAAGCGTGCGTCACTAAAATAAACAAACTGCTGCACAGTCTCGCTTAGCGTGTCATCCGCAGGCATATGACCAAAGCCAACCGGACGCGTTATCTTGCCTTCTTTTAGCCAACGCTGTGCCCAGGGGTCATCAATATTGATCACCGAGTAATTTGGCTGACAGGTGCTAAAGAGCTGCAGCTTGGCCTCGGCATAGTTTTCCATGGTGCCATGGTAATCCAGATGATCACGGCTTAAGTTGGTAAATACCGCCGCCTCAAACTGGCACTGCGCAACCCGCCCCTGCACCAACCCATGGGATGATACTTCCATCGCAGCCAGCGGATAGCGGTCACGCAGCTCGCTTAAAATACGCTGCAGATCGACGTGAGACGGGGTGGTGTTATTCAAAGGCGTTAGCGAGTCTGGTGCCCCGTAACCGAGCGTGCCGATTACCGCACCGGGTACTCCACAGGCGCTGGCCAGATGCGCTATCATGGCCGTGGTGGTCGACTTACCGTTGGTGCCCGTTACGCCCACCAGCGTCATCGCGCGGCTTGGCTCGCCATAAAACGTCGCAGCCAGCATGGCCACTTTGTCGGCCAGTGCGCGGATCTTAATGACCCGCGAGACAACCCGTGAGTCTTGCACATCAACAACGCAGTTTTCATCGGCCAGTACCAGTGCCGCACCACGCTCAAGCGCAGAGCCTACATACTGGCCACCATCCTGCTGATGACCCCGTAGCGCAATAAAGCAATCGCCCGGACCCACTTCTCGGCTGTCCAGGCGCAACGCGTTAATCTCTATACTTGGGTGTGAAACCCCAATGTCAGCCAGTGCCTGGCTCAAATCACGAGTCATTATCCGGCCTCTTTAAATAAGCAACCCGATCTTTGTCCGGTGCCACATTTAAAATTCTCAGTGCGTTAGAAACAATTTCGGCAAACACCGGCCCCGCCGTGTGTCCGCCGTAATACACATCTCCGCCAGGTTCATTGATCATGACGACCACGGCCAGGCGAGGATCGCTGACCGGTGCAACGCCGGCAAAATAGCCCACATATTCGTCACCATATCCGCCTGCAATGGCCTTTTCCGAAGTACCGGTTTTCGCCGCGGCCCGGTAACCATCCACAATCACATTCGATGCCGTACCGCCTTTTTCAAAGACCGACTCCATCATTTCCACCACAGCCAGTGCATCTTCTTCACGGAACAAACGCTCACCCGGCACGGGGTCATTTTGCTTCATAATGGTCAGCGGACGAGAAATACCACCAGCGCCAAAGGTCGCATACAATCGGGCCACCTGAGCGGTACTGACCGACACAGCGTAGCCATAAGACAAAGTGGCGATTTCAAAATCTGACCAGCGGCGGTTAGGATAAAACAGGCCAGAGCTTTCGCCGATCATCATAGTGCCGGTGTCTTCGCCAAAACCAACTTGCTGATACAGGCCAACAAAATACTCTTTAGGCAGCATCTGGCTAATTTTAGCCACGCCCATGTTACTGGAGATCTTTAGAATTTCGCGCAAGGTCATTTCACCATGGTTGCGCTCGTCTTTAACCAGCCCGCCATTGAGACGCATCCAGCCTGGGTAGGTATTTATGGTGTCATCTGCCTGAATAACGCCATGATCCAGTCCAGCTAACACAGCCAGCGGTTTCAAAGTTGATCCCGGCTCGAATAGATCGGTAATGGCCCGATTACGACGTTTATAAGGTGCCGCATCGCTCATATCATTGGGGTTAAAGCTCGGACTGTTGACCATAGCGAGGATCTCACCGCTGTGAACATCCACCACCATGGCCGACCCTGAGGTTGCCTGATAAGTCAGCACCGCCGACTTTAACGCCTGATAAGCAATCGCCTGGATCCGCAAATCGATACTCAGATGGACGTCTTCCGGCTCAACCCGCTCTTCCTCTGCCAACACCTGAACCTCACGCCCCTGAGCATCTTTGCGAATGGTGCGGCGTCCCTCGGTGCCTGTGAGCGCCTTGTCATAGAGTTTTTCAATGCCTTCGATGCCAATGCCATCAATGTTGGTCACACCCAGCACATGGGCCGTCACCTCCCCATTGGGGTAATAACGTTTGGACTCGTCGAGCAAATGGATCCCAGGCAGGCGCATCTGACGAATATAATTGGCCACCGCGGGCGTTACCTGGCGCTTTAAATACACAAAACGACGCGCGGGATTGTCGCGCAGGCGCTTGTCTATTTTTTGTTGTTTGATTTGCAGCACATCGGCCAGCTCACGCCAGCGTACTTCATCCTGATAAAAAGCCTGTTTACGGGCATTCAGCTCGGCGGCATTATCGGCCAGCGCCTGAGTATCCTCCCCATTACGACGCGCCTTTCTCAGCACTTTTTTAGTCAATGCTTTATCTAGTGCCTTGGGGTCGGCATAGACGCTGACCACAGGAACACTGACTGCCAGTTCTTTGCCATTACGGTCAAAGATCATACCGCGCTGCACCCGCACGGTTTCAACCCGCACTGTGCGCTTGGCATTTTCAGAGCGGGCTTTGTCGGGCTCAATCACCTGTAAATAGGCAGCACGGGCGATCAGTGCGGCAAAAACCAGCACCAGCATCACGCTGACCAGCGCAAAGCGCCAGCTGATTAAGTTAACTGAAGTCTTCTTAGCCGAGCTCATGGTAGTACGATCACCTGCTCTTCTTTACTGGTTGGCCGCTTCATCTGTAACTGGGTTCTGGCCACTTCTTCAATGCGTGCATGCTGAGAATAAAACTCTTCTTCAACCAGCAAGTAGCGCCACTCCAGGTCCAGTTCATCTCGTTTTTGTAATAGCTTGTCTTGCTCTATCAACTGCTGGCGGGTCAGGTGTGTTACCTGCACCACCGCAAGCGCCGACCCTAAGGTCAACGCCAGCAACACAAACGTCAGCTTATTGGCCAGTAGTAACTGGCATATTTCTAAAAATAATTTGGGCTGACGCTGATGCTTTTTCATTACAGTTTCTCGGCAATTCTTAGCACCGAGCTGCGTGCGCGCGGATTGGCATCGATTTCAGCCTGACTGGGCTTAATAGCCTTACCCACCGCCTTCAGTGTCAGGTTTTGCTTAAGCTGCGCGTCTGTCAGCGGTAACCCGCGTGGCACAGCCTCACCTTTACTTTGTTTTTTAATGAACTGTTTAACAATGCGATCTTCCAGTGAATGGAAGGAGATCACCACCAGGCGACCACCCGGCTTTAATACCGCCAGTGCGGCCTGCAATGCTGTTTGGATCTCTTCAAGCTCACTGTTGATGTAAATGCGAATGGCCTGGAAGGTGCGCGTGGCCGGGTGCTTATGCTTGTCTTTGACCGGCACTGCTTCATCGATCAGCTCTGCCAATTGCTTGGTCGAAGTGATCTCTGTGTGCTCGCGGGTTTCAATGATCTTGGTCGCAATACGGCGGGCAAATTTTTCTTCACCGTATTTTTTGATCACAAACACCATATCTTCGAGCTCTGCTTCTGCCAGCCACTGTGCGGCACTGCGACCAGCCGTCGGGTTCATGCGCATATCCAGCGGGCCATCTTTCATAAAGCTAAAACCACGCTCGGCGTCATCAAGCTGAGGTGAAGACACGCCGATATCCAGCAAGATACCATCAACCTTGCCAAGCAGATCGGCATCACGGGCGACACTCTCAATGTGCGAAAAGCGATTGTGGGCAATACTAAAACGCGGATCATCGGCGAACTTCTGTGCCGCCGCAATCGCTTGCGGATCCTGATCTATCGCCTGTAAGCGGCCCTGCTCATTGAGCCGCTTGAGTATTTCACCCGAGTGACCACCGCGGCCGAATGTACCGTCGATATAAGTGCCATCGGGTTGGATATTCAATGCATCCAGCGTTTCAGCCATCAACACTGAAATATGTTGCCATTCTGTCGCCATAAAATTTGGTTTTCACCCCAGTTATAAAGAAAAGTCATCCAGCTCAGGGCACGCTTCTACGTCACCACTGCGCTCAATCTCGGTATCGGCCTGCATTTGCTCATACCAGCGTGCTTCGTCCCAGATCTCAAATTTATTGAGTAATCCGACCAGCATCAGCTTTTTGCCAAGGCCAGCATGGGCACGCAACGTGGGCGCCAGTAAAATTCGACCATTTTTGTCGAGCTGGTACTCTTCCGCATGTCCTAAAAGCATGCGTTGCCAGCGTCTGACTCTGGGGTTGGTGTTGGATAGTCGTTGTAATCTGGATTCAATTTCGCGCCACTCAGACAATGGATAAAGCCACAGGCATGGTTCATTGATCGCAATAGTGCAGATCACGGCCCCCTGTTCTTCAGACAGCAGCGGCTGGCGATACCGGGTTGGTATCGAAAAACGCCCTTTGTCATCGAGGCTCAATGAGCTTGCGCCGCGGAACATAACTATCCGCTCGGCCTGATACGATTAGCCAGTCTTTGATCCAATTTGATCCACTCTAACCCACATTTTCCCACAGGATGACAGTCTAGGGCTTGACAAGCCTTTTTGTCAAGTTGGATCACACGGCTTGACTCGCCTACAGGCCAGAAAAATCGCGGGTTTTGCGGAACTCCATGAATTCGGTGGGAAAATGTGGGCAGACAAATAATGTGGGATCTTTTTACGTAAAAGCGTCCCTTTTTTGATAACTGTGGAATATTTCATTCATGAAATTTTTACGCGCCGGGGTGTTACCAAAAAGCCGAAAAATTAATAACTCTCGACTAGTATTTAGCTTAAACGGGTTGGTTAAAGCGCGCTGCGCTTGTATCATGCCGCCACCTTAAACCCAGGCGAGTTTTTATTATTAAAGAAATATCAATAAAACAGCGATTTTACCGATTGATGCTCATACTCAGTCTGCCTGGCTTTTTGCTGATCCTGGCCCTGTTGTTCGCGCAGCGCAGCAACATGCTGCAACTACAGGAGCAACAGGCCCTGATGTATGCCAATCAGGTTGCCACATTACAACATGCCGAAGTGGCCGCCACACAAACGTTGCTGCAACAACTGGCCTACCAGCCCGACAATTTGCAACACCATGATGGTCGCTGCCCACAACTGCTGTCCAATGCACAGCATCTGTCGCCCAGCTTTGCCAACTTTGGCCTGGCCACGCCTGATGGTAACGTCACTTGCTCTTTATCTAAGATATCGGGCCCTATCTCCATTGCCGATCGTCCCTACTTTCAGCAGGCAATTGACGAGGGTACTTTTAGTATTGGTGAATATCAGCATGACAGAAGTATCGACAGTGCCACGCTCAACTTTGCCCATCCGGTTTATCAGCATGGTCAGCTGGTGATGGTGATCATTGCCGTTAAACGCTTGTCACACTGGAGCCGTTCACTGTCCAGACTCACGCTGCCTCAGGGCACCCGCGTGATGATTGCCGATCACACCCGTGCGATTGTCGCCGAATACCCTTACAGTACCGAGCCTTTGGGCAGAGCTGTCAGCTCAGACTGGCCAGCGAGTCTGAGCGAGCAGGCGGTATTGCTTAATGATGCCAATGGTCACCACTATGTGTATATTCGCCTGCCCTTACTGGCCGCGCGCGGCGAGTTGAGCATCTATTTCGCTTTCCCATTTGAAGCGGCCTGGCAACAAACGCAGCGCCATTTCGCACTGGTTTTAGGCAGCTTTTTTATCTTGCTGTGCCTGCTGATCTGGCTGGCCCGTTATCGTCTCAACAAAACCCTGTTGCTACCCTTAACGCAATTCAGGCAAGCCATTGCGGCGCTGGCACAGGGACGCACACTGGATCTCACCCGCCACACCATGCCACAGGAGCTGGCCGTGCTGGGTGAACATTTTGAAAACATGGCCAAAGTGCGGCTGCAAACCGAGCAACAGTTAACCCATAAACACACTGAACTGCAAACCCTGCTGTCGGCACTGCCAGACAGCTACCTGCGCGTCGATTCTCAAGGGCAGGTGCTGGCTAAACACGGCAACCTGGTGCAACAAGGCAGCACGCTGAGCGAGCTATTTCCACACCATATTCATAAACGGATCCGGGTTGCACTGACACTCCTTAAAGAGCAGCCCCAGCTGCTGCTGGAATATACCCAGGGCGAGAATCAGCAGGGCTATGAAGTGCGTGTTCAGGGCATGAGCCACGGCGAAGAAGCCGTGATAGTGATCCGAGATATCAGCCATCGCAAGCGCCAGGAAGAAGCATTGAATCTGGCGGCGCTGGTATATAACAACTCCAGTGAGGGCATGGTCATTACCGATGCCCATGGCTATATCCTGGATGTTAACCTTGCATTTGTTGAAGTGACCGGGTTCAGTGCGCAGGAGGCCATTGGCAAAACCACCGCCATTCTCAACTCAGGCAAACACGACCGCGACTTTTACCGCCAGATGTGGCATGCACTCAACGACACCGGACGCTGGCAAGGCGAGATAGTTAACCAGCGCAAAAATGGTGAGCTGTATACCGAATGGCTGACCATAGATACGGTTTATGACGAGCAAGGGGCACCTTACCGCAGAGTGGCCATTTTTACGGACATTACCGACAATAAACGCAAAGATGAGCAACTTTGGCGACAAAGCCACTATGACTCACTGACCGATCTGCCTAACCGTACCAGCTTGAAAAAGCATCTCAACGCCTTGCTTGAGACACCAGGCACATCGCTGGCCATTCTGCTGCTGGATCTCGACCATTTTAAGGATATTAACGACACCTTAGGGCATTATTATGGCGATCAGCTGCTGGCCCAGGTTGCCAAAGCGCTGCAGTCTCTGGAACAACCCGGCCTGACGTTATCGCGGATCGGTGGCGATGAGTTTGTGATTATCTGCGAGCACTGCCGCACACAAGCGCACGCCATTTCGCTGGCGGAGCGTGTCCTGAAGGTATTTAAGCAGGACTTTATCCTCGAAGGGGAACACTGTCAGATAGGCGCCAGCATTGGCATTGCGCTCAGCCCCAGAGACGGTGATAGCAGCGAGCTGTTACTGAAGGCTGCCGATCAAGCCATGTACCAGGCAAAAAGCCTGGGCCGCAATGGGTATGCCTGCTTTGACTCGGCTCTGCGCCAGCAAAATGAACAGCGGCTTGTTATGCTAAGAGACATGCGCCAGGCATTAACCGACGCACAATTTGTGATGTACTATCAGCCGATAGTGACCATGAAAACCCGGCAGATCCACAAAGCCGAAGCCCTGATCCGCTGGCAGCACCCAGACAAGGGGATGATCAGCCCGGGCCACTTTATACCCCTTGCTGAGGAGACCCAGCTGATCCATCAACTGGGAGAGTTTGCCTTCCAGCAAACGCTGCAAACACTCAGACACCTGCAACAACGCAATGGTGCATTCCAGATCAGTCTGAACGTATCGCCGGTGCAGTTTAACGCCAAACACACCAGCCTGCTGAAGTGGCAAGAACAGCTCCACGACGCCAATTTGCACCCCGAAGACGTGGTCATTGAAATCACCGAAGGCCTGATGATGCAAGGAGAAGGCCGCAGTCAGGCACGCCTTGGTCAGCTCATCCAGCAAGGGTTTTCAATTGCGCTGGATGATTTTGGTACCGGTTACTCCTCCCTGGCTTATCTTAAGCAAATGGACACCGACTTTATCAAAATAGACAAACGCTTTGTTGATGGCATTGAACACAACGAAGACGACCTGGTACTGTGCGAAACCATGATCATGATGGCACATCAGCTGGGGCTTAAGGTCATTGCTGAGGGCATTGAAACCGCCACGCAGCATGAGCTGCTCAAACAAGCTGGCTGTGATTATGGTCAGGGGTATTTTTATGCCAAGCCTATGAGCCTGGCAGATTTAGAGACGTTGCTGTTAGACAAATCACAGCAACGATAAAGAGGCGCGACTATGACCCTCTTTAATGCGTATCCGCGAGAATTAATGGGGAAGGGATATGAGTATGCCTCGTGGCGTAACACAGCCTAAAGCATGGAGTTTTATTGACAGCAGATCCTGCAAAATTCAACCACTGCACGGGCTCTCATCCATCAAACATTGTGGACTGTTCTCCGTCATGAAGCACAGTCCACAACCTGACGATAGAGCGAAGCATCACACACCCGCTCTGTGACAGTAGTCAGTGACTGACTTATCTTTTAGTCATCTTGTCCGTTTCTAATTCCCTTAAGAAGGGGCCCATATACATCACTCAAAAGCGCATTATCAATAAAGTGGTCATAACCAATATTTCCACTCAGTTTATCCCCTTCTTTCTTCCAATATGCACTCGACAGTTTTTCACTCTTTTTATAAATCCCTTTTTCAATGAAGTAGGCAATCAAATAAGTGGCCTGAGCGGAGCCCGCTTTCCAGGCATCCACTAGATTCTTAAGCGCCAGCTTCCTGTTTCTCCTTTCAAATTTTCCCTGTAATAATACCAGCGCTCGAAGAACATGGTATCGATTCATCACCTGAGCACTACGCTCAGCGGTTTGGCGCAACAAGGCGACACCGGAATGCATCTGAAGCGCATTTTCTGCATGTACAATTAAAAACACGCCACCAAGCTCACCTCCCGAAGTCGAGCCATATGAAGACGCGAGCAGCCAAAACTCTATCGCAAGTTTAGAACGGCCCCTCTTATACAAACAACGTGCAACAGTATCTAGCTGGCTTACAAAAAGCGAATCGGCATAAGGCCTGGATAAATCTGGTTCTCTTTGCTTAACTCCCTCTTCAATGAACTTATCACACACCTCTTTTGTGGGTGTAAAAATATCCCCCTCGAAACTGGTTGCACTTGCAGCTTTCGATGTAACTACAAGGAATAAAAACAAAACAGCATAAATGAGTTTCATATCTCAATTCCTAATAACTTATCCAGTAAGCTCCTCCAGGGTCCCAAAACATATCAGTTATGCAGGCACAGTCGTACTATATCTAACGCAGACTTCGACAAGGACATCAAGGTGCACCATTCAGATACTGACTTTTAGCTGTTCTGCCTGAACTTCTTAAATTTTGATTGCAAATAGATGGAAAAAGGTAAGATAAGTATCGACTTAACAAACTGACCTGAGAACAAGTATATCCCGAAAAAACTCACCGAAATCAATATGCCGGCAATTTGGATGCCTTCAAAACTGCGCTGAATTAAGTTAAAGCGTGTAACATCCACAAACCAGAGTGTTGTACAAGAGACTAAGTACAGAAAGATAAAAACGTCTAACATCATTTCACCGCTTTTAGCTACCCGGCTCCCGCTTTCACTTTACAGAGCTTTACACAAAATAATAAAGTAAACATCAGCGCCATAAGCGCGATTGCTAGTTTGGTTCGTTCAACTTCCTTTTCTCCCTGCGCTTGAGATATCACATCCTCAAAGAAAACAATGTTCGATGCTCCCTGTAACCTCTCAAAATAAGAAAAGCGATATTGATTTCCAACTACAGGCCTGGAAAATTTTTCACAAGCTGCTTTGGACGTAAAGGTATATTCATCCCCTTCTATAAGAAATTCATGTATAAACTCTTTACCCTTCCCCCCAAAATATCTGCACTCATATTGCTGCAGCGTACCAGTGGCAGAAACAGGCTCTCTACTTTCTATAAAGCCCCAATATACAAACATAGCAATTGCCCCGAATGCCAGGCCTATCAGCGTTAATTTATCTTTTAAATACATTGCAAGCGGCCTTTGTCCTATTTCTCTATTAGCTGCCTTAGTGACGCCCCATACAAATCACTCACCTACCAGCCACCAGCCTCTGCGAGCATTACGAAAAGTGTGCAAGAAAATATAACAACCACGGCCAACCTAGTGTTTTTTATACAAGAGCGGTATAAAGCCAGTTTTTTGCTACTATCAAGCTCGAGGAATGATTGCTTGGATTTCCCCATTGCTTCTGAGTTAATCAAATAATAAAGCTCCATTGTGCCCTTTTCTATATCCAGCTCATCCCTCAGCTTGCTCACTAGGAAATAGCCCCTTATCGACATACCCATTACAAAAAAGAAAATTATAAAAAACACTAAAGCTACCAAACTTTAACTCCTGTACCACCTTTAACAAGCCCCCAGGGACTTTTAGTATAATTTAGATATAGTTTTAAAGTGGCATCCTCCTAGGATGCAAAACATAGCGTACAATCCGCACGCCAATTTTAGGTGACTGTCCATATAACTCTTACCTTCACGCGATACAGTCTAGTTTCGCCCCTTAAAGAACATTAAATACAAATTGAGAATAGTAAGTAGGAACCCTATACATCCCAGGATAAAGTGTTCCTCATTTTCACTCAAGAAACGTTCAGCAACAGAAAAACTTGTAAAAAACGCGCCAAGCTGAATCATGTAGATATAACGATAACTTTGAACCCTGTCGTAAAACTCAACAGCACTGTGGCAGACTGTTAAAATTACAGAAACCATAAAAAGAACACCCACATCAGTCATCTTTACTTGAATTCACTATGTACTCGAGATTTTACTGATTTGAGTACAAATCAGCTCAGGTCGCGCCTGATTGCTCTAAATCAAAGCAGAGTGAGGGGGCGTTTGCCTCTACGGTGAAACTAGCGTACTGAGAAAACCCTCGCCATAGGTTCTTAACGCTTTGTCTTTGGTATTCCAGCGCCATACTTCACTAGCACTAGCAGTGAAAGCATGCAATGCTGTTAGCTATAACAGTACTTTTTCATATTTGATCCGATCCTTAGAAATTACGAAATAACCTCAATGAATATTGTACCTGATATCAATAAAATAGAGTATTGCAGGAGAGGTTAAATCATGATTGCTACCTGAAAGTAGCTCATGACATCCAGACACTAGACAAACAAAAAAGGCCACAGTTTGGCTGTGGCCTAAATAAGATCGGCAGATCTTTTATGTTAGTTATTATGGATTATCCTTAAAAACCTGTCTTACTCAGCCTCTGCCAGGCCCAGCGCTTTAATCATCTTAGTGCCGATGTCGACATGGTGTTGCAGTGTTGAGAACTGCTCAGTGACACCCGCCGGACCAAACGCGTAGACAGGAACCGGTGCTGCTGTGTGCGTACCTGTGCCCCACACTACGTTTTGCTGTTTCGCCACGATACGGCCAACTTTGGCGGTATAGTCTTCAGTGCCGTACACATAGAAGTCAGAGAAGTCATCAAACTTAGGTAGCGGCACGTTGTCGCTATTGAAGCCTTTAAATTCATTCATGCGAGCGGCTTCGTCAATGCTGACCTCATACGGCGTGTACATTTTGATGGCATCTTGCCAGTCCTGATCCGTCGAGTTGCTGAAGTCATAGTCGCCATTTACATGGCCAATCACATCGTAGAAGGTGCCTTTTTGCGCGTACAGTGTATCCAGTATCTCAAGTCCGCCGAAATTGAACTTAGGCTTATACTGCTTACCCTGCATGCCGTCACCCGGCAGGTCAACACCTTCTGGCTTGTTGTGGCTTGAGTAGCTGAAGCCAAAGCTGCCTGTTTCGTGGTCAGCGGTTACAACAACCAAAGTATCGGTGCGCTCTTTTGCCCATTCGTGGACTGCTTCTACCGCTTCGTCAAATTTCAGTAGCTCATTGAGCATCCAGCCCGCGTCGTTCGCGTGACCTGCCCAGTCAATCTGACCACCTTCAATCATCAGGAAGAAACCGTCTTCATCTTTAGACAGAATATCCAGCGCTTTCAGTGTCATTTCTTTCAAAGAAGGTTGAGTACAGCTGTTATCCGCTTTACATGCTTTATAGGCAATCCCATCTGCCATACCAGAGTTGGCGAACAGACCCAGTAGTTTAGTCGCATCGGCATCAGCCAGCTGCGCTTTGTCAAATGCCAGTTCATAACCGTGTTTCTCTTTTGCTTCAACGACGACGTTACGGTCATCACCACGCTTAGATTTCTTGTAAACACTGGCTGGCATGCCCAGGTTGGCCAGCACTTCCTGCTCAGCCGTATCCTCTTTAATATCATCAGGAATGAATACACGCGCACCGCCAGAAAGCATGACATCGACCATGCCACTTTCAACCATTTCAACGGCAATTTCCGGCTCGTAAGAGCGGTGAGGCTGGTGTGCAGCAAAGGCAGCTGGCGTAGCATGAGTCAGGCGCGTGTCAGAGACCAGACCTGTCGCTTTGCCTGCTTTCTTAGCTTTCTCCAGAATGGTTTCAATCACATAACCCTGGTCATCCAGACCAATCATTTCAGAGCCTGCGGCTTTACCCGTTGCCAGCTGAGTTGCTGAACAGGCTGAGTCAACGACCAGCTTGCCATTTTCGCCATGCGGTGCGTTTAGTGATAAACCCAGATGACCACCGGCAGCAAGTTTAGACAGCGCGGTTTCATTGTTTTTATTGTTGTACGTAGAATTAGGTGCACGGCGTGCATACTCTTCAAGTAAACCGACCTGCTGTGCGCCCATGCCGTCACCAATCATCAGGATAACATTCTTCACCTGAGTAACAGGCTTAGGCGCAACTTCAACCTCCTTGACGACCTCAACTTCCTTAACAACTTCAACTTCTTTTACGACCTCTACCGTTTTGGTATCGTCATCGTTACATGCGGTCAATAAGACGGCAGATACCGCCACTGCTAATAGCTTTTTTTTCATTGTAGTGTTCCTAAAACGTAATCATCTGAGCCGCGGCACAGTTTAGGGACACTTGATGACTCTTTTATTTCAGCCGGGTTACACTTTGTGTTATTGCACTATTGTTTTTTCATCAAAAAAGCACCAGCCAGATGACCACTCACCCCAAAGATAAAGATACTCAGTAAGACTGTGGCTGCCGTGATCTTAGTGATCAGCAGGCTATGTGGCAGCTCAGAGCCCAGCAGCATCAGACTTAACACCACCGACGCCAGTCCTTTTGGCCCAAACCAGGCCAGCACCACTCGTTCATACCAATTTAGCCGGGTGCCCAGTAACAGTAAAATCACCGGAAAGAAGCGGAACACAGCCACTGCCAGCAGGGCATAGGCCCAAACCAGCCAGTCAAATGTTGTGAACAGCAGCACACTGGTGCTGATCCCGAAGATCACCCACAGAATATACGCCGCCAGCTCGGCAATCTGCTCACTTTCTTCGATGAGTTTGTCCTTCAGGGCGTCGCGAAAACCATAGTCAAACAACAAGCCACTGATAAACACCGCGATAAAGCCGCTGCCGCCAGCTAATTGCGTAACGGAAAACACCGCAATGGCAATCCCGATAAATAAAAACGGACTGCTCTTGGCGGCAAAAAAGTGATGACGATAAGTCAACTTTATCAGGTAAATGGCAGCAACAGTTAACACCAATGCAACAATCAGTGCAAGGCCGACCTCCCGCAAAAAAAGCGCCCCCAGAGAGCGCTGCGCAGGCTGTTGGGTATACAGGCTGCAGCTGAGTAAAAACAGAAAAACCGGCACACATAAACCATCGTTCAGGCCACTTTCCACATTAATGGCCTCGCGAAGCTTAGCCGGTACCTGCTTTTGCTGAATAAAGCTCTGACATAAGGCCGCATCGGTGGGTGTCAGCATAATCGCCAGAATAAAACAGCTCAGCCAGGGCAAAGCCAACAGCGCATGTGCCCCAAGAGCTGCAAACCCCATGGTTAAGGGCAGCGCAAGTAACAGTAACAACGGCAGTTGATAGGAGTGCAGCAGCACTCTGAGACGGGTTTTTGCCGCATCAGAGAACAAAAAAATGGCCAGGATCAATTCTACCAGCGGCAAAAACTCGCGCAGCGTCTCCAACCTTAGCGCCAGTGAATCCTGAAAATACCAGCCCAGAGCACATCCAAACAGCACAAACCACATCGGCCCGGTAAATTCCGCCCGCTGCAGCTGACGAATGGCAATAGAATATAAAAAAATGGCAAGCCCAAGCCAGGCCAGCACCAAATAGATTTTTTCCACTTAACGCCTCCTTGGCTAAGTTAAATAAAGACCGCTTTATACTACGCTTGCAGTATTAACAGAGCAAAGGAAATACCCGGATAGCTTGCAGTTGTCTTCGGGATAACAACCCAGAGCGCAAGCCGATGCGATACGGCACATGAAAAAGCTGCGATTAGCCCAGCTTATGCTGTTTTCTTGTGGTTAATTTTTGCTAGAATGGCGACAAATTTTTTTGGAGAACCGTCAATGGCAATGTATGTAGTGGGACACAAGATCCCAGACTCAGATTCAATTTGTGGTGCAATTGCACTGGCTTACCTGAAGAACCAGATCGGTGAAGAAGCAATTCCAACACGTTTGGGCGATGTTTCTCCCGAGACCCAGTTTATTCTGGAGCGCTTTGGCTTTGAAGCCCCGGAGCTCAAGCTTAGCTATGCCGGTGAAGAAGTCTATATCGTTGACCATACAGAGAAAACACAAGCGCCAGACGACATCGACGAAGCCACTGTTGTTGGCGTGGTTGACCACCACAAACTGGGCGACCTGACTACCTCAACGCCGCTTGAGTGTTGGATCCGTCCGGTAGGGTGTAGCAATACCATCATCAAAATGATGTACGATTTTTACGGTGTAGAAATCCCACAAGGGATTGCAGGCCTGATGATGTGCGCCATCCTGAGCGATACGGTGATCTTCAAATCACCAACTTGCACCACAGCAGACATTAAATGTGTAGAAGCGCTGGCTGAAATTGCAGGCATCGAAGACTTTAAAGCGCTGGGCATGGAAATGTTCAAAGTCAAATCCGCGGTTGAAGGCACACCGGCACGCGACCTGGTAATGCGTGACTTTAAAGACTTCAACATGAACGGCAATCTGGTTGGTATCGGCCAGCTGGAAGTGATCGACCTGTCTGTATTCGACGACATCAAAGCCGACTTGGAAGCCGACATTGCTAAGCTGAAAGAAGAAGGTGGTCGCCACTCAGTGTTGCTGCTGCTCACCGACATCATGCAAGAAGGCTCACAAATGCTGATCGCTTCTGACGACGAGAGCATTGTCGCAAAAGCCTATCAGGTTACCCCTGAAAATAGCCGAGTATGGCTGGATGGCGTACTAAGCCGTAAAAAGCAGGTTGTTCCGCCACTGCAAGATGCATTCGCATAAACCTGGCTGATAAACTTCAAAAAAAGCCCTGATCCTGTCAGGGCTTTTTTGTTTTTAGCTGCTCTGCAAGGCAGACGATACACTGCCTTTTGTACTGCCGCGTCTACCCTGATACTGGTAAACAAAAATGGCACACATGATGATGCCCAGGCTAACCGGGAGCCGCGCGTCAAATACCTGATCGCTGATGAGATAAGATAATAGCACCCCCACGGTTGGCACCAGATAATTACTGAATGAGGCAAAAGCCGGCCCTTTGCTCATGATCAGCTGCATAAACAAGATATACACGACTCCACCACAGAACACCCCGAGGTAACTACTGGCGAGTACTGCTTCTAGTTTGATCTGTGCCACATCCAGTGGCGAAAATAACACAGCCAGGGGCAGTAACTGCACAGCAGAAATCGCAATCACATCACGGGCCACAACCACAGGGTGCAGATGTGCAAGCTTTCTGACCAGGATTAGACTCAGGGCAAAGCTCAGCGCCGCAATAAAAATTGCCGCAGCGCCCACAAACTGAGAGGTCGATTGCGTTTGCAGCTGGGGTAAAAATAAATACAACAAGCCGCCAAATCCAATCAGGCCACACACAACCCCTTTAACGCTGAACTCACTGTCTTTGAGCAATAAGGGGGCAAGTAAAATCGTCAGCAGAGGATTCATGCCAGTAATGACCGCGGCATGCGCAGCTGCCGTTGTTTGCTGCCCCCAGGCCACGAGCAGAAATGGTAAAGTGGCTTCCAGCAAGCCAATGACAATCAACAAACGCCAGTGTCCGGGTTCACGCTTTAAACCCAGAAAATAACAGGCAACAATCAGTACCAGCGCACCGATACCAGAACGCAACGCGGCTATCCACAGTGCCGGGATACTTTCCAGCGCAATGGCGTTGAAGATATACTGGGATCCCCATAGCAATCCGCACGCTATCAACATCATTATAGACTTCATCAAACACTCCTTTTATTGGTTGGAGTACCCAACCAGGCTTATTATATTCGAATAACAATCTTGCCCCGGACATGCTCCGTTTCTGAGCGAGCATGGGCTTGTGCGATTTGAGCAAAGGGCATTTCAACAATCTCGGGAAGTTTAATCGCGCCACTGTCAATTAAGGTGCCGATGTGTGCAAGCTGATCACCATCTGGCATGACCAATACCCGTTCATGGGCGAAGCGATATCGGCTGGGTAACGCGTGCGTCTTCAGCGTTGAAATGTACAGGCCGGATGCGTTTAGCGCATCATAAATCCCCGGCGTATCGTTATCGACAACATCAAACACCACATCAAACTGTCCCAACGCTTTCAGATAATCCGGGGTGCGATAGTCTGCCACCTGATCTGCGCCCAGCGCGCGCAGATAATCATGATTGGCGGCCGATGCAACCGCACTCACGCGCGCCCCCTGGCGCTTTGCAAATTGCACAGCAAAACTACCAACTCCGCCACTGGCACCATGGATCAGGACCTCTGTACCCGGCCCAATCTCTGCCAGCTGATGCATTGCCTGCCAGGCCGTAAGCGCAGTCAGCGGCACTGAGGCAGCCTCGGCAAAACTCAAAGAGCGCGGTTTTTTTGCCACCAGCGCGGCATTCACGCTGATGTATTGCGCATAAGCCCCGTCCCTGCTCAAATCGCCAAAGGCATAAACGGGGCTGCCAATCTGTAAGCCACTCACCTGCTTACCCATTTGCACGACCCTGCCAGCCACATCCCAGCCCAAGATCAAAGGCAATTGATGCAGCCCCTCTGCTGCTAACCAGCCCTCCCGCACTTTCCAGTCAACCGGATTAACACTGGTACAGACCACCTCAATTAAGACATCATCTTCAGCGACATGGGGTAATGGCACTTGCTCTTCAAGCAATACCTGCCGATTGCCATAGGTATGAATTCGAAGGGCCTGCATTGTTGTACTGTTCATTGTTTTTACTCCTGATTAGTTAGCGTGCTTTAACCCCTGCTATGCTAGTATCTTTACCCGGTTTTACACCTGTACAGGTGGTCAGGTCATGGCGCAAAGATGCTTGATAAGCCAGTTAAAGGGTCCTATTTGCGCCAAAGCAAACCAAACTAAAGAGGCGCCATACTCCCTCCTTTTTTCGCACTACTATATTGAGAGAAATTAGGCTTCAAAAATAAACACTTGACTAACCATGTCCCCATAATAATATCGTTACTCATAATGGAAAATAACTGTGCTTCATTGCTATGATTAACAAGGATAAGCTGTTCCAGACACTGGATTTTATTGACCACTGCGTAAAATCAGATAATGACCATCATTCAGTCCATCTGCTGTTTAATAAACTGGATAAAATTATTCCCATCAAAAGCGCCATTTTAGCCATTGATATACATGAGCAGTTTCAACTTACCAGTCCCTCGCAACTATTTACCTACAATTTAAATAGTGAGTGGCAACAACTCTACTTTCAGCGCAAGTTCTATCAACAAGATCCGGTCCTTAACGCAGCCTCACACAGCAGCCGGGTCATTGACTGGCAAAGCGCCTTTCAACTCTCACCTGCCAAACAGCCTTATTCCAGTGACTTTCAGCTGCTGTCTCAGAAATATGTGGGCAGTCACGGCCTGTCAGTTGTGGTCAATAATCACAGTGGCTCTACCTTGTTGTCGATTGCGACACAAGCTATGCCAGATCAAGATGGTGAACAGCTCCTCTCATATATTGCGCCACATTTTCATGAGTTATTTTCACGCGATGGTGAAAATACCCGACGCAAAATGGGAATGCCACAATTATCCGCTCGCGAGCTTGAAGTATTAAAATGGGCAAAGGAAGGCAAAGCCAACGGCGATATTGCGCAGATCCTCAGTATATCTGAGCGCACCATCAAGTTTCATTTATCGAATATATTTACCAAGCTCAATGTGATTAACCGTACTCAGGCCATCGCCAAAGCCATGCACTTTGGTATTATTCAGTAGCTTGAAATGCCCCCAGTAATAGCCCGGCCTCTTAGTCATAACCTCTGAATAAAACGCTAGTTTTTAGCACGATACCTGCCCGCGAT
The DNA here is from genome assembly GCF_021532535.1 of Pseudoalteromonas sp. DL2-H2.2. NCBI lineage: Bacteria > Pseudomonadati > Pseudomonadota > Gammaproteobacteria > Alteromonadales > Pseudoalteromonadaceae > Pseudoalteromonas > Pseudoalteromonas sp. DL2-H2.2. The sequence goes on along the minus strand of NZ_JAKGBD010000005.1, from coordinate 176,930 downwards.
CCGAACGATGAAGAAGCCGAACGATGAAGAAGCGACTATATTCGGCTGTGCAGATCTGTGGTCTCGCTGGGCATGTTGGCAAATAAGCGCGCATGATCATGTCATCATGCTCGGTTATGTCGCGACAGATATATGGATAAACGTTAAAACAGGGTAAGCACCATCTGCATAGTGTGATTAGACACCAAAAAAGCAGCTCAGACTTGGCAGAATGCTAAAACAGGCTAAACGCAGGCAATAAAAAACCCGGCCTGAGCCGGGTTTTTCGAATCTAAAAGCGAATTACTTGATTTTCGCTTCTTTGAAGATCACGTGCTTACGTACTTTAGGATCGTACTTTTTGATCTCCATTTTTTCAGGCATGTTACGCTTGTTCTTGTCGGTAGTGTAGAAATAACCAGTACCAGCAGTAGAAACTAGACGGATCTTATCACGCATGATTTAAGCTCCTTATACTTTTTCGCCGCGAGCACGGATATCAGTCAATACCGCGTCGATGCCTTTTTTATCGATGATACGCATACCTTTAGTAGTAGTGCGTAGAGTAACAAAGCGCTTTTCGCTTTCAACCCAGAAACGGTGTGTTTGCAGGTTAGGTAGGAAACGACGCTTAGTTGCGTTGCGCGCGTGTGAACGGTTGTTACCAACAACCGGGCGCTTACCTGTAACTTGACAGACTTTAGACATGTCTATATATCTCCAATAACTTCGCTCGAGCTTAACTTCCCCTTAGGCCTTCAAACTGCTTGCCCTGGGTAAAATCAAAGGGCGCTCTTTATACAGTATTTACAGGCAGAGTTCAAGGATCTGATGATATCCTAATCAGCTCATGGGTAAATTTGATAGCGGCCAATTATAATGATCCATGGCCGCTTAGGAAAGTAAAAACTGCATTTAAATTAAACTATTTTTAATTTATGCTAGGAAAGCGCCCTGAAACACGCCATATCTGGGCCAATCCCCTGCTACAACAGCCCCCTTTGGGCAAATGAAAGGCAACAACTCCCCGCCACAATTAAGTGATCAAGTACCTGAATATCTACCAATGCGAGGGCGCGCTGCAATTTATTGGTGATCAGCTTGTCTGCTTCACTGGGTTCAGCCACCCCCGAAGGATGGTTGTGGGCAAAGATCACGGCGGCCGCATTGTATTTTAGTGCCGCTTTTACCACTTCTCTGGGATACACACTGGCGGCATTAATAGTGCCCGAAAACAGCACCTCATCTCGGATCAGGCGATTCTGGTTATCTAAAAACAGCGCCATAAACACCTCATGGTGCAATCCCTTAAGCTGAATTTTTAGATAGTCACTGACCGCCTGAGGCGAGCCAAACTGCGCATCGCGCACCATGTCTTCCAGCAAATAGCGGCGGCTCAGCTCCAGTACCGCCTGTAACTGCACGTACTTGGCTTCACCCACCCCTTTGAACTGACAAAACTCGCCGCACGACACATTCATCAAAGCCTGTAACGAGCCACTTTGCTCAATCAGCGACTGAGCCAGCTCTATGGCATTCATACCTGCCACCCCGGTACGTAAAAAAATAGCCAGTAGTTCGGCATCACTGAGCGCACTGGCGCCACTGGTTAACAGGCGCTCTCTCGGGCGCTGCGCTTTGGGCATGGCCAATAGTTGCATGTTTGCATCCTCCTTGTGGGTATTCATCACTTCACTGTGATTCTCTGAGTGTAGTCACCGGGCAGAATAATTCAAAACCCGGGGTAGGCTATGCTATCTTAGCGCTAGTTTTTATTTGCAGGGGCCGAGCATGAGCCAAACACACAAGCGTATTCTTCTAGGGATCAGCGGTGGGATCGCCGCCTATAAATGTGCCGAACTGGTACGACGGTTAAAAGAGCAACATTGTGAAGTCAAAGTGGTGATGACTGAATCGGCTAAGCAATTTATTACCCCATTGACCATGCAGGCAGTATCGGGCGAGCCCGTTGCTGACTCTCTGCTCGACCCGGCTGCCGAAGCCGCCATGGGCCATATCGAGCTGGCAAAGTGGGCTGACCTGGTTTTAGTGGCTCCGGCCAGTAGCAATATCATCGCCAAGATGGCCGCAGGTATTGCCGACGATCTGCTTACTACCTTATTGCTGGCAACGCCGGCCAAAGTGGCCATAGCACCGGCCATGAATCAGCAAATGTATGCACACCCGGCAACTCAGGCCAACCTCAGCACACTGGCAAACCGAGAAGTGGCTGTCTGGGGACCCGGTCAGGGCGAGCAGGCTTGTGGCGATGTGGGTAAAGGCCGCATGTTGGAGCCGCATGAGCTGGTCGCGCTGGCACTGGATGCACTGACACCCGAAGCCCCGCTGCTGGCGGGTAAAACCGTCACTATCACTGCGGGCCCCACGCGCGAAGCACTCGATCCGGTGCGCTATATCAGTAACCACAGCTCAGGAAAAATGGGTTACGCACTGGCAGAAGCTGCGCTTGCATTGGGCGCTCATGTTCATTTGATCTCCGGCCCGGTCACGCTCACGCCACCACCAGGTTGTGAAGTACATGCGGTGAGCAGTGCGCTCGATATGCATCAGGCAGCCATGAAATTAGCGCCTAATTCAGATGTGTTCATAGGCTGCGCGGCCGTGGCGGATTACCGCGCCGCAGACATCGCCGAACAAAAAATCAAAAAGCAGGGCGATGAGATGACCCTGACGCTGGTGAAAAACCCGGATATCATCGCCGACGTTGCCGCACTGACCGCGCAGCGCCCTTACACAGTGGGGTTTGCCGCTGAAACCCAGGATGTCGCGCAATATGCGCAAGGCAAATTGAAAAACAAAGGGTTAGATATGATCTGCGCCAACGATGTCAGTCAGGCTGGGATAGGCTTTAATGCTAATGATAACGCGCTGACCCTATTTTGGGACAATGCGCAACAATCTTTACCCCTGGCAAGCAAGTCAGAGTTAGCGCTTACTGTCGTTAAAGCAATTGCCGGTAAACTTAATTAAGTTCATGTTAAAAGACTGGAAAGAAGCTGAATAAAGCATTAACATGGCCAAATAATTGAGTTTTGGGCTCCGCAGTTAGTCGTTCAGGTGAGCATAACGACCAGCCAGTATGGAGCCCACTCCTACTAAAATAATGATAATGATAAAGGAAACCTCATGCCAGCGACTAAACGCAGTAATCGCAAAGAGCAAATACTTCAATCCCTTGCGCAGATGCTTGAAACCAGTCCAGGGCAGCGTATTACCACCGCCAAGCTGGCAACTGAAGTAGGCGTCTCTGAAGCCGCACTGTATCGCCACTTTCCCAGTAAGGCACGGATGTTCGAAGGCCTGATTGAGTTTATAGAAGATACCTTGCTGTCGCGCATCAATTTGATCCTGGAAAACGAAAAAGAAACGCAAAGCCGTATCTACAATATTCTGATGCTGTTACTGACCTTCTCGGAAAAGAATCCAGGGATCACCCGCATCCTGACCGGTGATGCACTACAGGGTGAGCAGGAGCGACTGCGCGAGCGTGTACAGGGTCTGTTTGAGAAACTCGAAACCCAGTTTAAACAAGTGCTGCGAGAGCGCAAACTGCGTGAAGGTAAGACCTTTGCCAGTGATGAAGCCGCTTTAGCAAACTTTTTCCTCGCGTATGTTGAAGGTAAAATGAACCAGTTTGTACGCAGCGACTTTAAAGCCAAGCCGGCGGCCAACTTCGCCAGCCACTGGCAAGAGCTACAGCGTATCTGGCTGGCCTAGCAACAAGCAGGCGGACCCGCTCCGCCTGATTTTATCCAGTTTTTCCTAATACCCAACGCAGTACAGTTTAGTCTCTCAGATAAAAGTGTTACAAAGTTACAACTCCTATCGAACAAGAAACATATTATGACGTTTGCCAAATCTTTACTCACGGCCGCCCTGTTTTGCACATCCGCCCTCGCCGCTAAACCCAGCCTGGAATTTAACGATGTATTTGACTTTAAATATGCCCAGGGTCGGGTCCTGTCAGAAGACGGACGCTTTGTTGCCCTGAGTGCGCAGCCTTACCGGGGAGACAGCACGGGCCAGCTGTATAACCTCATCACCCAGAAATTGATAGCCAGTGTAGAGCGCGGCACCAAAGCCCAGCTCAACCGGGCAGCCAACTGGGCCGCCTTTACTCAGGTGCCTAGCCTGCTGACATCAGAAACCACAGACAAAAAAGCCCGTAAAGAGCTCAAGCGCGCTCTGGTTTTGGTGAATACACAAACGGGTGAACAGCGCACCTTTGAGGCCGTCAAGGATTACCAACTCAGCGACGATGGTCGCTGGCTGACCTATCGCCAGGATGTTGAAGCCAGTAAATCAGACAAAGCCGAAAACAAGGCAGACGCTGCCATTCCAGCCGATAAAAAAGACAAAGCATATCCACTGGTCATTGTAGACTTAACCTCTGACCAACAACACAAGTTTGAACAGGTTGGCCGTTACGCACTGAGCCCGGCGGAATATGGCGTACTGATGAGCACGCAGAGCGAAGATGGCGCCGACAACCAAATTCAGTATTTTGATCTGAGCCGGTCTCAGCTCAGCGTATTAATAGACGAGCCTGGCGTGACCCTATCCACTATCGCCTGGCACCCCTATTCCTCACTGGTGGCCTTTACGCAGGGCAATTATGTCAATAGCGATACACGCCGCCGCGACTACCAGGTACGTTTATGGGATGCCAAAGTAGACCGCTTCACCGATGTGGCACAACCACAGGGCTGGTATAGCGCTAAATCTGCAACACTAAGCTGGTCAGAACAAGGTGAGCGACTGTATTTTGAGAACCGTCCGCGCCTTGCGCCTAAGCCCGTCGAGAAAAAATACCAGGATCAGCCATCGCTGACCGACCTGGATACCATTATGGCCCAGTCAGGTCTGAAGGTCTGGCATAACAACGATGCGCAGATCAAACCACGCGAGATCAATACCTGGGAAAAAACCAACCGGGATCGTGACTATCAGGCGGTCTACCATTTAGGCAGTGAACGTGTGGCTCAGCTGAGTGACGAAACGGCACGGGATCTGACCCTCAATCGTGAAGCCCGCTTCCTGCTGGCCAGCAATGATCAGCCTTATCTGCATCAGATCATGTATAAAGGCTTCTATGCCGACTACTATGCCGTGCAGGTTGCAACGGGTGCACGCAGCTTTATCGTTAAAGAAGCACCGAATCGCCCCACGCTGTCGCCAACGGGTCAGCATGCCGCTTATTTCCTGAACGATCAGCTGTGGCTTAAAGATTTACATGCACAAAAAGAAACAGCCGTCAGTCAGGCCGTTCGCGACGCACTGTTTGCTGATGACCGTCACGATTACCCCCAGCCGAATCCGGGATACGGATTTGCGGGCTGGCAACGCGATGGCAGCACGCTGTATGCCTACAGTAAATTTGATATCTGGGCCTTTGATAGCCAAACCGCCCAGGCTAAACGCCTGACACAAGGGAAAGAAACCCAGACACAATACCGGGTGATCAAACTGGACAAAGACTTTGTTGGTTTTGACGCCGATGATCAGGTGTACCTGTCGGCACACAACCTGGCAAACAAGCAAACACACATAGCCAGGCTCAACCTGGCTACGGGCAAGCTCACCACCCTGACCTCAGGGGAAGCAAAATACAGCTTGCTGGAAAAAGCCAAACAGGCGGATACCCTGCTGTTTACCAGACAGAGCTACCATGAGTATCCGGATCTGTGGCAAACCGACAGCGCCTTTAGCCAGCGCAACCGGATCACTAACCTGAACCCTCAGCTCAGCACCTTTGCCTGGGGACAAAAGCCCGAGCTGGTGCAATATCAGGGATACAATGGCGAGCCGTTGCAGGGCGTGCTGATCAAACCTGCCAACTATAAGCCAGGTAAAAAGGTGCCGGTGATCTTCTATTTCTATCGCTATATGAGCCAGCGCATGTATGATTTCCCGCACATGGTGCTGAACCACAGACCGAATTTGCCAATGTTTACCTCGAACGGTTATGCCATTTTCCTGCCCGACATTCGCTTTGAAATTGGTTACCCGGGGCGCTCATCAACGCAAACCCTGGTTAATGCCGCACAAAAGCTGATTGACCTGGGCGTTGCCGATCCGGATAAGATAGGCCTTCAGGGGCACTCCTGGGCAGGTTATCAAAGTGCTTTTGCTGTCACCCAAACCGATATGTTCAAAGCCGTGGTATCCGGTGCGCCCGTATCTAATATGACCTCGGCCTATAGTGGTATTCGCCTGAAATCGGGTCTGGCACGTCAGTTCCAGTATGAGACCGGACAAAGCCGGATTGGTAAAACACTCACCGAAGCGCCTGAGTTGTATATTGAAAACTCACCGGTATTCTATGCCGACAAGGTCAATACACCCATTCTGTTGATGTTTGGTGATAAAGATGGTGCGGTACCGTGGCAAGAAGGGATCCAGTACTATCTTGCACTGCGCCGTCACAACAAAGATGCCATCTTCTTACAGTACGAGGGCGAACCGCATCATCTAAAACAGTTCCCGAACCAGGTGGATTACTCTGTTCGCATGAAGGAATACTTTGACCATTACCTGATGGGTAAACCCGCTGCGAACTGGATCAAGTCCGGGATCCCTTATCGTAAAGAGCCCGAAAACTAAGCCCAAAAAAAGCCGCTATCCAGCGGCTTTTTCTTTGCTCCGCGCTAGCGTTTAGCAGCGCGCCCTGCGGGTTTATTCTTACCTACTCTGGGCTTGGTATTGGCCTGATTAAACTGGCCAAAGCCACTGTGACGCGTCAGCGCTTTGCTGCCCGGCTTACGTCGGGTAGTGCTCTTACCTTCGTTGCGCCCGGCTTCCGGCACCAGGCACTGTGGCCCGCGTCCAATCAGGTTTGCCTTACCCATTTTCTTCAGCGCTTCGCGGATCATCGGCCAGCCAGCCGGATCATGATAACGCAAAATGGCTTTGTGCAGACGGCGTTGTTTGGCCCCCTTAGGGACCGCAACCACTTCTTTGTTGTTTTTGATGTTACGCAGCGAATTCATCTCGGTATGATAAATGGTGGTTGCGTTGGCCATCGGTGACGGATAGAAGTTCTGCACCTGATCCAGCTTAAAGTCATGGGCTTTAAGCCACAGCGCCATATTGACCATGTCCTCATCCGTGGTGCCCGGATGCGCAGAGATGAAATAAGGGATCAGATACTGCTTTTTGCCCGCTTCTTTGGAGTATTTATCAAATAGCTCTTTGAATTTGTCATAGGTACCCATGCCCGGCTTCATCATCTTAGACAATGGCCCCTGCTCGGTATGCTCGGGCGCAATCTTAAGATAACCGCCAACGTGATGAGTAACCAACTCTTTGACATAGCGCGGATCTTCAATGGCCAGGTCGTAACGCACGCCAGACGCAATCAGGATTTTTTTCACCCCTTCGACATCACGCGCCTTGCGGTACAGCTCTATGGTTGGCGTATGATCTGTGTCCATATGCTTACAAATATCCGGATACACGCACGACAGACGGCGACAGGTACTCTCTGCTTTTTTACTCTTACAGCGCAGCTTATACATGTTGGCCGTCGGGCCGCCCAGGTCTGAAATCACCCCGGTAAACCCCGGTACCTTATCGCGGATCTGTTCAATCTCATCAATGATCGACTGCTCAGAGCGGCTCTGAATAATGCGCCCTTCGTGCTCTGTGATTGAGCAGAAGCTGCACCCGCCAAAACAGCCCCGCATGATGTTCACGGATGTTTTGATCATGTCATAGGCGGGGATTTTTTCATTGCCATAGCTGGGGTGCGGCACACGCTGATAAGGCAAACCAAAAACTTCGTCCATCTCATCGGTTTCCAGCGGAAAGGCGGGAGGGTTCACCCATACGCTACGATCGCCATGACGCTGAAACAGCGCTCGCGCACAGCCCGGGTTGGTTTCCTGATGCAGAATCCGTGACGCATGGGCATACAAAGGTTTGTTTACACTCACCTGCTCGTAAGCCGGCAGCTTCACATAGACTTTTTCCCAGGGTTTCAGTTTTGGGGGTTGCACCACAATAGGCTGGGCCTGAGTTGCATCCTGTGCCTGCTCAGCCTGTACAAACTCCGACTTACTACAGCCAACATCGTCGGCCCCATAAGGATTAGGGATAGGATCAATTCTGCCAATTTTATCTATGGCGGTTGAATCGCTGCCGCGCCATTCTGGTAACGGCTCCTTACGGATCACGGCGGTGCCGCGCACATCCTGTATGGTATCAATGGACTCGCCATTGGCGATACGGTGCGCCACTTCAACCAACGGGCGTTCGGCATTACCGTAAATCAGCAAGTCTGCTTTGGCATCGAAAATGATGCTGCGACGTACTTTTTCCTGCCAGTAATCATAATGTGCAATACGACGTAAGCTGGCTTCAATACCACCGATCACCAGTGGCACCTCTTTATAGGCCTCACGACAACGCTGGCTATACACCACCACGGCGCGATCCGGGCGCTTACCACCCACATTACCCGGCGTATAGGCGTCATCGTGACGAATGCGTTTTTCCGCGGTGTAGCGGTTGATCATGGAATCCATATTGCCGGCCGTCACGCCGAAAAACAGGTTCGGCTTACCCAGGCTCATAAAGGCGTCTTTGCTCGACCAGTCAGGCTGTGCGATGATCCCAACTCGAAAACCTTGCGCCTCTAACACCCGGCCTATGACTGCCATCCCAAAGCTGGGGTGGTCGACATACGCATCTCCCGTGACTATGATGATGTCGCAGCTATCCCAGCCCAGCGCATCCATTTCGGCGCGACTGGTCGGTAAAAAAGGGGCAGGACCATAACATTCGGCCCAATACTTGGGATAAGAAAAAAGCGGGCGCTCGGCCTGTAACGCATTCATGATGACGGCTCAATGCTGAAAAAAGAAGCGGATTATACTAAAAAGCGTGATGGCTTCCCAGCCCTAGCTTTTTAAATACGCCAGCAAATCGGCTTCGGCCATGGGTTTGGCGAAGAAAAACCCTTGTACTTCATCGCATCCCAGGGCACGTAAAATATCTGCCTGCTCCTGCGTCTCAACCCCCTCAGCAATGGTTTTAAGCCCAAGGTGGCGGCCTAAAGAGATCACCAGCTCAGCAATGGCGCCGGAATCTTCATGGGGGATCCCTTTAACAAACGCGCGGTCTATTTTGAGTCTGGCCAGTGGTAGCTTTTGTAAATAGCTCAATGAAGAGAAGCCAGTACCAAAGTCATCGATAGCCACTTCAACACCAAAGGATTTCAGTTCGCTGAGGGTGTGCACTACGGTATTAATTTCATCCATCACCACACTTTCTGTGACTTCCAGCTCAATTTTTTGTGGCTCAACATCGTGATCCAGAATGGTCTGCTTGACCTGCTGGGCATAATTAGACACCTTAAACTGCGGCACAGACACATTAACGGCAACACTGATGTCATGGCCCAGCGAGCTCAGTTGCTTTTGCATCACACAGGCCTGCTCCAGCACCCACTGGCCGATTTCCACAATTAAACCGGCGTCTTCTGCCAGCGGCACAAACACCGCCGGCGAAATGTAGTCACCCTTTCCGGTTGGCCACCTTAGCAGGGCCTCACAGCCAATCACGGCACTGGACTCAGACTGTAAACACAGCTGCGGCTGATACCAGACTTCCAGCTTGCCCTGTTCAAAGTCTTGCCTAAGCTGGCGAATAAGGCCCAGTCGCCAGGCCATTTTCTCTTCAAGATCTGAGCTATACCAGTTCAGTGTTTGGCGCGCCTGTTTTGCCTGGTTCAGGGCAATGTAGGCCAGTTTCAGCGTTTCCAGCCCTTGCGATGAAAAGTCGCTCTGGCAGCACACGCCGATATGAAAGTGCATGGTAAGTACATGCTCACCAACCTGATAAGGCACGGTGAGCGCATCTAAAAACAGGGTTTCATCAAAACTTTGCTTTGGCAGCAAGACCCCGAATACATCCGCCCCGATACGTGACAGTAGCTCGCCTTGCGGACACTCCTGTTGCAGGCGCTCTTTCACCGCCAACAGCAGCAAATTGCCCACTTCCTGACCTAAGCCGTTGTTGATATCCGAAAACTGCGCAATATCAATCAGCACAAACACCAGACTATCTTGCCCAGACTTATAATATTGCGCTATCTGATCAACAAAGTTGGCCCGGTTTGGTAATCGGGTCAGGGCATCTTTATAGGCAACATCGCGCAGCTCGTTGATCAGTTTTATGTTATCAAGGCCGACACTGACATTGGTCAAAAAGATTTCCGCAAATTGCATCTGCGCCGCATTAGGTGGCTCTGCCACTTCCAGATAAATGGCTGCGCGACGATTTTTACCTTGCAGTAAAAAGGTCACGTCGTGATCGGTTTGCTGATGGGCATCCATATCAAAGCAGTTTTGCACCTGCATGATCACCCGGCCATTGTCGATTTGCTCCAGCCCCTGGCCAATGTGCGTTAAGTAAGGCTCTGTGCCACCAAACACCAGCACCTTAGCGTCTTTCTCAATTGCGCCAGCCACCAGACCATGGGGTTCGGAGCCGAGAATTTTAGCCAGCTGATTGACGACAGACAAACCAAAAGACGGCATATCTGTGTGGCCTAAGATGGCATGGGAGGCTTCGAGGATGTTGGTCAGTGCCAGGCTTTGTTGTTCAAGTTCGCAGATCTGTTGGTATGAGCGAATGGCAGTCAGTAAAGAGGTGACCAGCTTACCGCGGGTCAGCTCAGTTTTCATTTTGTAGTCATTGATGTCGTATTCCCGAATGACTTTTTCTTCCGGCGCATAGCCTGGCTGCCCGGTGCGCAAAATGATCCGCACGGCGTAATTGCCAAATTCATCTCGTACTTTCTTTACAACGGACAGGCCCGCGTCATCGCTTTCCATCACCACATCGAGCAACAGGATGCAAATTTCGGGATGTTGAGACAACACCTCCAGTGCTTCTTTACCCGAATAAGCATGATGAAATTTGAGCGCACGCCCCCAGAACTCAACCCCGGACAGGGCCAACTTAGTAACCGAGTGGATCTCCGGATCGTCGTCCACAACCAGTACATCCCAATACGCGCTGACTGTTTCTTGTGAGTCATGCGTTGAGTCTTGATCCGCAAACAAAAACTCTTCTTGTTCTGACGCCATCATCAACCTTATGTTCAACTACTTAGTTTCTGCCCACATGACATATTTGCCTATGTGTTATCTTATAAATTATGATAGGTTTTTACTATCAAGATCCATACCCGTTAACACTCAAGTAATATTATAGTCGATGTTCAACAACTTGTGCTCGTTAACTAAATAATATAGCGGCTCTTAGCAGGTTATGACAGCATCAATTTTTCGGGCTTTTACGTTCAGCATTGTTTTGATATTCGGCCTGATTGTGGCCACCGCTTTGCTTCCCTCTGACTATCAGGCCCACACAGCGCAGCGGGTAGCCAATCATGACCTGCCAGTCTTACAAAAGTATTTAAATGCCGAACACTGGCAAGGGCTATTGACGCCCCAACCAGATCTGCAGCTGGTGTTTCTGACGCAGGCTGAGCACGTAGGCGGCTATGGTGAATTGGCCCATCCCTGGGGGTTGGCAGAGGTAACAGTGCTGAGCCTGGAACAACAGCGCGTAGCCATTCAACTGCGATTCAATGCCGAGCACGTCGCCCATATCGAGCTTTTGCTACAACCCCAGGCCGACACCTTACTGGTCCAGTTCAGTGCCAGAGGGGAAAACCACACGCCTTTGGTGGGCGGACTGTATGCCCGCTTTGCGGCTTACTATATAGAACAACAACTCAAAATGATGCTGAACCAGTTGATCAGCCAGTTAAAATTTCACACGCAGGGAGTGGTATGACAATAAAAAATGCCCAGGCACGCTCCAGTTTAGCGCTTCTTATCGAAGAGAAGCTGGGCTACGCCATGATCAAACAGCCAAAAGCCGCGATACACTCCGAAGACCGACGCTTTGCGCAGACCCCCGATGCGAACCAAAATCAATTTATTGTGCGCAGCGAACACGGCGTACTGAAAAGAGCACTCAAGCGCAGTCAGTTGCAGCGGATTGCCCAGCAACGCAATATCGAGTCAATTATGGGCATGTCACTGACTTTATGCCCCGATGTCACCAGCCGGGGGCGCCCCGACCCGGACTGGCTGGAGCACTTTATCGCCCTGGCCGAGGACATTGCCAACAGTGCCATGCAAAAACTCTGGGCTAAAATTTTAGTCGGTGAATCAATCGCGCCGGGCACCTTTTCAATCAAAAGCCTGCAAACGCTAAAACAAATGACACAAAAAGAGGCCGATGCGCTGCAGCGTTGTGCGTCTTTATGCGGCTATCTGGAAAAAGAAGACAGCTATCTTATTTTGCTGGGGTTTTATAAAAAGCCATCGCTGTTCGATTTACTCCGCAAAGGCGCAAAAGAATCTCTGAACCTGGCGCAGGCCGGATTGAGCTTTCCACATATTCTGACCCTGATGGACATTAATTTAATCTATCGCCAGGAGATTGAATCAGCCAACTTGCAAAAAGGTCAGTCGCTGACACTGGCCTATCAGGGCAAACACCTGTCAATTGAAGCAAACAGCAACGATCTGGTCTTGAGCTATTACAAGCTAACCCAAACCGGTGATGAACTGAAAAAGCTCATCAATACCCCTGTGAACAAAACCTACAGGCAACTGCTTGGTAAGGCGTTTGAAGAAGAATTTACCTTGCACTGGAACTAGGCTCCCCTAAGGGAGCCTAAATAGGGAGAAAAGATCTTGCCCCAATTTTGGAGCAAGAGGGTCGGGTTTACAGTTCGTACTTCACCTTAAAGAAGACGCTGCGCCCCGTTACATCATAGGTGTTGCCTTCAATGCCTGAAGGAACAGTCGATATATGTGGAGGCTCTTCATCCAACAGGTTGTCGACCCCCATTGAGAAGGTCCAGTTTTCCTGATACTTATACGCAGCGGTCACATCAAAGCGGGTATAAGAATCGATCATGGTATCCGCTTTAGCCAGATCTTCCACTTCATCCATCCACTGAGTACGCAAGTCAATGGTCAAGTCATCCTGTTTCCAGGTCACAAAACCCGATAGCTTGTATTCAGGTAACAACCCGGCGTTTGAGCCGTTATCGTAAGTACCAACCCGGTCTATAACTTCTGCTTCCGGGTGTGCCTGGTCGTTGTACTTTTCGTACCAGGACAGCTCAGCGCCAAAGTTAAATCCACCTATGCTGGTGTCCAGGGCATAGTTTATCCCCAGATCAAAACCGGACACTTCACGTTCAGAGAGGTTCAGATAAGTGACGTCGACACGATTAATGTTACCATTGGCACTTCGGATGACACGATTGCCCAGCTCAGTATCGCCCGCCGCATTCTTGTCGATAAAGTACTGCTTGGGGTTATCGATGGCGTTTTCTAAGGTAATGCTGAAATAATCCAGACGGATGTTGAAGTCATTATCCACCGCCGGGCTCCACACCACCCCGGCAGTAAAGCTCTCGGACTCTTCTGCTTCAAGCTTAGCCGAATTACCCGCGGTGATTGTCAGAAACTGGAGGATATTAGGATCTGATTGCGTAACACATCCCTGGGTTGCCGGGGTAGACCCGGCATTGTCGGCGCTACAGGGGTCTGTCAACCAATCAAATGCCTCCGAGTCGCCAAGATAAAGCTCCTGCAAGGACGGCGCACGGAACCCGGTAGAGTATGTCGCACGCAGCTTGACGGACTCAACCGGATTAAAGTCAAAACCGATTTTGGGGTTCAGCGTATCACCAAAGTCACTGAAGTCGGAATAACGCAGCGCCAGGTTGATATCAAAATTTTCCGTTACCGGAATTAATGCCTCGGCATAGGCCTCACTAACATCCCGGCTGCCCTCTGTGGCTTTGAGGTTAACCCCGCCTATAGTGCCAAAGTTTTCAATCAGGCCATCCGGTTGCTTGTCGAAACGCTCGTTTCTAAACTCCACCCCGGCAGCAAAGCCAACCGCCCCGGCACTCAGTTCGAATAAATCGCCATTAACGTCGAAGTGATAAGACTCCACATTGGCTTTACCAGCCATCTGTACGTCGGTCAGCACATAACGCCATTGTTCTTCGTTCATGGCACCGGCCGGTGCCAGCGGATCCATCTGCACACACCCTTCAATTTGGGCACAGACGTCTTTATCGCCCACGGCCAGTTTCAGGCGCTCTTTGTTGATCACATTAACATAGATCTGGTGATAGCGGCTCTGTGAGCCCAGTGCCTTCGCACTCCACTGCCAGTTGTCGTTAAAACTGCCCTGCAGTGACAGTACAATGCGGTCAAACTGGGTGTCGTGGGCAAAGAAACGCGGCTCGCCGGAGTCAGTCATACGGCGACGCCAGTCAGCCACATCCTGACCAAAAATATTATACTGGCTGGTGGCCTTCCACGACACATCACCCACCTCTAAAGCAGAGAAGATCGGGGCATAAGCCCAGGTCTCAAACACTTCGGTGTCTGAATGGATAAATTCACCTTTTACAATCAGCTCATCGCTCAGTTCATAGGTGCCACTGCCATAAATAGAGAAACGCTTGTTATCGGGGACTTCTGAAGTGACTTGCTGGTAGTTGTACAGGTCAAACTTACTGCTATAACCGGACAGATCCGTTGCTGAATTGATCCGGGTGACGGTTGATGCATCCTCCTCATTGCCGGTAAATACCACGCTGCCATCGTCATTGGTTTTATAACCTGAAATTGCCGCCAACCCGGAAGGGATAGCTGAGCTTAGCCGCGGCGTGACCCGGGTCGCATCACGGTCCCGAGAATATACCGCGTCCTGCTTATAAATATTGGCCCCGATCACAAATGAGCCTTTATCCGATGCGCCACCAAACAGCAGGTTCATACTGGTAGAGTCGCCACCATCTTCTTCTGATACCGATTTGTTCACGTCGACCGAAAAGCCGTCATAACGCTCTTTAAGGATAATATTCACTACCCCGGCAACGGCATCGGAACCATAAATGGCCGACGCACCGTCTTTGAGCACCTCAATGCGTGCAATCGCGGAAGGGGGAATGCTGTTAATGTCGACAGTTTCGCCATCCGAGGCATTATTGGCAGCGCGCTGGCCGTTGATCAAAACCAGAGTCGCCGTACCGGGCAGACCCCGCAGGTTAATACTCGATGTGGCGCTACCGGCCTGGGTAGTGTTGGTGATCCCGGTAATGGCTGGTAGGCGGTTGATAAGATCGGCCACGTTTTCAACGCCGGAAATCTCAATCTGAGCGGCATCAACAATCGACACCGGGGCGGATTTTTCCAGATCATGGCGTTTGATCCGCGATCCGGTTACTTCAATGCGCTCAACCTCAGCGCTGCTTTCTTCACTCAGTGCGGGCAGGGCCACCACACTACTGGCCAGAACAGAGCCACCAATGGCATACTGCACGGCGCGCAACAGTTTATTCTTATTCATTTCCTTACTCCTGAATACTAACTTTCGTTGTGTTTTTTTAAGTTGTCCGTACTACTTAACCGGCAAAGTGCGCAGGCTGATCCCAAAGTTAGGGTCAACACACATTTAGTAACACAAATGTACACAATTCACAAACAAAGAGTGTGAGTATTGAAAATTTACAACGAAACGTTCACGTGTTAACTGGATAGCACCGACGGATCTCCAGGGCAGCAACATAAATGCGTTGAACATCAATAAGAAATCACTATAAAAAAGTGAGCTATTTAAATAACTTGGGGGGTTATGCTCTGCTGCTGGATTGCAGCGCTTAGGCGAGGCGGAGTGTAGAGCCATTGTTACAGGCTATCTAAGTAAACCCGGACCAGGGCGTTTGCCAGCGGTGGGCAGGATAATGAAATCACCCAAACGTATAAAATCAGTTGTTTAAATAAGCCACACCGTTGTTACACGGAGCATTAGGCAGTAACAACCAGAGCGGGGACACCCGCTCTGGTTTTATTGATTTAGAAATGAACCTGTACGCCTGCAAACGGGCCCGATGCATCTAAATCGGTAGTGATATCATCGACATCGTCCAGTTCAACCACCATAGAGCGATAACCCGCGCGAACTGCCACATCCACAGCCATATTATCGATAAACTCCCAGGCAACGCCAATCTGGAAGTCCTGGATTTTACTGTCATCAATGGCCAGTAAGCTGCCTTCGGCAAACACACTCAACCCGGTCAGTGGTAAGCCTACTTCGCCTCTGAGGTAACCCAGCGGGATAAAGCCTGAAAAGTCCACCGTTTCTGTGGTTGATTCGCCGTTAGCAAAACCGGTCACGCTGATATCGCCATCAAAGTGTTTGGCATTCAGACCGAAATCAAACGACACCAAATCGTTGTCGAACAGCTCATAATACAGGATGTAATCCATGTGGTTCAGATCGCCCACTGTATTCACTGTACCGCCCACGGTGAAGCTTTTGTCACCGAAGTCGAAGGTTTCATTCAGTACTGCTGAACCTTCCAGTTTTAACTCGGTATACTTGAGCTTGACGTTCGGCACTAAAGGCACCGGATGCTCGAGCGCTGCATAGAAGCTCGAGAAGTTTTTATCAACAAAGTCAAAGTCTTGCTGATTGCCCTTGTTCGCAAAGCTACCTTCTGGCTCTGCGCCCCATGCTTCACCACCCAAATATAACCCTAACAGGGTGTCTGCTTGTGCTGCAGGTGCGAGGCAGGCCAGAGATAAGGCTGCCGCTAAACAGTACTTTTTCATTTATTTATCCTTGCGCTAAAAGTTCACTGAGTTCAATAAGAGCCGCATTGGCCCGGGAAATATAGTTCGCCATCACCAGCGAGTGATTGGCGACCAATCCAAAACCACTACCATTTAAAATCATCGGGCTCCACACGGTTTCCTGCGTGGCTTCTAATTCCCGGATGATCTGTTGCAGGCTCACTTTTGCATTTTTCTTCTCGAGCACATCCGCAAAGTCGTATTCTACCGCTCTTAAAAAGTGTAACAGAGCCCAGGTGGCACCGCGGGACTCATAAAATACATCGTCAATCTTCCACCAGGATGTTTTCACTTCATGGTGATTGGCGGCAGAGGTTGCCTGATTCGCTGCGCTGTCGCCAGCCAGGTCAGTGTTCAGCCTGTCCTGGCCAACACTGGCACTCAGCCGCTGACTTAGGCTACCCAGGCGTTTTTCAGCCTCTTTCAGCCAGCCCCTGAGGTTATCTGCCCGGGCGTAAAATTGACTGCCCTGATCGGCGGGATTAGAAATTTGCAGCAAATAGTCATTCAGATGCGCAATACCGGTGCGATACTCGCCTTCGGCGCTGGGCCATAACCAGGCCGTTGAGCTGATATTAAACTGCGGCTGGGCCTTTTTCAGACTGGGGTGCTCGGTTGATTGCGACTGAGAACGACTAAAATCTTTGCGCATAGACAAGGCCATGTCACGTACCATTTCCAGCGCGCCATATTCCCAGGCCGGCATATTGTCCATGATCACACTAGGTGGTAGCACATCATTAGATAAATAGCCGCCCGGTTTATCAAGCAAGGTTTGCGATACGGTAATAAGCGTGTGGGTAGTGACGTAACCGGTCACCAGCTGAGTGTTAGTCTGCTCGGCGTGGCGCTGCGCACTGCCCACCACATCAAACTGCTCAGGCTCCGCACTCCAGTAAATTGCCAGGCCATAACCGAGCAACAGGATTGCTGCCAGTGCAGCCCAGACTTTCCCCACATGACTGTGTGTTTTGTGATCCATCAAGACTCCTAGTGATGCTGATGTCCATTTTTCGCGTTATGCATCTGCGCCTTTAGTGACACCACTTCAATCAACCCATAGACGCGATTGCCATCAGCAAAATATAGTGTAAGTTTACGATTTTCGCCCACTTTTAATGGTTTTGTCGGCTCAAAGGCCATCAGGTGGTAGCCGCCGGGCTTAAATTCAACCTGGCTAGCTGGCGCTATCTCAAGTTTGTCTATCTTTTGCATGCGCATCATGCCATTGACGTGGGTGTGTTCGTGGATCTCAACTCGCCCCAGCCCTTCTATTTCGGCCTTAACTAAGGTCATAGCCTGCTGGCTGGTATTGGTCAGGGTAAAATAGCCGGCGGTCGAGCTGGCTGTAGGCAGAAAGTCTCGCAGCCTGGCGTGCATCAACTGCATCGAGCCCGGTTCAGCATGGGCATGGTGTGCCGCCTCGTGGGTATGGTCCGGATGTGCCTGTGACACCCAGGGCAAAGTACACAGTAAAAAGAAGGCTAAATTTTTGATCATAAGCGCTTTCCTTGTTGAGTATAGTCCATTGACTATACCACATTAGCCTTAGTTTAACGCGCTTTCATCACCATTTCTTTACAGCCTGCTGCTGCGTTCAATTTAGCGCATAATGCCAAAAAGAGCGCAAAACAGGCGCCTTAGCACAGCGCCTGTTTATCACTCACCAACCAGCCGATTGCAACCAAAAATAACAACGGAATGGCAATCAGTACCGAGTTAAATAGCAGTGCCAATACTAGCCCAATGAGCACAACTAACATAACGCCAAGCAACCCTATGCTCAGCAAAGCCAATAAAGCAAAAACGGCGATCATAGCCACAAACAGGCTCAGCATTTCGATCCCAACCCAGCTAATATCCAGGACAATCTCAGGGACACTGAACCAGGCCAGTGGCGATGACACCCAGGACAAAGCGGATAGCATCACTAAACCAATCAGTAAGATAAATGCCGCTTTCATAGTGCCTCCTCAGGTGCGCTCCGAGAGCACAATCCAGGCGATAAAGTACGCCATCACGACCAATACCGGTGCTTTTAGTGCCAGTAAGACGGTGATCACACGGACCAGCCAGGTTGGCATATCCAGCCTGTTTGCGACATTGACACATACCCCGGCCACTTTTTTGCGCGGTTGCTGCGCTCGTGTTGTACTGTAATAAGTATCATGTTCTGTCATCAGATCTCTCCTCACTATAACTACCTTGCGGGGCCTGCGGGCACCGATATTGTTTTCACCTAAGCGGGTTGCGTTTTTTGTTTCAACTCGGCCAGGGCTTTATCTACTTGCTCTTCACGTGCCAGTGTCTCCAGCGCCTGCCATTGCGCTTGCTCTTTGCTGACCAGCTCATAACTGTCAACTTCGGCTTCGACCCGCTCAACCTTACGTTCAAGGTGTTCAAATCGACTTAAAGCGTCTGCTATCGACTGCTGACTTGCTACACTGCGTGCTTTCAGCTGGGTGGTGGCTGTGTCTTCACGGCGTGCCAGCTGCGCTTCTTTGTGGCGTAGCTGATTAAGCTTTTCAGTCAGGGTTTGCGCGTCCTGCTCCAGCTTGTCATAAGCCTGCTGTAACTGCGCCGCCTCATCTTCAATATGCTGCTGGGCTTGCTGACATTTTTGCTTTTCCAGCAACGCAGCGCGGGCCAGATCTTCGCGGTCTTTTTGCAGCGCATACTCAGCCTGCTGTTGCCACTGCTCGGCTTTTTTAGCCAGCGTCTGATTGCGGCGCGCCAGCGCTTTTTGCTCACAGATCACCTGTACCACAGTGCTGCGACATTCACTGAGCGCCTCCTCAAGCTGAGTCAGAATCTGACGCTGGTTTTTTTTCGGGTCATCTGCTTTGTCGAGCAACGCATTAAACTCGGCTTTGATTAAATCTTCGATTCGGTCGATTAAGGCCATGACAGGCTCCTTGAGTAAGCTAATGTTGATTAACTTATTCCAAGGTTTATGCCAAAAAACATTTATGAATAAAAATCAGATGGTTAAATAAAAGTATTGATTGTAGAGACAAGAGATAAAGAAAGGGGTGTGGTCAAAAAAGCACATTGTTAGCTTTTTTGACCAAAATTAGAACTACAGTTCCGGTACAAAGCTCAGCGCTTTTTCCATCACGCTGATATCGGCGCTTTTACCATGGCCATTTTCCGACAAATGACGACGGAAACCACGGGCACCCGGCTGGTTTTGGAAAATCCCCAGCATATGGCGAGCGATATGCCAAAAGTTCGCACCCTTAGACATTTCAGCCTCAATGTAGTCGTACATGCTACGGACAACCTGATGACGGGTCTGGGTAAAGGCCGGCGCACCATACAGGGCACTGTCAACCTCAGAGAGCATAAACGGATTACTGTAAGCTTCTCGGCCTATCATCACGCCATCCAGGTGTGCCAGGTGATGCTGACATTCCTCAATGGTTTTAACGCCACCATTAATACTGATATGAAGATCCGAATAATCCTGCTTGAGCTTATAGACACGAGGGTAATCCAGCGGAGGAATTTCGCGGTTTTCCTTAGGACTCAGGCCCTGCAACCAGGCCTTGCGGGCATGAATGATAAAGTCATCACAGCCGACGGCTTTTGAGGCTTCAATCAGTCGGGTCAGGAATTCATAGGAGTCCTGCTCATCAATCCCGATCCGGGTTTTCACCGTCACCGGGATAGAGACTTCGCTTTTCATCGCTGCGACACACTCAGCCACCAGCTCAGGTTCTGCCATCAGACATGCACCAAAACGACCATTTTGCACCCGATCCGACGGACAACCTACGTTGAGGTTCACTTCGTTATAGCCGTATTGCTCAGCGCGCTTTGCACATTCAGCCAGGGCTTTGGGGTCTGAGCCGCCAAGCTGCAATGCCACCGGCATTTCGTGCTCACCAAAATGCAGATAATCACCCTTACCAAAGATAATCGCGCCTGTGGTGATCATCTCAGTGTAAAGCACCGCGTGCTGAGTCAACTTACGGTGAAAAGTCCGGCAATGGCGATCAGTCCAATCCAGCATGGGCGCAACGGAAAAGCGGCGAAACGCCGGATTGCTTGTGTCTAGAGGGCTTGCGCCTGAATTATCTGTGTTTGTCATACTACCTCTGAACGCTCAAATTAACAGCTCGAAACTGCCAACAAGACTAATACCAAACTACATGCGGGCCCGTCTGTCGCAAATAGTGGGTCGCGAGTGGCCATCAATATAATACCAATTTGCTTAATTAAGTGTTCTATTTTGAGGCGAGAAAATAGGGTCGATAACAAGACAAAAATTTTGCTATTTAGTTGTTCTAAATGAGAAATTTTTAACATAGTTAGCGTCATATTTGCTCAGTCAAATTGAACAGGTATTAAGTGAAATTGGTATAGCTAAGGGGGGAATTATACACGCTGTTGTGATGAGTTTCATCCAGCGTTGACAGGGGGTGGGGTAAGCGGCCACGCCGGGCCGCTTATTGAGGGTTAACCTTCATACCCGTTCGGGTTTTGGCTTTGCCAGCGCCAGGTGTCCTGCATCATCTCATCGATGCCACGTTTCGCGCGCCAGCCTAGTTCATTCAGGGCTTTTTCAGGGGCGGCATAACACGCGGCAATGTCGCCATCGCGTCGCGGTTTTATTTCGTAATTGATTGGTTTACCTGCGGCTTTTTCAAAGGCTTTGACCATGTCCATTACCGAGTAGCCGTTGCCTGTGCCGAGGTTATAGACATGCGCGCCGGATTGCGCTGCTATCTTGTCCAGCGCTTTCAGGTGACCAATGGCCAGGTCAACAACATGAATATAGTCGCGTACACCGGTACCATCATGGGTGTCATAGTCATTGCCAAACACGCCCAGCTTTTCTAGTTTGCCCACTGCAACCTGTGCAATATAAGGCAGCAGATTGTTTGGAATACCATTAGGGTCTTCACCTATCTGGCCTGAGATATGTGCGCCAACCGGATTAAAGTAACGCAAAATCGCAAACGCCCAGCGCGTATCTGATTTAGCCAGGTCTTGCAGGATCATCTCTACCATCAGTTTAGAGGTACCGTACGGGTTTGTTGTGCCACCCACAGGAAACTCTTCACGGATCGGTAAACTGGCGGGGTCGCCATAAACGGTTGCAGAAGAGCTAAACACCAACTGAAATACACCGGCATCGCGCATTGCATCGAGTAAAGTCAGCGTGCCCTGCACATTGTTTTGATAATACTCGACTGGCTTTTGCACTGACTCGCCGACCGCCTTTAATCCGGCAAAGTGGATCACCTGCTCTACCTGATGTTTTGCAAAAACCCCGTCGAGAAATGCTTTGTCGCAGATATCACCCTGATAAAAGGTCGCAGCGCGACCTGTCAGCGACTCTACGCGCTGCAAAGATTGCTGCGAGGCGTTACTCAAGTTATCGACAACAACCACATCCTTGCCTTCATTTAGCAACTCCAGCACAGTATGCGAACCAATATACCCGGCACCACCGGTAACTAAGACGGTCATAGTTCTTTTCCTAAAAATATAACTGTGCTCATTGTAAACGATCACGTCGGATGTGTCAGTGCTTTGCCGATAATGACCGCGCCTGTTTAGGCCCTGTCACACACAAACACCAGTCGTCGTCCTTGCTTACTCAGGCGCGAAATATTCCCGGCACAATAAGCCGACAGGTTGCGCCATAATTGCACTTTATTTGGATTATCCAGCTGACGGGTATAAATACGACCATCAATGGCATAGGCAAGGGTGTTGTTATCAAACCAGGTGTAATACTGAACACTGTTTGGCAGCGCAAAGTGTTGCGTCACCAGCTGTGTT
Organism: Pseudoalteromonas sp. DL2-H2.2; assembly: GCF_021532535.1. Lineage (NCBI taxonomy): Bacteria > Pseudomonadati > Pseudomonadota > Gammaproteobacteria > Alteromonadales > Pseudoalteromonadaceae > Pseudoalteromonas > Pseudoalteromonas sp. DL2-H2.2. The sequence continues at coordinate 154,443 of NZ_JAKGBD010000005.1, read as the reverse complement.
TTCGCATTGAAACTGGCAAACCACTGCTGGCCTTGGGTGGTATAGGTGAAGCTGTATATCGCTCGCGCAGGATTATAAGCCAGGGTCCGGCCGATATCACTGGCCACTACTTTAGGTAAATGCCCTTTTAAATCGGTGAATTGCAAAGTGTGTGGCGCGCCAAGAATGAACATTACCAGTTGCTCGTCTTCGCCCCAGGCGTGGTAACCCACAGGGGCAATATGCTCAAAAAGCCGCCTCGGTGAGTGTGCTTCAGAAAATGGATAAAACCACAATTTTTGCGAGCCATCGGCTTCAACGACCACCGCAGAAAGCCCGTCATCATAGGGGTATAGAGTAGGTGAATATTCAGACACCGGAGTATTGGTGAGATTACGGGCCTCTTGAGTGGTAAAATCATAAAAAAACAGGTCGGTTTGGGCCCCTTCAGGACTTTGAACCTGCTGCGTAAAATAGACGCCATTGTCGACAACCAAAGGCTGGTTGTGATAGCCATCCGCTGCGCTAATCGGTTTGACCGAGAGCGTACCGGCGTGTTCTTCCGCCAGCCACAGCTGGGAGGCTGGCATCGCATTGAGCGCGCCCGTTACGCCCCATAGCAACCCGATTGTGATGATCTTTTTCAGCAGTGTCATTGTGTTATATCCCTTGTTTTTTTCGCTATCATACCGGGCGAGCGTAGGAACTCAATCATCGCCATGCAAGTCGCCGCGAAATGCCTTGCGAATTTTCCCTTATCGAGTAACATCGAGAGGTGTTAATCGGAAGTTACGCTCAGGCCAGCTGAGCCAGGTAAGGGGACAAAATGTCTGCAAAGCATCCAATCATCGCGATCACGGGCAGTTCTGGTGCCGGGACCACCACCACCACAGCCGCGATTAAGCACATTTTTCGCAGCCTGGACGCCAAAGCTGAATTTGTCGAAGGCGACAGCTTCCACCGTTATACCCGCCCGGAAATGGATAAGTTAAAACGCGAGGCCCTGCAAGAAGGTAAACACCTGAGCTATTTTGGTCAGGAAGCCAATGACTTTGCCGCACTCGAAGCCCTGTTTGAAAGCTATGGCCAGACCGGCACCGGCCAGGTCCGACGCTACCTGCATACCTTTGATGACGCAGTGCCTTACAACCAGCTACCTGGTACCTTTACGCCTTATCAGGAACTGGACAGCAACAGCGACATGCTGTTTTATGAAGGCCTGCATGGCGGCATAGTGACCGAAGAGCATGATGTGGCCCATCATGTCGACCTGCTGATTGGCATGGTGCCGATCATCAACCTGGAGTGGATCCAAAAACTGATCCGCGACACCCATGAGCGTGGCCACTCCCGCGAAGCCGTTATGACCTCAATCGTGCGCAGTATGGATGACTACATAAACCATATCACGCCTCAGTTCTCACGCACTCATATAAACTTTCAGCGTGTTCCAACGGTCGATACTTCCAACCCCTTTAGCGCCAAAGATATTCCTTCACTGGATGAGAGCTTTGTGGTGATCCGCTTTCGCGACATCAAAGACGTTGACTTCCCCTATTATTTGCAGATGATCCAGGGCAGCTTTATGTCGCGCGTGAACACTTTAGTGGTCCCGGGTGGTAAAATGGGGCTGGCAATGGAGCTGGTGTTAACACCGCTTATCAAAGACTTACTTACCAAGAAGCGGGCACTGGAGCAAATTGTACCGCTGGATTTACCCGTTTAACGCACAGTTACACTTCACCGCTTGCGACCTGCCCGGCGAAGCCGTTACACTAGCGCTTTTTCAGGGCATCGCACATGGCAGTTATTAAGGTACTCGTCGGGTCAAAGAACCCGGTTAAGATCAATGCCGCAAGGCAGATATTCACGCAATATTACCCAGACAGTGACATCCAATGTGAAGGCTTAGATGCGCCAAGCGGGGTTGCCAACCAACCACTGGGCGAAGCCGACACACTACTGGGCGCACAAAACCGCGTACGATACCTGGTTGACCAACACACAGCCGACTATTACTGTGCAATGGAAGGCGGTGCCCATCAGTTTGCCTATGGCCCCGCTACCTTTGCTTTTGTGGTCATTTCTAATGGTCAGCATGAGAGCATTGGCCGCAGTGCCAACCTGCCTTTGCCGCAACGGATTTATGATGCGCTGCTGGCGGGAGAAGAACTGGGTCACGTGATGGACCGCCTGTTCAATACCGACAATATAAAACAAAAAGGAGGCGCGATAGGTTTGCTGACCAACCATCTGGCAACCCGAGAAAGCGCCTATACTCAGGCCCTGTTACTGGCCATGGCCCCCTTTAACCATCCAGAGCTGTACGCATGAAATATACCCATATTCTCTTTGATGCCGATGAAACCCTGTTCAGTTTCAATGCCTTTTTAGGCCTGAAGGCCCTGTTTGCCCGTTACAATGTCGAGTTTAGCGAAGCCGATAACGCCGAATACCAACGTATCAACAAACCTCTGTGGGTGCAGTATCAGAACGGTGAAATTGATGCAAAAACCCTGCAGATCACCCGCTTTGCATTTTGGTCTGAGCGCCTCAATGTACCCGCTGAAACCCTCAACCTCGGATTTTTAGATGCCATGGCCGAGCTCTGTAACCCACTGCCTGGTGCAGCTGAGTTATTACATGCTTTACAGGGCAAAGCGACTCTGGCCATCATCACCAATGGCTTTACCGCATTGCAGGAAAAACGTCTGGCACACACCGGATTCAAAGATTATTTTCACAGTATTGTGATTTCTGAGCAGGTGGGTGTGGCTAAACCCGATCCCCGCGTTTTTGAGCACGCACTGTCATTGCTGGGCAATCCAGATAAGTCTCAGGTATTGATGGTTGGTGATACACCTGCCAGTGATGTGCTCGGTGCCAATCGGTTTGGTATCGACAGCTGCTGGTTACGCCACCCGGGTGCCGAGTGCCCGCCTGAAATCAAGCCAACTTATACGGTCGATAATCTAACGCAGCTCAAGGTGTTATTGCTGGACCCAGAAACACAAAAGGCAAGCTAAGCTTGCCTTTTTCATCTCACTGAGTGCCAAGCGGTTACTGATTATTTCGCTGGCGTAATACCTCAAATAAGCAAATCCCGGTGGCCACCGAAACGTTCAGACTGGATACAGTGCCCACCATAGGGATTTTCACCAGTACATCACAATGTTCGCGCGTCAGACGACGCATACCGTCGCCTTCTGCCCCCATCACAATGGCGATTGGGCCGCTCAGGCTGGCATCAAACAGTTCAGTATCGGTTTCACCTGCGGTGCCAACCACCCAGACACCGGCTTCTTTAATGTCTCTTAGTGTCCGTGCCAGATTAGTCACCTGGATCAGTGGCACGGTTTCCGCCGCACCACAGGCCACTTTACGGGCCGTACCGTTGAGCTTGGCCGACTTGTCTTTGGGCACGATTAAAGCGTGCGCACCGGCGGCATCCGCACTGCGCAAGCAGGCGCCAAGGTTGTGCGGATCCGTCACCCCATCGAGCACCAAAAAGAAAGGAGTAGACTCTCGGGCTAAGATCTCATCCAGATCGCGCTCGTTGAGCACTCTGGCCGCTTTAACGTTAGCAATGATCCCCTGATGCTGCTCACCATTGGCTTTATTGTCCAGCGCCTTGCGCTGCATAAACTGCACAGAAATGCCAAACTTACGCGCCTCATTGACGACGGCATTGAGACGCTTGTCGTCTCGTCCTTTGAGCGCATAGATCTCTAAAAAGCGCTCAGGGGTGGTGGATAAAATGGCTTCAATGGAATGGAAACCAAAGATTAATTCATTACTCAAGGTTTAAGCTCCCGCACTTGGTTTGTTTCTTTTACGCGCGTTTTTGCCAGGTCGTTTTGCCTTGGCTTTCTTTGCACTTTTCTTGGCTTTTTTCTTGGGGCTCAGTGTCCCTGCCTGCTTGGCTTTTTTGGCGCTGCCTTTGGGCGTAGTCTTCTTACCCTTTTTCGGCTTTTTGCCTTCGCTGTTGGCCGATTTCGCGTCTTTATCGGCTTTGCTGTCTTTGCCTGGGATCTTGCCGTCTTTCAGCTGCGCGCGGACACTGCTGGGGGCACCGCCAGCCGCTTTACGGCGTCGTCTGGCATAACGATCCGACACGGCTTCTTCCGCCAGTGCCAGATTAATGCGTCGCTCATCCAGGCTGACGGAGTTCACCACGACGCTCAACTTGTCACCCAGCCTGAACACGCTGCGGCTGTGCTCACCTATCAGACAATGCTTGGCACCATCAAAGTGAAAATATTCATGGCCCAGGTTGCTGACATGGATCAAGCCGTCAATTTGCAGTTCATCGAGCCTGACAAATAAACCGAAGTTAGTAACCGATGAGATCACCCCGGTAAATTCATCACCCACGTGATCTTGCATAAACTCACACTTCAGCCAGTCCGCCACTTCGCGGGTAGCATCATCGGCGCGGCGCTCTGTCATAGAGCACTGCTCGCCGAGCTGATTGGCTTCGTCATTTTCGTAGGCATAAGCCCCAGACACCTGCTGCCCCTGCTGGGCTAAAATGCCTTTAATCGCACGGTGTACCACCAGATCCGGATAACGTCGAATAGGCGAAGTAAAATGTGCATACGCTTTTAAGGCCAGGCCGTAGTGGCCGATGTTATCGGGCTGATAGACAGCCTGTTTCATCGAGCGCAGCAGCATGGTCTGGATCAATTCAAGCTCAGGGCGCTCACCCAGACCGGCCAGGGCCTCGGTGATCTCCAGCGGTGTGGGCTCGTGGCCTAGCGTGCTTTCAATGCCCAAATCTTGCAGGAATAACCTGAACTGACTGAGCTTTTCCGGATCCGGCTGGTCATGTACCCGATACAGCGCACTGGCTTCGTGTTTTTCCAGTAAACGCGCTGCCGACACATTGGCGAGGATCATACATTCTTCGATCAACTTATGCGCATCGTTGCGTACCACAGGCACAATGGATTCGATCTTGCGATGGGCATTGAACACAAAACGGGTTTCGAGGGTTTCAAACTCGATGGCACCGCGAGCCTGACGCTCCGACTTCAGCGCCATATACATCTGATGTAATTCGCTGATATGCGGGTAAAGTTCGCGATATTGCTCGCGCAGACCTTCATCACCCTGCAACATGGCGTGGACCTTAGTATAGGTCAGACGGGCATGAGAATTCATCACTGCTTCGTAAAAACGATAGCCCGACAGACGCCCCGCTTCGGACACCGTCATTTCGGCCACCATACACAGGCGATCGACCTGCGGGTTTAACGAACACAGGCCATTTGATAAGACCTTGGGCAGCATAGGCACCACCTGCTCAGGGAAATAGACCGAGTTCCCCCGCGAGATGGCTTCTTTATCCAGCGCACTGCCTTTTGGCACATAATGAGAGACATCCGCAATGGCGACCCATAAACGCCAGCCTCCGGACTTTTTGCGCTCACAGTAAACCGCGTCATCAAAGTCCCGGGCATCTTCCCCGTCTATGGTCAGCAGCGGCAGCGCCCGTAAATCAACCCGCCCCTGTTTATCCGGCTCGGCAACAAACTCGCCATGTTCAGCGACCTGATCCAGCACCGGCTGTGGCCATTCATAAGGGATTTCATGGTTGCGCAACGCCACTTCAATTTCCATCCCCGGCGCCATGTGATCGCCCAATACTTCGGTGACCTTGCCCACGGCGTTCATTTGCTTGCTGGGGCTTTGGGTAATCTCCACCTGCACCATTTGGTTATGGCGCGCACCATTTTCGCTGCCGGGTAAGATGATAATGTCCTGGGTGAGGCGCGGATCTTCCGGCACCACCACGGCCATACCGTGCTCTACAAAAAAGCGCCCGACCAGCGGTGCCCGTTCTTTTTCGAGCACCCGTACAATGCGCGCGTCTACTTTGCCACCTGAGCCACGTGAACCCGCTTTCGCCAGCACCCAGTCACCGTGCAATACTCTGTCCATCTGATACTTAGTGATAAACCAGTCTTTGGCTTCCCCTTCGACCTCCAAAAAGCCAAAGCCATCGCGATGCCCGATCACCCGGCCTTTTACCAGGCCATCGTCGGTTGGGATCACGTAGCACTTAAACTTGTTGAAAAACAGCTGGCCATCACGCTCCATCGCTCTGAGTCGGCGCTTGAAGGCAATCTGTCGGTCATCTTCAAAAACTTTGAGGTCCTGACATAACTGGCTGAAATTGTTTTTGTTATTGCTTTTTTGTATGTGGTCAAGAATGAACTCACGGCTGGGTACCGGGTTATCGTATTTTTCTTGTTCTCGGCTGAGATAGGGATCCTGTTTAGACATTCACTGAGTATGTAGAGAAGTTATACCTGTATTCTAACTCAAATCCTGCCAATGGCCCACCTAACCTTGCGCTTTTTCAAGTGCTCAGGCATTCAGGCGCTGATGGCAGGATTGCAGCGCCGAGGCACTTTGTTTAGCAAACTGATGCAAGGCAGACCAGTCTATGTCGCGCTCCTGTGCTGCACGGCGTCGGGTCTGATGTAATGCCTGACGTAAAGCATATAACCCCAGCTGCTCCACCTCATGCTCCAGTTGCAACAGTTTTTCGCGCAGCGATTCGTCGGCCTGAATATCGGCCAGACCACGTAACTGAGCAAATTCATAATCCAGTCGATCACTGAGATAAATTAACCGCGAGGAAAAGTCGGAACGCTCGGATGACTCGCTTAACTGGCGCTCAACAAAGGTCAGATCCACATAAGCGGCCTCGGTTGCCGCCAGGCCGCTGTTGTTCTGCTGTACAATGCTTTCGAATACCCGACGCAGCGCAGTAATACGTAAGGGCTTTTCCAGACAGCTGTAAATACCAGCCTGCTGATAGGCCTGACGCGCTTGCTGATCAACGTCACCGGTGAGCGCCACCACCACCGGTGGGTGTGCCAATCCCAAGTCTGCAAAACGCGATTGATACCATTCTAAGCCATGGCCATCCGGTAAGTGCATATCCAACAGCAGCACGTCAAACTGGCTTTCTGTGAGCTGCTGCTCCGCTGCGGCCAGAGTTTCAACCATCTGATAACCCAGGCCCAAAGTATCGAGATACCCGCGCACTACTTCACGATTCAGGTGATTATCTTCAATCACTAAGACAGACATATCGCCCAGCGTCGTCGGCCTGCTTTCGGGCAATTCGCTTTGTTCGCTGCGCTGCGAATTGACCTGCATCTCAAAGAAAAACTCACTGCCCTGGCCTGGGACGCTTTCGACCTCAAGGTCGACACCCATGTTTTCCAGTAGTTGCTTGCACAAGGCCAGGCCCACCCCGGCGCTATCGGCAATCGCACGCGGCGCGCCAAAGGTGACAAAGGGCTCAAACACCTTTTGCTGCTGCGCGCGGCTCAGCCCGACCCCGGTATCTTTAACAGCGATACGCAGCTGATGACGATTCGGATTCAGCGCATAGCCAAAGACGATTAATTCCACCTCGCCGCGCTCAGTGTATTTTATCGCGTTGGATAACAGGTTTTTGATCACCAGAGTAAAGGGGTCTTTATCTATCATAACCTGCAAATTGGCATCTATGCCTTGCATGGTCAGCGACAACTTCAGCTGCTTTTTCTCGGCCAGTGGCCGGAAGAAGGTCATTTGCTCTTTCAGGTGACTGGCGAGGTTAACCGGTTCTATAATGGTGTTTGGCACAGCGCCACGTGCCTGCAACAAGATTTGATTAGCCAGGTCCGACATCGACATAGCGGTGGCAATAATCACATCACAAAACTGTCCGTGCTGTTGTGGCTCACGCGGGGCCCGTTTCAGTAACTCTGCGTGACCAACAATGGCATTTAACGGGGTTCTGAGTTCATGACTGAGCAATGTGAGCGAGCGCTCTTTGTGCTGCGCGGCCAGCTCGGCCCGGTGGCGCAATTCATGGAGCTCTTTTTCACGCCGTCCGCTACACAACAAGCACAAAGAAAAACACAAGATCAAAGGCATTACGATGACAGACACCGAGAAAAACTGATTAACCCAGTTATTGGTGATCAGGCTGTCGTGCTGAGAGTAATGGTGCAGCATCGCCAGGCGCACGGTAAAGACGATAAACAGACAAACACAGGCCAGTGCAAAGGTCCAGTGTGCCGGAGAAAAGCTCTGCCACAACCGTCGCTGGCCCAGCCATAACGCACGTAGACATAAAATCATACTCAGCGCCCACCCCAGATAATTTAAAATCACCCTGGCAATAAAATTGGCATCAAAGTAGGTGTAATACAGATAACCCGGGAAAAATACCCCCGCCAGTAAAACCCAGGGCCAGGTCAGCTTTGGCACCGAAAAAAATTGCTCACTGCCCCGGCTTAAACAATACAAGCCAATAAAGATCAGGCTGTTGGAAATAAAGATGGTCCAGGTCACAGACAGCGAAAAGGAGGCGATGAAAATACAGCCAAGCGCAGTACAGACAGAAAAGCCAGCCCATAACCGGGTTCCGAGCAAACGACGATGAATAAACCAGTTGACCAGCATAAACAGCGCACACACGCACGACGTCAAAGCCAGGATCTGTAAAAGTTGTTTCGGATCGCCCATACTTCATCAAACATCGTCAAAAAGAACTACTAGTATAGTATTAATTTTGTCCGCTCTGGAAGCAAAATCTAATCCATCTGACATTACACGGCATTACACCTCATACTTTTATCTTGAAAAGTGCCTCGCCAACTCAGGCCAGCTTATCCGAATGGATGGATAAGCCATCACTGCCCGGTGTTTATCATAATACTTTAGCAACCGTCAGTTACCGTGATAAGCTAATGAAAAACAAGCCGAGTTCGCCATGCGCCCGGAACAATCCTCTCTCGTTAATTTACACCTGGCTGTGCTGCTGTTTGGCGGTACCGCGTTATTCTCCAAGCTCATTTCCCTGTCTGCGCTCGATATCACGGTCTATCGAACTGCCATTGCTTTTGTCACCTTAGCCTGCATTTTGAAATTTAAAGGCAGTGTATTCAAACTCAATGCCCGCAAAGACTATGGCGTGGTGTTAATACTGGGGATCTGCGTTGGACTGCACTGGGTGACCTATTTTGCCGCCATGCAAATGGCCGGTATCGCCGTGGGCGTGATTGCCTTTTTCACCTATCCGGTGATCACTGTGCTACTGGAGCCGCTGTTTTTTCACAGCCGATTAAAGCGCAAAGATGTCTTTACAGCGCTCGTCGTAATGATCGGCATTTATTTACTGGTACCCACCAGCGACCCCGGCAATCAAATTACCCTGGGCATACTGACCGGGGTGTTTTCTGGTGCCTTATTTGCGCTAAGGAACTTGCTGCAAAAGAAGCTGTTTTCCGGCTATGGCGGGCCACACACCATGTTTTATCAAACTCTGATAGCCAGCCTGATGCTCTGCGCTTTTGTTGAAGTGCCCCCCGCCGAATTAAGTACTGACAACCTCGTTCTTATCGTCCTGGCAGGCTGCGTATTTACAGCCATTCCGCACGCCTTATTTGCGTCCAGTTTACGTTACTTATCAGCCACTACCGCCGGGCTGATTTCTTGCTTGCAGCCCTTGTACGCAACTGTATTGGCTTATATGCTGTTGGCAGAAACCATAACTCTCACCACCCTGGCAGGGGGCGTCCTGGTTGTCAGTGCAGCCTGCTATGAAACGTGGTCGATCACAAGGAATAAGCTATGATCCAGGTTTATGCACACCGAGGTGCCAGTGGCAACTATCCGGAAAACTCACTCAGCGCAATTAAAGCAGCACTGGAAGTGGGGGTCGATGGCATAGAACTCGATGTGCAAAGTTGCCTGGATGATTATGCCATTATTCACGATACCTGGCTGGATCGCACCACCAACGGCCGGGGCAAGGTCAATGAAACCACGCGAGCGGCGCTGTCCCAGCTTAAGCTCAGTAACAACGAAGCTGTACCAACGCTGCAACAGGTGCTCGATACCATAGGTCAGCAAACGACGATTAACCTGGAACTAAAACATACCTTCAGCCTGGATAAATTTGTTGCAACCATAGAAGACAATGTGCAGCGCGGCATCATTGCCAGACACCAGCTACTGCTGTCTTCTTTTGATCACCACCAGCTATTGTGGCTTAAGCAAAAGCTTCCCTGGGTAAGGATCGGCGCACTCACGGCGTCTATTCCGCTCACTTTTGCTCAATTTGCCCAGCAACTGCATGCCGAAAGTATCCATATGGACAAGAACTTCATTAACCATGAATTTGTTCAGGATGCCAAACAGCGCGGTCTTAAAGTTCTGGCTTATACCGTCGATAAGGCAAAAGACATTGAATTAATGTTAGATTATGGGGTAGACGGCATATTCAGTAATTATCCCTGTTACGCCAAAATGGTGGTGCAGCAACAGCTAAACCAGACCTCAGCGGCAAAGTAAGCAGGCAAAACGCGCTTAGGATTATGCCGCTGATTAAAATAAATTGCTTAACCTGTAAACAGTTGCACCTGCCAGGTTTACTCTATACTGTATGCTAAACGGCACAGTGAAGAGCCTAATATGAGTTTGTACATGCGCATCTATAATTTGATCGAAGAATCTTTGTTCTTCACCCTGACCCGCAAGATTTTTGGTAATCTGGGGTTTTTATTAATTTTTCAAATCATTACCTTACTGTGGCTACACAGTGAGCTGGCCGAACAAAATGGTTCAACCGGTGCATTCTGGTTGCTGGCCCTGGTGTCGGTGGGTGCCTTTATTTTTACCTTCTTTTATATGCGCTACCTGATAGTGCGCCCCGTACAGGCCATGCGGGACACGCTGGAGCAAATTAACCGTCAGGACGGCGACCTCGATGCCAGGTTACCGCAGTTCACTTATGACGAATTTCGCGACCTCAGTGAGCAATATAATGCCTTTACTCAGCACCTCAGCGAACTTCTGGCTGCCACCTACCAAAGCGCAGAAGCGGCGAATCGCAGTAACCAGCAGGTTACTGACTCGATGAAACAAACCGCTCTGCTAGGTGGCCAACAGATCGATCAGGGCGATACCATTATTGCCGCCAGCGATCAGGTCACGCACAGTTTGCAAAGCATAGTGCACAACACGGATCAGGTTTATCAGGCCAATACGGAAAGCCTGCACTTTGTGCGTGGCTCGTCACAGTCACTGGCGACGCTGGTGAAAGAGGTGCAGCAAATTACCCATCTGCTTGGCAGCTTTTCTTCTACCGTGGCCGGACTTAAAGAAAACAGTGAGAACATCCGCAGTATTTTGAAAATGGTCGAAGAGTTTTCCGATCAAACCAACCTGCTGGCGCTCAATGCCGCCATCGAAGCGGCGCGGGCAGGAGAAGCAGGCCGGGGCTTTGCCGTGGTCGCGGATGAGGTGCGTAATCTGTCGGTTAAGGTGAACGACGCCACCCGCCAGATCAGTGACTTTATTAACCAAATGGATGTGCTGGTCGGTGAAACTCATCAGGAGTCTGAGCAGCTGATCGATCACTCCAGCTCTGCCGAGCAAGCCATTCGTACTACGTCGCAGGGCTTTGCCGATATGTCTGAGGACTTTGAGCGCAATCAGTCGCAGCTCGAAGAGATTGTCAGCGCCGTGCACCAGCTCGAGTCCACTCAGCAGCACACCCACCAGTCAGTACAACGTATTGTTGAGCTGGGCCAATCCGCCAAAGCGCAGATTGATGCCGCCCTGACTGACTGTCAGGATGCACAGCAGCGCTCGACCAGGACACAGCAAGAGCTTAAGCGTTTTGTATAGGGCCTGCTCAGGCCCCTAACTACTCACACTCGCCTTATGCCCTGTCAACGTCAAACGCGATAACCTCTTTGAGCTGGGTCTTGCCAGTCGCCAGCATGACCAGGCGATCGACGCCCAGTGCCACCCCGGCACACGCAGGTAGCCCTTGCGCCAGCGCCGCCAAAAAACGCGGGTCTTTTGCCACAGGTGCCAACCCCATTGCTACGCGCTGCGCGTTATCTTCATCAAAACGCGCGCTCTGCTCAACTTCATCCGTTAATTCATTGAAGCCATTGGCCAGCTCCATGCCACGGTAATAAAGTTCAAACCGCCCTGCCACTCTGGGATCCTCGGCATTGAGCTGTGCCAGTGCGGCCTGAGAGGCCGGAAAATGATAAACAAAGCACGGTGCCTGCTGACCAATTAAAGGCTCAATCTCCATACAGAACAGCAATTGCAGTAGCGTATCGCGGTGTTGCTCCTGCTCTGCAATGTGACCATGGCCGCGCTGCGATGCCAGCTGTCTTAATTCATCCATAGAAGCGTTCAGCGGATCCAGGCCCAGATAGGTGATAAAGGCCTGCTGATAACTCAGTGACTCGGCTTCAGGACAGTCCAGAATAGCCTGCATTAAGTCGTTCACTTCCGCCATCAGCGCAAATTCATCAAACCCGGGCCGATACCACTCCAGCATAGTGAACTCGGGGTTGTGATGTCTGCCTGACTCTTCATTGCGAAACGCTTTGCCAATCTGGTAAATCGCGCCACTGCCGGCAGCCAGCAGCCGCTTCATGGCAAATTCCGGTGAGGTTTGCAGATACAGAGGCGTACCGCTGGCATGACCCGGTCCGACAAATGTGGTTGAAAAGGTGGCAAGATGAACGTCCGTCACTGAGGCTTGGGCCAGACTCGGGGTTTCGACTTCAAGGACTTCGCGCGCGGCAAAAAAAGCACGAATTTTAGCGAGGATAGCGGCACGCTGACGCAGGGTGTCGATACTGGCACTCGGTGCCCAAACAATATCAGACGCCCCACCATATGCAGAATGACTCATAATTACTCCAGACAAAAAAATCCCGGTCAGGACCGGGATTTACAGGTGACTTGTCGATGCAGGCTCACTTAGTAACAAAGCGAGACTGCAACACAGCGCACTGGCTTACTTAACACGACTCACGTATTCGCCGCTGCGCGTATCTACTTTGATCACTTCACCGATTTGTACGAACAAAGGAACACGTACCACAGCGCCTGTGCTCAGCGTCGCAGGTTTACCACCGGTGCCTGCTGTATCGCCTTTCAGACCTGGATCTGTTTCAGTGATCTCCAGCTCAACGAAGTTAGGCGGCGTCACAGCAATTGGACTGCCGTTCCACAATGTGATGGTACACACATCGTTTTCAACCAACCACTTCACGCTATCGCCCAGCGCTTTTTCATCTGCCGCGATTTGCTCGAAGGTTTCGTTGTTCATAAAGTGCCAGAACTCACCATCTGTGTACAGGTAAGCCAGGTCAGTGTCCATGACGTCTGCACCTTCAACCGATTCACCAGACTTAAAAGTTTTCTCTAAAACTTTACCTGAGATCAGCTTACGGATCTTAACGCGGTTAAACGCCTGGCCCTTACCGGGCTTGACCACTTCATTTTCCAGGATGGAGCAAGGCTCTCCATCGATCATAATTTTTAGGCCGCCCTTGAATTCGTTGGTGCTATAATTCGCCATCGTATCCTCTAATCTTTGTATTTCGAGTAATAAACCCGCTAATGATACAAATAAATGAAGTAAATTTGCATACTAACTGGCAAAAAGAATTGGCGAATGTGGTCACCAGTGCAGACGAGCTGCTAAAACTGGTGGGCCTGGAGGGCCATTTCAGTGAACAAGACCTGGCCGCTAAGCGATTGTTTCCGCTCAGAGTTCCACGTCCCTTTATCGCAAAAATGCGTTATGGGGATGCCAAAGATCCCTTGCTGCTTCAGGTGCTGCCTCAGCATCAGGAATTCATAGCCAAAGCCGGTTTTCACAAAGATCCCCTCGACGAACAACAGGCAGCGCTGCCCGGATTGCTGCACAAGTACCGCTCCCGTGTGCTGCTGATGCTAAAAACCGGCTGCGCCGTAAATTGCCGTTATTGCTTTCGTCGTCATTTTCCTTATCAGGATAACCAGCTCAATAAACGTTCTTTACAGGCCGTATTCGACTATCTGAGCAGCCATCCCGAGATCAATGAAGTGATTTTAAGCGGCGGCGATCCTCTGATGGCCAAAGATGACATGCTGACCTGGCTGCTTGAACACCTCGATGAAATACCTCACCTGACACGCCTGAGAATTCACACCCGCTTACCTGTGGTGATCCCGGCACGAGTAACCGACGGCTTATGCGAAACGCTCATTAGAAGCCGGTTGAAACCGGTTCTGGTAAATCACATTAATCATGCCAACGAAATCGATATACACTTTACAGCGGCAATGCAAAAGCTAAAACGTGCCGGCGTTATGCTGTTAAATCAGGCGGTATTACTCAAAGGGATTAACGATAGCCTGGCTGCTCAACAGGCGCTAAGCGAAGCCTTATTTGACGCAGATGTACTGCCTTACTACCTGCATGTGCTGGATAAGGTAGAAGGTGCCAGTCATTTTGAGGTGCCAGAACAAGAGGCCGTTACATTGATGCATGGACTACTGGATGCCTTGCCCGGCTTTTTGGTGCCTAAGCTGGTAAGAGAAATCGGCGGCCAACCTAGTAAGACGCCGATTGATTTGGGACTGAGCCCGGCCTGATACCACACACAAGCCAAGACTTGCGAATTCAGGTTAGGCACAGCATATCAATGCCTACACGTAGACGTTGATATTATTGCCCATAGTGGCCGTGGTTGACTTTGCTGGAGCTGAATTTCCAGCAGACTCAATTAAGGCCAGGGCGGCTTGTCCATCTGCTTTTTGCTGTTTTTTGGCTAGCTGCGCGCTCATTACTTCGCCGCTTTGCCCTGTCCCAGACATAGCAGGTAGGTTACTTCCGGATATATTCATAAGCTTATACCTGACAAGATTGATGGATCCAAGTACAATATCGGCCAGTTCACGTAAGTCTTTAGGAAAAATATGCAGACCGTTATCGAAAAGCTGAATGAAAATCTAAAACTTGTTTACCGTCAAGCACTTGATGCCGATAAAAAATTAGACGAACTACAGCAACAAGGTCACGGAAAATTCCAGGCATTATTTGCCGAAGATGCCGGTTTTGATTTTGCTGCCAAGCGCTTCAAGCCTTATGTGCTGGATATTGCCGCTGATGTCGAAGCACTCAGCCAGTCAGAGCAACTAGACGAGGCGCTACTTACAAAAACGGTTTTTAAGCTGCAGCAGCTCATCCAGTTACTCGCCACATTTAAGTAGGGCGCACCAAAACCACTGGCCGGGTGAGTCAACCCGGCGATGGTGCAATTACCCTTTCACTTTGTCTGCGATCTCTTCTTTGTACCAAGTGCTTAACAGCCGTTTATCATAGTAAAACTCACTGTCTCGCCCGGTTCTCACCCGGTCCATAAACGACAGATCTTTAAGCACCTTCTCCTGCGCCTGCGCCACAACCGCACCATTGTTGTCGGTGAGCGTGTAGCTGATTTTCAGACGCGGAAAGAAAATCGGTTTAACAACCCGGATGTCGTGCATGTTAAAGCGCACATCACCCGCCAGATCTATGTCGTCAAAGGTAATATTAAGCTGATAACCCTCTGGGGTCTCTGTCATCAACTTGCTCAGGTGCTTTTCAAGCTGCGCGGCCACCCGTTTGTGGTATCCCGCTTTACTTTCATTGGCCGGTACCACATCGCGATAGTCATTAAAGTCGCGCCAGGTGATATTGGCTTCACCGGCCTGCGCAGCCAATGGACTCAGGCAAAGTAACGCTATTGCATGTAAAAGTTTCATGGTGTTCTCCTCACGATTGCCAACCCATCTGTGGTCGATGTTAACTATTCAACCCCTAAATACTGTGCATTTTTTGCTGAACACGCAATGAAAGGTAACATTTGACGACAAATTGATACCAATCCACCGACTTTGGCGGATTGGTATCTGTCATGTGTTACGATTTCACCGAAATACGATATAGCAACGCATATAAGACGGGCACAATGCCTAATGTCAGTATAGTTGAAAACAACAGGCCACCCATAATCGCCAGCGCCATGGGTTCCCACATTTCTCCCCCTCCCAGATAGAGCGGCACCAGTCCCAATACAGTCGTGGCTGTGGTAAGCAATATAGGCCGCATGCGCTGTTGCGCGGCCTGAATAATCGCCAGGACCGGGTCGTCTCCCTGATCCAACTCGTACTTAATCCGCTCCAGTAATACAATGGCGTTGTTAATCACAATGCCTGCCAGTGAGATAATCCCCAGTAAGGTCATAAAGCCAAAAAATGACTGCCCAATCAGCAACCCGGCAACCACCCCAATAAAGCCCAGTGGCACAGTGGTCAGGACAATGGCCGATTTACGGAGTGAATTAAACTGGCCAACCAGCAGGATCACAATAATGAAAATGGCAATGGGCATTTTCTCGGCGATAGACTGATTGGCTTTGCCAGAAGACTCGGCCTCGCCACCCAGCTCATAACTGTAGCCAAAGGGCCAATTTTTTTGTTGCTCTTCAAGCCAGGGCTTGAGCTTAGAAAAGCCTTCATCGGCAGTGATACCATCCAGCTGAGCGCCCACCGTGACCGACTTCAGGCGGTCGCGCCGCAAGATCTGGGCATTCTCCCACACCACTTCAATATCAGCTACCTGCTTCAGCGGCACCGATTTACCCGAAGCCTGAGAATACACCACCATGGCTTCCAGCTTACCGATATCCTGTCTGTCAGCAGCCACCGAGCGCAGAGTGACCGGAATAAGCTCATCCCCTTCGCGATAACGGGTGAGCTCCAGACCACTGAGACCGGTTTGCAGTGAACTTGCAATGTCTTTGCTGGAGACACCCGCACGCCGCGCGCGCGTCTGATTGATTTTGATCTGTAGTTTCTTGATTGGCAAACCCCAATCGTCACTCACGGCTTTCAATCCCGGTGTGTTACGCATTTGTGCTTTAAGCTCATTGACCAGTCCCGTCAGCACGTCGATATCACTGCCAGATAAGCGTACTTCAACCGGATTATCGATGGGTGAGCCGTTTTCTATCTTACGCTGCTTGATGAGCAAATCGGGATGGCGCTGTAATGCATATGTCTCGATTTTTGCCATCAGCTCATCAATATGCCGATAGGAGGTGGTCGACACTATCATCAAAGCATAGTTTGAGCTGGCCGGCTCCGGGGTATGGGTCAGCAGAAATCTGGGTCCTCCGTTGCCCACATAAGTGACCCAGTTGGTGACGCCTTTGTCACGCGACTCGTTGACCGTTAAATCGCGCTGTAAAAAGGCTTCCATATCCTTAACCATGGCCTCAGTGGCACTCAGGCGCGTGCCAACCGGCAGCTCCAGCTCAACCTTAAAGTAATCCCGGTCCGAGGGCGGGAAAAACAACTTAGGCACCAGCTGCAAGCCCTGTAAAGCCAGGAAAAACATCAATACACACCCGGCAAGTGTCATCCAGCGATGCTTAATCAGCCCCATCAGGATCTGTTTATAAGTTAAATAGATACCTGCATCGTAATTGGCAGCCTGAGATTTAACCCGAGTAAACAGCACACACAGCATGGGGATCATAGTCATTGCCAGTAACCAGGAGCACAGTAAAGTGATGGTCACCACTTTGAACAGGGATGCGGTGTATTCTCCCGTGGCGGATTCTGCCAGAAAAATCGGTAAAAACGCAGCACCTGTGGTCAACGAAGACACCAGCAGCGGCACTTTTAGCTCATCTGCCGAGTCAACCGCAGCATCAACCGCGGACTTGCCTCGTTCCATCTGCACCATGATGCTTTCTGACATCACAATCCCGTTATCAACCAGCATGCCCAGCGCAATGATCAGCGCAGCCAGCGAGATCTGATCGATGCTGATGTCAAAAAAGGACATCGCCAGTATGCCGAATACCATGCTCATTGGGATCAGGCTGGCGACTATCAATCCAGTTCGCAAACCCAAGCTGAACAGCATCACTACGGTCACCACCAGTACCGCTTGGATCAGGTTCGACACAAAATCATCAACCTTTTGCTCAACCTCTCGCGGTAGAAATGACAGTAGCTTAAAGTCCACCCCTATCGGGTAAACAGATTCAAGATAATGGATCGCATCGAGTACTTGCTCACCCAACAGCAGGTTATTACCGCCGTGGCGCATGGAAATGGCAATCGTCATCCCCTCTTTGTCTGCCACTCGCACTTTAACCTTTGCTGGGTCGACATAATCGCGGTACACCCGGGCGATATCACTGAGCAGGATCACCTGCTCTGACCCTGTGATATTAATGATGGTACCGGCAATGTCTTCCACCGATTCAAAGTTACCACTGGGCTCAAGCGCCAGGGTTTCATCATCAATAAAAATGGAGCCGCCTGGATTAACAATATTGCGCGCTGCCAGTTGATCTTTCAGTTGTCCGGGCGAAATCCCGAGTGATGCTAGTTTGGCATTTTCAAATTCAATGAAGACGCGCTGCTCCTGTGCACCGAAAATGTCGACCTTTGCGGCTTCCGGCAACCTCAGCAGCTCATCTCTGACCTGCTCGGCCACTTCTTCCATCTCACGATAGGAGTAACCCTCCGCAGTCAGCCCGATGACAACGCCAAACACATCGCCAAATTCGTCGTTCACTATGGGTTTTTGCGCATCGCTGGGGAGGTCATTTTCGACGGTTTCAATCTTGCGGCGTAAATTATCCCAGATAGGCCGCATTTCCTTGTAGCTTTCTTTGATATTAACACTGACGATCGAAACACCGGTTTTAGAAGTACTTTTAACAAAGTCCAGCTCCGGAATTTGCTGTACCACCTTTTCAATTTTGTCGGTTACCAGTTCTTCAACCCGCTGCGGGCTTGCACCGGGAAAGTAAGTAACAACCTGTGCGGTTCTGATAATAAAGCCAGGATCATAGTCTTTAGGCATCTTATTGAACGCCACGATGCCGAAAAACACCAGGGCAAAAATCAAAACCCAGGTTGTGCGATTATTCTCTAATGCTAATCGGGTGATGTTCACTCACGACCTCCCTGGAATTTCACAACCAGCTGATCGGTCACTTTGCTCATACCTGCGGTCACCACGTGTGTGCCAGCTGTCACACCGGAGATCACCGGGAAGCCCAGCGAAGAGACCTCTCCAATCTGCACCGGCGTTTTGGTCACTTTACCTTTGCCGTCACCGAGCGAGGTAACCGTCCATACATAGTGGCCTTTGTCGTCTTTCAGCACCGTAGATAAAGGCAAATAGAGGCGGGATAACGCTTCACTGGGTGCACTGGCCATGACTTTGGCCGTCATTCCCGGCAAAATGTTATATCCGGGAGGAGGTAACATGCCGAGCGTGACCTCATAGGTTTTTGTCACCTCATCGGCCTGGGTACTGACCTCTACAAAAGTCAATTCAAAGCGCTTGCCTTCTATCGCCGCAAATTCTGCAAATACCTGCTTCGGTGTGTCTTTGCTGACGTGGATCATAATACTTTCCGGTACATTTACCTTCAGATTAATATGCTCTATGTCCTGTAAAGTCGCCACAACTTGCTTGGCCTGCACCTCTTCGAATTGTTCAACATGTGTGCGCGCAACAATCCCGGAGAATGACGCCCTGAGCTGGGTATAGTTCAGGTTGTTTCTGGCATTGGCCAGCTTCGTTTTGGCACTGGCAAATTGAGATTTAAGCAGGTCATAATCTGATTGGCTGATGGTTCCGGTCACAATCAGTTGCTCACCCCGCTTAAAATCGGCTTCTGCTTTTTCAAAAGCCGCTTGCGCTTCCTCCACCGCTAGTTTGTAGTCGGTATCATCTACCTTTGCTATCACATCTCCTTGCGTCACTTCCTGGCCTTGTTTTACATTCAAATGCGTCAGTTCTCCAGACACTTTGAACGACAGATCAGCGGTGCTGGCTGCATCGACCACAGCCGGAAATTCCTGGAGCGGCCCAAAATTATTAACACTGAGCTCGATCGTTCTCACTGGCCGCAATTGTGGTGCTTTATCAGCCGTGGTCTGTGGCTCAGAGCACGCGGACAGAACAGTCGCCATAACGCCGGCTAAAAGGAAGGTGTGCTTTCTTATCATAGGTGATCACCACTATATCGTTTTTGATTTACTGATTGCTGTAACAAAATTATCTATCCAGACGTCGAGTACTGCTTTTACAGCCTGGGCATTTTCATCGCCATTTTGCTTTACGACTGACTCTACCGCTTTGTGGGCAGACATCATCAGAACAGGTTCCTGACTGTCCCCCAAATAAAACATGCTCTCCAGTGACACAGATGTCACCACCTCTGACTGTTCGGTTGCCATCAGATAGGCACTTTTGCCGGCGCTATATACCAAGCGAACCGGAATAAAGTCGCGTACTTCCATTTCACTCGGTGCAAACTCAATTTGCGTAAACGCACCGCGGATCGTCAGTACATCCGGACCAAGCACCTGTGGCTGCTCAAGCAAAACCTGATAATGCACAGAGAGCTTTTGTTGTAGCTGAGCCTGCATATAGATGCTTAACTTGGCCACATCTGCCGGGCTGAGTGAAACTTTGGCTTCGTCATTGAGCTGCAGCCACACTTCAAAATGCGGCAAGTAAATTGTTTGCACCCGTTTCAGGGCACCATTTTTAAGTCGTTCCGATACATATAACGCAGTATCGGGATAGGTATCAGAAGGTTTTAAACGCTGGTAGTCGGGTAAAAACCCTGAACGCGTTGTCTGCTGAGTGCTGGTGCAACCGGTAATGAACAGGGCCAGGACAGCCCAGATCGCAATGTGACGCATCGCCAAGTCTCCATTTGATATTCAGTCTGTAGTTAATACATCAGTCCCGCGCAACAGTCTGATCTAAGGTGTTAAATGATGTTTTCACAGCTAGGTTAAAAGCTTCTTTTAAAAATAGCAGCCTTTTGCCAGTGTGTGGCAACAATTACCAATAATAGTTCAAATTACCGTGCCACTTTTCCTTATCTGGGGACGAATGATGTGGCACAGCCTTTAGTCATTTTTGCTGTCCCCAGCTTTTGCAATTCACAAAGCGCGAACCCAAAGTCTGGGACCCTGAGTCTCCTTCCACCTAAGGCTCGCGCATCCATATTATGGATTGGAATGCGAGTTAAACGCCTTCAACAATCAAACGCGTATCTGGTAAACATGCCAGATGCGGGATCGCCAAATCCGGGCGCTCCATGCGATTAAGCGCATTTAGTGCCGCGGCAATGGCCCCCTCCTGCCAACCAGGTAAAGACGAAAGCTGATCACCAACGATGAAGAAGTTGGGTTGTGTTTCACTGCCGTCTGCCGCTTTCACTGTACTGCCCTGCGCCAATACGTTGAAATGGTGTACAGCCTGATCGCCGACCACATGCCACTGGGCCCAGCCACCTTTGATATATGGCATATTTTGCCAGGCAATCGCCAGACCATGCTCCAGACCATCACCAAATGCCTGACCGAACAGCTTCGCACCTTCACGCGCTTTGTCCAGACGCGCCTGCACCGGTAACTTACCCCACTCATAAGCAATTTCAGAGAAGTTATAGGCTCCGGTGAGTACGCCTTTTTGATCATGGTAGGCCGTGGAGGGATACCAGATCTGTGTAATATCGTTGTCCGTCCAGGAGATCCCGCCAAAGATAGGCACTACACCAATTTCAGAGTCCGGCACACTCAACACGTCAACGTTCGCACAATCATCATGCACTTCTTTAACCTGACTACCCTGCCATAAATAACGATCTGCCTGCCAACCCACTTTGGTCGTACATGCCAGGAACTTAGCCTTGTAGCCACCATGATCATCGACAAACTGAGACTGATAGACAGCCTGTAATGCAGATTTAAATTCGCTGTTGAGGCCCACCTGGCTATTTGGATCCTGGAGCGTTTCTGACAAGATCTCTTTCAAGAAAGGCATGGCCATGTTGCTGAAGCAGTAATCCGCATACACAACGTCAAGATCGTCAGTACCTACTTTCGCGATAGAAATCGCAAACTGCTGACGCGATGCATCCCAGTCAATCTGTTTTACCGGACTGTTCAACAAAATGGTGCCACCCAAAGTAGCGACTTGCTGGGCAAAGGCATGCTGCACCTGATCCATCCCGCCGACCGGCTGAAACAGCGTCGACTGCCAGAGGAAATCAACAGGCTGATAAAAACGGGTTTTGTCCCAAAACTCGGAGCCAAGTAAGCTGTCGAAACTCAAAGGCTCCGCAATCGTTCCGGCATCAACGCCTGGCAATTCAGTGTAGCCCGCACGAGAGCGGCCATTTTCCATGCCATCTTCACCCGCCGTCACAACGTATTTCCCCTCATTGGGACCACTGGGTACCAGCTCACCAAAACTGATCATTAACTCCCTCAATTGCTGGGCACGACGCTCAATATCCTGTGTGCCTACGCCACATTCAGTGGTTTTGATCAGCTGCTCAGCATTTTCAAACACCATCTGAGCCAGCCACCCCCGGGTATTGTGATCAAGACGGCGATAAACCAGCGGCAAACCCGCAAAGCTGTCTGACATCTGCACTAAGTTCGACTCGCTGTTCATGACATAGACTTCCACATCCACACTGAATTGCTTCAGATAAGACAGCAGACGTTTGTGGCTGGAGGGAATGCGGCCAGGACCTGCATTGAGATAAGGTTCTGCATCACCCTGAGGTCGGTCAAAACGCACCACCTGTGGCTGTCCGGGTTTAGAATGAAACAACTGACTGTCAACATCTTCAATTAAGGTATCCCCAGTGCGCAGGCTCAAACAACGTCCCCCGGTGCGGTTTTGTGCTTCCAGTACCGTTACTTCCATACCCGACTGTTGCGCTAACAGTTCGTAGGCCGTCGTCAGGCCGGATACACCCGCGCCAATGATCACCGCTTTCTTGCCCTGATATTTGTGTTTGGTCAGGGTCACCGGACCCGGTGTGACTTTAAGCTGCTGATTGGTCGCGTCATCGAGCGCAGCATGGGCTCTGGCTTTGGGGTGCTGTTGAAAAAAACGTGCGCGTGATTGGTGTTCTGCCATGAGTTGCTCCTTAATAAACACCTGCTCCAGGCCAACTCGATACACACAATGGCAAGGTTACACTGTCGCTCCACTGAGGGCCGACCTGGAGGTCTGGAAAAATAATTTATCCCTACTACCCACAGACTCCAGTAAGGTTGACGACCTGTGTCATAGACTTAATTAAACGATAAGCCCAACTGCGATACGCGGCTTAGTAACTCTAGTCCAGTCTGCCCAGCTTTGCCTGCTGCTCAGATAAATATCTATACAGGCGGATTGGTAGGGCATCATGCTGGTGCGTTGTGACACATTGAGCGGCACTTGCGCAAATCTGGCGCCTGGTAAAACGCAGATTTTTGCTATTGTGGTGGTGAGTCTTAGCAGAGAAATCGGGGTTAGCTTGGATAGCAGATAAGGCCGCTTTGCTGTGAGTGGAGCGGTCCTGCCGTTTATCGGTGTGGTGCGAGTGCTCTGGTAGCGGTTTGTCACTGGACCATCAAACCATTGGCTTGAGATATCCAGTGCAGGCGCGCATCAGCTAAGAGCCCTGCGCGTCTGTGTAGCGATTGATCAATAAGCTGGCGACCTGCTGCTTAACCGCGCGCTTGTCGCTGGGGTCTACACCAAAGCGTTGCGCCAGCAGGGCAATTTCTTCGTCTGTAAGATTGAATGACAAACGTTGTCGGGTTTTTTTCGATTTGACTTCTAAATCGAGGATTTTGCGGATCATATCAGAAGGCGTTAACTCTTCGTCTATAGCCTGTTTTTTCAGACTTTTCTGCACCTCTGTGGTTAAGTCAAACGCCATTTGAGTCGCCCGCAGCGCCCGTTCCTGACGCTGCCATTTGGCTTGTTTATCTGTCACTCGCCGGCTCCGGGAAACAAGTCAACAATATCACTCAGCGGTCGCGTCAGCGTTAAAGACACTTCCGTTTCTCCGCCGTCCCAAACTTCAATATTAATGCTGTGCTTTTCATCGGGCGAAGCCAGCTCAATCACCTCGCACACGTCCCCGCTTTCATCCTGATATCGTGGTAATGTGCGTCCGCGGTAATCCTGCTCATGGTAATAAGCAACATACGGCGCTTCACTTTGCTGGTAGCTCTGCCCCAAAAAGCGTTCGAACTCAGCAGGCTTTGCCTGTGTTTCAATCCGGGTCAGGGATTCTTCATCGAAGATCCGGGCAAACTCGTCAAGAGTAAAAATGGCGTCCACATCATCGCGCTGAATTTTCACTGAGAAGTTGGCAAACTCTTCCCCGTCATCCTGCTCAATCTGTAAAAACACCACCTTGCCCGATTCAGACTCCAGCACAAATTCATATTCAGCACTGCGCTGGTATTGATAGGTTTGCACCGCGACCACCTTCAGGGTCTGGCCTTTTAACCAGTCTGGATAAGCAAACGAATCAATCACACTCAGCATATCACCTACGCGTAAATCACGGGCATGATTGAGCTGGCGCTCTGGCGCTTTCTTAGATTTAAAAAAACCAAACATAACTCACCTTTATTCAATTAGAGCAGGCAAAAAAGGAGGCCAGGCCTCCTTTTTAAAAAAACAAACTCGGTTATTTGGCTTGTTTTGCCTTAATGCGATCCAGAATATCGTTACTCTTTTGCGTTGTACCAATGCCCGCTTCAGCCATTTTTGCTTTCAGATCGGCACCGCTTTCAGCCGCTTCCAGCTCTTTAGCCGCAGCCAGCTGGTCTTGTCTGTCCAGCTGACGCTGCTTAATGCGCTCCAGTGACTGACGTGCGTTGACCATAGACGATTCGTTGGTGTTGAGTGTGCTGTTGACCGCCATTGTAGCCTTTTGCACGCTTTCGGTGGTTTTCACCATAGTTAGTTGACGCTGATTTTCTTTAATCGACTTTTCAGCGTCTTTCACTTGTTGTTTCAGCAAAATAACGTGCTTGGTAAAGCCGTTAAGCACTTGCTGATGCTCTTCTTTCTCAGTTTCGAACTCACCAATTTTTTCCGCAATTTCGACCGCCAGCGCTTCGTTGCCCTGTTGCAATGCCTGACCTGCATACTCTTCATGCTCGGCAATGCTCTCGTCCAGCGCCGCCAGTTTGCGTTTGGTTTGCATTTCTTTCGCCATCACTTCAGTCAGGCTCTTTTTCGCTTTCGCCAGGGCATTTTTTGCGTCGGCAATTTCCTGCTCAAAAATACGGATGCCATTGGCATCAACAATCGACTCACCCACTTCACGGGCACCGCCACGCACAGCAGTAAATAATTTCTTTAAAATACTCATCTCACTTCTCCACTATTAGTCTTTCAAGTACACAGTCACAGCGTCCAGCGCTTCGATGGCATTGTCTGCCAGCGTGACCAGTTCGTGCGTTATCTCATCGATGGAGGAGGAAACAGCCAGCGCGCCAAAGATAGCGTACTGTTCATCAATTTTAGCAAACGCACTCAACGGGATCGGCACATTGAGTTTTAACAATGCTTCGTTTAACTCATTCAATAACTCAGGCTTCACTTCATTCTCGTTGAACAAATAACTGATACACACCAGTTGCTCTTCTGTCTGAGTTACAAAGATCGGTAATTCGTCATTTCCCTCTACAATCACTTGTAATACATCCTGCTCACCCTCATTGGAGATCAGAAAGGATTCGAAGTTAGCACCTTCTGTTTCAAACGATGCCAATTTGATTGATAACTCATTTAATTCCATCTTTCTTTACCTTTTGATTTTGACATATTATGTCTGAGTTAAGATTTGCATGTGCGACATAATATGTCAACACTGTTGCGTTAATTTTTATACAGCTCATCTTCGGTTTGCCATGCCTGGCGGTAATAATCGTACAGTACACCGGAGCCTAACCGGTTGACTTCAATCTCTTTATTTTTGTCAAAAAAGCGATTAGGAAAAACAAAAGAAGACAGTAAATAGTTTTTACTGACCCAGTTACTCGCCACCGGCAGCCCCTCAACGGATGCAATTCTGGCACTGGCAGGTTGACCGGTACGCGTCGCTATAGTCCATCCCCACTGACCAAAGGAAGGAATATTTTGCTGGTACTGTTCCACATGGGCAAAGCCCGCCTGCTTAGCGGTTTTTGCAATACTGATAAAGGCCTTTTTGGCATGATAGGGCGAGGTTGACTGGATAGCCAGCGCCCCATCTGGTGCCAGTAATTGCCTGACATGATTATAAAAATAATCACTATACAACTTATTCAGATCCGGGTGGTTAGGATCAGGCAGGTCAATGATGATGGTATCGAATTGCAGACCACGGTCCAGCATGCGCTCAACTTCTAAAAAGGCATCTGCAACTATCACCTCTGCCCTTGGGTCGTTCAGCGCGTTGTGATTCAGCTGCACTAGCTTAGTTGTGATCTCAGGGCGCGCCTCAAACCCTTGCCCCTGTAAACCAAACAGCGACAACAACTGGCCGTCCAGGTCAATCAAAGTAGCGCTTTGCACCGGCCACTTAAGCACGTCGCGCAATGCTAGCCCATCTCCGCCACCAATGATCAACACCCTGTCGTGCCGGTTTGATGCCAGCATAGGCGGATACACCAACATAGTGTGATAGATTTGCTCATCCATAGATGAGAACTGTAAGCGGCCATTTAAAAATAAATCGTGTATGGGCGTGGCCTGGGTGCGACTAAGCCGTTCGGTGATCACTACATGCTGATACTTGGTCGATTCAGAGTAAATAACCTTGTCTTTGTACAGCACATTGCTGAGATCTTTCATCCAACCACTGCCGTGCACCAAGATGACGGCAAATACCCCTAATAACAGGATGTGGCAGGCCAGCAGGAGTTTGGCAAAACGCACATAGCTAAAATAGCGCCATAAGAAGATCAGCCCGGCAACGATATTGAATAAAGCCGTCCAGGCCGCGGCCTGCATAATCGGCAAAGCCAGCATGATCATCACCCAAATTGCCGCCCCGACGCCGGCGCCAATGTAGTCAGCCCCATAAATGGTGCCGGCATTATTCTCCAGAAAGCGGCCATACACCTGCTGGCGAATGCGGGCAATTAGGGGGATCTCCATGCCAATCAGGATCCCCAAAATAAGCCCGAATATATAGGGCAAAAGCCGGGCGACATCCTGTAGCTGCTGAAATGGCATGCCGTCGAGCAGGCTGTCTGGAGGCAGATTGTAATGACTGGATAGAGTGTGCGGTAAGGTGTAGGTCAGCGCTATGATACTGGCGATGATCAGGATACTACTCATGCCCAGCAATGCAATCACGCTTTCCAGCCAGGCAAAGGCTGTAAAGGGATCCTTAAACCAGCGCGCCAGAAACGCACCGATCCCCATGGCCACTATCATAGTGCCTATCATGGCATAAATGGCGCTTTCCACTGAGCCAAGCACTCGCCCGGCATAGTGAGAAAGTAAGTACTCGTAGATCAGGCCACAGCCAGCCAGAATGGCCATCACGCCGATCAGTAAAACATCGTGACCCAGCAGCGATAAACTGCCGGTCACTTTTGGCTGATTAGGGGGAACAGACACACTCAAGAATTATGCACCTAACAGGGTTGCCATGGTCACGCCCACGGCAAACGACACCGCCGCTGAAATGGTCGCCACACCAATGTTTTTCTGACGATTGACCTCATCAGAAATGTCGGTGCCTGCGAGAATGACTTTGATCATAACCAGGTGCAACAAAGTAAATAACACAATGCTGCCCAGCGCCGCCACACTCCAGTAGATTAAACTGCTGGTCATGTTATCGGCCACATAAGGTGCCAGGCCGGAAGCCGCTGTCAGGGCCAGTGCCGCACCAATCAGGAATCCGGCATAACGAATACCCACAGCCACATTGTTATCTAAAATAGCCTGCTGCAAACAGTCGCCGTTACGATTGGTTCGTTTGAACAGCTGTACCCGGTACTGGCTTACCAACAACATACAGATATTGCCGATGACAAAGGCAATGGCAACAATCGGCAGACCGTACCAGCCCTCGGTCAGCACCCAGAGTAACGCCGAGCGGATCACAATCGCGACACTGACCACATGGCCAAAGTCAATTAATGCCGAGGTAATATTGCCCTTAATGATTTCACTGTGCAGGTCTACTTTGCGCAGCGCGACTTTATCCTGAAAAAAATGACCCAGCTTGATCAACACAATGCCCACCACACCATAGCCCGCCATTTGCAGTGCTTCCTGAGTCAGCGTGCTGGCAAAAGCGCCACTGGTGATCCCGGTCAGTACAATGGCCAGGCCAGTAAGGCCGCCAGCAAAGCTCAGGCCAAAGGCAAAGTTGTCTCTTTCGGTAATTTCATCATTGGCGTGCAGGTTAGACACCCACCCTTTGATATATTTTAAACTCACAAACAGGGCAATGATGACCGCCATATCGATGAGAAGTGCCTGTAATGTCCAGACGGTTAATCCGTTAAATTGATACATGTTTAAACTCCGCTATCTGATGCGCTACTTGCCCCGGCTCACGCCACGAGAGGTCCGGTTTGAACTATTGCGAATTGAGCCCGAGCTCGATTTGGCTCTCGAGTAGCTGCTTCGCGATATTGACGATGGGGTATGACTGGCCCGACTTAAGCCGGACGCGCCTGCCTTTCTTTTTGCATACGGGCTGGTAAATTGTCGGCCCTGGCGCTGGTAAGACTGCCGGGTACGTTGCTCGATGGCATTCTGGCGCTTATAACCCTGATAGCTGGTATAGCGCTTGCGTCCATAATCGCTGTAGTAGCTGTATTTTCGGCGCTTGCTCCAACTGCTATATTCTATGTCCCCAACCAAATCGCCCAGCATCCGGTACATGCCATACCACATCCAGAAGCTGGTGCCATTGGAGTTGGTTTGCCATTCACCATAGTTGGCATTGCCAACCAGCTGATTACCGAGTGCAGGTTGGCCATTATTGGCCGCCTGCTCAGCCGACTGACTGACTGCCCCAACCCGGGCCAGCGTGCCGTTAGACATGTCGGCCAGCACATTGATGGGATCGGTCAGCGCGTCATTGAATAAACTCACTGAAGCGGCCTCTTTGAGCAACACCGCTTGTTCAATGATGTCATCACTGCTCATACCCGGCTGAGGTGACTTTAATGCCTGATAGCGGCTCAGCAGACTTTGATATAACGGACCGTTGCTGGTTGCATCCTGTGCTATCAGCTGAGCAATATTACTTAGTTGCGGGTTTTGTTGGCTCAGTACATTGGCGTACTCAGTTAAGAGATTTGCATTGCGCACCTGGTTTTTATCCAGGGCATCGCCCAATGCGTTAATGGCTCGGGAGGCATCCTGCTGCGTGTGGGCAATGGTCTGCTGTATGCGTTCTTCTTTCGATTCACACCCCAGCATTAACACCATGACACAGAGCAGACTTATCAGTTTCCAAACTTTAAAATCGGACATTCATTGTCACCTAGTCTACCTTGCTACGAATTGAGGTTTTCTATTCTACATAATTGCGATGGATAACCAAGCAGCATTCATTGGCACTTGCGGTAATTTTCACAACGCATCACTGATCACGATAATCGCTCACTTAAAATCGTGCCCAAAGCAGTATGCACCTTATTTAATATCAGCGTGTTATGTGATATCAGCCACGTAACTGTGAAGTACACGCGGCTGACTCGAATTGGCAAGGCGTTAACAGTTGTCTTCAAGCAGCTCGAAGATCAAGTCTTCCAAATCTTCAAGGTTGTCTTCATCCACCACCAGGCGGGCTTTTGACTCATCCAGGTCGAGTGCTTCGGCAAAGAAACCACGCAGGCCACGGGCCTTACGGTCAATTTCAAAAATTACTTCAAGCTGTTCTCCACGATTGAAAAACACCAGCTCAACCTCATCAAAACGACCATGGAACTCACCGGCAATGGTTTTAAACTCTAATTCCTGGACAAACGGCAGACGTGAAAAAGACGCTTCTTCTATCCCTTCACAATCGGACTCGTACAGTTTAAAGCCCAGCTCTTCCATTGCATCAATCACTGCCTGCTGCAACTCGGTGGGCACCACCCGAATGTAGTCGCGATCTGACTTATCCAGTGCCATATCGATATCCAGGTTAGTAGCAATCCAGGTTTGCGACTCACCCACCGTGATCGGCGTTTCCAAGTCTAACTCGAAAGCGAAAGGAATATGTTTTTCATCACCGGGCTCAATGGTAAAGCGCTCGTTAATACGAAACTTGGCCAGCGTGTGCTGCTTAGTGAAAGTTTCCGACTCACCTTCACTGTTTTCTCTTTCAACGGTGTAAGTACACATCACTTTAAGATCGATTTTGTTGATCTCCTGTGCAACCTTGCCACCATTGATTTTGACGGTGCCGGAAATTTCTTCACCGGGTGCAAATTGATGATAATCTAACAGTGTGTCTACTTTTGCTGCGCCAATACCCACCGCGCCAAGTGCTTTTTTGAAAAAAGACATAGTCATCCTTATTGATTTTGCCTCCCTCTACCAGTGAGGGGTTTCGGCGTCGATTATAAAAAAGAACATTGGCGCGTCAACCGCCTTTTATTTTAATCTGCTTAACAGAAACAAGCCCCTTAAAAATACACTCACTGAAAAAATACCAATATATAATGCATTTTTGAAAACCTTCAGTTAGTTTCCAGCTTATAAAATATTATTTAATTTATACAGGCTAACCAATTTAATTCAATTCACACCTGTTGAAAAAGAAATATCGCACAACTGTGATGTTCAATCTCTCAAACACAGACAAAGCCTTTGTATTCCAACCTGCCAGATAATAAAAAAGTCGGCTCAGTAGCGCTTTAGAAACGTCAGTCTTTAGGGGCTGAAGGCAGCAAATTGCCTATCTAAGCAGGTAACAACCAGATTGGTATTTTAAGAATACAATTGAAAGGAGGCGCAGCTTCGTACCTACCACCACAACAAACAGATGGCTCATTGACTAATCGCCAATTGAGCCCCCATTACTCTCAGGCACCACTCACAGCCATCACATTTTACAAAGGTGTAAGGCAAGTCTACCTGGGGCTCAGATACATGACTAACCACTCAACGACAACCATAGTTACCTGAGTTTGACCAAAAAAGACCATTTTGTTATTAAATATACTCAAGATAAAAGGTAACATGTCGATAACAATTTAAGAATACAACGTACAAGGAAAAAATTATGAAAATTGGTACAAATGTGAGTAGTTTAACGCAGCAAACTATATCTCCAGCAAAGGAGAAACAAACATCATCAGTCAATACGAAATCCGAGCTCTCAGATAAGCAGGCAGGTATGCTCGCGGATGTTTATCATAGTAATTCTGCTAAAGAACTTCCTTCAACTTATGAGCGACCAGCGTCGATCACATCTAATGCAGAAGCGGTTACAAAAACAGTCGATGAAGCGCTGGATGATATTGCACTTGCAACTGTTCACCTGTACACACCGGGCGGAGAACTTTCTCAGTCAGTTGAGCGAATGACGAAACAATATGAGGAGATCATGTCTGAGCTAAATGAACAGCAACCTCAACTAGCAAATAAAAACTGGGGCATGTCGATAACAGAGTCTGGTGAATTGCAAGTCACAGGCTCTTTGACTGAAGATGAGCGAAAGCTGGTAGAGCAGACACTCAATAGCAACGATGAATTTGTTGCTGCTGCAAATGATTTTAAGTCCAGCTATTTAAAGTATATTGATATGGAAGTACGTGGCTGGGCAAGGTATGACGTTAACGAAGAAAACTTTTCTGAGGTTTTTGATCTTAAAGATATGTTAGATAACTCAAAGGCCAATGACGAGTTTAAAAGTGCATGGGGTTATGAAAGTAACTGGATGAGCTTACACGATAATATTTCCGCGCAACTGAGCAGTAAAGCAAGTAAATATTGAGTGAGTTAGGGCTTCTAAACGTAGAAGCCCTTGTATGGTTATGATGGGTTGCTAGAGATCAGATCTTGATCACAGATGTGTCCAAAATAAACATAAGGTACATTATCACCGCCAATGCCGATGGTATCTAACTTGCCGTTCTCATCCACGCCTCTGTTTGTTGGAATGTCTAAACGCCATAGACCCACTTCAACATCAGAACGCCACTCATTCTTATAGCCAAGGCTATATTCAGTATGTTCGATACCTCTGGCATTTGGATTACAAGCGCCTAGGTTGATTTGCTCCGAGATGGCTCCGTTACCATCGGAGTTTACTTTGTAAGTTGTCAAAGTGCTCTGAGGATCATTGGCATTCTTAATAAAGGTGAATTGTGCGATAGCTCCCTCAATTGGCGCACCGGTTGTATCTTTAAGTACCAATGACCAATTTAACTTCCTATACGCTTGCGTTGTAAGATACGGACCTGAGTAGTATTTTGCAGAATAAGGAATGCGATTAACATTACTCTCACCCGTAATAACATGGCTATCAAAAGATGCGACAATAGACGCGATATTTAATGTATAGCTATTTGCCGGGTTAACAGGTAACGCTTTGTTTGCACTCACCCTTAAGTTAATTGACTGATTTTCCTGTAAATTAGAAATAATTTGATAGGTATTAGGAGCTATAGGCGTCCATCCGCTATTATAGATCTCGACAACATATTCATTGCTTAAACCATCAAAAAAGCTCAGTGATAAGTCTTGCCCTCTAACTGCCGTGAATTGGTAATAGTCAACATCGTTAATACTGTCCATGTTACCAACAAGCGAGTTTTGTCTGTCAGGCAGTACTGTTGATAAAGCAACAGTATCGTTAAACTCGTAAGGGTCAAGGTTGTTAGCAACGGCTGCACCGAAGTTATACTCGGCCCCATCTGATTCTACAACCTCCATAAACCAGTAGTAGTGTCCCGGCTCAGTGAGCGCTAAGACGACCTCGTCTTGGTTGCCAGGGTTTGCCGAGCTACCAATAGCAGTAAAGGTATTATCAGGGTTATGTTTGATGATACTTAAATTGACATTGGTTCCCTGAGATTGCCCCACTAACAAAGCTGTAGTTTTACTTCTTTCAGTAATTTCAAAGTGATAGCAAATACTCTCACCCGCGCTAGAGTTGCTAAGGGTATATAGGCTACCTGTCGCAAGCGTTGGGCAGACTGGCGTGATGGCAGCTGTCGTTTCAGACTGAACTGACGCACTGGCAACTCGTTGAGATTGCATAACCGCTACAGGCGCATTTAATGCATTATTTACGAATTTCTTAACCTGACCTGCATGTTCCAGGTCATGGTCAATCGCAAGTGCGTGCGTTGAAGCAAGAATTGAGAGAAGAGAGAGTGTAAGTGTATGTTTTTTCATATTGATATCCTTATTGAGTTTACATTATGCCATTAAAGTAAACATAAAGTTAAACATTTGCAATTGTTTATTCCCTTAAATAGACAAAGTACGTTTTAGATCAATCTTTCTAATCTAAAGGCACGTACCCAAAAATAACTAAGCTTTAGAACCCAGGCCGTTCAGTACTCTAGGCGTCAGGTGATAGAGCTTTAACCCCCAGCCACGCTTGGAATAAAAGCATAAACATCTGTTATTTATAAAAAAATAAAAGTTATACGTGTAATTTATTTCGAAGGTGAAGCGCACTTTTATGTCCAGCTACGCATAGAGATTAACGTAACCTGGCGTTGCTGCGACTAACTGCTTATAGTTATCAGGGTGAGCAAGCCCTTTGCTCCCCCAGTAAGTGCCCATCTTGAATAACGCAGACTGTTGATCGCGCAGTGCGACAATCTCTTGTAAAATTTCCTTTGAAGACTTTCCAGCTTGCTCACCTTTATTGATGATTGCCAGTTCCTGAGTATGGTATTGCTGTGCCTCAACCTCAAAATGCTCAATTGCTCTACCGATACGGCCATGTATTTCATCTTGGTTAGCCGCAGTGACAATATCGCTCATCCTGAACATGGCCACGGGCGGTCCATATTTTCTTATAGCATCAATAGAACCCGCCAATTGTTCCTCAGTGGCTGAGTTTATGTATTTGACGTAACTTTCTCGGTTATCTGGTTCAGGTGCAGAGCCGCCACTTTGTACTTGTGGGCCAGGCGTGCGTTCAGTTGCGCCCACAGTTGGAATAGTCACTCTGTGAACATGGTTCGGTGCCGTGTATCCATTGATATACATAACAATTCCCTCTTACTTATTAACGCTGACTTAGCCGATACTTTCAGTCTCTTTGCCGTTTCAGGCAATCCATTGCCACTTGACTATCAATACTGCAATCAATGGATACCAAAGCCATTCCAGGCTCAAGTTATAAGCAATTTATAAACCAGGTAGCGGTTCGGTTTAATACAAATAGCCGCACAGTAGCAGAGCATAAATAAAGCGTCTGCCTTTGCACATTAACCCTTTGCCAAATATCTAACTAACCAGCACCTTTATATTTTTTGATGCTTTAGTTTAATATACTCAAGAGAATACTTACCGTGTCGGCGACGAGTGAAGGCTGAAATATACGAGGAAAAAGTATGAAAATTGGCACGCATTGCGCAGTAATTGTGTCGTAAGGCCCACAACTTTGCCGCCTCTGAATAAGACGCTTATAAACGCCAAAATCGGGGTTATTAAGCCCTCACACGCTTGCCAATTATACGCAACCTGAAATGTAAAAACCCGGCCAAAGCCGGGTTTTTCAAAGCGTTAAGTGCTTAGGGGGCAGATTACATCATGCCGCCCATACCACCCATACCGCCCATGCCACCCATGTCAGGGGCACCGGCTGCTTCTTCCTTCGGAATTTCAGCAACCATGGCTTCTGTGGTGATCATCAGGCCAGCAACAGACGCTGCGAACTGTAGGGCAGAGCGTGTTACTTTCGTTGGGTCAAGGATACCCATTTCGATCATGTCGTCGTACTGACCGTTTGCTGCGTTGTAACCATAGTTACCTTCGCCGCCTTTCACTGCATTAACAACCACAGATGCTTCGTCACCCGCGTTTGATACGATTTGACGTAGCGGTGCTTCCATCGCGCGTAGCGCAACTTTGATACCGTGGTTCTGATCTTCGTTGTCGCCTGTTAGTGATTCGATCTTGCTCGCTACGCGAACCAGTGCAACACCACCACCAGGTACCACGCCTTCTTCAACCGCAGCGCGCGTTGCATGCAGGGCGTCTTCAACGCGGTCTTTCTTCTCTTTCATTTCAACTTCAGTTGCGGCACCGACTTTGATCACTGCAACACCGCCGGCCAGTTTAGCCATACGCTCTTGTAGTTTCTCTTTGTCGTAATCTGAAGTCGCTTCTTCAATTTGTGCTTTGATTTGCGCAACGCGACCATCAATGCCTTCCTGCTCGCCCGCACCATCGATGATAGTAGTGTCATCTTTAGTGATAACAACGCGCTTCGCAGTACCCAGGTCTTCAACCGTTGCTTTTTCAAGCTCCAGACCAATCTCTTCAGAGATAACTGTACCGCCAGTCAGGATAGCAATATCCTGTAGCATTGCTTTACGACGGTCGCCAAAACCTGGCGCCTTAACCGCTGCAACTTTTACGATGCCGCGCATATTGTTCACAACCAGAGTCGCCAGCGCTTCGCCTTCAAGGTCTTCAGCGATGATCAACAGAGGCTTACTGGTTTTGGCAACCGCTTCCAGAGTTGGCAGCAGTTCGCGGATGTTAGATACTTTTTTATCAACCAACAGAATGTGCGGGTTATCCAGTTCAACCTGGCCTTTTTCAGCATTGTTGATGAAGTAAGGAGACAGGTAACCGCGGTCAAACTGCATACCTTCAACAACGTCTAATTCGTTCTGTAGTGACTGACCTTCTTCTACAGTGATAACACCAGATTCGCGACCTACTTTTTCCATTGCTTCTGCAATGATGTCACCAATCTCTTTGTCAGAGTTTGCTGAGATAGTACCTACCTGAGCAATCGCTTTAGCGTCTGAACAAGGAACAGATAGCGCTTTAAGTTCTTCAACCGCAGCAATCACTGCTTTGTCGATACCGCGCTTCAGATCCATCGGGTTCATGCCCGCAGCCACTGACTTAAGGCCTTCGTTCACGATAGCTTGTGCCAGTACCGTTGCAGTCGTAGTACCGTCACCCGCCGCATCGTTTGCTTTAGACGCCACTTCTTTCACCATTTGTGCGCCCATATTCTCGAACTTGTCTTCCAGTTCGATCTCTTTTGCAACAGATACACCATCTTTAGTGATGGTAGGGGCGCCGAATGACTTATCCAGTACTACGTTACGACCTTTTGGACCCAAAGTTACTTTTACTGCGTCTGCCAGTACGTTTACGCCTTTAAGCATTTTAGTGCGGGCATCGCCTGCAAAACGAACTTCTTTAGCTGCCATGATATTTATTCCTCTAAATTCTTTTCGATTAACCGTTAAATGTTGAGTGCGACGACCAGGCTTATTCTACGATGCCCAGAATGTTATCTTCGCGCATGATCAGATATTCCTGACCTTCGATTTTTTCTGTTTTCTCAACGTACGAGCCAAACAAGACTGTGTCGCCCGCTTTAACTTGTAATGCTCTCACTTCACCATTGTCCAACACGCGGCCGTTGCCTACTGCAATCACTTCACCACGGGTTGATTTTTCAGCAGCAGAACCAGTTAAAACGATACCGCCAGCAGACTTAGTTTCTTCTTCAAGACGCTTAACAATAACGCGATCATGTAAAGGACGAATGTTCATGTGTCAGTTCTCCAGTGACAGAATACATAGTGTAAGATGTTTGCCCGCTCAAACTGAATTGTTTACAAGGGGCTAACTAATTAATTTCTAAGTTGCTTCACTTTATGGGGATGGGCAAAACAAAATCCAAGCATTTTTTTCAAATTTTTTAGTCCTTGCGCTTAAACTCGCCTTCTAACGTGGTATTCCCCTCATCACGTTGCGATTGGCCATGACCAGAAGAACGACCGGCAAACGGGTCGAACTGCTGTTCTTGTTGCTGTGTGGTGTGCTGGCTGAACATACCACCACTTTGCACCTGCACGGTGGCACGTTGCAGCAGCGCCTTCGCTAGTTTCTGGCGAATGGCCGGCGTGAGCAGCATAAAGCCTAATACATCGGTCATGATCCCTGGTGTCATCAGTAATACACCGGCAATGATCACACAAATACCGGCAAACAGATCGCTGGCAGGCAACTGGCCGCGTGCCATTTGTTGTTGCACGTTGGCGTAGGCACCCAGACCTTGTTGCTTAACCAGGCGCGCCCCGAATACCGCGGTCAGGATCACCAGTGCCAGGGTGGCAAATCCGCCGATGACTTCACTGACTTGCAGTAACAGGGCTATTTCAGCGATGGGAATAACAATAAAGAGTAGAAAAAGGACTTTAAACATAGGATCTCCAAAATAACTGAAATAGATGTATGGGTCCTCGGGTCTTATTTCAAGTCCGCGCATCAGGCACGGCAAAGCACACGACTAATGCGCTGAAACGACAGGTGAAGCGCTTGGGATACCCGGCATGTTTGGTTACACTAGAGCAAATTTAGCTCAAGTGAAAGGATAACCATGACGACGCCTTACCGATTGGTCATGACCACCTGTGGCACTCATGCGCAGGCCCAAGACATTGCCAGGCATTTGGTGGCAAATAAACAGGCAGCCTGTGTGAACATTTTGCCAAACGTTGAGTCCATCTATGTGTGGCAGGGTGAGGTCACGCAGGACAGCGAGTACAAGTTAATGATTAAAACGCATGTTGACTTGGTCGAGGCCGTCATGGAGACCATTCACCGTTTGCACCAATACGATGTCCCTGAAATTCAGGTCATCGAAGTCTGTGCTGGATCGCGGGACTATTTTAACTGGATTGATGAGGTACTGAATTAATGCGAATGCTGACGCGCTTTTTACCCAGCGGCATACTGGCCGTTTTGACCGCCCTGTTGATGCTGCTAAGCACCAGCAGCCAGGCGGCAGGCAATGCCACTGTGCTCGATAGCTTGCTCGCTCCCAAGCAGCAAACATTTTTACCCGTCGAAGAAGCGTTTAAGTTCGACTTCGACCAGCAGGGCAAAGTGCTGTTTACCGGCTGGGATATTGCGCCTGGCTACTACTTATATAAGAAGAAACTGGAGATCATCGCCAAAGGGGCAGACATTTCAGTGCCCGAATATGCACAGGGTGAAATGATCGAGGATGAATTTTTTGGCAAAACCGAAGTGTATTTTGATCAGTTTGCCGTGATCTCCCGACTCAGTAACATCACCGACGATGCAGTCGTCAAAATTCGCTATCAGGGCTGTGCCGAAGCCGGGCTGTGTTACCCGCCCGAAGTGATCACTGTGCCTTTAACTGTACTCGTCAGTGGCGGCGATGCTGATGCAACCCCACCCACCAAAGCAACCAGCCAGCCTGAAGCTGGATCCGCAAATAGCGACGATTTGAGCTTCACAGAGCGACTGGCGCAGCAATCACTGCTCACCAACCTGGCAGTGTTTTTTGCGGTGGGCGTGGGCCTGGCGTTTACGCCGTGTGTCTTCCCGATGTTTCCAATCCTCTCCAGCCTTATTGCCGGGCAGCAGCATTTGTCGACCAAGAAGGCCTTTAGCCTGTCTTTTGTTTATGTTCAGGGCATGGCCGTCACCTATGCCGCACTTGGCTTAGTGGTGGCCTATTTTGGCGGCCAGGTACAGGGCTATCTGCAACACCCGGCGGTACTTATCAGCTTTAGTTTATTGTTTGTGTTGCTGGCCTTTGCCATGTTCGGCTGGTACGAAATCAAACTGCCCAGCGGCATGATGAGTAAGCTTACTGAGATCAGTAATCAGCAAAGTGGCGGCAACTATGCCGGGGTATTTTCCATGGGCGTGTTGTCAGGCCTGATTGCCTCACCTTGTACCACGGCCCCCTTGTCTGCAGCCTTGCTTTATGTTGCTCAAAGCGGCGACTTTATGGTCGGTGGCCTGACTTTGTATGCGCTGAGCCTGGGGATGGGTCTGCCGCTGCTGCTGCTGGGTACTTCAGGTGGTAAATTACTGCCCAAGGCAGGCGGCTGGATGGAGCAGGTCAAAACCCTGTTTGGTTTTGTCATGCTGTTTGTGCCGCTGATCCTGCTGGAGCGGATCCTCGACTTTAATATCATCCTGGGACTGGCGTCGGTGCTTGCGGTGGCAACCGCATTGTATCTGCACCACTGGCAAAGTGGTCAGGCACAAGGCAAAGGCAAAACCCTGCTCTGGGCAATGGCAACCAGCTTATTCGTAGTTGGCTTGCTGACAGCCAGAAGCGTGGTTTTCCCGGCCCCTGAAACAGCTCAGACAAGCGTGGCGCAAAATGACACCAAGCAAGGCTTCAGACTGCTGGACGACCTGGCTGCGCTGAATGTGGCAGTCGAGCAAGCGAACAGTAACGGTAAAATCGCCATGGTAGATCTGTATGCCGAATGGTGTGTGGCCTGTAAAGAGTTTGAAAAATACACCTTTCCCACTGAGCAGGTACAGGCGCAGTTTGCCTACTTCGATACGTTAAAGCTCGATCTGACCGAAAGTAACGACACCACCATAGAGATCATGGAAGCATTTACGGTATTCGGTCTGCCCAGTATTTTGTTCTTTGATGCCCAGGGTAACGAGATCCCCGAACTGCGCATCACCGGATTCCAGGATGCCGACGAGTTCGCCGCTCACCTAGAAAAAGTACGCCAATACGTGCTGTAACCTGCTTTTTAGCGAATGATTCACCACTCATGACACAGAGGCCTGAAGAATTGCCTCTGTGTCTCGTCTCTTCCTATGCTGATTAGACCAGTATTTTGCTGCTATTTACCTTGAACTCTCTATAATAGTTCACGAACGTGAGAAATATTTGCTATTTACCGTGCATACGCTTAAGTTAACAAGGTCTTTTTCGAAAAAAGTCGCTTTGTTTTCTAAATAAAGGAATTTCACGCATTATGTCTACAAATTTGAAGATTTTAGTCCTAAACGGCCCAAACCTGAACATGCTGGGCCGACGCGAGCCGGACAAGTACGGGACCCGGACCTTGAAAGACATTATGCAGAGCCTGACGCAAAGCGCGGTAAATTTGAATGTTGAACTAAGTCACTTTCAGAGCAATAGCGAAGCAGAGCTGATTGAGCATATTCATGCGCAATATGAGCGTGTTGATTGCATCATCTTCAACCCAGCCGCTTTTACGCATACCAGTATTGCTTTGCGAGATGCCTTACTGAGCGTCAGCATTCCGTTTTATGAAGTGCATTTATCAAATGTTTATGCACGCGAGCCCTTTCGTCACAAGTCCTACTTTTCGGATGTGGCACAGGGCGTTATATGTGGATTAGGTACGCTGGGCTACGAGGCGGCATTAATGGCGGCCGTAGCCAAGCTGCGCAAACAAGATAACTCAAATTAACTAACAGGCGGGTCAAGTTATGGATATTCGCAAGATCAAAAAACTTATCGAATTAGTAGAAGAATCAGGCATTGCTGAGCTGGAAATCACCGAAGGTGAAGAGTCGGTACGCATCAACCGTCACAGCAGCGCGCCGGTTATTGCTCAGCCACAGCAATACTCACTACCAACAGCAGCACCAACGCCAGCAGCAGCTCCTGCTCCAGCACCAGCCGCGGAAGCACCAACTGCAGCCAGCGACGCGCCTGCCGGCCATCAGGTAAAATCACCTATGGTAGGTACTTTCTACTCAGCGTCTTCTCCAACTGCTGCGGCTTACGTAGAAGTGGGTTCAAAAGTTAACGTGGGCGACACACTGTGTATCGTTGAAGCGATGAAGATGATGAACCAAATCGAATCTGATAAAGCCGGTGTTGTAAAAGCGATCCTGGTTGAGAATGGCGATGCGGTTGAGTTTGATCAACCTCTGTTCATCATCGAATAATGCTCCTGGAAGGTTAACACTATGCTAGATAAAGTAGTCATTGCAAACCGAGGCGAAATTGCGCTTCGCGTATTGCGTGCCTGCAAGGAGCTGGGGATTAAAACGGTTGCAGTGCATTCAACTGCCGATCGTGATCTCAAACACGTGCTACTTGCAGACGAAACCATTTGTATTGGTAAACCCGCTGCCAGCGAGAGCTACCTGGATATTCCTCGTATCATCGCTGCGGCAGAGGTAACCGATGCGGTTGCTATCCACCCAGGCTATGGCTTCCTGTCTGAAAATGCCGATTTTGCCGACCAGGTTGAGCAAAGCGGCTTTGTCTTTATCGGTCCAAAAGGCGACACGATCCGTCTGATGGGTGATAAAGTTTCTGCAATCGAAGCAATGCGTAAAGCTGGCGTGCCTTGTGTACCGGGTTCTGACGGCCCGCTGACTGAAGATAACGAGCGTAACGTCCAAATCGCTAAGCGTATCGGTTATCCGGTGATCATCAAAGCTGCCGGTGGTGGTGGTGGTCGCGGTATGCGTGTAGTACGGAGCGAAAAAGAGTTATTAGACTCTATCGCACTAACGCAGACAGAAGCACAGCAATTCTTTGGTAATGGCATGGTTTACATGGAGAAATTCCTTGAAAACCCACGTCATATCGAAGTACAAGTACTGGCGGATGGTCAGGGCAATGCCATCCACCTGGGCGAGCGTGACTGTTCAATGCAACGTCGTCACCAGAAAGTGGTAGAAGAAGCGCCTGCACCAGGTATTACCGCAGAAATGCGTAAGTTCATTGGTGATCGTTGTACGCGTGCGTGTATCGAAATCGGTTATCGTGGTGCTGGTACGTTTGAATTCCTGTACGAAAATGGTGAATTCTACTTCATTGAGATGAACACCCGTATTCAGGTAGAGCATCCGGTAACTGAAATGGTGACTGGCGTTGACCTAATCAAAGAGCAGCTGAAAATTGCTGCAGGTCAGCCGCTGTCTATCACGCAGGATGATGTGGTTATCCGTGGTCATGCCATTGAGTGTCGTATCAATGCCGAAGATCCGGACAGTTTTATTCCGTCCCCAGGCAAGATCACGCGCTTTCACCCGGCCGGTGGGTTAGGCATTCGCTGGGACAGCCATATTTATGCTGATTACACAGTCCCGCCGCATTACGACTCAATGATCGGTAAACTGATCACTTACGGTGAAAACCGTGACGTGGCCATTGCCCGAGCACGTAACGCTCTGAATGAACTTG
The DNA here is from genome assembly GCF_021532535.1 of Pseudoalteromonas sp. DL2-H2.2. Lineage (NCBI taxonomy): Bacteria > Pseudomonadati > Pseudomonadota > Gammaproteobacteria > Alteromonadales > Pseudoalteromonadaceae > Pseudoalteromonas > Pseudoalteromonas sp. DL2-H2.2. Next base: position 112,624 of record NZ_JAKGBD010000005.1, on the reverse strand, counting down.
TGATTGACGGTATTAAAACCAATACCCCGCTACACAAGAAAATTCTGGCGGACGAAAACTTCCAAAACGGTGGTACCAACATCCACTATCTGGAAAAGAAACTGGGCCTGTAAGCCCGTCTACGCAGGGGATGTCATTCCCCTGCGTTAATCTGCTCGACCTCCCGGTGTAGACACTTTCAGAACTCACTGCATATTTTTCATTGCATCCAGACGCCACTTCCGTGACTTTAATAGCATGATCCACTTTATCTACGAGCAGGATCTATCTAAGGGAATATGATGTCATTGAGCAGCTGCCTGCTTCAGAAACCGGATATCGGCGCAGCATCGGCACATTTGGTATTAGATGAACAGGTTGGGATCAATACACTGGGAGGGATGATCTTGGTGTTAGGTGGAACTATGCTGGTGACGGGGTTTTCACCCGCCACCTGGCAAACAAAGCGCGCTGCGCGCGCCCGGTAAAGCCTGCTATTTAGCTACTGAAAAACCACGTTTTCGCTGCCTGGCAGCGGCTTAAACCGGCTCAACAGCTTTTCGCAGTCTTCCAGGATCTGCGCTTCCAGTCGCTCTTCAGCACGCCAGCGCTGCGCATCCATCTTATAGATCTCTTTCTTGCTGTATTTTTTGCGTGCTTCGTGGGTTGGCATTTCTTTGACTTCTTCGTACATTTCGTGCACGCCCGGATAGCTCTGACTCAGCTCTATCTCTTCGTCAAAACTATATTGAGACATCAGCACCCACACCCGCAAACAACCCTCAGAGTACTCGCACTGCTTTTGCTGCATCGCTTTGGCTATCAGGTTGATACTATCGGACAGCTTGGCATTGCGCTCCTGGCGAGACCGTGCCAGCTTTTCTTTTTGCTCCTGCTGCAATTTTGCAATCGTGTCTTTCTGTACTTTAAGCTGCCACAGCAGCTTGCCGGCGTAAAATGCCAGACCGGCGATGATCAACGCGCCTACCACAATCGCGGCTATCCACATAGTTTAACGCTCCTCGTCTTCGTCTGTTAACCACTCATTTGCCAGATCATTGCTCATCCACTGATCCAGCTCATCTTCCTGGGGCATATCAGCTTCTTCGAACTCATCGTCAATGCCCAGTAACTCACATAACTCCTGATGGCGTGCCACCGACTTATTGAAGTACTTGGCATCTTTGCCCGTTAATAGCTCACCACGCTCATGACGCTCTAACAGCGCCATCAGACGCTCATCATTTTCCAGTTGGCGCAGTTCTTCTTCCGGCGTTAATGCCACTGGCGCGACCTTCTTCAGCTCCACCTGAGGTTTGAGGTCACGATTAAGCTTAGGCTCGCTGGCCTGCTGTGGCTGAGGTACCAGCGCAACCGGCTTTTTACTGCCCGCACGCGGATCCTTCTTGCTGCCAGAAGTCTTACTCTCTTCTATTTTGGCTTCTTGCGCATTACGTGAACCCGGTTTTTTACCTTTGTGCTTTTTGTTGCGCTGCTCTTTAAGCGCTCTCAGCTCCTGAAGTTTCTCTTTACTTAGCCTAGGTGTGCCAATGTTGCCCACCTTACGGGATTTCTTCTTTCTGGTCATACTAGTCTTTACTCATTCTGTACTATCGCTTAGTCAAAATGATGACATCATTGCCTATCACTTCAACCTGGGTATTAAATTGCTCTGCAATGTAGGCAAATGTCTCACGACTAAAAAACGCGATATGGGTTTGGTCGTTTTTATAGTGCCAGTTTGCAAAACGTGCTGGATCTATTACCAGCTTAGTCATTAATGCCAATGGTGCGCCAGGCTTGAGCATGGCCAGCAGCTGGTGCAGCACTTTACCAGGCTGGGCCAGGTGTTCTATCACTTCACTACAGGTAATAAAGTCATACTGCTGATCCAGCACTTTGGGATCATTGGCATAGTATAAATCATATAGCGCCATCCGATGGCCTGCTTCGGTCAGCATTTTGGCCAACAGTGGGCCCGGCCCACAACCAAAATCCAGGCCAGATTGGGCCGCCGCCAAGCGCTCACACAGCGGTTCAGCCAGCCGGGATAAAAATCGCCGATAGCCGGGATCCATCAGATCATTTTCATGGCTGTCGTAAATGGCTTTTTCCTGCTCAGCGCTTAATCGCTGTTCGGGGGAGACAGACACCAGCTTGCAACACTGACACTGCCAGTAGTCTCTGAATTTGTCCTGATGGTAGTGCGTCAGTGAGTCGCCTTCACAAAGGCCGCAACGCCATGACTGTGGATTTTGCAACTGAGATAAACCGAAATGCCTTAAAGGCCGTATTGTAACAGCAATCAATTAGTGAACAAATATGCACACACAAATAAAAAAGCGGCAGAGATTGCTCTCTACCGCTTACTAATCTGAGCGTCACAAACTGGACACTTCTCCCTTCGACTTTTAAGTCATTATTATTTTTATTGTGGTATCTTCCGTTTTGTTTTTATTGTCACTTCCGTGAACACTTTCCATATTGTTATTGTTATCAAACTTCCAATGCATTTTTTATTTTCGGTCTTCTTGACACTTTCTTGGTCATCCTGCGTATTCAAAGAGAATACCTAATCTTGCCACCGACGCTTCCGATACGAATTGTCCCTGTTTTTGTATTATCTGGCGACAACGAATAATCTACGCCGATCTGAAACAGTTACAACTAAACAATAACAAAATTATTACCTGAATATTTTAGAACAACATTAAACCAATTTTATTACAAAGGGTTACAACTGAACACAGAATGAAATTAAGTCAATTCTTACACCGACTATAAGCACATATCTCACAGCGCTATTGAGATATATCTCACACCACTAGATCAAAAAAAGGCAGCCTGGTTGCTGCCTTTTTTACAATACCCAGAGTTTACACTGGGTCTGTTTTGCATCTATACGACTTTAGTGTAGGCCACCTAAGTATTTAGATAATACTTCAATGTCTTTGTCAGTCAGTTTCTTCGCGATGTCACCCATCATGCCGTTTGGATCGTTGTTACGATCGCCGCTGCGGAACTTTTCAAGCTGCGCTTTGATGTATTCAGGGTGCTGGAATGAGATTTTCGGGAACTTAGACAGAGACGTGCCGTTACCACGTGGACCGTGACATGCAGCACAAGACGGAATACCACGCTCAGCATCACCGGCTTTGTAAAGTTTCTGACCAACTTCAACCACATCTTCAGGTGTAGTACCTGACGACATTGGTAAAGACGCAAAGTAAGCAGATAAGTCTCTCATATCCTGATCCGACAATGGCATAGCCATGCCGCTCATCACAGGGTCCATACGACCTTCTTTACCACCTGAGGTCATACCTAGCTTGAACTCTTGCAGTTGCTTGTAGATATAATCCGCATGCTGACCAGCGATTTTCGGATACATAGTAACAGGAGCATTGCCATCCGGACCGTGACACGCCGCACAAGTTGCAGCCTTTGCTTTACCTGCTTGCGCATCGCCATCAAATGCCGCGACGTTGCTGGCTGACAAGGACCCTAGCAACATAGTTAAAGTTAATGCTATTTTTTTCATGGTAAATTCTCTGTTTCCGACCCTGTAATTTTGACCCCAGCCGAAAAAGCCTCGTTTCTTTTACTGCGTGGGCAAATCTTATTTGAGACCGACTGACCAAGCTTGCTAAATGTGCACTAATTGGCACAGACAAAGTCAACGGACTCGAGTTTTACGTTGCAATTGCTACATTCTACACGATATTAATTTCTCTGGCACGTTTTCTGCTCACATTAAGCCCATAAATTATAGGGATTTGACCTGGATTAAGTTTCCTCTCCAGGACATAGCGTAAAAACTCACCCAGGGTGCAGATTTTATCGGCTTTTGCTTTAGCAACCAAGTATAATAAAATAGACAATAATGAGATCAATCCCCTTGAGGAGTCGAAGTGCTAAAATCCCGCATGCCGTATAACCGTGCTCAGTTTGTAACGAGTGCCCCAGATATTTCCCGATTACCCGCCGATACCGGTATTGAAGTTGCGTTTGCCGGACGCTCCAATGCGGGGAAATCCAGTGCACTGAATGCCCTGACCGATCAAAAGCTGGCGCGCACCAGTAAAACGCCGGGCCGTACTCAGCTCATTAATACTTTTTCGCTCGACGAAGACAAGCGCCTGATTGACTTACCGGGCTACGGCTTTGCAAAAGTGCCATTGGAAATGAAGAAGAAATGGCAGAAGTCGCTGGGCGAATACCTGCAAAAGCGCCAGAGCCTGAAAGGCATTGTGGTACTGATGGACATCCGTCACCCGCTTAAAGACCTGGATATGGATTTGATTAACTGGGCCGCAGGCAGTGATATTCCGGTACTGGCACTGTTAACCAAAGCCGACAAGCTCAAGCAGGGAAAACGCAAAGCCGAAGTATTACAAGTGCGTAAAGCACTGGCAGAGCTGAATGCCGACATTACCGTACACGCGTTTTCCTCTTTAAAAGGACTGGGTTTGAAAGAGCTGGCCTGGCAGCTGGACGACTGGTTTTTGGGACCGTATATCAAAGAAGAAGAGGCAGAGCAGGACAGCCCTTCTGCGCAGTAGCAGACACCGCAGGCTGCGTCGCTCGCGCAGCCTAGCCAATCACAAACGGCGTATCTGCCGACGTTAACACAAACGCCTCCCCCTGGCTTTGCGCCAGTTCAGCCCACTGATAGTAGACCGAACGGCCAACCCGAGCCGACAAACCATAATTGAGCATCAGATATGGGACTGACTGACCCTGATAAGATTTAAGCACCAGGGGAAACTCGCCACACACCGGCCACAAACGCCCGAGATTGTCCTGTGCAATGAGTGTCGGGCCCAGGCCCAATGTAGGTGCCAGTTCACAATATTGCCAGGCGACTATCAAAAATGGGCTGTCGGCGACTGCCACCGGGCAAGTCTCGGACGGAGATTTGAGCAGATACTGGCCCTGCTCGTAGCACAATACACTGGCGAGTAGTTTCACCAGGCCTTCACGTCCTATGGGAGTGCCTTCGTGAAACCAGCGACCCTGTGCATCGATGGCAAACGCGCCAACCCCACATTCGTGGGCATGCCAGCGCCCGGTGGGCGCATGCTGCGTCACATAGTGGGCGATAAGCGCCTCAGTATTACTCACTGAACACCAGGTTGAAAGTAACAGGCACCGCGGTGGCAATGGTATTCAGACCCGCCACTTTGCGCAGCGCTTCGATGCCAGAATCTAAACCAAAATCGCGGCTGTTGATCAGGACGGCACGCAGTGGCGTCACCTGAAGTTGCTGAGCACCTTTATTCACCACCAGATCCACATTGAGAGTTGCAACCTGTCCATGCAATGACAGTGTCACCGGGACCTGACGAATGATCTGCACGCCGGGTTTTAACGCCTTGAGGTGCTGACTCACATTGGCAGTGATCTTCGCTTCGGGAAACTTAGCGACGTCAAACAGCATTTTTTGCATGCGTTCGTTGCGAATGGGGATCAGGCTTTCAACGCTGCTCAGGTCCAGTCTTAAATCCAGTTCACCGGCTTTATTTATGGTGCCAGAAAGCTGCTTAAAGTGATGATTTTCAGCAACGCTGCCAGCCTTGATGGAGGTAAAACTCACATCGCTGTGCGCTGCGTCCAGCTGCCATGCCTGGGCAAACTGAGCTGATAAGCCAAGAATAGAAAAAAGAAGAGGTTTAAGCATGACGAATTCCTTGAAAATGAAAGTGGTCATATTACCTGCATACCCAGAACGGATGCAACGACATAGCGCCTAATACTGGCCTGACTTGGTGTTTGGGATATATTCGAGTAAGAGGGAGAAAAACCGGCTCGCACCATTCACATTGCGAGCCGTTATAGCAATCTGGGGAGAAGCTATCAATACACTGTATCTTCACAAGGAGAGATACATCATCAACAGGATGTCCTACAGGAAGAGGACGCGCGCACTGTAACAAATCACCCAGGCGAAATAAACCATCAAAAGCAAGTTATGCGCCAATTTGATATTTTTTAAACATCAGGCTGCGCATTTTTACCTCTCAGTTACACCTGATACATTTGCAGGGCCCGTCCTTACTGGACTTCGGGCAATAAAAAACACGGCCGAAGCCGTGTTCTTTTTCAGCAAGAGTGCAAATTAATGCGCCTGCTCCCAGTTGTCACCATGGTCCGCTTCAACCAACAACGGCACATCCAGGTCAGCAGCCTCGCTCATCAGCTGACAAATATGCTCACTGTACTGCGCCACTTTGTCGGCTTTGACTTCAAAGACCAGTTCATCGTGTACCTGCATCAGCAGCTTGATGTCACTGTCCTGCTGTGTTGCCAGCCACAGGGCTACTTTGATCATCGCCTTTTTAATGATGTCTGCAGCTGTGCCCTGCATCGGGGCGTTGATAGCAGCACGCTCAGCCGCCTTGCGACGCGCACCGTTACGTGCCTTGATGTCTGGCAAATATAAACGACGGCCGAACAGGGTTTCAACATAGCCCTGCTCTGCGGCTTTCTCTCGGGTCGACTCCATGTACTCCAGCACACCCGGGAAGCGTTCAAAGTACTTATCCATATAGTGCTGTGCTTCGTGGCGCGGAATATCCAGCTGTCTGGCCAGGCCAAAGGCACTCATACCGTAGATCAGTCCGAAGTTAACCGCTTTGGCCTTGCGACGCATATCGGAGGTGACCTCTTCCAGTGGCACTGAAAAGACTTCACTGGCCGTGGCGCTGTGAACATCTTTACCCTCAGCAAAGGCCTTGAGTAAGCCCGTATCCTGAGACAAATGCGCCATGATCCGCAGCTCAATCTGGCTGTAGTCCGCCGCCATGATCACATGATCCTGATCGGCAACGAAGGCCTGACGGATCCGGCGTCCGGCTTCATTGCGGATCGGAATGTTCTGCAGATTAGGATCGGTGGAGCTGAGACGACCCGTGGCGGTCACCGCCTGATGATACGAGGTATGCACACGCTGAGTCTGCTCGTTAACCATCTTAGGCAGTTTATCGGTATAGGTAGACTTAAGCTTGGCCAGGCCGCGATGCTCGATGATCAGTTTAGGTAACGGATAATCATGGGCCAGCTCCTGCAACACCTCTTCTGCCGTCGACGGCGCGCCTTTAGGCGTTTTCTTTAACACCGGCAGTTCCAGCTTTTCAAACAGGATTGCCTGCAACTGCTTGGTTGAACTGAGGTTGAACTCTTCTCCAGCCAGCTCAAACGCTTCCTGCTCCAGCTCTTTAAGGCGCGTCTCAATATTGTGGCTCTGCGTGGCCAGCATGTCGCTGTCGATTTTAACACCGGTACGTTCAATCTCAGAAAGCACGCTGATCAGTGGCAACTCGATGTCTTCAAACACACTCACCAAAGTGGGATGCTGCTGTAATTGCGGCCACAGGTGCTGATGCAAACGCAAAGTGATGTCGGCATCTTCAGCCGCATAGGGCGCGGCTTTATCCAGCTCAATCTGATTGAAGGTCAGCTGATTTTTACCTTTACCGGCTATCTCTTCAAAACTGATATTTTTATGTCCCAGGTATTTCAGTGCCAGCGAGTCCATATCATGGCGCGTACCCACACTGTTAAAGACGTAAGATTCCAGCATAGTGTCAAAAGCAATGCCGTTGAGCTCCAGTCCGGCGCGGGCCAGCACACTCTTATCGTATTTCAGGTTTTGTCCGACCTTCTTATACTTAGGATCTGCCAGAATAGGGCCAATCAACTCAAACACCAGCTGCTTGTCGAGCTGCTCGGGCGCGCCCACATAATCGTGGCCCAGCGGCAGGTAAGCCGCTTCACCGGCAGCGACCGCAAAGCTCATACCAACCAGCTCCGCCTGCATATAATCCAGACTGGTGGTTTCGGTATCAAAGGCAAACAGCTCGGCCTCGCGCAGCTTATCCAGCCAGCGATCCAGTTGTTCGCGCTCTAAAATGGTCTCATAGTCTACCTCAACCAGTGGCGTGACCACAGAGTCCTGCTCTGTGTCTGCGGCTGTTTCCGGCGCGCTCTTACCATCCAGCAGTTCAGCCAGCCAGCGTTTGAATTCACATTGGCCATACAGCTCAATCAACTGATCTTTGTCCATTTCCTGGATCTTGAATTGTTCCAGGTCTTGTTCAACCTCACAATCCAGTTTGATGGTTGCAAGCTCGTAGGATAATTTCAGTTGTGCTTCGTGCTCTGCCAGTTTCTTCGCCATGGTTTTTGAGCCGCGGAAACCCAGATCAGCGATTTTATCCAGGTTGGCATAGAGATCGTCAATCGATCCCAGTCCCTGCAGCATGGCCAGCGCGGTTTTTTCACCCACACCAGGTACACCCGGGATGTTATCCACTTTGTCACCCATCAGCGCCAGGTAATCGATGATCAATTCTGGCCCGATACCAAACTTATCCACTACGCCCTGCGGATCTAAAATGGTGTTGGTCATGGTGTTAATTAACGTGACATGCTCATTGACCAGCTGTGCCATGTCTTTATCACCCGTGCTGATCAGCACATGCCTTTGTTGCTCTGACGCCAGGCGCGAGAACGTACCAATAACATCATCTGCTTCAACCCCTTCAATGCTGACCAGCGGCAGGCCCATGGCACGAATAATATCGTGGATCGGGGCTATCTGCGTGCGCAGATCATCCGGCATCGGTGGACGATGTGCTTTATATTCACTGTACATCTCATTTCTGAAAGTCGGCCCTTTGGCATCAAACACCACTACCATATGGCTGGGCTGATATTGCTTGAGCAAGCTTTTCAGCATGTTGATGACACCGTAAATGGCGCCTGTGGCTTCTCCTTTGGAGTTGGTCAAGTGCGGTGGCGCATGATAGGCACGAAACAAATACGACGAACCATCGACCAGGATCAGCGGATTTTCAGGGATCTGAGACATAGTTATTGGGATCCTAAAATTGGAAGTTTTAAATCTGGGTTAGCATGCCATAAGGACGGGAATAAAACGAGTCTGACACAGTCCAAAACAGCCCATGAAAAATGGGGATGGCCTGTGGATAACTTTGTAGATAAACACGCGCTATCGGCCCACACTTCAAAAGCAAGTCTAGGAATTACATTTAACACACTGAATATAAAAGGAAATTTCTTTTTACTCTTTTATATGCTTTAAGCTAAGATTGTGGACAGTGACTTTGGAGTCAGTTTACAGCCTGCAATTGAATGGCTATAAATTCACCGCTTTTTCTCAAGCGGACGCGTATACTAACACAAACGATCAAAGATCAAAGCAGATCCTTTAGATTTTTTTCTAACTCACGTAATGACAAAATTGCATATATCGAAAATTAAAGACCTTAAAGGGAGATCCCGATGAAACAAGTAGCGATCATTTTAAGCGGTTGTGGCGTCTTTGACGGTGCTGAGATCCATGAATCTGTCCTGACTATGCTGCACCTCGAGCGCCTCGGTGCGCGTTATCAGTGCTTTGCGCCGAATGTTCAGCAGCACCATGTAATCAACCACCTCACAGGAGAAGAGCAGGACGAGCAGCGTAATGTGCTGGTAGAAGCGGCGCGTATTGCGCGCGGTGAGGTCGCAGATCTGGCCACACTGGATCCCAGTGAATTTGATGCATTGATCTTGCCTGGTGGCTTTGGGGTGGCGAAAAACCTCTCTGATTTTGCCTTTAAGGGTGCACAGTCCAGCATCCTGGCAACGGTCAAAGAACAATGTCAGGCTTTTCACCAACAAAGTAAGCCTATTGCTTATTTATGTATTGCCCCGGCACTGATTGGCCACATTCATGCCAAAGGCACACTGGCGACGATAGGCAATGACGAAGCCACGGCTCAGGCCGTTGAAGCTTTAGGTGCCAGTCATATCAATTGTGGCGTGTCTGACATTGTTGTCGATGACACGCATAAAGTGATCAGCACACCGGCCTACATGCTGGCAGGCTCTATCAGTGAAGCATCAGCCGGTATTGAAAAAGCTGTGCAAAAACTCATTGAACTGGCGTAACGCAAAATAAGGCGGCATCACGCCGCCTATTCTATTGTTCGAAAAAACACCACAGCTGCAAAAATTCTCCCCCTTCACCCTGTGATTTTTTGCCCTAACGCAATAAATTTTATTTTTTAGTCGCTTATAATCAAGTTTACGTTTTATAAATTAGTTGGTGACGTTATAATCGGCTTAATTCCGTCATCCATCGTGATAGATCACGTTCAATTTGAAGTGAGCAAGGTAAATGAAGAAACTTTCAGCAGCACTGTTATTGCTATCTACTGCGGCAATCGCACAGCCATTCGACAATTCTTTAACTGAAGAAGCGATTAAAAAGCGTCTTGAGCCTGTAGGCTCTGTCTACCTGGCGGGTGCCGAAGATACTGCTGCCGCTGCCCCAACTGGCCCACGTACTGGTGAGCAAGTATATCAGGCCTCCTGTTTCGCTTGTCATGGCACAGGCGCGCTAGGTGCACCTAAAACAGCTGATGACTGGGCACCTCGTATTGCAAAAGGCAAAGACGTACTACTTGACCACGCGATCAATGGCTTCAATGCCATGCCACCTCGCGGTACTTGTATGGACTGTAGCGATGACGAAATTGCGGCAGCCATCGACTTCATGATTAAGTAAATAATCGCCGCATGGGGATGGATAACACATCCCCTTCAATGACGTGTCTTGTCGCAAAATTCACCACAATTATCACCATATTGTTATTAAAATTTTGCACTTGACCCCTCATTGTAAAAGTGAAAATATAAGAACAATAAATAGACAATAACAACTCTTGGTTTCATCATTGGAAGATCCCAGCGTCCTAGTTCGCAAACTGACTCGAAAAAACCGCCGTTTAGAGTCCTTGCTGAAAAAATATAAACAAAACTCACACCTGCAGCATGCCCTGATCCAGTTATCAGAGCAGGCCAGCACAGTGGCGGAGTTGACGCTGCTATATCCCGCTATTCACAGCATTTTAGAACAATACCTGCCTAGTAAAAGCTTTTATGTGGTGTTACAAAACCAGTTCACACAGGGGCTTGAGCTTTCTTATTTTGTTGACGAAAAAGATGGCATTTCGGTCCCTTTGCATGAGGCGAACCACTTTAGTCAGGGAATAACGGGCTACGTCTTTAAAAATCGACAAACTTTGTATCTGAACCGCCAGCAAATGGAGCACATGAGTGCACAGGGGCTGTTCAAGGCATTGGGCACCCAGGCTGAGCATTGGGTGGGCGTGCCTATTTTCCGCGAAAAAACCATTATTGGCGTTATGGTGTCGCAAAACTATGCGGCGGACGAGCATTACAGTGAGCAACAAGTAGAGCTGCTCGAAGTCATGTCTTTGTATCTGGCAACCGCCATTGAGCGGGTCAAAAAACGCGAGCTGTTAGAGTCTGAAGTTAAAATTAGAACCCGTGCTCTGATGCAGAGTAACGAGGCGCTCAATACCGAAATTGAGCAACGTAAACGAGCGCTGGAACGGCAACAGATCTTGTTTAAGATAGCAGAGCTGGCAACGCAGTTCAGCGACATAGACGACGTATACCAGCAAGTTCACCAGATCATGCGCTCCATAACTTTTGCCGATAACCTGTTTATTGCGCTGCATGATAAGGCGTCTAACTGGCTCACTTTCCCATACAGCGTGGATGAGATGACCCAGTACAAGCCACGGCCCTTTGCCAATGGCTACAGCGAACTGGTGATCACCACTGAGCGCAGCCAGCTGATCGACACCAAGCGGGCACAAGTACTGATCGATAATGAAATTGTCAAACGACCCGACAATTATCAGCTACAAAATGCCGCCACCAGTTGGCTCGGCGCCCCACTGAAAACGGCAAAAGGGGTGATTGGTCTTATCGCCTGCCAGGCCTATAACCATGAATACGAGTACAATCACGAGGATGTTGAATTAATTTCATTTGTCTCGAACCAGATTGCCTCGGTTTTACAAACGCATTTAGCCAATCAGGCACTCAAGGCCAGTAACCTGGAGCTGGAACATCGAGTTGCTGAAAAAACCAAAGAGCTGCGCCAGACCAATTTGCATTTACAGATGCAAATAGAAGAGAGAAAAAAGATTGAGCAGCAGCTGTATCATGATGCGCATCATGATCCCCTGACCACGCTGCCAAACCGTTTGCTGTTCCTGACTCAGCTGGAAAAAACCTTACAAAAGTACCAGCGTTACCCGGACAATAACTTTGCCGTTTTATTTATCGATCTCGATAAGTTTAAGGACATCAACGATGAACTGGGTCACCAGGCAGGCGATCAGTTCTTAATCTGGGTCAGTAAAGCCTTTTCAGAATGTATTCGTGAGCACGACTTACTGGCCCGTCTGGCCGGTGATGAGTTTGTGATCCTGCTGGATCATCTGAGCGATCGCCAGCAGGCAGAAGACGTTGCCAAACGTTTGATCAGAGTGATGCAACAGCCGTTTTGTATGAAAGGCGTATGCATGCAAAGTGGCGCCAGTATTGGTATTACCTACAGCAACAAAGACTACAAAAATACTGATGAGATCATCCGTGATGCCGACGCGGCTATGTATTACGCCAAAAATGCCGGCCGCGGGCGCTACGAGTTCTATCATCCGCTGCTCAGCGCAGCCAGCACCCAAAGCAAACAAACGGAATACCACCATCTCAGCGCTCTGCCGGTACACTTTCGCAGTACCGAAATCGTCAATATGGCCAATCATGGCCAGCATATTGTGATGTTAGAGGCGTTCGGCGAACACCCGGTCCTTGGCAGCACCAGCTTCGACATTCTCAAAAAATTTGCCGCCGCTAAAGATGAGCAACTCAAAATAGAAATGCAGCTGCTGGGTCAGGCACTCGAGCAGGCCACAACCCTTGGCAAAGCGCAAACTGCCGATGTGCTGTTTGCCTGCTCCTGTGCCATTTTGGAAAGCACCACCTTTGGCGAGCTGAAACAATTACTCAGCCAGCGTGCCAGCAACCTGTGTTTGTTGTTTGATGAAAGTGAGATCCGCTACGCATCGAGTATGCAGCTGGAAAACCTCAAAGAGCTGTGCAGCCTGGGGATTGCGGTTGGCCTGAATGACTTTGCCAAAGATCGCTGCGATCTGGCGCTGGTCAGTCATATTGAGTTTAAATATTTGCTGCTCAGTTCAACGTTCAGCAAGCGGGTCTTGCAACAAAACAGCTATGACGTGCAACTCCAGGGGATCCTGGCGGTCACGGCGCTGAAGTCCATTCAGGTTATCGCCAAAGGCCCCGCTATTTTAAATTTCAGAAGCCTGCTGGAACGTCACGGACTGAGCCTGTTTTTTGGCAAGCAACAAAGCTTGTCGGGGGCCTGTCAGAACGATCCGGCCACCACACACGAATCACTGCCGCTTTAACGTTTTAACATCGCCCGCAGATTGGCCACCCGGGCCTGACCTTTCTCCATGCGCTCGGCCTGTGACTGCACAGGCTTTTTGCCCTCACTTTGAATATCATCTTGCGGCATTTCCTGCACAAAACGACTGAGCTCCGGGGTGATCTGCTCACCAAACTGACGACGACTCCTGGCGTAGGTCATGGTCAGCGTCTGCTGTGCCCGGGTTACGCCCACATAGGCCAGACGACGCTCCTCCTCCACATTGTCTTCGTCGATGCTGGTCTGGTGCGGCAACAAGCCTTCTTCCATACCGACCATAAAGACGTGTGGATATTCCAGTCCTTTCGAGGCATGCAAAGTCAGCAGTTGCACCGCATCGCTGTCGTCTTCTTCTTCATTGCGCTCCAGCATGTCACGCAGGGTCAGTTTGCTGACCACCTCGGGCAAGGTCATGGGTGGATTGTCGGCATCGCCCGTGAGCATGTCGCTGATCCAGCGGTACAGTTCAGATACGTTCTTCATGCGCATTTCGGCGGCTTTGGCGCTGGGCGACGACTCATACAAATAGGCTTCGTAATTGATCTCCCGCACCATGTCTTTCACGGCTTCCAGGGTATCTCCGCGGGTGGCCCTGTCGCTCAGCTCCACCACCCAGCGGGCAAATCCCATCAGGGCATTCAGACCACGGCCGCTGAGACGCTGTGGCAGCTCAGGTTCAAAACAGGCAGCAAATAAACTGATGTGCTTATCGTTGGCCAGACTCCCCAGCTTCTCCAGCGTCACCGGCCCAATCTCACGGCGCGGGGTATTCACGATCCGCAAAAACGCATTGTCGTCGTCCTGATTCACCAGCAGGCGCAAGTACGCCATGATGTCTTTTATTTCACTGCGGGCAAAAAACGACATACCGCCGCTGATCTTATAAGGAATGCGGTTAGCCATCAGGGCTTTTTCGAATACCCGTGCCTGATGGTTACCCCGATACAAAATGGCGTAGTCTTTGTAACTGGTGCGCTTCATAAACTTATGGGAAATGATCTCCGCCACCACCCGCTCGGCTTCATGCTCTTCATCGCGAGTTGGGATCAGGCGCAGTGGATCCCCATATCCCAGTTCGCTGAATAGTTTTTTGTCGAACTCATGGGGGTTATTGGCGATCAGAATATTCGCCGCCTTCAGGATCCGCCCGGCACTGCGATAGTTTTGTTCCAGTTTAATCAGGCGCAGCCCCGGAAAGTCTTTGCTCAGCAGCACCAGATTTTGCGGCTTGGCACCGCGCCATGAGTAGATAGACTGGTCGTCATCTCCTACCACAGTAAAGCGGGCACGCTCACCCACCAGCAGTTTTACCAGCTGATACTGGCTGGTATTGGTATCCTGATATTCATCCACCAGCAGGTAACGAAAACGCGCCTGCCAGCGCTCGCGCACTTCGACTGAGCTATTTAACAGCAACGTGGGGATCATGATCAGATCGTCAAAATCGAGTGCGTTATAGGCTCTGAGCTGAGTCTGATAGCGGGCATACAGCTGGGCAAACAACGCTTTTTGCGCTTCACCGGCTTCACGAATGGCGCGCTCGGGCTGGATCAGTTCATTCTTCCAGTTACCAATTTGCATCTTTAGCAGGTTGAGCAGATCTTTGTCGCGATCCAGCTCTTTTTCGGTCAGTTCGGCCAGCAGCTGATGGGTATCCTGATCGTCAAACAGAGAAAAGCCCGGCTTATAGCCCAGCGTTTTCACTTCCTTTTTAATGATCTCCAGTCCCAGGGTATGGAAGGTCGAGACCCACAGCCCTTTGGCTTCTTGCTTGCCCAGTGTCTGCGATACCCGCTCACGCATTTCTTTGGCGGCCTTGTTGGTAAAGGTCACCGCCGCAATGTTGCGCGCCTTGTACTCACATTGTTGCACCAGATAGGCTATTTTATTGGTGATCACCCGGGTTTTACCAGAGCCGGCACCGGCCAGTACCAGACAGGGTCCGCTGATATACTTAACGGCTTCGTCTTGTTTCGGGTTCAGTTTCATATTCTGTGATCACCTTTAGTCAATAAGCTGCTAAGTTTACCGTAATGCTCAAGTGGATCCCAAGCGCTTTTAACCGGTGACCGCTTTAGGTAAGATAGAGACTATAATCAAGCTTAGAGGCCAGCCCATGATCAACCCAGCAAAAATTGAAGAAATCGCCAAGCAGATCTCCAGTAACATGCCACAAGGTGTGAAAAACCTGGCAGATACCTTTGAAAGCAAAACCAAACAAGCCATTCAAAATAAACTGGCAGAGATGGATTTTGTCAGTCGTGAAGAATTTGATATTCAGAGCAAAGTGCTGATCAAAACCCGTGAAAAGCTGACAGAACTGGAAGCCAAAGTGGCTGAATTAGAGGCGAAGCTGGCCGCTCAGGATAACAACCAGCCAGAATAGTCAATGCTACAACTGGTAACGCTTGGCCAGGTCCACCAGGGCCCGCTCGTAGTGCGTTGCCAGTTGCTCTTCTTGCTCTATCTGAGTATTCAGCTCTTTGAGCAGGCCATCGGCCAGGCCATACACCCAGCCGTGAATGGTTAACTTCTGACCCCGCGCCCAGGCATCCTGTACCACATTGGTTCGGCATACATTACGAACCTGCTCAATCACGTTGAGCTCGCACAAAGCATCGCAACGCTTTTCAGGGTGGATTTCATTGAGCATCGCCTGATGCATTTCTTTGACATCACCGACATGGCGCAGCCAGTTATCTATCAGACCTAAGCGGGCATCTTCCAAAGCCGCACGAACACCACCGCACCCATAGTGACCGACCACCAGCACGTGCTCGACTTTCAACACCTCAATGGCGTACTGCATCACAGACAAACAATTATGGTCGGTATGCACCACCACATTGGCCACATTACGGTGAACAAACAAGTCCCCCGGCATTAAGTCGACAATCTGGTTAGCCGGTACCCGTGAGTCGGAGCAGCCGATCCACAGATAATTAGGATTCTGCTGCATCGATAGCTTGGCAAAAAATTCCGGGTTATTGGTCTGAGTCTGTTTCGCCCACTGGCGATTGTTGTTGAGCAAGTGTTGCAGCTGGCTGTCAGACTGACACATGGCTATTCCTTATTCTGCTGACTGACACCGTGTCGCCTGGATCAAGATATTTCTAGGTGTCAGTGATTTATGACAAAATTCTGAGAGGCTGACATCATACCCGGCCTGTTCAAGATATAACACCCTGTCGAGCACCAGCCACAATTCAATGGCGCGGCGAAAGGCATGACGCACCAGCTCAATGCGCTCTGTGATGCGCTGTCTTGCCCGCCCTTGTGCCAGGTAATGGTCCGCATCAAAGTGTGCCGGTAAGTCTAGCTGTTTCTGCTCAGCCGCCCAGTGACAGAAATCAACAAAGGCACCAGAAAAAATCGCCTTATTCACTGACGGCACACTGAGGTACTGAGTATCGCCAGTGACATTGCGGCGCAGCGCATCAAAAGCCAGTCGCCACTGCACTTCCCGCTTGCGTATTTTGGCCACTCTGCCGGGCGCCGTCACGGTTTCCTGCAGTGCCAGTTTCATATCACTGTGTGACAAGGCTAAGGTACTGCACGCCGCAACATCACTCATTGGCTGATAGGTGGGCTCAGTAAACAGGTGATAACAACAGGGTGACAAACTGATCTGCTCACACCCTGCGGCGCAGGCCTCTGCCATAAAAGTCTGATGCAGACGGCCGCACGCATGCAGTGCCACAGCCTGCTGGCGTGGCTTAAAATAGTGCGCAACGGGATCTTTGAGCACATCGGCACAATGAAACGTCATCGCCAGTTTTTGTTGCTCAGCACTGTGCTGCCCTTGCTGGCACAAGGCTGCCTGCAGCTCCACACTGTCGACGTGCTCAGCGCCCAGATACGCCAGCAGTCGGCCCAGGTGACCTTTCCCGGCGCACCACTCCAGTACCGGGCGCTTTGCCTGATAAACGTGGGCAACAAAGTCCTGTAACTGAGTCAGCTTACGGCCCTTGATGCCATTGCTGAGCCAGAACGGAAATTCCGGACGACTCGCTTGTGCCTGAGCCAGGGTTGCCAGCTCTGGCAACGTTGCTAATGCCGGTATATGGGGCAGCAAAAACGCCAGTAAATCAGCGGGCTCATGGTCCAGTGCGTTCACTTGTTCATCGCTTAGCGACAACAAAGCACTTTTGAGTTCAGGCCAGGGAATATCCGTATGATCGAAGGCCAGCAACTGCCAGTACTGACGGGTGTCCGCAAGCAGAGCATCCAGGGCTAAAAACTGAGAATGAAAGGAACTGCGCATACAAGTCACCGGCACCGAACGAAACAAAGGGCGCTCATTGTATGCGCTCGCGCCCTGTGCGCAAAGCACTGACCGTCATTTTAAGGTAAAACGCCGGTGGCGGAAAAAAATCAGGTGTATGTACATGGGCACACAAATCATCGCCACTATCACCGCTAAGGTCAGCATCCATGACCAGCTGGTTTCTTCCTGATCTGGCTCGGCATATATAAACTGATGTTTTTGTTCGTGAAAATTGGCAAGATCAAGTCGATAAAGCTGGGCTATCCACAACCAGCGCGCCTGCGACATGGCACCCAGTGCAATCCCCGGTGCTTTAATAAAGGGCATCAGTTTATCGGCCTCATTGGCCAGCGCCGCGATGCTTTTGCTTGTCGCGTACTCAGCCTGAGTGACCGCCAGTGCTTCATCGGGATTGCTCATGGCGTAGCGCCAGCCCTGTAAGGACGCACGGCGAAACCGGGCAACGGTTTCAGGCCGGTAATTCAGCACATCTTCGGAGGTAAATAAGATATCGGCATAAACGTTCAGGCCAAAATGCTTAGGGCAGATCTGCCGGGTAGCTACCCCCTGCTGCGCCAGCTTAAAGGGCTCATTAGAAACATACACCTGCAGCGCATCGAAACTCCCGGCAACAAAGTCTTTGATGGGTTCCAGTCCGGCGTACAATGGCAGGCGTGACACGTCAATTCCGGCCCGCTCCAGCATCACCACCAGCTCTGCCCCCTCAACGCGTCCAAGGTGGCTGATCTTTTTGTCCACAAAGTCTTTGGGAACATAGATGTCGCTGTCGGCACGGACCATCCAGCAATAAGGAGAAGACTGGAAAATCGCAGCCAGCGCCACCAGTGGCTTGCCCTGCAAACGCTGCTGCAAAATGCCCGAGTGAGTCACACCAAACTGGGCCTGTCCCGACAGCACTTTAAACTGCTCATCCGGATTATCCTGATCGGCAGGCACAATTTTTACGTCCAGTCCCTGCTGGCGAAAAAAGCCCTTATGCTGGGCCATGTAGTAACCGGCAAATTGAAACTGATGGGTCCATTTAAGTTGCAGCGTCACTTCTTCCAATGCGCTAAGCGCACAGCTCTTGCACAACACAATGACCAGGATAAAGTGGGAGTAATTCATTATGGTACGCGCCCGGGGCCTGCCTTGTTACAACTATAGAAGGCACCGGACACAATGCAAAATTAGCTGACGCGACGATCCGCCTGTGGCATATCGTGCTGAAGATACTGGTTAAAACACGGATTATCTGTTTCTTCCTGATACTGATAACCCAAACGTTGCAGGTGCTCATCAAAGCGCGCTCTGTCTTGTGCACTGAGCTCAAATGCCGCCAGTACATTGCCCTGCGCCGCCCCGTGATTTCGATAATGGAACAAAGTGATGTTCCAGTTGCTGCCCAGGGTCTCCAAAAAGCGCGCGAGTGCACCCGGATATTCTGGAAATTCGAAGCGAAACAGCCGCTCACTGAGCGCAACCGGCGGCTTGCCGCCGACCATATAGCGAATGTGTAATTTTGCCAACTCGTTGTCGGACAGGTCGGTAAACTGATAATTCGCCTCGCTCAGACTGGCTTTGAGCTCCCGCAGTTCCTGCTCGCCGCCACGTAATCCGACACCGGCAAAAATCTGGGCCGTTTCACCACCAGCATATCGATAGTTAAACTCAGTGATTGCACGACCCGATAAAGCATGGCAAAAGCGCTTGAAGCTGCCTTTGGATTCTTCTATGGTCACCCCCAGCAACGCCTCGCTGCGTGCTCCCAGCGCCGTGCGCTCGGCAATATACCTTAAGCGATCAAAGTTGAGGTTAGCACCAGACAACACAGAAGCCAGTGTCAGACCCTGTTCATCACTGCTCTGGCACCACTTCTTTAAGCCAGCTGTGGCCAGCGCCCCGGAAGGCTCTGCAATAGCCCGGGTTTCAACAAAAATATCCTGCACTGCTGCACAGATCTCATCCGCACTCACAGTGACAACCTCATCACAATATTGCTCGGCAAGGCGAAAAGTTTCGCTGCCAATGCGCTTTACCGCAACGCCGTCAGCAAAACTACCAACCCGCTCCAGCTCGACCGGATGCCCGGCTTCCATCGCCGCTTTCAGGCAAGCGCTTTCTTGTGCTTCCACGCCAATCACGCGGATCTCCGGACGCAATGACTTTATATACACCGCCATCCCGGCCAGTAAACCGCCGCCGCCAACGGGTACGAATACCACATCCAACTGATGCAGCTGTTGCATCAGCTCGCGTGCAACGGTCCCCTGGCCGATGATCACGTCTTTATCATCAAATGGGGGGACAAACACACCGCCTTCCGATTTACATAAAGACTGAGCGTACTCCTGCGCGGCATCAAAATGATGACCATACAAGACCACTTCACCTCCCTGGCTGCGTACCGCATTGACTTTTATCTCTGGTGTGGTCACCGGCATAACAATGACCGCGCGATGCCCCAGATGAGCGGCACTTAATGCCACTCCCTGAGCGTGATTGCCCGCAGACGCCGTCACCACCAGGCTGTTTGCCGGTAGTTTGCTGAGCTTGTTAAAAGCGCCGCGCAGTTTAAAGGAATAAACGGGTTGCTGATCTTCGCGCTTGAGCCAGACATGATGTCCGAGCCGGGCGGAAAGCCCACTCAGCTCACTGACCTCGGTTTCCCGGACCAGCGGCGAGACATTGGCCTGCACTACAGCACGAAAATAATCGAGCTCTTTTGCCACCATGATTAACTCAATGCCTCCAGCTTCTCGAAATCGCGTACCGCGCCTTTATCTGCACTGGTTGCTAACAAAGCATAGGCTTTCAGAGCAGGGCTGACATAACGCTGACGGTCCAGTGGTTTATAGGCCATTTTACCGCGGGAATCTTGCTGCTCTTTACGTGCCTGCAGCTGCTGTGCATCCAGTAATACGTCGATGCTGCGTGCAGGAATATCAATGCGAATGATATCGCCATTTTCCACCAATGCCAGCGCACCTCCACTGGCAGCCTCTGGTGAAGCATGACCAATCGACAGGCCTGACGTGCCACCAGAGAAGCGGCCATCGGTTAGCAAGGCACAGTCTTTATCCAGCCCCATGGACTTGAGGTAGCTAGTCGGGTAAAGCATTTCCTGCATACCCGGCCCACCTTTGGGGCCTTCATAGCGGATCACCACCACATCGCCTTTTTTCACCTTGCCTCCGAGGATCCCCTCCACGGCATCATCCTGAGATTCAAACACTACGGCCGGACCTTCAAAGCACAGCATGTCATCATCGACCCCGGCACTTTTCACGATACAACCATCCAGCGCCAGGTTACCGGTCAGTACTGCCAGACCCCCGTCCTGACGAAACGCGTGTTCAACACTGCGAATGCAGCCTCCTTCGCGGTCCAGATCCAGTTCATCCCAGCGACACTCCTGGCTCATAGCCTGTGTGGTGCGCACGCCTGCGGGACCTGCACGATAGAAGGTTTGCGCACGCTCATTACTCGGATCGGTGGCATCCCAGCGCTTAATGACCTCGCCAAGTGTACCGCCTGCCACATGGCCAACTGCTAAGTCGAGTTTGTCGGCTTTGGCCAGCTCATTGAGGATCGCCATAATGCCACCCGCACGGTGAACGTCTTCAATGTGATACTGCTGGGTTGCCGGTGCCACCTTGCATAAGAAAGGCGTGGTACGAGATAAGCGGTCGATGTCGGCCATATCAAATTCGACCCCACCTTCGATGGCAGCCGCGAGCAAATGCAGCACGGTATTAGACGAGCCACCCATGGCAATATCCAGGGTCATGGCATTGGTAAACGCAGCCTGGTTAGCAATGTTACGCGGCAGTGCAGCCTCATTGTCTTTGCCATAATAATCTTCGCACAATGCCATGATGCGCTTTGCGGCCCCTTCATATAAAAAACGGCGATCGGCATGGGTGGCCAGAGTAGTACCATTACCCGGTAATGCCAGGCCCAGTGCCTCTAATAAACAGTTCATAGAATTGGCGGTAAACATGCCTGAGCAGGAACCACAGGTTGGGCAGGCCGAGCGCTCTACCTGCTCGGAGTCTTCGTCGCTGACACTGGGGTCTGCGCCTTTGACCATGGCATCAACCAGGTCGAGTTTGATGTCGATGTCGGCGAGGCGCGTTTTGCCCGCTTCCATCGGACCACCAGAGACAAAGATCACCGGGATATTCAACCGCAGCGCCGCCAGCAGCATGCCCGGGGTGATTTTGTCGCAGTTTGAAATACACACCATGGCATCGGCGCAGTGGGCATTCACCATGTATTCTACCGAATCGGCGATGAGATCCCTTGATGGCAAAGAATACAACATGCCACCATGGCCCATCGCTATGCCATCATCGATGGCAATGGTATTAAATTCACGCGGCACACCGCCGGCATCCCGGATGGCATCGGCCATCAGCTCGCTGAGTTGATTGAGGTGCACGTGCCCGGGCACAAACTGGGTATACGAGTTCACCACCGCCACAATGGGCTTATGAAAATCACTGTCGGTCATCCCGGTGGCGCGCCATAGTGCGCGGGCACCTGCTTGTTGTCTGCCTTCAGTGGTTGTTTTGCTGCGTAACTTTGCCATGTTGACCCCTTTTCCAGTTTGCGCTGCCCCATCTGGCAACGGCTTTCCTCATTCCAAAAATTCATTACCGGACCTGCCGGTCCGGCGTGTATACGTTAATGTGCTGGTGTTATTCGTTGACGTAATCCAGCCAGTTTTGCGGATCGTCACTTTGCCCTTTCACCAGGTCAAAGTAGGCCTGCTGAAGCTCGGCAGTGATTGGTCCGCGTTGGCCATCACCCACCTGAATTTGATCCACACTGCGTACCGGTACCACTTCGGCCGCCGTGCCCACCATAAAGAATTCATCCGCCAGATACAGACCTTCACGGGCGATAGGCTCCTCTCTGACTTCATAGCCACGCGCTCTAGCCAGATGCATAATGGTGTCACGGGTTAAACCGGGCAAGATGCTGGCGGTGGTTGGCGGGGTATAGATAATGCCCTTGCGGATCACGAACAAGTTCTCACCGGCACCTTCACTCAGGTAGCCGTTAACATCCAGTGCGATGCCTTCAACATAGCCGTGACGTTTAGCTTCTGCCGTTATGAGCTGGGAAGACAAATAGTTACCGCCCGCTTTAGCTGCAGTTGGCATAGTATTGGGTGCAAGACGCTGCCAGGAGGAAACACATGCGTCCACACCATTCTCTAAACTGCCTTCGCCCAGGTAAGCGCCCCACTCCATTGCCGCAACAGTCACCTCCGCGCGGTGTGATTTCGGGTGTACACCCAGACCAACGTGGCCTAGAAAGGCAAAAGGACGCAGGTAAGCATTGGTGAAACCATTTTTAGCTACCGCGTCTTTACACGCCTGCATGATCTCTTCTTGAGTGTAAGGGATCTCGATGCGATAGATTTTGGCCGAATCAAATAAACGCTGAATATGATCCTTGAGACGGAAAATAGCCGGACCCTTTGGCGTATCGTACGCGCGGATCCCTTCAAATACGGAGCTTCCATAATGTATGGCATGACTGAGCACGTGCGTGGTAGCTTGCTCATAAGGGATTAGTTCGCCATTATGCCAAATGTATTGTGAAGTTTGTGTCATTGTTTAAAACCTTATTTATTATATTGCCTGCTGTAGTGTATGCAGATCGACTGACTGCACTTCAACCAGCTTATTTAATTGTGACGTCAATAGATAGATGGGTTTGTCACTATCTACCGTCATTTTGACGTGAAATAACTCTTCATGGCCCTGAAGCTCCAATTGTGTCAGGCGAAACCCGCGATGACGGGCGACGCGCAAAAAACGCTCGACTGCGATGGCCTGGTTGTTTACCGCTACGGTGAGTTGATGTTTCATGGTGTTCGCTCCGTCAAAGGAAGTAAGTAAAATTAATCTTGCTGTTGCGATTGCGTCAGCATTTCATGGTTTGCAGCGCCCGGCGGTACTAATGGCCAGACATTTTCTTTGTCGTCGATGCAGGCATGCAATATATAAGGGCCCGTTGAAGCCAGCAGCGCATCGACCGCTCCATCGACCTCATCCGCGCGGGTGATGGTCTGTCCCGGAATACCGAACACCGCAGCCAGTTGCACAAAGTCTGGGTTATCTGACAAATTGGTCTCACTGTAACGGCCATCAAAAAAGAGCTGCTGCCACTGGCGTACCATGCCCAGGCGCTGATTATCGAGGATGACGATTTTGACCGGTAAGTTATTACGTCGTATAGTCGCCAGCTCCTGTATATTCATCATGATAGAGCCATCACCGGATACCGTGATCACCATATCTTCCGGGCGAGCAACCTGCGCTCCGATGGCAGCCGGCAAACCAAACCCCATGGTGCCTGCGCCGCCACTACTCAGGTGATTACTTGGATGGCTGAATCGCATATGTTGTGCCACCCACATCTGGTGTTGGCCCACATCACAACACACCACCCCCGTATCCGGCATCAAGCGACTCAAACGGTTCAGCAAATATGGGGCATATACCTTGTCACCAGGATAGTCGTAACGCCACGCGTGTTGTTCGGCCAGCGCGCTGATGTGAGCACGCCAGGGGGCTGGTGCCAGTTCGCCCTGTAATAAAGGTAATGAGACTTTCAAGTCAGCAATCAATGAAGCCGCTGCAGGTTTGCGCTTACCCACTTCAGCCGGATCAATGTCCAGATGGATCACTTTGGCATTCGCGGCAAACTTAGCCAGGTTGCCTGTTACCCGGTCGTCAAAGCGTGCCCCGATACACACCAGCAAATCACACTCCTGCACTGCCAGATTGGCAGCCTGACCACCATGCATCCCCAACATGCCCAGATCGTAGGCATACTCAGGCCTCACACTGCCTAAAGCTTTGAGTGTCGACACCGCTGGCATCTGTGTACGTTGCAAAAACGCCATTAGCTCGGCCTGTGCATCTGCACTGTGAACACCTCCGCCCACATAAGCCACCGGCTTTTTCGCCTGCGCCAAAAGCGCATTGGCTTTGTCCAGCTCAAAACTCGACAATGGCGTTGGCTGATACACTTCGGATTGCCAGGCAGTCACCGGAACCTGCGCTTGCTGAATGTCTTTTGGAATATCGACTAACACAGGACCTGGACGACCTGACTGTGCAATATGCATGGCCTGCTGCAGCACTTCTGCCAAATCTTCACCACGTTCAACCATGAAACTGTGCTTAGTACAGGATAGCGACATACCCAGTACATCAACCTCCTGGAAGGCATCAGAACCAATGGCAGCTGTAGGCACCTGACCAGTGATAGCCAGTAGCGGTACCGAGTCCATCATGGCGTCAGCCAGAGCTGTCACCAAATTGGTTGCGCCCGGGCCTGATGTCGCAAAACAGACGCCCAGCTTACCTGTGCTTCTGGCGTAGCCAACCGCTGCAAACCCGGCACCTTGTTCATGGCGCGTCAGATAATGCTTCAGCGGCGCACCGTACAGCGCATCGTAAATCGGCATGATGGCTCCACCCGGATACCCGAATACCGAACTCACCCCTTGTTTTACCAGCATGTCTATAACCAATTGTGCGCCTGTCATTGTTTTGCCCATTGCCCTTTGTCTTTGAATTTGGCCCTAAAACGAAAAAGCCCCCCGAACTTTTCAGTGCGGGGGGCTTTTTGCTAATACTTTTTGAACAGCACTAACCAGCCCCCGCGGTAATAATAATCACCACGTTGATAACCACGACTAGTAGAGAAACTGTTTTTAACATGTCACTGCTCTTTTTGAATAAACGATTAGGTTGCACATACTTTAGACACGCCTTAAGCGTGCTGCTGTGCTCTTTTTTTATTAGTAACCCGTGAGACCCCAACAAGTCAACCCCAAAAACTATGCTCTTTTCTTGTTTCAAATTAAGCAAAAATAAAAGTTTATTCAAAAAGCAATTTAAAATCAGATAAAAAATACCCAACTTAAACATCCTCTCCCTTTTAAGCTGACGTGAATGATCTTTCCCACACAATTCATTCTTTCCAGTCACATCATTAAATTTTTGTGATTTACTCTGAGAATTGACTATGATGTACCCACTTTTTAACATTTGGAGTACTCCATGCCTCACTTTATTCGCCTGACACATCTAATGGGTGTGCTCTTTATCGCCCTGTTTAGTCAGCTTGCAATTGCGCAACCCGCACTATGGAGTGTAGAAAAAAACGGGGTAACCTCTTACCTGTTTGGCACTGTGCATGTGGGTGACAGCAAAATGCACGGCCTGGATAACCGTATCAAAACGGCCATAGCAAACAGTCAGACGGTGGTAGTCGAGCTAAACACGCAAGCCATAGGCGCACTGGAGCTGCAACGCAGAACCCTGCCCTTTATGCTGCAAAAGCAGGGCCGCACCCTAAAAACCAGTTTATCCGCGGAGACCTATCAACAAATCCAGCGCTACTTTGCTGAGCGCCAGATTGACATAGCCCTGTTCGATAATTACCAACCCTGGTTTGTGATGCTGACGATTTTGCAGCTGGAATATCAAAAAGCCGGATTCAGTGAAGAATTTGGCATTGATAAACAAGTCATAGAGTATGCCGCAGGCTTAGACAAACCCATTATGGAACTGGAAAGCCTGGAGCAGCAACTCGCCTTGTTCAGCGCTTTGGGCATTCAAAGCGACGCTATGCTGGTCGACACACTCAAGCAGGTGAAAGACTTTGACAGTTACTTTACCAAGATGATCAACGCCTGGAAAAATGGAGATTATCAGCAGCTTGATGTGTTTTATAAGCTCAGCTTTGATGGCAGCAAATATGGTCAGCAAGCCGAACAGGCGATGCTCATTGAGCGTAACAATAACTGGGTAACAAGCCTCACCCCTAAGCTTACCAACAGCTCTCATTTTATTGCCGTTGGTGCGCTGCACTTGCCACAACAGCATGGCCTGATTAAGCAGTTACAGGCTCAAGGTTTTAAGGTAGCACGCATCAAGTGACTATCTTAAACGCGACTTTTTTGTGTCTCTTTTAAACCTTCTCGATTTACTTCGCGTCTCAGAGATATCAATACCCTACACTCGAAGGACAACGGGATGAGAAAAAATATCATGATTGGGGCACTGCTGGTGCTCAGTGCCGCCGCGCAGGCAAAAGAGACACGCACACTGACACAGACTTTTGAGCTGGCCGACAGCAAAGAGCTGGAAATCCAGTTTCCGATTGGCAAACTCAAAACCGAAAGCCATACGGGCAAAACCATCGAGGTCACCATCGTCCTTGAGCCTGCTGAATACGACCTGGATAACATGGCTGGTGTGCTGGAAGACGTGCAACTGGACAGTCGCCGGGCAGGCGACGACTTAAGCCTGAGCATCAATAATAAGTATGTAAAACAACACTGGACTGTGAAAGTACCCGAGTCGATGGAGCTGGATGTTGAAATTGATGTCGGCAACGTCAAGCTGCTCGGATTAAACAATGATGCCGATGTCGAAATTGGCGTCGGTAATGTCAATATAGAATCAAGTGCTAAAGACTTTCGCCGCGTACGATTTGACTCAGGTGTAGGAAAAACCCGCGTATCCGATCTGCCGGGTGAAGCCAATACCGACCGTAACATGGTCGGTGAAACGTTGCGCTATCGCGGTGATGGTGAACACAGTCTCGATATCGAAGTAGGCGTTGGCAATATTACTCTGCGTCGCTAAACGATAAAATTTTGCCCAGGGCGCGCTCCAGTGCAGCCTGCTCTACCGGCTTAAACAAATAGTCGGTCGCGCCCAATTGCATGGCCGACTTAATTGCCTGCTCAGAGGTGTTTGCCGTCAGTACCAGGATCGGCGTCGATAACATCAGGGTCTGGCGGATCTCCTTGATGGCTTTAAAGCCATCCATGATGGGCATGTTCAAGTCCATCAGGATCACATCAAAAGACTGATGCGCTAATACGTCAACAGCCTGCCCGCCATGGCTGGCATGAATGCTGGTAATGGCCATACTCTCAAGCATTTTTTCGATGATTTTGGCATTCAATTGATTGTCTTCTACCAGCAACACTTTACTGTTGCGGGCCACACCACTGACTTGCTCCGGCTCCGGAAGCCGCTTCAAAGGCACACTGAGCAGCGCTTTTGTGCCGTGCGGCTCACGGGCAACAAACGCCAGCTCACCAGACATAATCGCCAGCAGCAGATTGCAGCGCGCCAGACCCAGCTGCAAGCCCTGAAAGTGGTGCCCATTCGGATTGTTTTCCGTGGGCGGTGCATTAACCTGGGCAATATTAAAACCCGGTCCGCTGTCTTCTATTTCACAGTAAAAACGCCAGTTCACTTCTTCATCCTGTGCGCTGACCTGTTCAACCCGGGCAGACAAACTGACGCCGCCCTGCTCGGTAAACTTCACTGCATTATCAAGTAACTGGCCTATCACCCAGCTCAGACGTTCATGATCGCATTCAAAGATTTTTTCGCTGTGGCTGTTAAAGTGATAGCTAAAATCCAGGCCTTTCTCTCTGGCTAACAACCGATAAGTGGCGACTGGCTGCCCCAGCGTGTCGGTTAGCCGAGCCGGGTGGCAATTTAGTTCTGGTTGCTGTTCGTCAGACAGCCGATTGTAATCTTCCACTGACGCGATCAGGGCTTTTAATTGCTGGGCCGCCTTATTGGCCTGCGCCAGATAGCCCTCACGCTGAGATTCCTGATACAAATGCAAATACCCCAGCACCGCCTGTAATGGCGTGCGCAGCTCGTGGCTGGCACGGGCCAGAAACATCGCCCGGCTTTGATTGGCATGCTCTGCTTTTTGGCGTGTTTGCTGCAACCGCTCAATGGCGCTGGCGATACTGCGCTCCATCGGAAAAAAGATCCACTGAATCTCCGCCAGGAGCAGAAAAAGCCCCAGCAACCACATCAGCAGTTGCAGGTTTCTGAGCCGCTCTATCTTGCCATTGGTAAAGTCTTCGAACAGCAATACGGCATGATCCAAATCTTGTAGCAACAACTGAGAACGGGTGTGAATTTCCTGGATTTGACTTAAACTGGGCTGCTTAGCAGCGTTTGATAACAGCGCCATGTACTGTTTTAACTGATTATCTAAGTCCCCTGGCTGGGCAAAATACCAGCTATGCAGCTGTTCATTCAGATGTACATAATCGTCGCCATCGCGCATCAGCAAAAAGTCATGGTTACTTTGCAATAGCTGCAATGCATTGCTCAGAGCCTGACGGTTTGCGGCCACATTTTGCTCACCCATGATGATCACATACTCCAGGTGCAGCGCCGCTTTTTGCGACAGCATACGCTGCATACCCGCAATATTAATTACCCTGGCGGCCTGTTTTTGCTGTTCCAGCAGATACAAAGTCAGCCCGGTTGTCATTGTCAGCAACAGCAACATAATCACCAGCGCGACCAGGTATTTCAGGCGATAGCGCGTAACCAGATTGTTCAAATCATCCCTCCATATGCGAGCCTAATCATCCAGGCGCCAGACTCTTTTCCAGTTTAGATTAAATTTCAAACTTTTGCCGACAGTGACTTGACACCCAGACGGCCAAAATGTTTCAATGCGCTCGTACCCTATTTTATCCAGACGGCCATGCTGCCAAAAAGCGTGGACGTCTTAGGGCTGGAAGAGGTGCGTTATTCAGGTATTTGAGTGGAGGAGAGCAAACTCCCGCGAAACTCAAAGAGGGGAATTAACGCCGAGAAGCACTGCGTTTTGCTTACGTAATGCTTCGGGCGACTGGGTTGAATCCCAGCGACTGTCACCAACACATTTGGTGGAGAGCTTCTGGTCTTAGAAACAATATGGCCAGCGGCCTATTCTTTTTAAGTCCATTGCTCTTCGAATTTTAAACGGTTCGGAGCGGGACTCTTTCCTGACTACCGGACCAGCAAGAAGTTCGGTAGAGATGAAATCACACGTTCAGTTATCTAACCAGTTATCTGACTACCCGTTATGGACGGCCTTGGTCACGCCCTTTGACGCATGCGATCAGGTCGATTATCACAGTTTACAGCAGCTCGTCGCACAGCAGGTCGACGCCAATAATGGCATTTTGCTGCTTGGCAGCACCGGAGAAGGCCTGGCCCTGACCCTGGCCGAACAACGCAAAATCGTCGAATTTGTCTGCGCACTCGCACCACAGGTGCCAATCATGGTGGCCGTTGGCGGCATTAATCTGGCTGCCCAGTTAGAGTGGGTTGAGTTTTGTAATAGCCAAAATATCGATGCCCTGCTACTGGGCTCGCCCGTTTATGCCAAGCCCGGAGTAGTGGGTCAGACGCAGTGGTTCGACGCCTTGCTCAGTGCCGCGAAGGTGCCCTGCATGATCTACAATGTCCCCGGACGTAGCGCCGTTGCAATCGCTCCCGAAGTACTGACCAATCTGGCACACCACGACAACCTTTGGGCACTCAAAGAGGCCAGCGGCGACATAGCCACGTTTGAGGCCTTTCGCCGTGCCTTGCCTACTTTGGCCATTTACAGTGGTGACGACGCATTGATGCCCTATTTTGCACAAGCCGGTGCGGCCGGATTGGTTTCTGTGGCAGCCAATGCCTGGCCCGCCCAAACCGCAGAGTTTGTTCGCCGTGCATTGAGTGGCACCAGCCCCAACCTGTTTACCACCTGGGCCGATGCCATCCATAGCCTGTTTGCCGTCGCTAATCCCATCCCGGTAAAAACGCTGATGCACTTGCAGGGCCAGCTGGCAACGCCACACCTCAGGCCCCCACTGACACACTTGGAACTGACAAATCACGCGGCACTACATGCCGCCAACGAACAGATTTTATCCTGGAATTAAGAGACTCCCTATGACCTGGTCAACACTATTAGATAATTTAGAAAACGGTTCACAACGTGCAGCAAGTCAAGACGAGCACGGTAACTGGCATGCCAATGTCGAAGTTAAAGAAGGTATTCTGGCTGCCTTTCGTGCCGGTCAAAACACCGAATATCCCGGTGGCTTTGTCGATAAAGACAACCTGGCGCCGCGCGGTTTTTCCGCCGATGATGCGGTTCGTATGGTGCCCGGAGGCAGCAGCGTGCGCCGCGGTGCGTATGTAGCCCCCGGCACCATCATAATGCCACCCGCCTACGTCAACATCGGCGCCTATATCGACAGCGGTACTATGGTCGACAGTCACGCGCTGGTGGGCTCCTGCGCCCAAATTGGTAAAAATGTACATCTCAGTGCGGCTGTACAGATCGGTGGCGTACTGGAGCCGGTTGGTGCCAGCCCGGTGGTGGTTGAGGATGATGCGTTCATCGGCGCAGGCTGTGTACTGGTAGAGGGCGTAGTGGTAAAACAAGGCGCGGTGCTGGCACCGGGTGTGCGCTTGTCAGCCAGTATCCCTGTTTATGACTGTGTGAATGAGCGTACGCTGGAAAAAGGCGAAGCCATTCCCCCATTTGCCATAGTGATCCCCGGTTCGCGTCCGGCTTCCAGTGACTGGGCTAAAGCACAAGGGCTGAGCATGTCCTGTGCGCTGATTGTCAAATACCGCGACGAGCAAAGTGACGCCTCATTAGAACTTGAAGAGGTGCTGCGCTAATGACCACTTTGAGTACGCCATTGCACGAGCAACTAACGGCCCTTTGCAACGATCTGGACTCCCCGTTTTTTGTCTACGATCTGGATGCTTTGAGTGCGCATGTCAAGCAACTCAGCGCACAGAACGTGGTAAAACTCTGGTATGCCGTTAAAGCCAATCCGTTATCCAGTGTACTCAACACCCTGGATGACGCCGGCTTTAACTTTGATGTTGCAAGCCGGGGCGAACTCACGCAGGTACTGGCCCAGGACATTGCGGCCGAACGCGTACTCAACACCGGGCCGGCCAAATCTCCGGCCCAGATCCAACATTTTCTCGATGCTGGCGTCACCACCTTTGTGGCTGAAAGCCTGAACCAGGTGCGCTGGTTACACGATGCGGCACAACAACACCAAACAACCTTAACTGTGCTGCTGCGTGTGCAATTGCGCTGGCCAGCAGGCGACAAAAACCCGCTCGGGGGCGACAGCCTGACCCCGTTTGGACTCGGGTGTGAACAGTGGCGGCAACTCACGTTGAGCGACTATCCGGCACTGGATTTTGCGGGTCTGCATATTTTCCAGTGGGGCAATATGCTGGATGCAGCTCAGCTTGCCAGCTTATGGCAGCAAATGGTGCCACCTCTGATGGCATTGAGTAACCAACTGGGCATGACGCTGAGGATCCTGGACCTGGGCGGCGGATTAGGCGTGCCTTATGAACCGGAGCAGCAACCACTTGACTGGGATCAGATTATCGACAGCCTGGCCGCCATCAAGGCCGAAGCGGGCGTGCAGGAGCTGTGGATGGAGTTGGGCCGCTATGCGGTCGCGCACTGTGGCTACTATCTGAACCCGGTTGTAGAGCAAAAAGAAAACTATGACGAACATCAGCTGATCCTTGCAGGTGGTATCAATCACCTGCTGCGCCCGGCGGTAACCGGTCAGGCTTTTCCGGTCCAGGCACTGCGCGCATCTCCTGCCGTTGATCGCCAGTATCATTTGCATGGTCCCTTGTGTACCGCGCTGGATCACCTCGGGACTCACCCCCTGCCTGAAGACCTCGGGTATGGCGACTGGCTGATATTTAGCCAGTGTGGTGCCTATGGCTTTACCGAGAGTATGCCTTACTTTCTGTGCCATGAACTGCCGGCTGAATATGTCTTTAAACAGGGCCAGCTGTACTGCATCCGACAAAGTGAAAACGCCGACTATTACCTGAGGTAAGCATGAACACAATCACACAGCAACACATTCAGGTTGGTGAAATCGCCAACGGTCTGCCTTTGACTATCCCGGTTTACCGACTGCAGGGCAATGGCAGCGGGCCAAATGTGTATATTCAGGCGAATATGCATGGTGCCGAGGTGCAGGGTAATGCGGTGATCTACGCACTGCTGGAGCAACTCAAGCACCTCACCCTGGCGGGGGATATCACTCTGGTGCCTTATGCCAACCCGATTGGCTGTAACCAGAAATCCGGTGAGTTTACCCTGGGGCGCTTTGATCCCATTACCGGGGTAAACTGGAATCGCATGTATCATGATCACAGCGCTCTGGCACAGCACTGCCTTGCAGAGCACGGTGAAGACTCAGATAAAGCGCTCATCGCCGCCTTTCGCGCGCAGTTATGTCAGGCAACCGAGGCGCTGCTGGAGGCACCTGCACATACTCTAACGACAGGTAAACGCATTGCACTGACACTGCAAAAACTGGCACATCAGGCCGATATTGTCCTGGACCTGCACACCGGCCCAATTTCGGCTAAGCACCTATATTGCCCGGAATACGCCACAGACAGTGCGCGCTACTTTGACATTCCCCACGTGTTGTTGATCCCCAATGAATTCGACGGTGCGATGGATGAGGCCAGCTTCTGCCCCTGGTGGCAACTGAGTAGCGCCTTACAAGCGCAGGGCCGCGACTTTCCCGTAGCCGTAGAAGCCTTTACCGTGGAGCTGGGTTCACAGGAAAAAATCGATCTGGATGAAGCGGTGGAAGATGCCAACAGCATCCTCAGCTACCTGACGCACAAAGAAGTGATAGCAGATGGCAGTCATCAACCAAAGGACATCAAACGCTATGCCTGTGCACTCAAAGATTACCTGACCTACTATGCGCCGATGGGCGGCATGGTGGAATATAAGGCGCCGCTGGGCGGACACATTAAGACAGGAGACTGCATTGCGCGAATTTTGCGTATGGAGCAGTACTTGTCTGAAACGCCTTTACATACATTGCGCCTGGATAAAGATGCCATTGCCATCCTTCATTTCGCGTCGGCGAGCGTCAATCAGGGCACTGAATTATATAAGTTTTTCACAAACTACTATGAGCTGTAGTGTGCCTTTATGAATTGGCCAAGCCCCCGGTTGGTATGACCTATAGAAGGAAACAAAGATTGCGTGAGAGTAGGTGAGCAAACCTCACTTGCTAAGGTGGGGCGGCAACATACGTTGCCGCCGGCCTTTTTACGCGTTAAAAAGGTTTAATACAAATTTTATTAGGCGCTGAATAGCAATCATCGCCGGTTGGACAACCAAAATATGCCGCAGTGTCGCAACCTATTGAATTACAGACAGTCGCCCCTGATTCGCCCCCTGCGATGTGTGGCGTTTGTTGCTGCGACAGCGACTGAACGTGAGTAAGTTGCTTGATACTTTTTTTGTGTAGTTTAATTTTCATGTAAATCTCCTTTTATGCATTTTGCATAACTAACCTACTGCCATGTTGAATAAAAATCAACCACCTCATACCTTGACAAATTAACAGATAGTCATGCTTTGTCCTTCTTCGTTTTTTCTTTACCATGATACTATGCTTATCAATTGCTATAGACTAAGGACTGCCTGCCTATGAAACTCAGGATTCTCGCTGCGTTATCTTTGCTGACCTCTTCTTCTGTGCTCGCCAGTGAACAGGACGACCCGGACGACTTAGAGCTGATCAAACAATGTGTACTGAACGAGATCATCGCCGGAGATCAACAACAAACCGTTGCACAGCTCAAAGCCTACTGCCAAAAGCTGAACGAAACCCGCCTCAGTAAGCTGGACCGCCGCATGGCACGGGAAATGGTGACAGAAAACAACCGTAATGTACTGACACCACACAACCGCAACTATATTTTGCCGGCAACCTATGTCAAAAACCCAAACTCCCGGCCCTTTGACGGCTTAAAAGCCATCCAGGAGGAAGAAGGCGAGCCTCTCGATCATATGGAGGTCAAATACCAGATCTCGATGAAAGTGCCGCTGTATCGTCATTTTGAAGACAAAGATCAGGCGGTGTATGTTGGTGTGACACTGCAATCCTACTGGCAGCTTTATAACAAAGATATTTCCTCTCCGTTTCGTGAAACCAATTACGAGCCGGAGATCTTCTGGGTCAACTTTCTGGACGATGAAAACGTGCTGTGGGGTGACGAAATGGCCATTATTCTGGGCGCATCACACCAGTCAAATGGCCGCAGCCAGCCGAACTCGCGTTCCTGGAACCGCCTTTATGCCAACTTTATCTGGGAATATGAGGGCTTCGTATTCAGCTTTAAGCCCTGGTACCGCCTGCCGGAAGATGACAAGCCAGAGCCATTAGCGGCAAAAGGCGATGACAACCCGGATATTCATAAATACATGGGTTATTTTGAGCTCAGTGGTGCCTATCGCCATGGCAAGCATGAATTTGGTTTTATGACCCGGAACAATTTTAACAGCGACAATCATGGCGCCATACAACTCGACTGGTCATTTCCTTTACTGGGCTCTTCGCGGGTGCGTGGTTATGTGCAGTACTTTAATGGCTATGGCGAGAGTTTAATTGACTACAACGCCCATATTCAGCGTCTGGGCCTGGGTATTGCAGTCACCGATCTGCTCTAAGCTCACTATCACGGCCTGCTGGCGCAGGCCGTACAATCCTTATTTGATAACCACAAATATACCTTCAAATTTCGCCACCAGCACATCGCCATCATAGACGTTCACCGGCACCCGGTATTTCGCTTTGCCCTCATCGTTGAGTGCGCTCAGCTCACCACTACACTCAGCCAGTGTCACCGTCGCACAGGGTGCGGTCGTCAGGGGTTTAAGATACTGAATATTGGCATCCGCCAACACAATATTCCCTTCCAGGGCCAGCTCTTTGAGCGCCAGATAAGTCGCCCCCCAACCGGTTAAGGTCGCCATGCTGTAAACCGATCCGGCAAACATCGAGTTATGCAGGTTCAGGTTTGCTTTGAGATCGGCACGGGTTGAGAACTGCCAGTCGGTATAGCTTTCTACCTTAATGCCCATCGCATCGCTGATAGGGATCGACTCGCGCCAGGTATCCTGTAACACTTGGGTCCATTGCGGATGGCGGAACCAGCCCGGCTCACAAGGGCGTTGTTTAACCATTTTCCAGTGCTGCACATCGCCATAAGACAGGTGGGCTTTTTCAATCATTTTGTAGCCATGGCGCTCATAAAAGGCCAGCGCCCGCTCTCTGGCAAACAGCACCAGCTCTTCGGCCTTCTGCGTCCAGGCAATTTTTTCCAGCTCATGCAGCAAACGGCTACCAAGGTGATGACCACGATGCGCCTCATCAACTGCCATGTAACGGACCTGAGCTTGCTGTTGATTATTAAAGTGCAAACGGGCCACGCCAAGCACCTGGCCTTCGTTATTTTTGATATAACGGTGCTCAGCCTCCTGCTCAAGGTCGTCCTGCTCGCTGCCTCTGGGCTGATCCCAGGGGGCCCGCAGTACCTGCCATCGTAATTGATAATACGCTTGCCAATCTTCACTGCTCTGTGGCGCTGTTATTTGAAACATGGTGACTCCTGTGCTTTTCCTGTCGCCGAGGCGATATGCTCGGCCTGTGCAACCTGCTCCCACTGTTTTACGGGGAACTTTTGTCTAATTTATGGACCTTACCTTACAAGAAAAGTGGGCGACTGGGAATGATTGGCCAGATTTGGCCAATTTGTCATGTAAATTCAACGAAACGCGCTGGCAGAACTGTGAAGCCCAGCTATGCTGATGTAACTATGCAAGATTTTATAACCGAACCCGGCACCATCAGTAACGAGTTTGTGCACCAGAGTCATCAGCTCGGGCACCTGCTGTATTGGCACAAGCATGGCAAAATCAGCATACAGGTACGTCAGGAAAAATCCTTACGCTGGTTACTGATAAACGACATACTGCAATCCGTGATTGAACTCAATCATCCGGAGAAACTACTTTTTCCGCATTTACAGGTGTTAGCTGCGTTGTGGCAAAAATGCCCCGCGCCTGGCAAAGTGCTGGAACTGGGGCTCGGCGCCGGTGCTATCCGGGATTATCTGCATATCAGCTACCCGGACTGTCAGATCACCTCTATCGATAATAACCCGGATATCATCCACTGCTACAAGCGCTATTTTGGCGGCGACCCTATTTCAAATGTCAGCTGTAGCGATGCCTATCAGGCACTGGAAAACAATGGCCATTATGACTGGATCATCCTGGATTTGTTCAGCCAGCTGGATGCGCCGCGGTTTTTGTACGAACACAAGTTTTACACACAAATTCGCGCCACACTCAACGAAGGCGGGCGCTTGTATATTAATTTTCTTGCAGAGCATGATTCGCAATTAAAACAGCTCGAGCATCTGCTTATCACCAACTTTGGCAAAAAACCTTTCGTACACAAAGTGCCCGATTACGCCAATCACATTATTTCACTGACGCGCTGAGCACACTCTCGATTACACCGACAAGTTAAAGGTCACCGGGCCATCGTTGCACAGGCTCACCTGCATATCGGCCGCAAAACGGCCAGTGGCGACACGCAGTCCCGACGCTTTTGCCTGAGCAACAAAGTATTCGTAAAGCGCTTCGGCTTGCGCCGGTGTGGCTGCAGAAGAAAAGCTCGGCCGCATACCTTTTTTGGTGTCCGCCGCCAGCGTAAACTGAGAAACCACCAGCAACTCACCTTCGATGTCTCTCAGGCTCAGATTCATTTTGCCCTGGTCATCGGTGAAAATACGATAGTTACTGATTTTGTGCAGCAAGCTGTCTGCACTTTTTTGCTCGTCGGCCTTTTCGACGCCAAGCAGGACCAGGATCCCCTGGCCAATTTGACCGACACATTCTCCCTCGACCACCACACTGGCCTGACTGACTCTTTGAATTAATCCCTGCACTGTTACCTCAATGGTTTGCGGATATGATTGATAATGCGCCTAATGTGCCAGCTTACACAGCAGCAGATCAGCAGCGCGACGTATGGCTTCGGAATATACTGCATTTGTAGCGCAGTGCCCAACTTCTTCGAGGATCAGCAAGCGGGCATTGAGTTGCTCCGCCAGTGCCTGGGCCATGGCAAAGCGGCAGACATAATCATGGCGGCTATGGATCATCCAGACCGGTAAATGCTTAAGCTGTTCGGCCTGATGAAAGATCTGTTGCTCCTGAATAAAGCAGCGCGAGTTAAAATAATGCACCATGATCCTGGCCTGTTGCACCACTGCCTGTTCATGGTCCAGCTGATAGCGCTGTGCCTGACTACCCACGCTCAGCTGGCGGTCCCAGTCATGCCACTGCTGCGCTGCCCGGCGCACTGCCACTTCGTCATCACAGTGGAGTAACTGCGCGTAGCGCGCCAATACCGCCTTGTAGTCTGCCTCTCCCTGACTGAACATCTGATAGCGCTCCGGATAGAATTGGGCGCCAACACCACTGACACCATACAACCACTGTAAGTCACTCTGGCACGCCAAAAAAGACGCCCACAATATTAGGCCCTGCACCCGCTTGGGATGACGCTGAGCAAACAACAATGCCAGCGTAGCGCCCCAGGAGCCACCGGCCAGTACACACTGGCTGATGTCCAGATAAGACAGCAAATGGTCAATATCTTGCAGTAAATGCTCGGTGGTGTTGTACGTGAGTTGTTGCGGCGAAGACTGGCCACAGCCACGCTGGCTGTACAATATAATGCGATAGCGTTGTGGGTTAAAATAACTGGCCGAGCTGCGACACAAGCCGCTGCCCGGGCCGCCATGACAGATCACCACCGGGATCCCGGTCTCCAGACCAAACTCTTCTACGTGTAGCTGGTGTCCATCAGACACCGCCAAATGAAAACTTCGCCGCGGCGACTCCAGCCGATATAATTGCGTCATTGCACACCTCTTTATTCTGGTGTGTCTTGATCCTCACAATCCTTTTCGGACAAACAGGCAGTAAATTCGGCCCCTAACAGCACCA
This sequence comes from Pseudoalteromonas sp. DL2-H2.2, assembly GCF_021532535.1. NCBI lineage: Bacteria > Pseudomonadati > Pseudomonadota > Gammaproteobacteria > Alteromonadales > Pseudoalteromonadaceae > Pseudoalteromonas > Pseudoalteromonas sp. DL2-H2.2. Next base: position 74,294 of record NZ_JAKGBD010000005.1, on the reverse strand, counting down.
CCATCCAGGACAAGTACACCCAGACAAATAAAATAGGCACTGTGGCCAGGGCACCGTAGATCACCTCATACGAGGGGAAATGGCTGATATACAGGGCAAAGCCTTTTTTAGTTAGTTCAAATAACAAAGCCGCAAAAAATGCCCCGGGTATCGCTGCCTGATAAGACACGCGTGTATTTGGTACTAAAGTATAGAGCATAAAAAAGCCAGCCATGGAAATAACATAGGGCAAAAGCTTCAATAAGAAACCGCTGAAGCCCGGGATCCCCTGATCGGCAAACGATACCAACGAAACGATATAAGAGGTCACCCCTATGCTGGCACCCAGCAATACAGGGCCCAATGTCAGTACCATCCAGTAAATCGCGAAGGAAATCATCATGGGCCGGGACTTTTCAACCCGCCAGATGCGATTGAGCGCCGCATCCACATTGCGGATCAGTAACAGCGCAACCGCCGTCAAAAAGCCAATCCCCACCGCAGTCATCTCGTTGGCATTGCCGGTAAAGGCACTAATGTGAGATTTAATGGTGTCTGTTGAGGTGGGCACAAAGTTATTAAAAATAAAATTTTCTATCGCATCCCGGGCATCCTGAAAGCCGGGGAAGGCACTGAAAATTGCCACCCCAACTGCCACCAGCGGGATCAGTGATAATAAGGTCACATACGCCAGATAGCCGGCGTTGATGGTCAGTTGATCTTCCTGACAACGTTTAAAAAAGCGCTGCCACCAGTCGGGCTGGCTTCTGAGCAACGCACGACATTGCAAGTCAAGACGTTGCAACCGCAGGCGCCATAATTCATTCATCATTACACAGGTTTACAGAGTGAGTTTTGCACATCTTACCAATCCCAGTCATAATTCATAGGGTCAGATTTAAGTATAAGCCGTTATGTATCAACTGCATTAGGAAAGCCGATGAACAATTCTGTGTTAACAACGAGCCTCATTATCTTAAGCCTGAGCCTGCTCAGTGCCTGTCAAAGCGCGTACTATGCCGCTTGGGAAAAGGTCGGGGTGCATAAGCGCGAAATTTTAGTGGACCGTGTGGAAAATACCAAAGAAGCACAACAGGTCACGCAACAGGAGTTTCAGTCTGCGCTGGAGCGCCTGACCACTTTGATTAACTTTGATGGTGGCGAATTACAAAGCGTGTATCAACAACTCAATGATGATTACCTCGCCAGTGAAGCCGCGGCGCAGGACGTGCGCACCAACATAGACAAAGTAGAGGATGTTGCTGAAGCCCTGTTCTCAGAATGGCAGGATGAGCTGACGCAGTATTCGAGCGCCAAACTCAAGCGCCAGAGCGAGCAAAAACTGCGTCAAACGCAGCGCCAGTTTGACAAGCTGCTACGCTCAATGCGCGCCAGCGAAGCCAAAATGCAGCCGGTCCTGGATTCGCTCAAAGACAATGTGCTGTACTTAAAGCACAACCTCAATGCCCAAGCGATTGCCGCGATCAAAGGCGAGTTCAGTGGTTTAAAACGCGATATTCAGTCGCTTATCACGGATATGAATCGCTCTATTGAAGACTCCAATGCCTTTATCGCGAGCATGAATAATACCAATCAGCCATAAACGAGACGCCATGTTCAGCAACGGTTAGCTCAGCCTGTTAACCGTTGCTACCGAGCTACCCGGCATAGATCACCTGCAAATCGCAGTTAAAGATGGGGATGGCGGCATAACTGCGATGTCCCATTACCTGGTAAGTGGCAGCTGGTTTCTCTCCAAATCGCGTTTGCACTGTGTGTGACGTAACTTGATAGGCTTGCTGGATGGTCCCCTGACCGCTATCCCAGATCAGAGTTAGATAAGGATGGTTATAGAGCCACTTCCCTTGCGTCATTGTGTCCGTAAGCAACCAGTCTCCCGTTGTCTTTAGCTCAATCTGAAATGCGTCCAACGCGCAATTGTGTGAAAACACTACCTCAGGCAGAGCCACTTGCGCCAGCTCACCGGGAAAGTACAGGCCGTAGTTTCCTTCACTGAAACGATGATATTCGCCGTTAAACTCCTGCACATCGAGCCCGCTATAGCCTAACGCTTGTACCACCTCTGACAGCTGTGAGATCAGCACATCATTTTGATCCGCGGGAAAACGATTCAGACGGACAGTATCACTGTCACTGTTGTACTCTACAGGCACAGCAAGGTCATTTAAGACATAGTTTATATTGGCCTGCTCTAACTGACTCACCAATATTTTTTGCTCTGTGTCGTCCAAAGACGAGTGGAACACATGTACCACAGGATGAGTGCTGCAGGCGCTCAGCAACACGCACCCAACCAAAGACCATAACCGCATGAAAACTCCTTATTCTTGTTATTATGGTCTGAGTAAATCATAGTTGCGCAAGCGCTGTCCAATATGTCAGCACATCTCGCGGGTTTAATGGCTGCGTGTCAGCCAGTTTTGCACTGCGGTTTTGGGATACACAATCTCTTTAAACAAGCGGTGGCGCTCAAACTTCAGGTCGTTTTCCTGACTGGGTAAGCCAGCTTGTACCTGGCTGTGATGTTCATTAAATCGTGAGATCAGTGTCAATTTGTCTCTGCCCTGATTGAGCTGAGTATTGAGATAACCACGCACATCATCTGCTGTCATTAACCCCGATGCCTCTAAGTTCATCAGATCTTTTTTTAGTGCAGAACGGATCCCCATGGAGTGTCTCCTGTTGTCATAATTTACAAAAGCCGCAGCGAATGACTGCTAAAAGCGACGGCCCTGGGCCGCCCGACTCCGATCGGCGTGCAAGATACACACCAAATGCTGCAATTACATTAAAGACACGGTGACAAACGAAAAAGTTTCGTGGTTCACCGCAGCGTCGCGCTATACTGTCGCAAAACATCCAGTGAGGTTGTGATATGAATCAAGAATATATCGAAATTGAGCTCGAAGAAGAGCCAATTGAACTTTGTAACCTGTTAAAAGTATTAGACTTTGCAGAAAGTGGCGGGCAAGCTAAGCAGCTTATTGCGGCAGGATATGTGGGCGTTAACGGCGAACTTTGTACGGTTAAACGCAAGAAATTGTACGCCGGTGACACCCTCTATTTTAACGAAGAAACCTTTATGCTGACTCTGGCAGAAGGTGCTATTCCGGCCGAACGTAGCCAGCCAACACCGCCAGTTGCGCACCAAAGCAGTGCACCTGCAGCTTCTGATAAAGGCAAAAAGTCCAGTCAGTCAGGCAAAAAGCGACGCAATAAGCAAAAGAATAATGTCGACAGTGTGACGGGCAGAAAGCCCATTTCGTTTGGATAAACCGGAGCGTATCACATGAGTATCTGGTATCGGCCTGTCACTTTGGCAGAGTGTCAGGCACTGGATGAAGGCCATCATCAAAAAGGCACCCTGATGAAAACCTTGGGGATCAGCATCAGTGAAATTGGTGATGATTACCTGGTAGCCACTATGCCGGCAACCCCGGCACACCACAATCCGCTTGGCATGGTCCACGGCGGTGCCAACGTGGCGCTGGCCGAAACCGTGGCCAGCTATGCGGCCAACTTTGTGGTCGACTTTGAGCGGTTTTATTGTGTTGGTCAGGAGATCAATGCCAATCACCTTAAAGCATCGCGCAATGGAACCCTCACCGCCACAGCCCGCCCTTTGCATCTGGGTCGACGTACCTCGGTTTGGGAGGTGAAGATCGTCAATGCACGGGGCGAGCTCTGCTGTGTTGCCCGTATGACCGCCGCCGTTGTTGAACGTCGATGACATTAACCGCTGCCCGTTTGATATAGCGCAAACCTTTTTATTATTTACAATAGCACAATGATCTCAAGCCAAATTCAGGAGGCTGAGATCATGCTCCCGCAAAAACGCCTGATTGTTATTCTCCACTGTGTGATTGTCTGCGGACTGTTACTCATTTTTACCGGCCACACCCTGCTAAGCGCACAATGGCTCGCAGAGCTGGGGCCTACAGGCTATGCGCTCGGTGCAGCCTGCATTGCCATAGGCCTGATCTGCTCATTGCCCACCAAAATCTATCTGACTATCCTACTGATGCGCAGAGAAAAGTAGCGGCTACGGCCGCGTTCCCGGCTTTGCCTCTGTGCGGGCATTTCGCTACAATTTGTCTCTCAGTTTCTCATTCAGATATATCCATGGACCACGTAGATACAGTGATCATTGGCGCCGGGGTCGTAGGCTTAAGCCTCGCGGCCCGCCTCAGTCAGACCCGCCCGGTGCTGGTCATCGACCAGATGGGACAATTCGGCGAACACACCAGCAGCCGCAACAGCGAAGTGATCCATGCCGGACTCTATTATGATGCGCACAGCCTCAAAGCGCGCCTGTGTGTGCGTGGTAAGGCCTTGCTGTATGAGCACTGCGAGCGCTTCCACGTACCGGCTAAACGACTCGGTAAAATTTTATTCGCGCGCACAGCCGCTGAGCAAGACAAGCTGGCTGCAATCGAGGCGCAGGCAAAGCGCAATGGCGTACATGACCTGACCCCACTTAGCCAGGCACAAATTGCCGAGATGGCCCCCGGACTGCGTGCCAGTGCCGCGCTGTTTTCTCCGTCTACCGGCATTATCGACAGTCATCAGTTGATGCTGTCTTTGGTGCATCAGCTGGAGCACGCAGGTGGTAACCTGGTCTGCCACACCCGCTTTGACTCGGCACAACCAACGGCCAACGGGTTTAATCTGGTCCTGGATTGTGACGGCGAAAGCTTTAAGCTGAGCTGTAATACACTGATCAATGCAGGCGGCCTGTTTGCGCAAGATAATGCCAAACGCATCCATGGGCTGGATGCAAACCATATTCCACAAAGCCATTTATGTCGTGGTCAGTATTTTTGTTATCAGGGTGCCCATCCATTTCATCATCTTATCTACCCAATGCCGGAGCAACACGGCCTGGGGATCCACGCCACGTTAGACATGGCCGGTCAACTCAGATTTGGGCCAGACACCCAGTTTATAGATAAGCTGGATTACCAGGTGGACGCTCAGGCAAAAGCCCGCTTTGTTGCAGCCATCCAAAGCTACTGGCCCGCACTGGACCCTGAACGGTTACAGCCGGACTATGTGGGAATAAGGCCTAAGTTATATCGAAGTCAGGGGCAAGACTTTGTTATTGAAGGGCATCAACACCATGGGATTAACGGTCTTATCAACCTGTTTGGCATTGAGTCACCCGGTCTGACCGCCAGCCTGGCGATCGCCGAGTATGTTGAGGCGCAGCTTAAACGCTAGAGCTCTTCGAGCTTTTTGCTGCGCTCCTGCATCAGTTTTTCGATGTTCTGGGCATCCTGTACCAGCTTTTTGATGTCGCTCGGGCTCATGTTGGCGGGTAAGTCTTTGGGAATGCGGCCGGCATCTTGCTGCTCTTTTAGCTGCTTAAGAATATCGGTGTTCTCCGCCGCCATAATGGTGATTTTGCTCGGATCCAGCGTCATTTCTTCACTCTGCCCACGGGCATTTGGCCGGTCTGAGTAATGCCAGTTGCCCTGCGCATCCTGCCATTTATAGATTTTACTGGGTTTTTGCTGAGACGCAGGTTCATCCGAACTGTTTACGATATCCACCGCTTTATCCAGCTGCTGCTTTGACTCGTCCAGTATTTGCTGGGCCTGAGTTTGCGCCTTGCCGAGGATATCATCCAGGCTTAACCAGGTGCGGCCGTCAGGCCGCTTTAAAACAAACAGCGATGCCACGCCGACCAGCATCACCATAATTAACAGATAACTTGCGTACTTCATTGCGGCACTCCTTTTATATCGAGGCCATACTTTAACAGTATAGAGCGATATTCGGTAGAGTGACGAAAGCGCATAAAGAAATCACTAAATTGTGCGCAGCCTTTTAGCCCCAGCGCACTGCGATTAAACTGTAATTGTAATGCCGCGGTATCGACCACCTGATGCACTTTAAGCGCAGTGATAAATTTGGGGTTACTCAGCTGGAGCCAGCGAATGGTGGGCAGGCTCATAAAAGCAAAGCGACGGTCCTCTTTCACCGGCGAGGCAAGCGCATCCAGCATCTCCCGCTCAGAGTAAAACAGCTTCTGCTGCAACTGCCCCTGTGTCAGTGCTTCCTCTACGGTCGGGTAGGTGTAACCAAACCGGCCAAGCATAATGAAATCCTGATAACTTTGCGTGGGCACTGCGCCATCCTGATGAGTGATCAAGACATCTTTGACCCAGTATAACCCCGGGCTCCAGCACATCGGGCTGTCACCCCGATACCAGGATTCAGACTCCATTCGCACCTGGATCCTGTCGTGGCTGATCAGCTTTTTTGAGCGCTCTTCCGGAATATAATCTACGTCCACCGGCGCGCCATTCAGAGTAAAATGGGTTAGCAGCTCAGGGAGCACACCGGGACGCTCAGGGTCGCCGGTCACAAAAGGCGGAAAGGCGTTGTAGGGTAAGGCGACACGCAGCACCGACAACTCGCTTCCTGTCGGTGGCAAGGGCGAGACAGCACTGTGACCACTGATTGACATCAGCCACAGCAACAGACCAAACAAACTGCGTATTGAGCGCATCGCATTCACCTACTCTTTTCCCTCGTTAGTCACAGTGTAGCGTTTCAGTCTCATTTGTGACAAAAAAGCGGACCGGGCTGTATCGCCGGGTCCGCTTATTATATTCGTGCTCTGACAGAGACGTTTATACCAATTTTCTTAATTAAGTGTTCTATTTTGAGGCGAGAAAATATGGTCGATAACACCGCTCTCGCGTCCTGCTATCGCTGAGGCACCTACATCCATGTAGGCGAGGCAAAATTTTGCTATTTAGTTGTTCTAAATGAAAAATTTTTAACACCGTTAGCGTCATATTTGCTCCTTCAAATTGACCAGGTAGTAAGTGAAATTGGTATTAAATACCGTCCCCGTCAATGTGCAAGCCACATTCCCGGTTAAGGCCAAAGAAACGCGTTTCCTCTTCGCTCATACCTGGCTCCAGTTTACGGGTGGTATGCACATCACCCATAGACACATAGCCTTGCTCCCATAAAGGATGATAAGACAAGCCATGTTTGGTCAGATACTGGTACACGTCACGGTTGTGCCAGTCGATGATCGGATACACCTTCACCGTCCCACGGCTTATCTCTAAGATTTGCTTATCGGCGCGGGTAGAAGATTGCTGACGACGTAAACCACTGAACCAGGTGCCTGCCTGAAGCTCTTTTAAGGCCCGGGTCATCGGCTCTACCTTGTTCAGCGTGTTATAGCGCTTAATGCCCTCTTCACCCTGCTCCCACAGTTTGCCGTACTTGGCTTCCTGCCACGCCGGGCCCTGCTCGGCACGATAGACTTTCAGATTCAGGTTCAGCTGCTCAGTCAGCTCATCAATAAATTGATAAGTTTCCGGGAACAAATACCCGGTGTCCGTCAGTACCACAGGAATATCTGGACGCTGACGGGTTACTAAATGCAGCATCACCGCAGCCTGAATACCAAAGCTGGACGACAAAATCGGGTTATCTGGCAAGTTTTCCAGCGCCCAGATCACTCGCTCTTCAACACTTTTTTGCGCCAGCATGCCGTTGGCATCATTTAATAATGCCTGCTGTGAGGCCTTATCCAGTGTCAGGATTTGTTTAAAGTCACTCATTACTCATTCCCAGTATTCCACCACAACTCACCGCTGTGGTCAGGGGCGCCGAGCGCCCACTGTATTATGCATGGAAGTCGGTTTTAGATACCTTAACTTCAGCCACAATTTCCTTACGGATCACAAAGTCACCAAAACATTCATCCGGCTGACGCTCTGTGGCCCACTGGCCAATCAGCTCGTCCAGTGCCGGCAGGTAGACCTCTTCACCGACATTTTCCAGATACAGTTTCGGGATCCGCGTCCCGGCACGGTTACCGCCCAGGTATACGTTGTATTTGCCCGGCCCTTTACCGACAAAGCCAATTTCTGCCAGCATGGCGCGGCCACAGCCGTTTGGACAACCAACCACACGCAAGATGATGTCGTCGTCAGCAATCTCATGTTTGGCCAGAATTTCTTCCGTTTTTTCAATCAACTCAGGCAGGTAACGCTCGGCTTCCGCCATGGCGAGCGGACAGGTTGGCAAAGACACACAGGCCATCGAGTTTTTACGCTGCTCAGTATGCGCATCATCAATTAGGCCGTGTTCACGGGCCAGCTGTTCAATCTCATCTTTTTGCTCTGCCGGCACGCCCGCGATGATCAGGTTTTGGTTTGCTGTCATGCGGAAATCGCCCTGATGGATCTCGGCAATCTTGCGACAGCCGGTTTTCAGCGATTTGCCCGGGTAATCCAAAATCCGGCCACTTTGAATAAATACCGTCAGGTGGTGCTTACCATCAATGCCCTCAACCCAGCCAATGCGGTCGCCACGATGGGTGAATTCATACGGACGGCTCGGTGCAAAGGTCACACCGGCACGTTTTTCTACTTCCGCTTTAAACGCATCGGTACCAAAGGTATCCAGCGTATATTTGGTTTTTGCGTTCTTACGATTCGCACGGTTACCCCAGTCACGCTGTACACCAACCACGTGCTCGGCCACCGCTAGCGTGTCGTCCAGGCTGATAAAGCCAAAGTCATCGGCCTTACGTGGGTAGGTGTTCACATCACCATGGGTCATGGCCAATCCGCCGCCCACCAGGACGTTGAAGCCAACCAGCTTGCCGTCTTCAGCAATGGCGACAAAGTTCAGGTCGTTAGCGTGCACATCCACTTCGTTGTTAGGTGGAATAGTCACTGTGGTTTTGAACTTACGCGGTAAGTAAGTGCTACCTAGCACCGGCTCTTCTTCGGTGGTTTCCTGCTTTTCACCGTTTAACCAGATCTCGGCGTAGGCACGGGTTTTTGGCAGTAAATGCTCAGAAATGCGTGCCGCCCACTCGTAGGCTTCCTGGTGTAGTTCAGACTCAACCGGGTTGGTGGTACACAGTACGTTACGGTTTACGTCACCGGCGGTGGCGATGGAGTCAATGCCCACATCGTTCAGCGTCAGGTGCATTTCTTTAATGTGTGGCTTCAATACACCGTGGAACTGGAAGGTCTGACGCGTGGTCAGACGAATGCTGCCATACTCGGTTTTTTCTTCAGCAAATTTGTCGATAGCCAACCACTGATGCGGCTTGATGATCCCGCCCGGCATTCGCGCACGCAGCATGACGTTGTGCATCGGCTCGAGCTTTTGCTTGAGTCGCTCGGCACGAATGTCGCGGTCATCCTGCTGATACATACCGTGGAAACGGATCAGCTGAAAGTTGTCGTCAGTAAATCCACCGGTCAGCTGATCGCCCAGGTCGGTTTTAATGGTGCCACGCAGCAGGTTACTCTGGGTTTTCAAACGCTCGTTATCTGACAGTTTGGCGTTCGGGTCGAGCTTACTGTTGGGTTTGTAATCGCTATTGCTCATCTTTATTCCTAAATTCTTACACTGTGACGGTGTGTACTGACTAATCCCGCAGGATTAGTACACGTCTTTTTGATAGCGACCCGCGCTGCGTAGCTCTTTGAGATACTCTTCAGCTTCCTCGTCGCTCTTACCTGCATACTGCTTAACGATGTCTACTAATGCCTGATGAACGTCCTTGGCCATACGGCTGGCGTCTCCACACACATAAAAGTGCGCACCATTTTGCAACCATGTATACACGTCCTGACCCTTTTCGCGTAAACGGTCCTGAACGTAGATTTTTTCTGCCTGATCGCGGCTAAAGGCCAGATCAATGCGATTCAGTACGCCCGATTTCACGTACTTTTGTAATTCAACCTGATACAGGAAATCCTGAGTAAAGTGTGGGTTACCGAAGAATAACCAGTTGTCGCCCTCAGCATCGCGTGCCTCGCGCTCTTGCAAGAAGGCGCGGAATGGCGCAATACCGGTACCAGGACCGACCATAATCACGGGGGTATTGTCGTCTGCTGGTAAACGGAAATTATCGTTATGCTCACTAAACACTTTAACCTGTGTGCCTTCCTCAACGCGATGCGCCAGGAAACCAGAGCAACCGCCCTGATGGGTTTCACCAAAGGCCTCAAACTCCACCAGACCCACTGTCAGGTGCACTTCTTCTTCTACTTCAGCCTGGCTCGACGCAATAGAATACAAACGCGGCTGGATCTTACGACAGCTGTCAACCAGCGCCTGCGCGCTGAGTGTTCCCGGCTGTTGCTTGATGATATCGAAAATCTGACGCGCTTCGATGTACTCACGCAGCGCGGCTTTGTCACCGGCCAGTGTACTCAGCTCTGCGTTATTCGTTGCAGCCGCATACTTTTCGACAAAGCCTGGGTAAGACTGAGTCAGCTCCAGCTTTTCAATCAAGGCAGTGCGCAGTGTCAGCGTCTCGCTGCCCAGCGTCACTTCGCTGTCACCTTCAAGACCAAGCAGGCCGATAACCTCGTCCACACGTTGTTCGTCATTGAGGAAAAAGACGCCCAGTGAATCACCCGGCTGATATTGAATGTCTGACCCTTCGAGTGAAATTTCGACGTGGCGAACATCTTTGGTCGAGTTACGGCCAGTGATCTTCTGTACCACAGAGATTTCTGCGCTGAACGGACTTTGCTTAGTGTACTGGCTGGCATGGGCACCGGCCGTTGCCAATGGCATGGCTACTACATTGGCACCACCTTCTGCCTGCTGTGCCTTTAGCGCAGGCTCAAAGGCATCGAGTGCACTGTCAATCCAGGCTGTTGCCTGATCTTCATAGTCCACATCCAGATCTGCACGGGCAACCACAGATTCGGCACCCAGCTTTTGCAAGCGCTCTTCAAAATCAATGGCCGTCTGACAGAAAAACTCATAACTCGAGTCGCCAAGGCCGAGTACTGCGATTTTAACACCATCCAGTTTCGGGGCTTTTTTACCGGCCAAAAAGGCGTGCAAGGTTTCTGCGTCTTCAGGTGGCTCACCCTCACCATAGGTCGAAACAGCCACGGCAATAAACTGCTCTTTCTTCAGTGCCGCAGGCTTGTAGTCAGCCATATTAACCAACTTGGTTTGCAGGCCGCGTGCTTTAGCGGCACTTTCTAGTTGCGCCGCAACCCCTTTGGCATTGCCGGTTTGAGAACCGTACAAAATCGTCAAAGGTGCTACTTCTGCAGCAGCCGCAGGTGCCTGTCCTAATGTGCCGGCAAGTGCGGCGGTGTTGGCGTTGGCAGCCAGATAACCACTGACCCAGGCCTGCTGGATCGGATTAAGTTCCGCCACTAACCCCTGTAATTTTTGCAGTTGTTCTTGTGTCAGCGGACTGGCCGCGGCACTGAGTTGACTTAACAACATGATGATTGTTTCCCCATAACCCTTATATAGCTTGCCCCGCCGAACTGCCCGGCGGTTCCACCCGCGCACAGTTGCAATTCGGTCATTTTCTTAGCATGCAGGATACGCAACTCACCGCGCGACAAAAAGAACAGTATCTGCTTTGTTATTCCATTTGGTTATGGATATTCAAAAACTCCAAATAAAACAGATTAAAAATCATTGTACCGATTTTTACAATTAAAAAGTTAACGACAATGTAACAGAAACCCTTTAAACTCCCACTCGGTTTTTAACAAATAAACAACAATACAAATTAAAAATAGAACACGGGAATAATAAAATGATTACAAGAAAAGGGCCTTTGTGCCTGACAATGGGCCTGGCTGGCAGCGCGTTAAGCCTGCTCAGTACCATGGCATGGGGACAGGTAGACAACGGAGATTTCGAGCAGTGGCAGCTGGGTACACCCAGCAACTGGACCACCATTGATTCGGGTATCTCATTGACTACCGAACAGAATCGCGTTTACAGCGGACAGACGGCGGCGGCTGTCAATGTGCTGACAACAACGCAGGGGAATACCGATCTGGCACAAACCGTCACGGTTGAGGCCGGTAAAACCTACACCTTCAGTACCTGGGTCTACCATACTGAAGGCGGCGTCAGGGCTCGCCTGGTCGCTGACGGTTATCACAATTATTCGGATCCGCAACAGTTAAACCAATGGCAACAACTGCGCCATGATTATACGGCCACCAGCAATGGCCAAATCACGGTGGGGCTGCGTTTTTATGACGTCAGCGGATTTGACGGCAATGAAACCGTCTATGTTGATCACTTTCAGCCCAGCGGCACTACGAGCACACCGCCACCAACCGGTGGTGCCTGCCAGGCCAATGCGCTGACCTTCAACCTGACCACAGACAAGTACGGTGAGGAAACCAGCTGGGTGATTAAAAACGCGTCCAATGCGACCGTCGCCAGCGGCCAGAATTATGGCGCTAACCAGAGCTACAGTGAAAACCTGTGCTTAACTGACGGCTCATACACTTTTACGATATATGACAGCTATGGTGACGGTATTTGTTGCAGTTATGGAAACGGTTCATATAGCCTGAACGGTTCATCCGGGACGATAGCGTCGGGTAGCCAGTTCACTTCATCGGCTTCACACAGCTTCACATTGGGCACCGATAATGGCGGTGGCGACGGTGGTGGTGATACCCCTTCCGGCTACTACAGTGCAGCTGCGGGTTTATCAGGTTATGCCCTGAAAACGGCCCTGCACAACATCATTACCAGCCATAATAATCAGGGTTATGGCGCTATCTGGTCGTTCATCGATCAGTATGAGCGCGACCGCTACTTTGAGAACAATGGCACAGTGCTGGATCGCTATTCTGAAAAGCCAAGCGGCACGGACAGTCACGAGTTTACGGCGGTGGGCGATCAGTGTGGCACCGCCCGCATTGAGGGCGATTGTTACAACCGTGAGCATTCATTTCCGAAAAGCTGGTTTGGTGGCAAAATTGAGCCAATGAACTCAGACATTCACCATATATTTGCCTCCGACGGCTATGTGAATAACCGCCGTAGCAGCTTCCCGTTTGGCGAAGTCGGCAGCAGTACTTATGTCTCAAGCAACGGCAGTAAAGTGGGCAGCGCCTCGGGCATAGGTTACAGCGGTACTGTGTTTGAGCCGATTGATCAGTTCAAGGGCGACTTTGCCCGCGCTTATTTTTATATGGCCACGCGCTATCAGGATCGTATCAGTAGCTGGCAGAATTATTCCAGCTACAGCGATGCGGTACTTAATGGCAGCAGCTCCCAGGTCTTTGAGAGCTGGGTAGTCACTATGCTCAAACGTTGGCATCAGGCCGATCCGGTTGATGCACTGGAGCGTGCCCGCAACGAAGGTGCCTACCAGTATCAGGGCAACCGCAACCCGTTTGTGGACCACCCTGAGTTTGTAGAGCAGATCTGGTAATTCATGCCCATCCAGTAATAGGTATCAGGCTCAGCGCACAAGGCCGAGGCTAAGCCGAACCAAAAAGGCAGACACGAGTTTATCGTCACAGGTCTGCCTTCACAGGTCCGCCCCCTTTATCCATCGACTTTCAAACCGCCACCGCGCAAAATGATCCTGACCGTCTGGGTCACGGTCTGAGACAATATGCCCTCGCGGGTTGTGAGCCATTGAAACAGAGCACCCACCAAAGCATTGAGCAGTGTTTGACTCAGCGCTTCAATGTGCGCTGCATCCGGGCGTGGACCCTGCCACTGACTTTCGTCCATTTCAGTAATAAATGCGCTAAAAATATCTCGGGCTTTCTCGAGATCATCCTTGTCCCGCTTGAGTAACGCACTGAACTCATCGGTGTATTCACACTTAAACAAGATGACTTCCTGAAAAGCAATCAGGGCCTCTGATTGTTCCAGAGTCTCAAAATAAAAGGTGATTGCCTCAATCAGATTTGCAGTGCTGGGCGTCATAGTTTCCAGCTTCTGCTGCGCGGCCTCATCCAGGGGCAGCGCATATTCCTGGGTGATCGCCTCCAGCACTTCAAGCTTATTCTTGAAGTGCCAGTAAAACGCTCCTTTGGTCACGCCCGCAGCCTTAGAAATATCCATCAGGGTCGTGTGCGCGACCCCTTTTTCACTGAATAGCTGCAGTGCGGATTTGATCAATGCCAGGCGTGTCTGCTCGGCTTCCTCTTTGGTTCTTCTGGGCATCGGTAGTTTCCATCCAGGTATTAAACAGGCTTATCAGATAGTGGCCGCGAGACTAGCATGTACATTGCCGGTATGACAATCATGGCCACCAGAGTCGATGCCAGCAAGCCAAAGATAATCGCAAAGCACAACGGGAACCAGGTCGGGTCACTCAACCCCAACGGCACCAAGCCAACTATGGTGGTAATACTGGTACCAATAATGGGCCTGAGGCGATCCGCCGCGCCACGGGCACAGGCATCACTGAGCTCCACCCCGGCTTTAATATGGCCGTTAATGGTGTCCAGCATCACGATGGCGTTGTTGACCACAATCCCGACCAGTGCGATTAACCCTATCATGGCAGGGAAGGAAAAGGGGATCTGAAACACCCAGAACCCACTAAAGGTACCTATCAATGCCAGCGGAATGGTAAACAGCACCACCAGTGGCTGTTTAAATGAGCCCAACGCCAAAGTCAGAACCGCAAATACCATCATGATTGCCAGCACAAACACCACCCCGGCCGAGCCATAGGTTTCTTCAGCGTTTTCCGCTTCTCCCGCATAGCTATACCTGTACCCCTCTGGCCAGGTTTGCTGCCATGCCTGTAGGTGGGGCTCAAGCTGTGCAATCACTTCACCAACGGTGATCCCTTCTACTTTGGCTTTGATAGTAATAGCACGCTGAGTCTGGGCATGCGTATATAGTGGCGGCACCGAATCAATCTCATATTCCACCAGGTTGCCACCGGGGACCAGCTCCCCCTCAGGGGTAAATAAACTGATCAGGCTGATCTCGGCCAGAGACTTAGGGCCGCCGATATCTTCATCCCGGCTCTCCCAGTATGTACTGAGTCGGATCTTCAGGTCGTCCTCCGTCCCCGCAAGTTTAAACTTGCCGTATTCATCCGCTTCGGTTGCCAGGCGCAGCTGACTGGCAAAATCTTGCTCGGTAATACCGTGAAAATTCAACGCTTCCCGGTTGGCCGTCAGTCTCACCTGACTTTGCCACGCCCCCAGGTTATTGCGCACATCAGTCACCCCGTTAATAGTAGCCAACTGCTGCTGAACCTGACTGGCATATGCCGACAGCTGCGCCATATCAGAACCACTGAGCACAATTTGTACGGGGTCATCGTTGCTGGACCCGCCCACTTCAGGTGTAAACAGCAGGGTAATCCCTGCAACGTCGGCCAGCATCTCATTCAGGCCCGCTCTGAGCTCAGGGATATATTCATAGGCTAACTGAGAGCGCTCATCCTTAGGCACGAATAATGCCGAGAACCCCACCAGATTCGGATTTTCATTGAGCAGTAACTGGTCACTGATGGAGCTGATTGCTCTGGGGCTTTTCTTGCCCACGTACATAGTCACGTTTTCAAAGTACGGCTGCGTGGCCAGATACGCGCCTGCCCGCTCGGCCACCGAGCGACTTTGTGCCAGTGTCGCATCCGGGCCCAGCTCTATGGTGATGGCAAGGTTTCGGCCGTCTGCCTTTGGATAAAGCAGTGACGGCAGCGTGCTCATCAGCCCAATTGAGATCAGCCACACAATAACGCTGCCTGCAACCCAGGCGCCCGCGCGTCGGCGACTGCGCAGGGCAAACCGATTCAGCCAGCGCTGCAAACTTTGCCCGGCGATCTGAGTCAGCCTATCGACCCTGCTCATCTGAGTCTGTTTAGCGTTGCTCAGCAAATATTGCGATAAAGGAATACAGATCACAAAGGCAATCAGGTAACTCAGTACCAGGCACAACACGGCGGTAATGGGGATCAGACGAATAAACTTACCATCTACGCCGCCAATGGCCATCATGGGTGCCATCGCCAAAATGGTGGTCAGCTGGCCTGAAAACGCGGGCATAGCATAGGTCTTCACAGTTGCCAGCGCAGCCTCCTTAAACGACAGGCGTTTGCTGTAGAGGTTGTCGTGCATGCCTTCCATCACCAGAATGAAGACATCCACCAGCATGCCCAGTGCCAGCACCATACCGATGATCATCATGGTATTCAGGGTATAACCGAATAGACCCAGGATCATCAGCGCGCCTAGAAATGTAAGTGGGATGGCTGCGCCCGCGATCAGTGCTTCCCGCCAGGTGAGTAACACCATCAGAATAATGAACACCGCCAGCATGGCCTGCCAGATATTGCTAAACACATTGGCAAATGACTCATCAATCAGCGCGCTTTCATCGCTGATGATCTGTACTTTCAGACCATCCGGCCAGAAACCCTGTGTCTGATAGTCAGCCATCGCTGTTTTCACTTCATTGATAAGCGTAATGGTGTCAACGCCCGGACGTTTTTTCACCCCCAGAGACACCCCCTGGGTAAAAGGCTCTCCCAGTTCAGAGAAATACGTTTCGCTTTTTACTTTATCTAGCCCTTTGTAAACCAGCGCCACTTCTTCGAGCCGGATCAGTCGATTATCGTTCAGTCTTACAATCGGCAGCTGCTGCAATGCTCTGATATCATCAAAACGACCCGCAAGATAAAGACGGTGAATACGATTACCATCGTCATACTCACCCCAGCTGGTATCCAGGTTAGCCTCTTCAATGCGCTGACGAACCAGATTAGGCGATATCTTCAACGACCTTAACCTGTCCGGTAGCATGCGCACATGCACTACTGTTTCACGATAGCCGCCCTTATCCACCTTTTTTACCCCAGGCTTGGCCTCCAGGCGCTTTTCAATGGTTTTAACCACCTGACTGAAACTGGTGTCATCCAGCGAGCCATACAGCATAAACTCTATAACCGGCGTATCATTCACTGAGACCTGCTCGATCAATGGGGTTTTCACCGCTCCGGGAAATTCAGCTTTGCCTTCATCGACTTTCGCTCTTAGGCGCTGCATCGCCTCATTCATCGGTTCATCGGACTTGAACTCCACGGCAATCACGGCATAAGAAAACTGTGAGCCACTTTGCAGCTTTTTAAGCCCCTGCAAACCATTGAGCGCGTCTTCCAGGGGTTTAGTTACCTCCTTCTCAACCTGCTCTGCGGCCGCCCCCGGCCATTCAACCGTAATAATGGCCTGGGGTATTTCCAGGTCCGGATAGTTTTCTTTCAACATGCCCGAGTAAGCCAGTACCCCGCCGACCAACAAGATGGCCAGCAACAAAGTTGAAATGACTTTATCGACAAACAGTTTATGCGCCAGACCCTGCTTATTCATCGGTCGCTCCCACAACACGTACCGCACTGCCATGCACCAACAGGTGCTCGCCGTTCACGACCACCCGCTGGCCGGCACTCAATCCGGCCAGGATCTCAATACGATCAAGATCTTCAATGCCCGTTTCAACCGGCGTCAGTTGTGCCTTATTCGCTGAGTTGATGACATACACAAAAGGCTGGTTGTTGCGCAACATCACAGCCTTGTGTGGCACGCTTAGCGCCTGTGGTTTTTCTGCCACCTTGATCCAGGCGCTGACATGCATGCCATCTTTGAGATGCTGCGCACCTGCAAAAGTATGTACTTTCACTTCAATCGCACGCTTATTCAGGCTGATACTCGGGCTGACAGAGAAAATCTTACCCAGGCTGATATCCCCAGTGGTAAAGCCACTGTTAGCGGCATTCAGCAACTTCTCATTGCTCCAACTCAGATACACGGTTTGCCCTTCCGCCAACTGGTCGGCAGCATAATAAGGTACGTTTAAAGTGACTTCGTACTGACTGGTGTCGATCACCACCATGGCCGCATGCATTTCCCGGTCTTTATCTGACATCACAGCGGCCGGCCCGGCCCAGTAATCCCCCTGACGAATATTGACCGCTCTGAGCTGACCATCAAACGGGGCAAAGATGCCGGTTTTTTCCAGATTCACTTTGCCCTGATTCAGCTGGGCCTGCGCCGCCAGCTTTTGACTGCGGGCAGAGTCCAGCGCCGCAGTCGCGGTGTGCATGGATTGCTGCGCATTCAGCAGCTCGGTTTTGACGGCTTCAAAACGCTCTTTGGCAATGAGCTTGCGCTCCCACATTGATTGCGCGCGCTCAAAACTGGTTTTCGCGAGATTATGGTTATTCTGTGCCTGATGCAGCTGCGCCTGGGCCTGCTCAATGCCCAGCACCGCGCTGCGCAATGATGCCTCATAGCCTTTAACAGCTTCCGCGCCGGTGCGCTCATCAACCCGCGCCAGCAGCTGGCCAAAACGCTCACCCGGTTTAGGCCCGGTAACAAAGCTGCCAGCACGTAAGCGGTTACCACTTTGGTCGTCAGCCAAAAAAACCACCTTGCCGCCACTTTCAAAGTTGAGGTATTCGCGACGGATCCCTTGTGCTATCCCTTCTGCAAATGCCCAGTCTCTGATCGTCTGCTGACTCACCGTGCTTGCCTCAACGGCATAAGCAACAGGCATATTGTCTGCATAGCTCGCTTTGGCGACCAGCAAACTCATTACTGTGGCCGCAATTACTAAATATGATTTCACACTCACTCTCTTTTACATACCCGACGGAATGTTTTGATTATATACATACCAGAAAGTATGTAAATATCAATTGTGTATTTTCTCCGCAAAGGTGATATCACAAGTGGCTCGAAACCTGCCTATGGATGCAGCTAATCAATCAGAATAAGTATTAAAATCGAAGTAAAACGAACAGGTTAAAGGAAGGGAGTAGCGGTCAGTGTGACGCGTGCAAATAATGAAAACAGTTCAAATACAGCGCCAGAAAAGAAAAAGCGAGCATACCAAGGTATGCTCGCTGCAAAATAATAAAAACCGGCCTAGTCCGTTAGACCGTAACCTACTCAACGGGTTGTGAGCTAATAAGCTAGCGCCAGTGGACAGTCACTGACACTTATCTGGGCTCTATGGTTAAGGGAGAAAGAGTCATTTTTGCGTTGTTGCTGGCGCCCATGTAACCGCTGTAATTTTGGCCTTCAAACAAGGTATAAAACACATCCACATAGTCATCATCATTGCTGAACCAGTGGTCCGGCATCGCTTTGATCAGCTGATTGGTCAGTTGGGGAATGATCGCATAACCCTGCACATTAGGATCCGGAATGGTGCGCATCACCTGAGTGACGATATCCAGGAAAATCGTCGCTAAGTCTTTGTAATTGGTGTTGTCATCCTGTTCCATCAGCAGCACATCGGCGGCCTGCCAGCGATAACGCTCCCAGTGGATAAGGATTTGATTCGGCGTGTAGTCAGTGCCGTCATGATCCAGGTAGGGCATATCTACAATATCCAGAACTGGCTCATCCCGTGACGGGCTTACCCCTGTGACGATACCGTAGACTTCAGCTTTACCCAGTACCCAGGGCTCCTGATCATTGTTCAGGCGAATACGTTTCAAAACACTGGTCGAAATGGCTTCAGACTGAATTGTCATCTGGTTCGTTTGCAGCATATTATTAGAAAAACGCTCAACCGATTGCGCTTCTCTGGCACTGCTAAAAATGTTTTGCATCACGGCCAGCCCTTCACGGCGCACTTGCTGTTGATCCAGCTCCAGCACAAGCACCGGACGCTGTGGCATTTGCTGCGCATCTAACAGATGCAGCTGACCATCACTGTCATAGGCTTCAACATGGATCCAGGTTTTATCATCCCCTTTCGGTGCAAAGGCGATCAACGGCTCTTCGCCTTCCTGCCACTGGCTCAGCATGTCAGCAGAAGCCAGACGCAATTGGTAGAGGTTGCTGTCGCTTTGTGGCAAGCCTTTCAATACCCGAGTTTGCGTGCTTGCCTGTCCAATCAATGACTGTGCCTGTTGTGATACCTGCATATCCTGCACCGTCAGGCGTGGCTGACTGGCCAGCGCTGACTGCCAGCGCGGACCCTGCTGCGACAACTCTTGCGCCAGAGACTTCGCCATCACTTTTTTAATATCACTGACCTGGAAGGCCTGTGGATTAAAGCGGTCAATTTGCGCCAGCGGCGCTGCCAGGTTACTCACTGTCTCAACCGGTGCTGCGGTTGCGCTCGCTGCTGCACTCAGGCCCAGGGCCAGTGCAGATAAGGTCATCTGAGATATGCGTTTCATTGTTATAATTCTCCAGAAATAATCCTGTTCCGGCCTCACCTGAACCACGGGAAGCCACCTCTCGTGTGCCAGTTCAAGATAAAACACGAAAATCAAATTATCAACACATTAATATAAAATTTACATAGAGAAATTAACAAAAAATGAATATAATTATGTTTTTTAAGAACTTTAAATATTAAAAAATAAGTAAGAAATAGATCTTTTAGGCAACAAGAGTGATGACTCTATTTGGTTTGGTTCATTATTAGTGGCAGAGAAACAGTGCCAAACAGGCAATATACCGGCAACACTGAGCCTGCGAGATTGAGCAGGCCAGACCGGCTGAGTGCATGAGCTTAAGCAAAAGTCATTACCTCTCATGAGGGTACAAAGTGCTTCCCATACCAGCACCGATTGCACCGGCGAGAGAGCACCGTAGTAAAGTATCTACTTACAGCATCTGAGCATATTTCTTATAAAGTCATTACTTCTCATTAGGATACAAGGTGATTTCCATACCAGCACCGATAGCTGAGATACGTAGTAAAGTGTCAACATGCAGCGCCTGAGAATAACATTTTGGCTGCTCTCCACAGCTAAAACCAATATCAAAGGTCCGCTTCGAACATCCCAGCCACTGCTTGAGTGCAGACTTTGAGCATGATTCAATGAGTTCACACAAATGATTGATGGCTTTGTCCGGGCTCGTTACCTCGGCACTGGCCTCAATTCTGGCCAGCTGACGATACTCATCCTGATCATAATGCAGTACTACCGCGTTCTTTTTAAGATCCGCAACCAGGGCAGAAATATCCTGCTTGGATTCTAACTCTAAGTCGACATTTAAAAACTGGATTTCTGACATGACGGGGCAATTACCTTGTTTCTTTTTTGAGTTGTTCGCTGCCAGATCCAGGTCATGTTCAGCGCCAGAACACGGTCGATTGGCAGGTGCGACAATATGTCACTTCTGATTTTACGCGAATTCTCATAAGCTATCAGCAATTTTGACGAAAAAACACCACTATGAATAAGTCCAGCTTCAAATCTATCCGAAAATTCCACAAACTGGCAGGTTACCTGCTGGCATTACAGATCTTTGCCTGGTTGCTCGGCGGCCTGGTTATGAGCGCCATTCCTTTGGATATGGTACATGGCAAACATCTGGCTAAGCGCACGCTGGAGAATCCTTTTACTTACGTTGACTACACCGCTAACCTCAACCAGCTGGCGAACCGTGTTGCAGGATTTAACAGCCTGACCTTGAGTCACTTTTTAGACCAGCCGATGATCGTTGTCACAGCTACTGAACGCACCTATTTCACCTCTGCCGGCGCGCCCTTCCCCACCCCAAGCGAAGCCCAGATCCGCGCCAATGCTCAGGCGCATTACCTCGGCAATAGCCTCATCGAGTCAGCACAACTGCTCGCCCAAGGTCCTCGGGAAGTACAGTATCGCCCTCAGGTGTGGCAAGTCACATTTGCCGACACACTCAGTACAACCCTCTATCTGGATGCACACAGTGGTCAGGTGATCACCGTTCGCAGTACGCTGTGGCGTATTTTCGACTTTTTCTGGATGCTGCATATTATGGATTATGACGAGCGTGATGATTTCAACAACCCCTTGCTGATCACCTTTGCTGCCAGCAGTGTGGCGTTTTGTCTCAGTGGTATCTTGCTGTTGTTGCAATCCCCGCCCTGGCGCAGGCGCCGTCAGCAAATCCGCTAGCTTCTCGCGCCATACAGAGCGACCTGTTCTAAACCCGGGTTATGACTTACACTCATTATTTGTGCAGCCGTTGACATTAATTAACAGTCAACCCGGTCTATCTGTTGTATTGTACAAAAAGTGTTGATAGTTTTTAGCGCAATGAACAGACAGGAAAAACCATGATGCAATTCAGCAACTTATACCTTGCCATCGGATTGGCCCTCACCCTCACCGCACTCTCTGGATGCGGTGGCGGTGGTACAGAGAGCGGTACTGGCAGCAATTCTGGCACTGTAACAACCCCTGATAATAACAATAATAATGGTGGGGATGCCGGTGTTGACTCAGGCGGAAGCAGCACTGAGCCTAGCTGGCAGGCGGGCGTGTTTCCAGCCGCGACAAACTTCATCAACTTCTGTGCCACCCCGCGCACCGGGCCAGACCCACTCAACAATGATCAGCCCTATCCCGACAAAGCCGGGACCATGATGCATGAAAAAATGTGGTTGCGCTCGTTCAGCAACGAAACCTACTTGTGGTATGACGAAATTGCCGATAACAATCCGAGCGATTTCAGCACCGTGGCAAGCTATTTCGAACAGTTAAAAACCACGCAACGTAACCCGGATAACTCACTCAAAGATGAGTTTCATTTTTCCACCACCTACGAAGCCTATCAAAAAGAAAATCAGGCTGGTTTAACCACCAGCTATGGTATTCACTGGGCGGCTATCAAAACCGCCTCGCCAGATCGTAACTTTACCATTGCGTATATCGAGCCAAACTCACCGGCAGCGGCCAGCGGCCTACGCAGGGGCGACCGCCTGGTCAGCATTGATGGCGAAGACTTTATAGATGGTGATAATGTCACGCTGTTCAATGAAGCCCTATTTCCAAGTGTTCCAAAGGCCTATACCTTTGTGTTCCGCCCTATACAGGGAGAAGATAAATCAGCCACAATGACGGCCGTCGACTTTGAGCAAAGCCCCGTGCAAAATACCAAAATCATACCGCACGGTGGCAAAAACTTTGGCTATGTGCAGTTTAATCAGTTTATCCCCACTGCGCAGGCGCCCTTAATCGCAGCCTTTGATACCTTTAAAAATCGTAACGTCGATGAGCTGGTGCTGGATATGCGTTACAACGGTGGCGGTCTTGTCCACAGTGCTGCCCAACTGGGTTATATGGTGGCCGGTGACAGCTCACTGAGCCGCAATTTCGGCGTGACTACCTACAATGATAAACGCCAAAGTGAAAACCGCGTCTATACCTTCGAGCCTCGCCGAATAGATTGGACTCGCAACGAGTTTATGAATGACACGACTCTGCCAAGCCTAAACTTGTCCAAAGTCTATGTACTAACCACCGACGATACTGCCTCAGCGAGTGAGATGGTCATCAACGGCCTGCGTGGTATTGATGTAGAGGTGATCCAGATAG
The DNA here is from genome assembly GCF_021532535.1 of Pseudoalteromonas sp. DL2-H2.2. Classification (NCBI taxonomy): domain Bacteria; kingdom Pseudomonadati; phylum Pseudomonadota; class Gammaproteobacteria; order Alteromonadales; family Pseudoalteromonadaceae; genus Pseudoalteromonas; species Pseudoalteromonas sp. DL2-H2.2. The sequence continues at coordinate 51,205 of NZ_JAKGBD010000005.1, read as the reverse complement.
GCACCACCACACGAGGTAAACCCTATGGTTTCTTACCTGCGCCCAACTGTGGCATGGTGTATTACACCATTCAGTCTAAGTCTGCCAATGAAAAGGGCTTTGGCGACTACGCCAATGGCTTCACCCCGACACCGGCCAGTCAGGTAAGCGGTGAAACCGGATTGGATGCGAAGGTGCCAGGCTGCCAGGTGAGCGATGATTTAAGCCATGCGTTAGGTGATGAGAATGAACAGCTGCTGGCAACCGCCCTGCATCACAGCGTAACTGGGACTTGCCTGGTCAATGAAGCATCGGGGGTGTCTGCCAAGCCTGATAACGGCGAGCAGGCAAATGAGCATAACGCAGTGACATTGCCGTTCAAGCCTTTGCGTCATGGTGCTATCCACACAGACCTTAAAGGACAATAACCATGAAATATTCGGGATGGTTTGCCAGTTTACTGGCCTTGCTGCTCACAGGTTGCCAGACCAGTAAAGCGGCGCCTGTCTATGCGGCCTTAATTGAACAAACCACCCCGGATATGATCCGTGAAATACAGCACGCCATCGTCGCCCTCAAGGGCGGCGCAGCTCCTCAGCTGGCGCACAATGTGTTTATGAAGCATTCCACGTTATTCCTTGAAAAAGGCAATCCACTGGATCCCTATGGACAACCGATTGTCGGCAGCAGAGAAGGTGGCATAACCGGTTTTGAACTGCAAAAACGCGGCGAGCAGTGTGTGTTATATTACCCCACAAGCGGAGAATATCGGGTGCTGCCTTCGGTGCCCTGCGTGGTCAACCCGCAACAGCCTTAACATAGCAGGCTCTATACCTCGCTTGCCTCAGAGCATGCTTGCAACCTTTCCCTTTATCGGTAATATGACTGCCACTAATTGAGGGAGTCATATGTTGTTATCACCAGCCGAATTATTCACCCCCCAGCTGCCATTCGCCAGTTACAGTAGCACGTTTTGCGTTGCCGATTATCAGGACAGCGATTTTGCCCACTATGCTCAACCCTTGCCCGATAAACTCGGCCGTGCTGTTGCCAAGCGCAAGGCCGAATACCTGGCCGGACGCCACTGTGCCAGTCAGGCGTTACAAATGCTGGGATTGCCTCATACCGTTATTGCCAGTGCCGACAATCGTGCGCCTATCTGGCCAACAGGCATTCAGGGCACCATCAGCCATACCCAGGAGGTAGCCATGGCGATGGTCAGTGATGATCCCAAGGTACGGGGATTAGGCATAGACTTGGAAAGGAAAATGTCAGACAAACAGGAGCGGGAGCTACAAACGCAGATCCTGGCAAAGGCAGAGCAGGCAGCGTTCGAACAGCTGAGTAAAACACAGAGCTGCCCGCTGACGTTGATCTTCTCCGCCAAAGAAAGCATTTATAAAGCGCTCTACCCTGTGGTACAACGCTTTTTTGGCTTTGAGGCAGCATGCCTGATTGAGCACAGCGATAATCAGCTGCACTTTGCGCTCACCGAGACACTGCATGAGACCCTGCCACAGGGCACCCGGATCAGCGTCTATTACCAGCTCAGTGACGAGCTTGTACTGACCGAGTGCTGCCTGCGCGCCGCGCCCTAGGCGAGCGCCGTTTGCTGTGCTGATGACTCAGCGGGCGCCGCGCTGGCAGGCTCGCTGAGACAACCGTTGTCCATTTTAAGTAGCCGGTCGGCCAGGCCAAAATACTTGTCATCATGGGTTATCACCAGCACGGTTTTGCCCTGAGCGCTTAGTTCTGGCAACAGCTCGCGATAAAACACGTCTTTAAAGACTGGATCCTGATCCGCCGCCCATTCATCAAAGATGTAAAACGGCCTGTCTTCCATGTAGGCCACCACCAACGCCAGACGCTTACGCTGACCCTGCGAGAGCTTTTGGGTGGTAAACGCGCCGTCTTTAATCGCCACTTTATGGTGCAAGTTCAGCTTGCGGATCAAGGCATTGCCTTTCTCTTCCAGCGCTTTTCCTTGACATCCCAGGACTCGATCAAAGAGATAAAAATCACTGAATACCGTGCTGAATAGCTGGCGATAATCATCGAACTGCGCCGATTGCACCGCTTGCCCGTCAACCAGAACCTGTCCCTGCTGCGCTTCAAAAAGACCACACAACAATTTGGCAAAGGTGGTTTTACCACTGCCGTTGCCGCCCACCAGATAGACTAACTCGCCTTTGCGCAGCGTCAGATTAATCGGGGTCAGGGCAAACACTTCATCACTTTGCTCGTGGTAATAACCGTGACTGATGTCTGTCAGGGTAAGCTGGTTAAAGTCGTTCATGGCCTCATTGCTGCTCGGCATCAGCGCCATGTCTTTGGTTAACGTGGCGATGGTATTGGCCGAGGCCTTCGCGGCAGCAGCTTTGGGAATGGCGGCCAGCATCACCTCCAGTGGCGTCAGCATATACAAAAATAACAGCGCAAAGCCCGACATCACCTTACCACTGTCTGCCCCAGGTGCAGACAGATAAAACAGCGCACCGCCGATAAAGGCAAAGACACTAAAACCGCCCCAGGATGCCGCATAGTGATACATGCTGGCGCCCTGCACCCGGCGCTTTTGCAATAAAGTAATGGTGCTGCCAATCACATCCTGAAAGAAGGTTTCACGCTTTTTACGGTGCAACTTGAGCTCTTTTGCGCCGGCATAAATGGCATCGAACTGATCGTATAAGGTGTCCTGAATTTTCGCCGCCTCGGTCACTTTTCGAAACGCATTGGCATTGGCCAGACTGTAGCCTACTGAGCCCAGTACCAGCGTAAGCAGAGCGAATAAAAATACCTGCCAGTCGAGCCACGCCATGTAAACAAAGCTGCCCAGCACCACCATGGCATTACTGAGAATATTCGGCAGGCTCTGGAAAAACTCCGCCACTTTGAGGCTATGCTCGGTCAGGCAGGATTTAATCTTGCCAGCGCCCTGGGCTTCAACATGACTGAATTGCGCGCCTATCACGTGCTCAGCTACCTCGCGGCGCACCGTGGCTTGACTTTGCTGGCTAAGCTGCTCAGCGAGTAATTTAGAGGCCAGTTGCAGGCTCACCCCCAGACAGGCCAGTACGGCAAACCAGATAAACTGCTCAGAGCGGCCAGCCTGATCACTGTTAATGATTTCGTTGATCAGGGCAACCAGCGACACGCTGATCAAACCAAACAACACACTACTGAGTGCGGTGGCGATAAAGCGCCACCAGGTATTACGGATCAATTTTGCAAGCACGGGGTCTCTCTTCTTTGCTGACGTGGATTTGCTTTAGGTGGTGACGAACAGGGAGTAAAAAAATTCACCCACAAAACGTCTAGGTATCGGTATTTGTAGCAAATCAACCACGAGGTCCGCTTGCTTCCAACATTACAACCGTTTTTTCAGGGGCCCTTTCGGGAATATGGCGAGGCCGTCACTTTGTCACAGAGCCCGGACTTGCCGACACTGGCACAGCAATTTGCCGAGGTAACGGCGTTAAAGAGCGCCATAGCTGGCTGGGCACGTGCTGAGGGGATAGATTCGCCCCGGGCACAAGCCTCTGTCTGGCATATGCGCTATTGCGTGAGGGTGCTGCCGAGCGTGCTGCTCAGCCACAGCGTGCTCAACCTGGATTTGCCTATAGCGGCGCAGCAGGTGCAACTGTGTTTAACCACACAGCGGCTGATGCTGCCAACTTGTGGCCAGCCAGTTGCGCCTGCCAGCTGCACAGCCGAGAAATATCATTCGCTGATCTTTGCCCACTTTGCCCCGCTGCATGCCTTTCTCAGTCGCCATTTTAGCGTCACAGAACGGGTATTGTGGAGCAATCTGGTGTTTCGCCTGCGCCACATCAGCACCACCATCGCCAGTGTGTTGCCTGATGCCTCTGGGCTGCAACAGGATGTGCGCTCCCTGCTGAGCCAAGATTGCTGGCAGGACAAGCCCAACCCGCTATTCAGTGCGCAGCGTAACGAATATATGGTCGCAGGCAAGCGGGTACGCGGTGCCTGCTGTTTGCTGCACGCCCACCCGCACAAAGACTACTGTGGCGACTGCCCCAAGCGCCCGGAGTTTATGGCGGCACGCAAAACCGCCCGCAAGCAAATTGCCTGCGGGACTAAATCTTTTTCGCAATGAGTCGTCTTGGTCACATCTCGCTGAGTGTAGTTTGCATCAGCGTTGCTATCGACAGAGTCAACAGAGGAAAGTAAACCATGCATGCTGGTCAATTATCCGAGCCCACCCAGACGCACGAACTTGGCGAGTTCCGGCCCGAGCAGGACTGTTTATTTGTGTCCGGGCCGTCATGCCTGATAAGCCGCGGTGTGGCCAGACGTTTTACCTTACCCATCAATGACAATGCGGCATTGACCAGCAGACTTAAGCAACAGCTGGACGAACATGCCGCCAGAACCGGCGGCCAGGCCATTGCCTTCGGTGTGGTGCCGTTTTGTAAGCAACAACAGGCTCAGTTTATTATCCCGGAGCAGGTCAGCACACTGGACAAGCAACTGTTTGCACAGTGCCTGAGCGCACAACAGGCTGGCGCGCAGACGCCCAATCGTTTGCAGTCGGTGCACTACAAACAGGACAGAGCCCATTTTGAGCAGACCGTGCGCGACGCCAAAGCACTGTTTGCCGATGGCCAGCTGGATAAAATCGTCCTCAGTAAACAAGTTGAACTGCACTTTGAACAACCGCTGGACCAGGTGGGTGTGCTCTCACAACTGCTGGCACAAAGCCCCAGTGGCTATCACTTTTCTATTCCTGCTCAGTTACACGATGCCCATGCTGAGCAAAATACCGGCGTACTGATGGGTGTGAGCCCGGAGCTGCTGCTGCGCAAAACAAACGAGCAGATTTTTAGTAATCCGCTGGCCGGGTCCATTCCCCGCGACCCTTGCCCCAGTGTTGAAGCCCAGCGCCGCGCCACTTTGTTCGCGTCGAAAAAAGACCGCTTTGAACACGCCGTGGTCTTGCAGGACATGGCCCAGATCCTCGGCCCGCTCTGCAGCCAGTTGCATATCCCTGAGCAGCCCGACTTGCTCAGCACGGCGACTATGTGGCATTTATCTACCGTGATCGAGGGCACACTCAAAGCCCCCGAACAAAGCGCGATTGCACTGGCCAACCGCCTGCACCCGACACCGGCGCTGTGCGGCAAGCCCACTGCGCTTGCGTACCAACATATTGACGCGCTGGAAGGTCATGGCCGCGGGCTTTTCTCCGGGATCGTCGGCTGGTGCGATAACCAGGGCAATGGTGAGTGGGTGGTGGTGATCCGCTGTGGTTACCTGCAAGCCAACCTGGCGACCCTGTTTGCCGGTGCCGGCATTGTCGCCGCCTCCGATCCCAGCTCAGAATGGCTGGAAACCGAAGCCAAATTAAACACTATGCTGAACGCGCTGGACGTACGGCATGCCTATCACTTAGCAACGAAACACACACTATGAGTATTGAATATACCCCGTGGCCCGAAGATCTGGCCGCCCACTACCGCGCCCAGGGCTACTGGCAGGATAAACCGCTCACCAGTATTTTGTACGAGCAACTGGCGCACAACGGACAAGGCATTGCCGTAGCCGATGCCAATCGACAGCTGAGCTATCAGCAGCTGGATGACTACAGCTCGAACCTGGCAGCGCAGCTGGCCAGCCAGGGGCTGCAATCAGGCGACACGGCGCTGGTTCAGCTGCCCAACTGTGTGGAGTTTTACATCAGCTATTTTGCGCTGCTTAAACTCGGTGTTGCCCCTGTGTGTGCCTTGTTTAACCATCAGCGCACTGAACTGCAAAGCTACTGCGAAATTCTGCAGCCTAAGCTGTTGATCGTCTCATCAGCTCAGGCGCTGTTTGCCGATGAGTCGTTTACGCACGAGCTGTATAATCGCTTTGCCTGTATCAGTCACATTATGGTCGATCACACCAAAGGCAATAGCGAGCTCAAACAGGCCTATTTACAAACGCGTACCTTTAATGCACCAAAGCTCAATCCAGAAGATGTGGCGTTTTTCCAGCTCTCTGGCGGCAGCACCGGTACTCCGAAACTGATCCCGCGCACCCACAATGATTACCTCTATTCTGTGGTTGCAAGCCGGGATATTTGCCAGCTGCATGGTGACACCCGCTATTTGTGTGCCCTGCCGGCTCCGCATAACTTCCCGCTCAGCTCACCCGGTGCACTGGGTGTATTCGCCGCTGGCGGCTCCGTAGTACTGGCCTCCGATCCCAGTCCCAGCCACTGCTTTCCTTTAATTGAACGCTTTGCCATCACCCACACCGCACTGGTGCCACCGGCCTTGCAGCTGTGGTTGCAACACGCCCAGCAAAGCCAGCATGACCTGAGCAGCCTGGCACTGATCCAGGTTGGCGGTGCCAAACTCAGCCGCACTGTGGCCGAGCAGGTCAGGCCGCTACTGGGTGCCCAGCTTCAGCAAGTCTTTGGTATGGCAGAAGGACTGGTCAACTACACCCGCCATGACGATGACGACGAGCTGGTACTGACCACTCAGGGTCGCCCGATCAGTCCCGACGATGAAATCAAAGTGGTCGATGAGCACGGCAAGCCGGTCGCGCCCGGTGAAGCAGGCAGACTCCTGACCCGTGGACCCTATACCTTCAGGGGCTATTACAAGTCACCTCAGCATAACGCCAGTGCATTTGATGCTGACGGGTTTTATGCCTCGGGCGATCTGGTAAAACAACTGCCCTCCGGCCACCTGATTGTGGTTGGGCGTGATAAAGATCAGATCAACCGTGGCGGCGAGAAAATCGCGGCCGAAGAAGTGGAAAACCATTTGCTGGGCCATCAGCACATCGAGCAGGTTGCCATTGTCTCTATGCCCGATGCCACGCTGGGCGAAAAAAGCTGTGCCTTTGTCGTCGCAGCCGAAAAACTCACCCCGCTGCAACTGCGCAAGTATCTGCGCCAGCTGGGGATCGCCGATTTTAAAGTGCCCGATAAATTCCAGTTTGTCGCCGACTTACCCCTGACTGCGGTCGGTAAAGTCGATAAAAAAGCCCTGCGCGCCACCTTCGACGGCCAGGCCTGATTAATAAAAGAAGCAAAAACACCATGAGTATTCCTAAGCTATCCCATTACCCGTTACCCCGCGCTGCGGAGTTACCCGAAAACCGCGTTGACTGGCAACTTGATGCCAGTCGTGCCGCCTTACTGATCCACGATGTGCAGCATTATTTTGTTGGCTACTATGGCGACAACAACCCGCTGATTGAAACCATGATCAGCCATATTCAGCGCCTTAAACAGTTCTGTTACGAGCAGGGCATTCCGGTCTTTTACACTGCGCAACCGATCAAACAGGGCCAGCATGAACGCGGGCTGCTGAGCGATATGTGGGGCCCGGGCTTGCAAGACCCGGCCCAGCAACCGATTGTTGATGCGCTGGCCCCCTCCGAGCAGGACGTGGTACTGACCAAGTGGCGCTACAGTGCTTTCCAAAAGTGCGACTTTGAACAGCAACTGCGTGAACGTGGCCGTGATCAGCTGATGATCGTTGGTATCTATGGCCATATCGGGGTGATGACCACCGCGGTCGACGCCTTTATGCGTGATATTCAGCCCTTTGTGATTGCCGATGCAATCGCCGATTTCAGCCGCGATGAGCACCTGATGGCACTGAACTTTGTGGCCGGGCGCTGCGGTAAAGTGGCGACGGTTGCCGAGATCCTGGGCGAAGAAACGCAGGACATCACCACGCTTGAAGGCCTTAAAGCGCATATCCTGCCACTGATTGATTGTGAGGAGGATGAATTTGATGAGCATGAAAGCCTCATCGATTATGGCCTGGATTCCGTTCAGGTGATGAACCTGATTGCCCTGTGGCAGCAGCAAGGCATAGAAACCAACTTTATTGAACTGGCCCAGATCCCGACGCTGGCCGCCTGGGTTGAGCTACTCGAAGAGCGTAAGGAGGACTGATGTCCAGCGCTTTGCCATTAACCGACTCGCAGCAGGCCATGTGGCTGCTGCACACCATCAGCGGTCGGGGTACCTTATTTAACGTCGCCGAATGTATCGAGTTTCAGGGTCAGATCTCCGTAACCATGTTACAGCAGGCGCTGGCCCACGTTTGGCAAAGCAGCGACTGTCTGGCGAGCCGGTTTGTCCATGACGCCAGTTTTGTGCCTCAGCTGCGTCCGAACAAGGACGTGCCGCAGATCGATATTCACACTCAGGACACCCAGCCAGAAGACATTCAGGCTTTTGCCAATGACTTTGTTGCACCATATATGGCACAGAGTTTTTCACTGCCCGATGAGGCTTTGCTAAAGCTGACGCTGGTACGCACGCCAGAGCAAGATCTGCTGTTTATTGTCGGCCACCATTTGCTGCTCGACGGCTACGGATTTGGTCTGTTTACTCAGGCACTGAACCGCAGCTATAACGCATTACAAAAAGGCCGGGCATTGCCCAATCTGCGCTTTGGTACACAAAGCCAGTTGCTCGAATGGCAACGCAGCGAAACCTATCTGGCCCGTCAGCAGGTGGCCAAAGCCACGCTGATCGCCTGGCTGGAAAACGCGCCGCCACCACAGAGCTTTAGTGCCAAAGATGCGGACGTCACCGAGGCGAACCGCCGCCAAAGTGCCACTTTGAGCCGCGCAGACTGGCATACCATTCAGTCGGCCGCCACTTTGTGCCAGGCCGCTCATGCCGAGCTGCTGATCGCCGCCGTGTGCGCCGCGCTGGTTGCTAAATCCGCTCAGTACCATGTCACCCTTGGCATGATCATGATGAACCGCCAGCATCAGGTAGAGCTGAGCACGCCCTGTGTGCAAAGCAACGTGATGCCGCTGCCGCTGGAGCTGGATGCCGAAATGACCCTCAGCCAGTGCTGCCGGGTGATCAATCAGGGGATCAAAGCGCTGAAATCACTGCAAACCTTCCGGGTAGAAGAACTCAAGCGCGAACGTAACAAACAGGGCCTGAGCCCGCACGTATATGGCCCCACGGTTAACCTGTTGCCCTTCTCAAGCAGTCCGAAGTATGGTGCGGTGTCGTGTCAGTCGCACATTCTCAGCGCCGGGGCCACCGACGACATTATGCTGCAATGGCATTTATTGCAGGACCAGCCGGCGAAACTGGATACCGACGCCAATGTCGCGCGCTATACAGATACTGAGCAACAGCAGGTGCAGGCGCAGATCTTTGCCGCAGCCCGTTGCTGGTCGGCACAACCAAACCGCACACTCCTTTCGGTGATCGAAGCACTCAGCGCAGGAGCAGAGTATGCCGTTTGATGCCAGACTCAAAGAGGAATATCGCGACAAGCTGGTATGGATCAGTGGGGTTGGTCAGGGCATAGGCCTGGCCGCGGCGCAGCGTTTTCATGCCCTGGGTGCCAAAGTGATTGGCTTTGATCGCCAGTTTAGCGACCTCAGTGTGCTGCATCGTGCGGTGGAGTGCGATTTAGGTGCACCAGAGCAGCTTGCTCACCAGCTCGACACGCTGATCGCCCAAGGCCTTGCCCCGTATAACCTGATCAGTGTTGCCGGGGTACTGGAGCTGGGCGATTTAGAGCAGCTGACGCTTGAGCAGTGGCAACACTGCCAGCACGTCAACAGCACGGCCGTGTTTACCTTTTTACGTGCCTGCACGCCCCACTTTAAACAACAAGGCACAGGCGCGGTAGTAACCATAGGCTCCAATGCCGCAAATACACCACGCCAGCAAATGGCAGCCTATTGCGCCTCCAAAGCTGCCGTGACTCAGCTAACCCTTACAGCCGGACTGGAGCTGGCCAACTTCGGTGTGCGCTGCAATGTCATTGCTCCCGGCTCGACGCTGACACCAATGCAAACGGGCATGTGGCAAGATGATCAGGGCGCCCAGCGGGTGATCGATGGCTTTGCGGCCCAATACAAATTAGGGATCCCATTACAAAAGCTGGCCACGGCTGAAGAAATTGCCGACAGTATCGTGTTTGTGGCATCCAGCCTGTCTTCCCATACCACTATGCAGGTACTGACCATTGACGGTGGCGCGACGTTTTAACGTCTCGCCCCATGCTCCTGAACGATTAAGTCAACGCCTCCAGCTGCTCAGCCTGAGCATCCATGATTCGTTGCGGGTCAAGACAAAACGCCTGGATCACTAACTGATAGATGTGCGCCAGATCGGCAATGTCCTGGACGTCGGCCGATTCGTTCACCTGGTGGATATTGTCGTTTCTGAGACCAAATTCAATTACCTGAGTATGACTGGAAGCAATAAAGCGCCCGTCGGAGGTTCCGCCATCTGTGGTCAGTACCGGCACCTGTCCTACCACCGCTTCAATGGCATTACAGATCAGGGCCACAAACTCATCCGCCTGATTAAAATACGGCGCACAGGGGCGTTGCCACTCGATGTCGTAATTCAAGTCCAGATCCAGCAGAATGTCGTCGATCAGGCGCTTCAGCTCCGCTTCGTTAAAACGGCTGCTATAACGAAAATTAAAGCAGACATCACAGGCGCCTGGCACCACGTTATCTACAAACTCGCCGCTGTTGAGCTGAGTCACCTGAAATGTGGTGCCCGGCATCTGCGGCGTACCTTTGTCCCATTCCAACGCCAGTAAGCGCTGTAATAAACGCGCGGTATGATGGGTGGCATTGTCGCAGTTGTGCGGATAAGCCACATGACCCTGACGCCCGTACACCCGGATGTGCGCAGACAAAGAGCCACGACGACCAATTTTGAGTACATCGCCCAGCGTTTTGCGACTCGATGGTTCACCGACCAGGCAATAATCCGGCAGATGATCGATCCCCTGCTGCTTGAGATGGCTCATCAGCGCGGCCGTACCGTGCTCCGCCTCGCCTTCTTCATCACAGGTGATCAAAAACATCAGGCTGCCACGCGTACACTGCGCCAAAATAGACTCGACGGCAGCAATAAAGCAGGCAATTGCGCCTTTCATATCCGCAACGCCACGACCATACAAGCGGCCATCCTGAATGTTGGCGGCAAAGGGCGGGCTTTGCCACAACTCCAGCGGGCCCGGCGGCACCACATCCAGATGTCCGGCAAAAGCCAGTGTTTCACCGGGGCCAAACACGCGTTTAGCCACCAGGTTGCGCACGCCCTGACGAGTGACTTCGTGGCAGTCAAAACCAAGCGACTGTAACTTGCGCACTAAAAAGCAGAAGCTGCCGGCATCGTCCGGGGTAATGGATTTATAACGCACCAATTTTTGAGTCAGTGCAATGGCCTGTTCACTTAATGTCGCACAGCGTTTCAGAGCCGTTCCGGCAACTTGCATATGGCTTTACCCGTTTATTCTTAGTTATTGAAATGATGGACAAAAGTAAAACCTTTGCCCCGGTTGATTAGCTAGACGAGCCGATGGGTAAAAAATTCATATTAATTGCCGGATTTTTGCCCTGGATCAATGCGATTTTTTTCACTGCGCTTTGTGCTGATTTCCCCTACTTCAGCCCTAAAGAAACGCCCGCAGCCTTCGTCCTTAAAGGCAAGAAACACTATTTCACGCAGCTTTGCGTGTGGTTAAGGTAATCAAAGGCAAAACAATGAAACTATACGACGTGATTGGGATTGGATTTGGTCCCGCCAACCTGGCTCTGGCCATCGCCCTTCAGGAACAAAATAAACTGAGCGATCGAGTCTGCTTTATCGAAAAGCAGCAGGACTTTTTGTGGCATGGCGGCATGTTGCTGGACAACACCACGATGCAGATCTCGTTTTTAAAAGATCTGGTCTCGCTGCGCAACCCAACCAGTCACTTCAGCTTTATTAACTACCTGCACCATAACAAGCGTCTCGACAACTTTATCAATCTGAAAACCTTCTACCCGTCACGACATGAATTCAACGATTACCTGGGCTGGGCCGCCAGCCACTTCCGCGACTATTGTCATTTTGGTGAGCAGGTGTGCGCCGTAGAGCCGGTGCTGCTGGACGGCCAGGTTGATCACCTCAAAGTGATCAGTCGCGACAGCGAAGGTCAGCAAAGTGTGCGCCTGACCAAGCACCTGGTGGTCAGTGTGGGTGGCTCGGCCAAAGTACCGGCGCCATTCAATGCCTTACAGGACGCCGAGAACGTCTGGCATTCGTCACAGTATCTGCATAACAAGGACAAAGTACAAGACGGCGATCGCGTTGCAGTGATTGGTGCCGGTCAAAGTGGTGCCGAGATCTTTGCCGATCTGGCAGCGATGACCGAGCAGCCTGAGGTCGATATGATCATGCGTGCCGGTGCGATGAAACCTGCCGATTCCAGTCCGTTTGTTAATGAGATCTTTGATCCCGGCTTTACCGACGTGGTCTTCAGCAAGTCGCCGGAGCAAAGAGATCGTTACTTTAACGAGTTCCGCAGCACCAACTATTCAGTGGTCGATGAGCCGCTGATCGACCACATTTACGCCAGCCTGTACCAACAAAAACTCAACGGCACAGAGCGTCTGGCGATCCGCAACCGTACCAGTGTCAATGCAGCCCGCATTAATGCCGAGGGCAAAGTGGTTCTGGAGCTGGAAAACATTCATGGTGTCAGTCAGGTGGAATATGATCAGCTGGTGCTGGCCACAGGCTACCAGTATCCGAGCCGCTCACCGCTGCTTGAGCAGGTGAGTGAGTGGTTACAACCAAACATTACACGCCAATATCAACTGGAGACCAGCGAGCAGTTCAAGCCCAAGATCTTCACTCAGGGTGTGAACGAGCAGACCCATGGGATCAGTGATTCTCTGCTGTCTATTCTGGCGGTGCGCTCCGCTGAGATTGTCGACGCCCTCGAGCTGTGATCTCCCTGTTACGGGCTTCCCTCGGAGCCCGTTTTTTTCCTTTCCAATCCCCACTTCATATACGCCAAACGCTTATTTACCCCTGAAAACACATAAAAAAACCGCTTTGCAGCGGCTTTTTAAGCAGTAGCGGGAGGTTAATCCCGCTGAGTAAGTTTGGCTATCAAATCGGTCTGAACCGCTGCGGCGCGGATGATCTGCTGGTGATCATCCTCTGTGTGGGTCGCCGTCACTGTGCTGCCCAGCATGGTTTGATAGGCCGCCGTCGCTGCGGGGTCGGCATCCGTTGACCACCAGGCGTGCGCCCGTTCGGTCACACCATCCAGAGTGTAATCCGGCTGATGTTCTGTTGGCGTCATTCGGGCCAGTCGATACAGCTCAAACCCGTCGGACAGCAGTTTGCCAAGCTCCTGCTGTGGCAGCAGTAGCAGCTCTTCATTGAACAGTTCAGCAAAACGAGTGCGATGTGCCACCAGCCAGCTTGCCAGCGTATCTGCATCCTTCAGGTCTTGCTGTAACGCCTCGCTGAGCTCTGCCACAAACGCCTGATACAATGCGGCGTCGACCGATTGGGCTGCCCCACCAATCCACTCCAGCACCCAGTCGGACCAATTCAGCTGCGTCGCAGCAAAGTCGCTACACGGGTTCCAACTATCCACCAGATACACCTGACGCACGTTGCGCCCCTGCGCTTTAAGCGTGCGGGCCACCAGTACTGCCAGTGCGCCACCCAGTGACCAGCCCATCAGATGGAAAGTCCCGTGCGGCTGCGCCATCATCAGCGCCTCAGCGTAATGCTCGGCCAGCGCCGTCAGGCCATTAATGTCTGACAGGTTCGCCGCCGGCGCCACCCCGACGCAATTAAACTGACCCGTGAGCTGCTCGGCCAGCGGGCGGTATGGCGCAGTCAGGCCATTGCCTTCATGGAAACAATACAAGGTCTCGGCTTTGTCCGTGTGCGGGTTCAGCGGCTGCAATACGGAGTTATTGGCGTTTTGCATAGTCGCGACCAGCGCCGCCAAATCACTCGCCTGCCACAGTTGCTTGAGTGCCAGCGGCTGCTCACTGCGCTGCTGCCACAGGCTGATCACTTTCAGCCCGGAGATGGAGTCGCCGCCCAGCGCAAAGAAATTATCCCGGCGCCCGACCTGCGCCACGCCCAGCACCGTTTGCCAGATCTCGGCCATCAGGGCTTCAGTGTGGTTATGTGGCGCGACATAACTGACTTCACTTTGTAGTTCGGCCTTCGGCAGGGCCTTGCGGTCAATTTTGCCATTGCTGTTCAGCGGCAAATCGCCCAGTGCCATGATCACCGCAGGCACCATGTAGTCCGGCAGACTGGCTGTCAGCATGGCTTTGAGTGCGCCTTCATCGGGCAGCTCGCCCTGATGGCCACTGACATAGGCCACCAGACGCTTACCACTGGGGGTGTCATCCGCGACGACCACGGCCTGACGTACTTCAGGGCGCTTGCGCAGCAGGGTTTCGATTTCGCCCAGCTCAATTCTGAAACCGCGAATTTTCACCTGATGATCGGTCCGGCCCAGGTATTCCATCAGCCCCTGCTCGTTCCAGCGCACCAGGTCGCCGGTGCGATATAAGCGACTGCCATCATTGGCAAATGGGTTAGCGACGAAGCGCTCGGCGGTCAAGTCCGGACGGTTCAGATAGCCCCGTGCCAGACCAATCTCTTCGGCCAGATATAGCTCGCCCACCTGTCCCGGCAACACCAGATTGAGGTGACTGTCGAGCAGCCAGGCCTGACGCTGGCCAACCAGCTCGCCGATTGGGGCATACACCGCATCAAACTCGCTGCCCGGCAGGGCTTTCCAGGTCAGTGGCGTGACCACAGTTTCGGTCGGACCGTAACCATTGATAAAGAAGTCAGGTTTTAATACCCGCTGGGCCAGCTCAAAGGTGGCCTGTGGCATCGCATCGCCACCAAAACAGTAGACCCGGACCGACGGCGGGTTGCCGACCTGCTCGACATGGGCTGCCAGCTCACGCAGGAATACCGGCGGGAAGACAGCTATAGACACCCGCTGCTGATGCAGGTTCTGATAGGTTTCGTGTAAGTCCCACTGGCGCTCAGGGCGGATCACCACAGCCGCGCCATGGGTCAGCACCGTCAGCCAGCGCTCATGTGCACCGTCGAAACAGAACGACATAAAGATCAGCTCGCGATCACTGGGGCGCATTTCATAGCGGCGACCAATGCCGCGGCAATGCGCCGCAATAGACGCCCGGCTGACCAGCACGCCTTTAGGATTACCCGTCGAGCCCGAAGTGTAGATCAGATACGCGCCCTGCGCCGGACACACGGCTGGCTGCTGCCATTGTTCGCTCAGTTCAATGTTGGCAAAAGGGTGTAACGTGGCTGAACCGGCAATGTCATCCAGGCTGTTGTCGCTGGTCAGGATATGGGCCATCTGACTGTCCTTGATCATGTAGGCCAGACGTTCGGGCGGATAACTGAGATCCATCGGCACATACACAGCGCCGGCCTTGAGAATGGCCAGAAATGCCAGCGGTAAATCAATCCCTCGCGCCAGTGCCACACCGACGCGCTGCTCAGGCTTCACACCCTGTTCGCGCAGGTAATGGGCCAGCTGACTGGACTTGTCGGCCAGCACTTTGTAGCTGTAGCTGCGTCCATCGCAGATCACCGCCTCGGCATCTGGTGTCAGCTCCGCCAGGCGGTTGATTGTTGACACCACATCCTGATATTGCGTCGCACCGAGCTGTGGTACTGCACCACCCGGCAAATAAATTGGCTCCACCGCGCCCGAATGCAGCGGCGTGATAGACTCACCAAAGCCCAGCCCCTGCAAGGCCTGCTGCTGTGTCTCGCTGACCAGTGAAAACTCAGACAAACGCGCCTGCGGTGTCTGCAACATAGCCAGGATCAGCGTTTTATACTGCGCGGCCAGTGCTTTTACATCGGCTTCGGCCAGCTCACTTCCCTGATAGCTGAAGTGCAATCTTAGCGTCTCTTCCTGAATAAAGCTGATGGTCAGCGGGAAGTTGGTTTCTTCGCGATCTTCCAAGACTTCAAAACGGGTCTGACGAGACTCCTGTTGTAACATCGCTTCATCAATGGGGTAGTTTTCGAATACCAACAGGGTATCGAATAAGCCCTCGCGGCTGAGTTCCAGTGACTGTGCTGCCAGCTTCTGAATGTCGTACAGCGGCGTAAACTCATGCTCACGCACTGCCAGCGCCGTGCTTTGCTGTGCCTGAAGCCAGTCGTTCAGCGACTGAGCCGGATCGACGCATGCAACCATAGGCACGGTATTGATAAACATGCCCTGGATGGCGTCATGACCGGCCAAATCGTTTGGACGACCCGAGGTTGTGGCACCGAAGCACACCGTATCGCGACCCAAATAACGGCTCAGCAGCAGCGCCCAGGCGCCCTGCACCAGGGTATTCTGGGTAATGCGATGGTCCTGACAAAAAGCCACCAGCTGGGCAAATTCAGCGTCCGACAGGTGCACATCAAAGCCACCAAACTGGCCGCTCTGAGGCTTGTTCAGGGTGCCGCTCAGGTAACTGGGTTCCTCCAGTAGCGCCAGTTGTTGCTGCCAGAAAGCGCGATTTTGCGCCTCATCCAGTTGCGCCAGGTAAGCGATATAATCGCCATACTGGCCAGTCACCGGCGCTAAAGTTTGCCCTTCGTAGGCCATCAGCACTTCACCCAGCATGGCGGCACGGCTCCAGCCATCGGTGAGAATATGGTGCATGGTCCAGACCAAAGCATGACGACCGTCTGACAGCTCGATAATGCGCATTCTGCTCAGGCCCGGTTCGCCTTGCAGATCAAAGCCGCGACGTGACTCTTGTCTGGCAAACGCTTTCAGTGCCGCCTCAGAGACCGCCCGGTCACGCCAGTCCAGCACCAGCCAGTCAAGCTCGGCTGACTGAGCGACATACTGTAACGAGATACCGTCGACATCGACAAACCCGGTACGCAGCGCGTCGTGGCGATCCACCACCTGCTGCCAGGCGGCTTTAAAGCGGGCCACATCCAGACCCGTAACCATAAAGCAGCTTTGGTTAACATAGGTTTCGCCCCCCTGATAGAGGCTCTGGAACAGCATGCCCTGCTGCATCGGCGACAAAGGATATAACGTACTGACGTGCTCGAGTGCCAGCGGCAGGTTGTCGATTTGTGCCTGGCTCAGCCCGCTAAGTGGCAGATCGGATGGCGTAAAGGTCGCCTCAGCCACTGCGCACTGGGCCACCACTTCTTCCAGAGCACCTTGCAGATGCGCGGTGAAGATCTCCACCTGCTGTGCAGGCAGGCGTTGTGGCGCGTAGCGAACCAGTACCTGTAGCTGACCTTCAGTGACTTGCGCGGTGATCGACAGCTCTGTGTCCATTTCATAGTTCGGATCCCAGGCCGTGCCGGTGGACTCAGTAGCAGGTCGCCAGCCGGCTTCTTTGCTGGCCACGTTGTCGAGCTGGCCGAGATAATTAAACTCGATTTCAGCGGGCGTCTGAGCCGCCAGTTCGCTGCGCTGCGAGGCACTGCCGTAGTAACGGAAAGCACCATAACCTATGCCTTTGTTCGGGATGCCGCGCAACTGCTCTTTGTTGTACTTTATGGTGTCGGACAACTCGGGAAGACGCGTCAACAACACCGGGAACAGGCTGGTAAACCAGCCCACAGTGCGACTCAGGTCGACCTCATCATTCAATGGCTCACGGCCATGTCCTTCCAGGTTGATCTGATGCTCAGATTGCGCGGTCCAACGGAATAAGGCCTCGCTCAGTGCACTGAGTAACAGGTCATTGACCTGAGTGCGGTAAGTCTGCCCCGCCTGGGTTAGCAGTGCCGTAGTCGTTGCCGTATCGAGTGTCAGGGTAGCAATATCCGCGGCCTGATACTGGCGACTGCCCGCCGGGTTCAGCTCGGGGAAACGGGTCTGCGGCGTCGCCATTTCCTGCCAGTAGGTATATTCAGCCGGATGCGCCGAGGCATAGCTTTGGATCTGCTGTGCCCAGAACTGATAGCTGTGACTTTTTGCCCCCAGCTGTGCCTGTTCCGATTGCCACAAGGTGGTCAAATCTTCCAGCAAGATGCGCCAGGAAACCCCATCGACCGCCAGGTGGTGGATCACCAGTAATAAGCGCGCAGTGCCGTCGTCAAGACTCACATGTACCACGCGTAGCAGCGGGCCATTTTCCAGATCCAGACTGCGCTGCGCCTGCTCGGCAATGTCACTCAGCTCACTGATTGAGGCACGCTGATACCAGATGCTTTGCGCCGCCATCTCGGCACTGACATCGCGATAACTTTGTTGCCATTGTCCAGCTGCATCACGAACAAAACGCAGTCTCAGCGCGTCGTGCTGGGTCAGCAATGCAGTCACCTGTTGTGTCAGCTGCTCGGCAGTCAGCGGCGTCGCCAGCTCCAGCATCACCGCCTGGTTCCAGTGCTGGTAATGCGTCATGCTGCGCTCAAAAAAGGCCTGCTGAATTGGCAGCAGTGCCACCTGACCACTGACATTCTGCTGTGGTAAAGCATCCGCAGCGTGCTCCGTCATCATTGGCGCCAGTCTGGCCACCGTTTGCAACTCAAACAGCTGTTTTGCCGTCACTACGAACCCGCCCTGACGCAGTCGGGCAATGATCTGTAAACTCAAAATGGAGTCGCCACCCAGCGCGAAGAAGTTATCATCCCGGCCAACCTGAGCAACACCCAGCACACTTTGCCAGCTTTCAGCCAGCAATTGCTCGGCCTTGCCCTGCGGCGCAACATATTGAACGGTGCTGTTCAGCTCTGGTTTTGGCAGCGCTTTTCGGTCGATTTTGCCATTGCTGTTCAGCGGTAACGTATCCAGCACCATGATCACAGCCGGCACCATATATTCTGGCAGTTGGGCTGCCAGTTCTGCTTTTAGCGCGTCGACAGCCAGTTCGACGTCCGCTTCGCCCGACACATAGCCTACCAGACGCTGCGTCGCGCCATCGCGGTCGGCCACAATGACCGCTTCCCGGACACCATCTATGGCGTACAAGGCGGCCTCAATTTCGCCCAGCTCAATTCGGAAGCCACGAATTTTCACCTGATGGTCGGTCCGACCGAGATAATCCAGCTGGCCTTCGCTGTTCCAGCACACTAAGTCGCCACTGCGATACATGCGGCTGCCATCATTCATAAAGGGGTCGGCCACAAAGCGCTCGGCGCTCAGGTCGGCACGGTTAACATACCCCCTTGCCAGACCCGTACCGGCAATATAAAGCTCTCCGGCCACACCCGGCGGACACAGGTTCAGTGCCCGGTCGAGTACATACAAACGGGTCCCCGCAATCGGCGCACCAATGGGCACCGGTAATGCCGGGTCGCCATGACAGGTAAAGTGACTGACATCCACCGCCGCTTCGGTCGGACCATATAAGTTATACAGCTTAGCCTGTGGCAATTTGCTCAGCGCCTGCGCCTGCACTTCACTGGGCAGGGCTTCACCACTACATAAAATACGGCGAATGCTGGTTGCGGTATGCACCGACTCATGACCAATAAACGCCTGCAGCATTGAGGGGACGAAGTGCAAGGTGGTAACGCCAAAGTGATTGATGGTGTCGAGCAGCTGAGTGCTGTCTTTATGGGCCCCCGGCTGGGCAATCACCAGCTCCGCACCGTACATTAATGGCCAGAAGAACTCCCACACCGACACATCAAACCCGAAAGGGGTCTTCTGCAGCACTTTGTCGTCTGCACCAATCGGATAAGCCGACTGCTGCCAGGCGATACGGTTGTATATCGCGCTGTGCTGGTTCCCCACGCCTTTGGGCTTGCCAGTCGAACCAGAGGTGTAAATCACATAGGCCAGCTGGGTTGCCGGGATGTCGTGCGCAGGTAACTGCATGGGATAGTCTGCCAATGACAAACTTTGATACGTGACGCGCTCAGCCAAATCGCTCAGGCTGTCCAAACGCGCCAAAGAGTCATCGCCTAAGAACAACGATAGGCCACTGTTGCTGGCGATATAAGCGATACGATCCAAGGGCAGTGACGGCTCTAATGGTACGTAAACTGCACCGGCCTTCACCACCGCCAGAATGCTTATCACCATTTCCAGGCTGCGCTCGAACACCAGCGCGACTTTGTCTTCTGCCCCAATGCCCCGGGCATTCAGGCAGTGGGCCAGTTGGTTCGAGGCCTGCTCCAGCTCAGCGTAAGTCATGCTCTGCTGGGCAAAGCGTAGCGCCACCGCATCGGGCGTGCGCGCACTTTGCTCGCTGATCAGCGTCGTGATCGGGCGCTGGTAGTCAAACGCCGGGGTGCCCGTGCCAGTATCCAGTAAGGTGCTACACTGCGACGTGTCCTGCAACTGTAACAGCGCCGCTAGCGGAGTCTGTGCAGCGTCCACCATAGTCAACAGCAGGGTTTTAAACTGAGTCGCCAGCGCTCGGATATCCGCTTCGGCCAGCACGCTGCCCTGATAGCTGAAGTGCAACTTCAGGGTTTGCTCCTGGATAAAGCTGATGGTGAGCGGGAAATTGGTCTCTTCACGGGCATCACGCACCGTAAATTCAGTTGCCTGCTCGTCCTGCGGCAATGCCGTCGTGATTGGATAATTTTCAAAGACTAATAAAGTATCGAACAGCCCATGCTGATCCAGGGTCAGGTGCTTCGCCTGCTTCTGGATCTCATACAGCGGCGTAAACTCATGCTCTCGCCCGGCCAGGTTGGTCCCCTGCAAGGTTTGTAACCACTGCGCCAGGGTCACTTCAGGCGCTACTTCAACTACCACGGGCATGGTATTAATAAACATCCCCTGAATGCTTTCATGGCCCGCCAGCTCGGTTGGACGACCCGAAGTTGTGGCACCAAAACACACCGCTTCACGGCCCAGATAACGGCTCAGCAAGAGCGCCCAGGCGCCCTGCATCAGGGTATTCGCAGTCAGGTGGTGCTGTCGCGCAAAAGCATTCAGCGCGGTATTTTGCGCTTCATCCAGCTGCACATCCAAAGCCGCATGTGCGCCGCTTTGTGGGGCCTTAAACGCCCCGCTGAGGTAGCAGGGCTCTTCCAGCATGCCAGTCTGCGTTTGCCAGTAAGCCAGGTTTGCCACCACGTCCTGTTGTTCAAGGTAAGCAATATAATCGCCATACTGAGCCTGCGGCTCTGCCAGTGTCTCGCCATCGTACATACGCAGCACTTCGCCCATCAGGGCGGCACAACTCCAGCCATCGGTTAAGATATGATGAATCGTCCAGACAAAGGCGTGGCGCTGTGGTGCCAGCTGTATCAGTGTAAAGCGCTGCAATCCGCTCTCGGCATCCATCGCAAAGCCCTGCTGGCGGTGCGATACGCTCAGTTCGGCCAGCTGACGTTGCTGCTGCGCGCTATCGAGGTGCTGCCAGTCCAGAGTTTCCCATATCGGCTGCACGGTTTTGCGTACAAATTGCAGTGGTCGGGGGTCCAGACTCACAAAGCCACTGCGTAAGGCATCATGACGGGCGATTGCATTCAGCCAGGCGGCTTTAAAACGTGCGACGTCTAATCTCTTGATCTCTAAACTGGTTTGATTGACATAGGCCTCGCCTTCTTCCACCAGACTGTGGAATAGCATACCTTGCTGCATCGGTGACAAGGGGTATAAATCGCTGAGCTCAGCGGTGTCGAGAGGCAGCTGATCCAGCTGTTGCTGGTCCAGCCCGCTCAGCGGTACATCACTGGGCGTCAGACAGCCATGAGTGTCGCAACAGTGCGCAACCAGCTGTGTCAGTGCCTCATGCAGATGCGCTGCAAAGGCTTGCATATCGGCTTCACCAATACGCTCACGGCCATAGCTGATAGTCAGCTGCAAGGCCCCGTCACTGACCTGGCCATTGATGCTCAACTCACTGTGTGGTTCATAATCCGGGCTGAATGACGCGCCACTGTGCTCACTGGCCAGACGCCAGGGCGCATCGCCCTGGTTGAGCGTGTTGTCGAGCTGACCCAGGTAGTTAAATTCTATCTGACCCAGAGGCTGAGCAGCTAACGTCGCCTGTGCTTGCGACTCACCAAAGTATTTCAAAGCACCATACCCGATGCCTTTATTCGGCACACTTCTGAGGTGCTCTTTGGTATGCTTAATGGTCTCTGACAGCGCATTTAAACGTGTCAGATGAACCGGATATAAGGTAGTAAACCAGCCAACACTGCGGCTGAGATCGGTGTGTGCATCCCAGGGTTCGCGGCCATGGCCTTCGAGGTTGATCACGGCCTCCTGCTGACCCGTCCACTGGTAGACGGCTTCACTCAGCGCACTTAACAGCAGCTCATTGACCACAGTGCGATAAGGCTTTCCTGCCTGTTGCAGCAGACGCTCAGTGGTGGACTGCTCCAGCGTCACACGCACTTCGGCACTGTCCGCCAGACGTCGGCTTCCCGCTGGGTTTAACCCCGGAATAGTCAGCGCTGATGACTGTTGTTGTGTCCAGAATGCCAGTTCCTGCGAATTCAGGCTGGCGTAATCCGCTACCTGCTCGGCCCAGTACTGATAACTGTGACTCTTGCTGGCAAACTCGCAAGCCTGCTGTTGCTGCGCTTGTGCATAACCGCGCGCCAGGTCATCCAGCAACACTCGCCAGGAAACCCCATCGACCGCCAGATGGTGGATCACCAGTAGCAGCCTGGCAGTGCCATCCTCAAGCGTCATGTGGACCACTCGCGCCAATTCGCCACTGTGAATATTCAGGCTGCGCTGCGCCTGCTCAGCCACCGACGTGATCTCAGCACTTGCGACGTTGCGCTCCCAGACACTGGCCACGGCACGCTCGGCGTCAAAAGGCAGGTAGCGCTGCTGCCACTGCCCTGCCTCGTTTTGGCTAAAGCACAGGCGTAATGCATCATGATGTGCAACCAGGGCTGACCAGACCTGCTGTAGTGCCGCGCCATTCAGCGGAGCGGCCAGCGTCAGTAGCAGCGCCTGATTATAATGATTTTTGTCGCTCAGACTGGTCGCCAAGAACTGCTGCTGAATGGGTAACAGTGTTACCTCACCACTGACTTGCTGCGCAATCCGCTGGCTGGCAGGCAGTTCAGTCAATGCCGGAGCCAGGCGGGCAATGCTGTGCAGTTCAAATATTTGTTTCGGGGTCACCACCAGGCCGTGCTCGCGCAAACCGCTGACGATTTGCAGACTCAGAATAGAATCGCCCCCGAGTTCAAAGAAGTTGTCCAGCCGTCCTATCTGCTCCTGACCCAGCACTTTTTGCCATACCTGTGCCAGTGCCAGTTCACGCTCACCCTGCGGCGCTTCGTACGCCACGCTGGATTCATGACTGGGTTTTGGCAGTGCCTTACGATCGATTTTGCCATTGCTGTTCAGCGGTAACGTTTCCAGCACCATGATCACAGCCGGCACCATATACTCTGGCAGTTGGGCCGCCAGTTCTGCTTTGAGCGCGTCGACCGCCAGTTCAACGTCCGCTTCGCCCGATACATAGCCTACCAGACGCTGCGTCGCGCCATCACGGTCGGCCACTATGACCGCTTCCCGAACACCACTAATGGCGTACAAGGCGGCCTCAATTTCGCCCAGCTCAATGCGGAAGCCGCGAATTTTCACCTGATGGTCGGTCCGGCCGAGATAAT
Source organism: Pseudoalteromonas sp. DL2-H2.2 (assembly GCF_021532535.1). NCBI lineage: Bacteria > Pseudomonadati > Pseudomonadota > Gammaproteobacteria > Alteromonadales > Pseudoalteromonadaceae > Pseudoalteromonas > Pseudoalteromonas sp. DL2-H2.2. The sequence goes on along the minus strand of NZ_JAKGBD010000005.1, from coordinate 27,882 downwards.
CCAGCTGGCCTTCGCTGTTCCAGCACACTAAGTCGCCACTGCGATACATGCGGCTGCCATCATTCATAAATGGGTCAGCCACAAAGCGCTCGGCGCTCAGGTCGGCACGGTTAACATACCCCCGTGCCAGACCCGTACCGGCAATATAAAGCTCACCGGCTACCCCTGGCGGACACAGGTTCAGTGCCCGGTCGAGTACATACAAACGGATCCCCGCAATCGGCGCACCAATCGGCACCGGTAATGCCGGGTCGCCATGACAGGTAAAGTGACTGACATCCACCGCCGCTTCGGTCGGACCATATAAGTTATACAGCTTGGCCAGTGGCAATTTGCTCAGCGCCTGCGCCTGCACTTCACTGGGCAGGGCTTCACCACTACACAGAATTCGGCGAATGCTGGTTGCGGTATGCACCGACTCATGACCAATAAACGCCTGCAGCATCGAGGGTACAAAGTGCAAAGTGGTGACGCCAAAGTGATTGATGGTGTCGAGCAGCTGAGTGCTGTCTTTATGGGCCCCCGGCTGGGCAATCACCAGCTCAGCGCCATACATTAATGGCCAGAAGAACTCCCACACCGACACGTCAAACCCGAAGGGGGTCTTCTGCAGCACTTTGTCGTCGGCACCTATCGGATAGGCCGACTGCTGCCAGGCGATACGGTTGTATATCGCGCTGTGCTGGTTCCCCACGCCTTTGGGCTTGCCGGTCGACCCTGAGGTGTAAATCACATAGGCCAGCTGGGTTGCCGGGATGTCGTGCGCAGGTAACTGCATGGGATAGTCTGTCAGTGATAAACTTTGATAGGTGACACGCTCTGCCAAATCGCTCAGGCTGTCCAGACGCGCCAGAGAGTCATCGCCTAAGAACAACGATAGGCCACTGTTGCTGGCGATATAAGCGATACGATCCAAGGGCAGCGACGGCTCTAATGGTACGTAAGCTGCACCGGCCTTCACCACCGCCAGAATGCTTATCACCATTTCCAGGCTGCGCTCGAACACCAGCGCGACTTTGTCTTCTGCCCCAATGCCACGGGCATTCAGGCAATGGGCCAGTTGATTAGAGGCCTGCTCCAGCTCAGCGTAAGTCATGCTTTGCTGGGCAAAGCGTAGCGCCACCGCCTCGGGCGTACGCGCACTTTGTTCACTGATCAATGTGGTGATTGGACGCTGGTAGTCAAACGCCGGGGTGCCCGTGCCGGTATCCAGCAAGGCCTGAGTTTGTGCGCTTTGCAGCAAGGAGACATTATTGACAGGCTGATCTGGGTCACTCAGGCAGGTATCCAGCAAAGAGACTAGTTGTGTCAGACATTGCACCGCAAAATCCGCATCATACAACTCACTGGCAAACACCAGGTTCAGGCTGGTGCCATCGGTAATGTCTTCAATCACATCCAGTTGCAAATCAAACGGCATACCAAAGCGGTACATTTGCGTGCCAGACAGACTCAGTGACTCAAGCTGGCTAAAGTTACGCTTATCACGGCGCAGGTAATTAAACATCACCTGGAAAACCGGATGTACACCACGCTGTCGCGCGGGCTTTATCGCTTCAATCAGCTTGTCGATCGGTAAATCCTGGTTACTCTGTGCCACCCGGCTCATTGCCGTATTCTTTGTCAGGAGTTGTTGGAAGCTGTCGCTGTCATCCACCTCGATTGGCATCACCTGAGTATTAACAAAATAGCCCACCACGTTTTGCGTTTCGCTGCGGTGACGATTAGCTATAGGTACACCGACCCGAATATGCTGCCCACCACTGAGCCGGGCCAGTAGGGTTTGCCATGCTGTTAGTAAAATCAGATACGGAGTAATTTGATATTGCGTTGCCAGCGCGCTGATCCTTTGCCACAGTGCCCCTGGCACCGGCCGGGTTTCAAAGCCAACCTGATAATTCAGGTCATGGCGCTGGTGGTCGCGGGCCGGCAGCCTGAGGGTGTCATCGGTCTCCACTAAATGTGGTAACCAGTTTGCCAGTTGTGTGGCAAATAATTCGGAGCGCTCCTGCTGTTGTTCCCATTTGGCAAATTCTAAAAAGCCTGGCACCGGCGTCCGATCGACCGTGCCTTGTGCACCATACAATGCAACAAACTCATCCAGCAGTTGCTGCATCGAGGTACCATCGGTAATGATGTGATGCATAGTCACGATCAGGCTGGTCTGCGTCCCCCGGGTGGCAATCGCAATGCGCAGTAAAGGCGCCTGGCACAAATCGAACGGCTGCTCCACAAAGGCACGGATCGGGTCGTCCGGCTGTTCATCGTGCACCGTCAGTTCAGTCACGTCCAGTTGCTGATATTGACCATCAATCTGATAGACCTGCTCAGCGGCTTCAACAAATCGAATACGTAAACCAGAGTGTTTCGCCAGCAGCACTTCGAATGCCTGCTTAACCCGCAATGGCTGCAACTGGCCATCAAAATGCAAGGCACCAGCCAGGTTATAAGACGCATCAGCCGGGTCCATTTTCCAGGCATACCATAAAATCTGCTGCGCGGCAGTCAGTGGCACCTGTTCACCGGGGGCCACGCTCACCGTCAGCTGGCCGGTCGTTTCCGAGGCCTCTGCAATACGGGCCTGCAGGCGTTGTTGATCTTCACTAGAGAGGGACGAAATGGCGCGATTTCTTCTGGTACGTCTTTGCTGTGACATTCTGGCTCCACTGCAGTCAGCTAAATTGGGATTCTAAAATATGACTGCAAGACGAATGTCGGTGGTAAAAATCCACCTCTGGGAGGAAATTTTTCCAGCGTGGCAAAGGCAGGAAAAGCGCCACACTGACAGGTCCGGGTGGCTGTTATTCCAACCCGGACCGCACAGGGATTACAGCGTATAGCTAAACGAGATCCCCACCGTTCTTGGGTCGCTCAGACGTGCGTAGCGGAATTCACCGGCAAGGTGCTTATATTGTTCGCTCATACCGTCGTGACGTTCACCACGCAGCAGGCTTTCATTGTCAAAGGCATTGTTCACATAAGCATTAATGCGCCACTGTTCAGTCACATACGCCACAGAGAAATTAACCTCGGCATAATCACCAGCCAGGTGAATATCCTTGCCACCCAGTTTGCTGTAATACTCACCAACATAATGACTGCGTGCGTTAAATTGTAGCTGCTCAGTCAGCCAATACTCGGCACCCAGTCCCACAGTGACATCGGCCGCCATAGGTAAGTCCAGGCCTTCGGAGTCACGGTTTTGTGCATTGGCTTCCTCAATGTTGCTATCCAGTAAGCCCAGGCTGGCAGAGAGCGTTAGATCCTCGGTCACCGCCAGACGCGCTTCGGTTTCCAGACCATAGCTTTCGACCTGCGCCAGATTCAGCACTTTGCTGTCTCGTGCATCGCCACTTGGACCACGGCCAAGGAACTGATAATTTGAGTAATCGTTGTAGAACAGGTTTGCTGACACAGACAAATCACCGTCCAGCAGCGTGGCGCGTGCGCCCAGCTCAAAGGTATCGACGTATTCCGGCTCAAAGGTGTAGTTGGTACGGGTAAACCAGTGGAAATCACCACCGCCTGAGGTGTAACCCTTTCTGAAGCTGGCGCTCAGTGTGGTGGTTTCGCCCAGGTCGTGCAGTACTGCCAGCTTAGGCAGGTAAATGCGGTTATCCACATCAATATCGAAACGCAGACCCTGAGGCCCTAAACCAAAACCATCAAAGATCCGAAATTGTGATTCGTCGGTAACACGACCACCGGTAACCAAACGCGTGGCGTCTGTTAAGGCGAAGGTCAGCTCACCGTAAATGGCCTTTGAGCTGCTGTCATCCGTCCCCTGATACCAGCTCTCACGGAAAAATGCCTGATCGCGTTCATTGTGATAGTAACCCAGGTAGCCACTGATGCCAGCGTCACCATCATAAGTTACCTTAGCATCATAAGTACGCCCTTCTTCTTCCATGCGTACAAACCAGTAGGTAGGATATTGCTCGAAGATATAGCTGTAGTCTGTGTCTGATACCATCAGTTCAAAGTCAAACTGGCTGTTGATCTCATATCGGGTACGTAGTGACCAGCGCTTATAATCAGACGTTTTATCCCTGGCACCCGAGCCCAGTGCAACATACAGGCCGGTCTCCGGATTACGAACCCGCTCGTAACCAACCACCCAATCTGAAATCGGTGCGATTTCAGGGCCTTCAACGGTCCAGTCGCGCTCACCTGTGTCTTCGCTGTCAACATAATGCAGCAGCATATCCAGACCCTGTACACCGGCCGGTTGCCACTTTAATTTAATGTCTGCGCGGGTGCTGTCATACTCATTCGGATCGAATGGGTAGCCTTTATCGTACTGGAAAGTATGATGCAGATCGCCAGCAACACGCTGCACACTGGCGCGCACACCCAGCTCGTCTTCCAGTAGTGGAATAGACACCACACCGGCCAGCTCGCTCTGCTCATTGAGGTCGGAATACCCTACGCGCACACCCGCTTCGACGTCGGTCAGCGAGGGTTCTTTGGTTTTGATGTAGACCACACCACCGCTGCTGTTACGGCCGCTGTTAGAAGACTGAGGACCACGTAAAACTTCAATCTGCTCTACGTCCCACAAACCCAAATCGCCGCTGACTTTGGCGACATACGGTTCTGCCACGCCATCGCGCATAATAGAAATACGTGGCTTAGCACCGGATGAAAATGATCCAAACCCTTGCGATACACCCTGACCTTGTTGGCCCCGGATGGCCGGTAAGCCACCTGTCACGACCACGTTTGCAATGCCCTGCAAAGCATCCAGATAAGAATTAACCTGACCGCTTTTCAACTGTTCTTGATCGATCACCGCGATCGAAGAAGTGGTATCTTTCAGTGAATTGCGACTATTCTCACCATAGACAACGATCTGTTCAATCGATTTGACTTCAGCGTCATCGTCGGCCATAACGGCTTGTGAAACGGCAAGAGCGAGCGGCAGAATGCTGTATTTGAGTTTGTTCATTATTTCATCCTAGTTGTATTTCCGACAACCAGACGAAGCAAAAAACAGCAAATTTAGTAAAAATAGTAATTATTATCAAAAAGATAATATTACGCTCACAAACTGAGAAATAATCTTCCCTATTGCTCACTCAGATGCACTTTCATCTCCAGTAGGCACGGACTAAATCCAGCCTTTTCATAGGCGCGTATCGCGGCCTGATTGTCGCTGTACACATCCAGATAAAAGTCGTGGATCGCCTGCTGCTTACTCCAGTTCATCAGGTGCGTCATGATTGCCTGATTCAGGCCCTGACCGCGATAATCCGGATCGACATACATAAAGCCCAGATAACCATGGCGCTCATGCATCAGCTGTGCTTTCGAGTCCCGGTGTTGCACATAGCCTGTGGCCACAATCTTACCGTCTTGCTCACCGACGACCAGCAGACTGTCGGGACAGTCAAGCAGGGCTGGTAAATCATAATAACGCGCATCCTGTGGTTTAATGGCTTGATTGTAGGGGCGCTCAGCGGCTATCACGGCCTGCTCTAACTGACGTAAAATAGGCAGGTCTTCTAAAGTTGCGATGCGGATCTGCATGATATGTCCTGGTTACTATTCATAGAGCAGGCAGCGTCTCACAAATAGGTTCCAGTGCCAATCTATGGGCAAGAAAAAAGCCACCTGGTTTGACCCGAGATGGCTTACTAACACTACAAAAAGGGTTATGACAAATTAATGTTCGTCGTGCGCCGCGTCGCTTTTGGCGACCCCCAGCCACACTAGCTTGCCTGGTACAATATCCAGCTCAAAGGTCTGTGACCATGCACCAGCTTCTAAATCGAATTTCTTAATCAGTTTATTCTCCGAGTCGCTGACAAATACCGCTTCTTCAGCCTGAGACAATGCCAGTGAGAAGCTTTGACCTTTGGCCAAGCTCTCGCTCACCATCACTTCGTGCTCAGCTTCCCAGTGGTGCTCACCATCATGATCATGAGCGGCAAAGACGCTTAGCTTACCTGCGCTATCCATGACGACAATATGCTCGCCGCTGGCACTGAACCCATAGTAGTTGATGCTATAGCCATTCGTTACTTGCCATTCCAGCGCTTCAAACTCAGCGTCATGCGTATCCAACACAAGCAACTGATCACCGGCTTTCGCAATATACTGGTCACTGTGATAATGACCTTTCAAAGAACCCACACGCAGACCTTCGGCAAAGCTCTCCGGGTTGGCGATTTTGCTTGCGCTGAAGGCCTGACCTTGCTGAGTGATCAAAGCCACTCCGTCAGTACAACCAAATACAATGGTTTCTTCATTCTGTGCACTGCCGTGCAGACCAGGACAGCTGACATCAAAGACTTTGTCAGCATGGAAATGGTCACCATGGGCATGGAACAAACCAACTTGAGCAGGCAACACCGACTCACTGCTGCTGTCACGCAATGTGCTGATCAGGTACTCACCGCGTGCCTGGGCTGCGCCGTGCATATATGTGTTGTATTCCCACACCGCAACCTCTTTGTTTGCACCGCTGATGTGCGATTCGTTGAACATGGCCACTGACGCGTTTTGCTGGCTTTCGCCATCGCCATCAGAGAACACGGCGATGCCGCCTTCACTGACCGTCACATGAGTCGGTTTCACCGATTCAAGATGAAATGACACAGCGGCCGGTGCATCCTGATGCGCATGGAAATGGTCATCATGGGCTTCCTGATACAAACCACCGTCCAAAAACTCCACCATGCCGTTGGTACGCTGTACCGAAATCGCATAGCGATGATTTTCTGAGCCATATAAATAGTCAGGTGCGTAAGTCAAACCAATCGAGTCAATCAGAGACTGATCTGCGGTTGAGTAAACATGCAGCACGTGACTGTCAGCACTGCTAACCACCAGACGACCTGCGACATCGGTTACGCCCTCATCGTGATCATGTTCATCATGATCGGCTTCTTTTTCAGATTCTGTCGCTTTCGCTTCTTCAGCCTTAGCTTCATCTGCGACTGCAGGCTGCGCCGTGCGCTCAACGGTGTGGTCTGTACCACCACACGCAGACAACAAGATGGCTGATACGGCGGCTGCCAGGACCTTTGCTCTGAAAATCATCAATACTACCTTAAATATGAACGTTACATTATAACAACACAGAAATGTTATAATGTCACACAAAAGAACGCAAGCGTTGCTGGTAAGTTATTTATCAAAAAAGCGGTGGGATGCAGGTAAACAAAGATAAAAATGCGGCCTCTGATGAGGCCGCAGGAGGAAGTTAGTGAGATTGCAGCTGAGCCACCAGCTGTTCTTCAATCATAAAGGCCAGGTTGTCTATGGTCGGATCTTCAAAGAAAGTGGCCGGTTCCAGCTCAACGGCAAACATTTGTTTGGCTTTCGCCAGCATCTGGATCGCCACCAGCGAATCGCCGCCCAGCTCCAGCATGCTGTCGAAAATACCGATCTGCTCGAAACCCAGATACTCGGCCCACAGGGCAACCAGCTTATGCTCCAGCTCGCTCTCTGGCGCTTCGTATTCCACCGCCAGTTCTGGGCGCGCATGGCCTTTGGGCTTGTTGAGTCGCGCTAGCAATGCCTGCTCCGTGGCTCGCGTTGCCGCACACAATTGCGACCACTCGGTGCTGGCACAGTAAACCTGCGGCAAATCCAGGCTTAGTGCGGCATCAAGTAACTGGCACGCCTCTTGGTGGCTCAGCCCCAGTCCATCGGCGAGCGTCATATTGGCCGTCATCCCTGTGTTTATCCAGGCATCCCAGTTCAGTACCTGCACGGTAAATGGGTGCTCCTGCTGTGCAACCGCATCCAGATAACTGTTGGCGGCGCAGTAATCACTTTGCGCAAATGCGCCCACGATTGAGGCCAGGCAAGAACACAGTACCATGCGCGTCAATGGCGTATCAGCAAACAGCTGCAATAACGTTTGTGTGCCCTGTACTTTGGCCATGGCGCTTTGCTGTGCTTGTTCTGGCGAAATCTCATTAAGCAAGCCACCACCGGGCAAGCCCGCGGCATGGATCACCTGAGTCACGGGGCCCGTTTCTGCCTGAACTTCGTTAAGCGCCACCTGCATCTGTGTCAGATCAGTCACATCAACGCTGATCACTTTCAGCCTGGCGCCGCTTTGCTGCAAAGCATGGAGTTGCTGATAGCGCGCACGTAACTTCTGCGGCTGCTGCTCATCTTCGCTCAGCTGTGCCCACTGCGCAGGCTCCGCCATTGACTGGCGCGTTTGCAGCACCAGGGTATGTCCCTGTCCGGCCAGATGCTGAGCCAGCGCCAGACCTATGCCGCCTAATCCACCTATGATTAACGTCACCTCAGGTGCGACACTCGGCGTGGGCTGAGCGGTCACGGCCGCTTGCGTTAAAGTAAAACGGTGTGCACCGCGATAGGCAATTTCCCTTTCCCCCTGAGCCAAGTCAGCGACCAGACGATTGCTGAGTTTTTGGCTCGGGTTGTCTGCCATCTGCTGTGTCAGTGCCAGTACCTGACAGCTTTGTGCGCTCAGCTCCAAAGGTGCAACCCGCGTGAGCCCTAACAGTGAGGCCTTTTGTGCACTAACCGCGTCATCGCCCAGCACATTAAATAGCTCAGTTGCGACGATACTCAGCGGACGCCCGCCAAGCGACATCAGCCACTGCACCACTGGTAGCAGGGTGTTATAGGCCAACACATCGGTGCTTAGTGATTGCGTAAAGCGGGTGTCGATCACCTGATCAAACTCCCCCACCGCCGCACTCAGCTCACTCAGTTGCGCTGCATCTTGCAGGTTCAGGCGGTAAGTCTGTGCATCGAGGGCTGAGAACGCCTCACCCTGCCAGATTTGAGTCAGCAGGGCGCCCGCCTCAGTTAACGCTGCGCTCAGCTGTGTGACCAAAGGCACATCGGCTGCCAGCAGCAATACCCGCTTGCCAGCCAGTGACGCCACTTTTTGTGGTGCAACACATTGCTGCCATTGCGGTGCATAAAGCTGCGCGCCTTGTTGAACCGCATTGTTAGTCACATCCGCTGCCGCTTTTGTCACGGCACCCGGCTCAACCCAGTACTCGGTATCCGCAAACACGTACTCGGGCATCAGGTTGGCCTGGCCATGTGGACGCGTTGTAAGCTGTGCAAAGTCAATCGCACAACCCAGCTGCCATAGCTTAGCTAAGGTTTTGGCAAACGGTGGTAATGGCGCTTTGAGGTCGCGTGCGTGAGACACGGAGTGCAATACGACCTTGTCTTCACTCACCGTTTGCTTGGCCAGTTTTTGCAGGGTATCGCCCGGTCCGGCTTCAATCAGCACATCGGTGTTCTCTGCCAGTACCTTCACACCAGCCACAAAGTTCACCGGCTGACGAATATGGTCCAGCCAGTACTGTGCTGAGCAGGCCTGCTCGGCCGTGATCCAGTCGCCTGTGACGTTAGACACAAACGGCACCTCCGGCGCGCGCAGCGGCGATACACTCAGTACCTGTTCCAGCGTGCTGGCAAAGTCAGGTAAAACGGCTTCGGTCAGGTGACTGTGGAAAGCGTGTGAAACGTGCAGGCGCGTTGCGGCGATATCGGCCGCTTTCAGTTCACCCTGCAAGGCCTTGATCGCCTCGCGCGTGCCGGCAATCACGGTATTGGTCGGGCTGTTCAGCGCCGCAATGTCGAGCCCATCATTGAGATAAGGCGCAATGGTTTCACCATCGGCCATGACAGAAAGCATGGTACCCGGCGCCATGTTTTGCAGTACTTCACCGCGTGCAGTCACAAGCTGAGTTGCCACCTCCAGGGTCATTGCCCCAGCCAGACAAGCCGCCGCATATTCGCCAATGCTGTGACCCAGCATGGCACTGATGACCACGCCGTGCGCCTCGTAACATTTTGCCATGGCATAAGCGACCACAAACAAGGCAGGTTGCGTAATGCGGGTCTGATTCAGTAGTTGATTGGCCGTCAGGATCTCGCTGTCTGCCGGACTAAAGACGCTGTGCAGCTCCTGCTGTAAGATCTCTGGGAAATGCCCCATTACCTCATCAAAGGCGGCCTTAAATGCCGGTACTGCACGCAGTAACGGCTGGGCCATAGTGACATACTGGGAGCCCTGCCCTGAGAACATCAATGCTACCCGAGGCGCGGCCGCTTTATCGCCCTGCGGCTCTCGTAGTAACTGCGCAATGGCCTGCTCGGCATTTTCTGCCACACAGGCATAACGCACCGCCAGCGCGCTGCGTTTATGCTGCAACTGGGCAGCCAGCTGGCCAAACTGCTCTGGCGAGCGCTGCAATGTGTCGGCCAGCGCCTGAGTCTGACGAACCAAAGCACTTTGACTGCTGGCGCTGATCGGCAGCATATGCCACGGCGCATCGCTGTTTTGCTCCGTGTCTTGCTGATTGTACTCTTCCAGGATCACATGGGCGTTGGTGCCCCCCATGCCTAATGAACTCACCGCTGCACGACGAACGCTTTCACTGTGCCAGGGTTTCAGCTCGGTATTAACGTAGAAAGGGCTGTTGGCAAAATCGATTTTGCTGTTCAAAGGCTGACTGTGCAGGCTGGGCGGTAACTCCTTATGACGCAGCGCCTGGACCGCCTTGATAAGGCCAGTCACCCCGGCTGCGGCATCAAGGTGGCCAAGATTGGTTTTGGCCGAGCCAATCGCACAGTATTGCTTTGTGTCACTACCATAGGCCTGGCTCAGCGCGGCAATTTCAATCGGGTCGCCCAGCTCAGTGCCGGTGCCATGGGCTTCAATGTAACCCACACTGTGCGGCTCAATGTCTGCAAACTCCAGCGCCGCCATAATCGCATTGGCCTGACCGTTAACGCTCGGCGCGGTGTAGCCGACCTTGTCACGGCCATCATTATTGATGGCAGAGCCTTTGATCACTGCCAGAATAGGGTCACCGTCTTCCTGCGCTTCTGCCAGGCGCTTTAATACCACAGCCGCACTGCCGCTGCCGATCAATATGCCATCGGCCTGCTCACCAAAAGCGCTCAACTGACCAGAGGGCGACAAGCTGCCACCAGCCGGGGCATGATACCCCTGATCCTGCGTCAGATTAAGCCACACACCGCCTGCCAGAGCCGAATCACACTCAAAGTTTTGCAGCGCCCGACACGCCATATGCACCGCAACCAGTGAGGTTGAGCAGGCAGTCTGAACGGTGACCGCCGGACCTTTGAGGTCCAGCTCATAGCTCACCCGGGTCGCCAGTGAATCTTTGTCATTGCCGTTGGTTAGCGCCAGCAGGCTGGTAATATCGCGCTGCTGTCCCTGCAACAAGTTTTGCATCAGATAGGCGGGGACACCACACCCGGCATAAACGCCGGTCAGTTCACCCTGCGCCAGTCCGGCGTGGGCCATGGCATGCCAGCAGGTTTGTAGAAAGTGACGCTGCTGAGGGTCTAGTTGCTCGGCCTCTTTTGGCGTGTAGCCAAAAAACTCAGCATCAAATTGCGCCAGTCCGTCAAATGGTATGCCACGCTTCACATAGTCCGGGTCGTTTAAGTCAGACTCGCTCACCCCGGCGCGGCGCAGCGCCTCGTCGTCATAACTTTGCACGGCGCAGCGGCCGGCGCGAATATTTTGCCACAAGGCATCGACGTTATCCGCATCGGGGAAACGTCCGGCCATCCCTATGATGGCAATATCCAGTTCACTATAGTGCTGTTCTGACATGATTATGATTCTCTTACTTTACGTTTACGGGCAGCGACGGCACCCATGCCGCGACGCTGCCGGGCGCCACTCGGGGCGCTAGTTGTTTGTGACTGTGTTGTTTGTGACTGGTCCAGATACGCAGCCAGGCTGGCGATGCTGGGATAGGCGAATAAGTCGGTCAACTGCAGCTGGGCAAACTGCGGTTTTAAGTCGTCGAAGACCGCCATCAGCAACAGCGAATGGCCTCCCAAATCGAAGAAGTTTGCATTGCGGTCAACCTGAGCAACCGCCAGATGCTTCATCCAGATTGTTTCCAGCGCCTGCTCTGTCTGATTGGTTGCCGTGCTGGCTACCGGCGCCTGCGCGGGCTGGACTTTTGGCAGTTGCTGACGCTCCAGCTTGCCGCTGGCATTAACAGGTAGCTGTGCCAGCACCACTATCTGCGCCGGGACCATATAGTCGGGCAGCTGCTCGGTCAGCGCCCGCTTGAGTCTGAGTGCATAGTCCGGGTCGTCATGGCGCTCGCTTTGCACATAGGCAATCAGGCTTAACGACTGTGCCTGCTGCTCGGTGATCACCACCGCCACATCCACGTCCGGCAGCTGCGTTAAGCGCGTTTCGATTTCACCCAGTTCAACCCGGAAACCGCGAATTTTAACCTGATGATCGCTGCGGCCATGATAATGCAGCGCGCCATTTTGCCAGCTAACCAGATCGCCACTGGCGTACATGCGCGCACCATTATCCGCAAACGGATCGGCAATAAAGCAAGTGGCCGTCTGCGCCGGACGTTGCCAGTATCCGCGCGCGAGCAGCTCGCCGCCGATATACAGTTCACCCACCTGGCCTTCGGCTACGGGCTGAAGGTTGCTGTCGAGCACATACAGACGACGACCATTCAGGGCATGACCCAGCGGAACCTGCTCGTCCGCTGTCAGGGTGCGACAATCATGAATAGCGGCCTCGACCACAATTTCTGTTGGCCCGTAAGTGTTGAGCAGGCGCACCTCACCCAGACCTGCCGCGCGCCAGTCTGCAATGCCCTGCTCTGACATGGCTTCACCACCCGAATGCACCTGGCGTAAATTAGGCAGTGACAATGGCGTGGTGGTCGCCATTCGCGCCCAGCTGGCGGCAATGCTGCGCCAATAGGCCGCACTGAGATCCATCACGCTGATCTTGTGACGTTGTGCTTGCTGGTACAGGGTGTCGGCATCCCACAGCGTATCGCCACGTAACACCACGGCAGCGCCCACAGCCCAACTAGGGAACAGCTGCTCGACAAAAGCATCAAAGTTAATGGTGGCAAATTGCAGCACAACATCGGCGTGGCTGAGCGCAATAAACGCTTTTGCCGATTCGATGTAACAGGCCAGTGCCTGATGCTCAATCGCCACGCCCTTCGCCTGACCCGTCGAGCCAGAGGTATAGTTTAAGTAGGCCAGTGAATGAGCATGATGCACCACCACAGGCGGGGTGCTGTGCTCATGGTGTTCACTGAGTAAAGCAACCGGAGAAATACAGGGCACAGGTAAGGAGATATCAGTCTGCTCACCGAGTATCGCCGCACAGCCACTGTCGCTAACCATATGTGCTAACTTCGCTTGCGGGAAGTTAGGATCTAACGGTAAGTAGGCGGCATTGGCCTTCAAACACGCCAACACCGAGACCAGCATCAGGGGTTTACGGGCCTGCATGATCCCCACCACCTGATCTGTCAGACCCTGAGCGACCAGGCCATGTGCGAGCCGGTTGGCCGTTTGCTCCAGCCACTCATAGCTATAGTGCTGGTCGTCAAAAATTACCGCCGTGGCATCCGGGTTGCTGGCTGCATACTCGCTGATTGATGTGAGCCACTGTGCAGCGGGTGCCGACGCATCAGCGCCCGTTGCCGCCGGGATGTGTGCCAGTTCTGTGCCCAAAGACAGATTACCAATGGCCTGCTGCGCCTGTTGTGGCAGCTGATTGAGTAGCTGCTGAAAAGCCGCAGACAATCGCGCTATGGTGCTGTGCTGATAGAGCGCCTGATTGTACTGTAGCTCAATGCTCAACTGGCCTTGCTCATCCAGTCGCGAATCTATACTGAGATCAAACTGCGCCTGCTGCTGCAGTGACTGCGCATCAACTGAGGTGCAGTCGGCCAGCGTCAGTGCCTTAGCCACATCCAGCTCAAGGTGGTTAAACATCACCTGAAACAGCGGTGTCTGTCCCAGTGCGCGCTGTGGATTCAGCACTTCCACCAGCTTCTCAAATGGATAGTCCTGATAACGCTGTGCCTCCAGTGCTGTGTGTTTGCACGCTTCGAGCAACTGGGTAAAGCTCTGCTCCGGTGATACCGAGCCACGGATCACCTGAGTATTAATGAAAAAGCCCACCAGCTTGTGTAACTGTGCCAGGTTACGATTGGCCACTGCCACGCCAATCTGTGGCTGACGTTTGCCACTGAGACGATAAAACAGCACCTGCAAACTGCTTAGCAACAGCATAAACAAACTGGCATTTTGACCATGAGCCAGCTGTTGCAGCTTGTCGGTGTGTTTGTGATCCAGGGTAAAACGCATCACGCCCATGGGCGCTGCCAAATCGCTGCGTCGCGCCTGCTCAGGCACCAGTAACTCTTCATCACCCTGACCATCCAGCCGTTCCTGCCAGTAAGCCAGCTGCGTCGCGGCGGCCTCTGAGGTCAGCCACTGGTGCTGCCACAGAGCAAAGTCACCATACTGGATGTCGCTGCTGTCGAGCGCGCCTTCCCCCTGCGTGTTGTACTGATGCGAGATGGCCCCCAGCAGCAAATCAAAGCTCCAGGCATCACTGGCAATGTGGTGCATAACCAGCACCAGGCGATATGTCTGTTCAGACTCACGGATCAACGCAGCACGGAAATTTTCGCCGTCGCCCAGTGCAAACGGGGTTTCATAGCAAGTACGCTGCAAGGCATCGGCCTGTGTGGCTGCATCCGCTGCATCGCTGAGGTCATGATAATGCCACTGCAAAGGCTGCGCAGCGGTACGCTGACGCCACTGGCCATCCATCGTTTTAAAATAGGCTTGTTGCAATGCAGGTTGCTGGGCCAGTACCTGTGCACAGGCCTGCTCAAGGCGCTGCGGATCAATTGCGCCTGATAATTTTATCGTTGCGCCAATATGATAGGCACTGCTATCGGGCTCCAGTTGCCATAAGAACAACTGCCTTTGTTGCTGGGCACTGAGTGGGTAATCATCCAGCTGTTGCGCAGGGATCTGAACACTAGGTGCATCCATCACGTCTCGCACACGCTGGCAGAAATCGCCAAAGCGATGTGCTGCAAACAAGCTGCTGGGGTCGAGCTGACAATCCAGTTCGCTCTGGATCAGTGCCAGTAACTGGGCGGCTTTAATCGAGCTGCCTCCCAGCGCAAAAAAGTCCGCGTCGTCGTGGTTGACCGGATAACGCAGCACGCTTTGCCAGCACTGCGCCAGTTGCTGGGTCAGGTGATCCCAGTGCGCATTGCCAGGCAGCGAGCCTTGCGCCGTCAGTTGTTGCAGCTGAGCCAGGTCAAAATCCCCATAGCTGGCCAGCTCGTTGGCATTGCGTAACTTCAGACAGGCACTGCGCTGGAGCTTACCGCTGGAGGTTTTTGGCAAGCCCCCCTGATCCAGGAGCAATACCAGCTCAGGACAGGCAGCAAAGTGCTCAGTGATAAAGTCACGAACGATCAACGCCGTTTGCTGCGCCGGGACCTCATTGCGATAGCTGTTGCTGGTTTCGATTGCCAGACCAATGCCTTCGCCACTTTCTGCACTGGGAACCGGAAACGCCGAGACCCGACCTTTACGTACAAAGCTCAGCTCTGCCTCAATGGCGCGCTCAATATCCTGCGGATAAACATTGTGACCATTCATGATGATCAAGTCCTTTTGTCGGCCCGAGATATAGAGCTGGCCGTCGAACACATAACCAACGTCACCGGTTCTTAGCCAGCGGTGGCCGTCGAGCGCCACAAAGGTGTCCTGAGTCGCTTGTTCATTTTGCCAGTACCCCAGCGCAATGCTGGGTCCGGCGGTCCAGATCTCGCCAATTTCACCATCGGCCAGTGCCTGATGTGACTGTGGACACGTGATCCTGAGCAGGTGGCCGCTGGCGACCTGACCACAGCCTACCTGATGGCAGTATGCGTCACTGTCGCGCAGATCGCGGGCATCGGCCAGCTCTGCGCGGCCCGCAGCCAGCCCCTGATTATCAAAGGCACGGATCACGGCGCCGCCACCGGCTTGGGTGCCCGTCACCATCAGGGTGCCCTCGGCCAGACCATAGCAAGGGTAAATGGCCGATGCCTGCATACCCTGCGGCGCAAATCGCTCCGCAAAGTCCAGCAGAGTATCGTGGCGAATTGGTTCTGCGCCGGAGAAGGCGACGCGCCAACTGCTCAGGTCCAAATCTGCAAGTTGCTTGTCGCGGATCCGCTCCAGACACAAACGGAAAGAAAAGTCGGGGCCACCCGAGACAGTGCCGCCATATTCACCAATCAGCTGTAGCCAACGCGCCGGGCGCTCCATAAAGAAACGGGGCGAGCACAGCACCAACGGATAACCAACGTAGATGGGCTGTAACAGCCCGCCAATCAGTCCCATATCATGAAACAGCGGCAACCAGCTGACCATCACATCGGATTGGGTGGTTTGCATTCGCTCGGTGATCACCGCTTCATTGGCCAGCAAATTACCATGGCTGACCATCACACCTTTTGGTTTGGCGGTTGAGCCCGAGGTGTACTGTAAAAAGGCAATCTCGTCGCTGTGCGCCGGGTGGCGTGGCGCTTCAGGTGCTGGCGTGTTTAATTCGTCCACCACCCGCATAATGATGCCATCCAGAGCCTCGCACATGCCCGCGACCGTTTCGCTAAAACGAGAGGTGGTTAGCACCAGCCGGGCACTCGCGTCTTCGGCAATGCCCACGGTACGGGCAATGTGTTGCGCTTTGGTCGACTCGGGTGGAAAGCTCGGGATAGCGGTCACCCCCAGGTGCTGACAAGCAAGAAAGCTGGTCACATATTCAATGCCGGTATCCATCAGGATCAGGGCGCGATCCCCCGCACTGACGTGATGCTGCAGATGCCCTGCCAGCTGTAAACTCTGTTCATACAAGGCCTGAAAACTAAAGCGTGTGTGTGCTTTTTTATCTACGCAGATCAGCGCGGTTTGTTGTGGCTGTTGTGCTGCGTGGTGGGCAAGGCGATCCATTATCGTCGTGGCGGTCATGGGGTACTCCGTGAATAAACTGGCAGTGTGGCAAGGCAGTGCGGCTGGGTGTTCGCCCCGCACTGGCGCTGATCAGCAGCTAGGCTTATCAGTCGACGCCGGAAAACTTACTGATCCATCGCCTGGCGAAGGCTCAACGGACGCATATCAGTCCAGTGCGTATTGATGTAGGCCAGACAGGTCTCTTTATCACCTTCGACACCCACATCCTGCCAACCACCGGGCACGCTTTTGTAACTGGGCCAGAGTGAGTATTGTTCTTCATGGTTAACCAGGACCTTGAAGGTGCCATTGTCGTTATCAAAGCTCATCGTTTTCTCCAAAAATCAGACTGTCGGCATAGTGACGCGCGACAGTCCGGGTTTTTTAGTCTTTTTTCACGATCAGTTTGGTGCTACTTAGCTTATTGATGGACACCTGCCAGGGATAGAATGGCAATTCAACCAGCCCTTGCTGTGCACTGTAATGGCGACTGCTGTCGCTGAAGTGCTCTGAGTCGCGATTGGCACTTTGCGAATAACTCAGCAGGCCGCGGGCAACCGGCCCGTTATCATCAAAACCCACCACCATCATCCAGCTGGAGCCAAAGTTAATGCCATAGCCTTCCTCTCGCAGCCCGGACCACAGCGGCCGTCCATCAACTACACTGGTCAGTGGCGGTGATGCCTCAGCGGCAAAGCTACTCAGGTCCATGGTATTGTGGGTGGCAAACACGTTAAACCCGCCACTTTGATGTTCAGGTCCGGCCCAGGGCAAGCGCTCCGTGCCTTTTTGCAAATACTGGATCTCAGCAAGTGGTGCATCCAGCGCAAAACCATAGTGCGCTAAATCGGCCGCAGCACGGAGCAGTTTTCGCAGAATATCGGGGCTAGATTTCAGTGTGTGTGGCGTCGTAGTTGGCAATCTGGGATTAAACGGCACCGCAAAGTCTTCGCGCTTGTCGAGCACACGGAAAAACTCCCGCGCCAGATGGGCCGCTTTTGATGTCAAATCAAAGCGTCCATCCCATTGTGCAAATGCGCCGCAAACGGGATCAACATCGACCTCAAGCTGGTCGTTCAGCGCCCAGCGCTGACCCGCATACTGCTGACATAAGTTGGCGATAACCTCTCGCTCACTGGCAAAATAACTGCCGTTGCCCAGTAGGATATGCTCCAGTTCGTCGAGACTGAAACGACCATCTCGCCCCGATCCTGAACGCAACAACGCATAGGCATAACGGCTGCGCTCAGACTGCTGTACATCCACCTGACCATACAAAGGAGAGACGTCGCGCAGTGGCTGTGAGGCATTACTCAGCCAGAATGAATCATTGGAATTTTGCACATAATCACGACGACTGAGTGACGGTGCTTCGGCCAGCTCAACGGCCCCATCAAAGATCATCTCTTCGCGGTCACCTGGCAACACCACCTGGCCTGTGGCGGCAAAAATGGCTGCAGATTTGGGGTTCGTCTGTAACCAGCTCAACGCAGCCGCTGAAAGGTTAGGGACATTGGAATCATCGGTATAGAAGGCGTTGCCATATTTATCTGCTGCCAACGTGTTATTGAAAGACAGGCCGTTAAAACGTCTGGATGCTGCGCGCAATCGCGCGACTGACTCGGCCCGGTTATAAGACAGCCAATGATCTATGGCAGAGAAGTTATCCAGATTGACATCACTGACCGCATAGGCCACCCCACCCTGCCAGGGAAAGCGCTCTGCGTCTTCGAGCATTAAGCCAAAGTGTGTGGCATACGCCGTGTGGGTGTGCGTTTGCATCCCCGCAGCCGTTTTCACTGCCACCTGGATCTCACGCTCACGTATGGTGTGCCACTGTCCTTCATAACGATATCGACGTGGATTGTCCGGGTCCAGCGTCAATTCATAAAATACATGATGCAGTGCCGTTGAGTAGGTGTGGGTCCAGGCCAGGTTGCGGTTAAACCCGATATTGACCACGCCGGGCATACCCAGAACGGAAGCGCCCATCACATCCAGTTCACCCGGTACCGTGGCATGATGGGTCCAGAAACGGAAATTGCCATTGAACGGAAAATGTGGGTTGGCCAGTACCATACCCCGGCCATTGTGGCTCAGGGTTTTACCAATCGCCCAGCCATTTGACCCCTGTGTAAGTTGCTCAGCAGGTGTCAGTGCCATAGCGCGACCCTGTTGTGCTGGCGTGGCCGTGTTGTCCGGCCCGGCCTGTACTAACTGTGGCAGTAGCCGACCCACACTGCCCTGCACGCCCATGAGCAATACATTGGCAATCACGTCCTGTGCGGTGATGGGTTTAACCCAGGGAGCATCGCGACAGATCTCATCCAGCTGTTCATTGCCCGCAGCAACCTCCTCAAGATACTGGTTGTATCCGGCTGCAAAGCCCTCTGCCAGCGCGCGCGTGCTCGCCGATAAGCTCGAATATTGCTGCGCAGCACGACCTGGCAAGTCCAAAATGCGATAACCGATATCCGACATCAGGTAGTGGTTATCTCCTTCATAACGATGTGCGCCAAGGTATTGAGCACGCTCGCCACGCAGCCGCAGGTAGCCGTCTGCCAGCAGGCAACTGTGATCTTGTGCCTGAGCATAGGCATTACCATAGCCCAGTCCGTACAGGCTCTGCGCTTTGACATGCGCAATACCAAACTGGGTGCGGGTGAGACTAACGGCTTCGTTGTTGTGAGGATGTGTCAGGGCTGGGGGAAAAAGTGGGGCGGCCTGTGTGCTGCCCATAAAAATGGCGAGCCCTGCAATGCTCAGTGTAAATAATTTCATATTCATCCTTTTGTTTAAAAATACAAAAAAGCCCCTGAGAAAATAGAAGTAGGAGCTTCACTTGTAGACGCGAGATCAAAACAAAAAATCACCCCAATGCGTTCAATCCACAGTGCCCGGCGCGCATACCGGTTGCACCTCTGGGTGCCAGAATCCTGAGTCACTGCACTTTGAACCTCATAAAGGTCCAATTCAGGGTAGAAAATTACTTGACGGCAAAATACAAAAGGAAATAACATAATAGTGATAACTATTATCATTCGCCATAACGGATCTAATACAAATACACCAGGAGAACTTACCGTGCCGCAGTCGTGTGAAAAGTGGTCAAATGTCATTGCAGAAAACGAAGCCAAGCTACTTGCTTATTTGAATAATATTCTGCGCTGCCCCTATCTCGCTGAGGATGCGTTACAAGATACCTTTATTCGCCTGTCTGGCATGTCTGCCTGTCAGAATTGTCAGGTTAAAAACTCGAAGAGCTTTTGCTATCAGGTGGCCCGCAATATCGCCATCGACATGTTACGCAAGCAAAGCCGGGAAAGCCTGGTGGATATGGAGTCTGTGCACGGCGAGCACTTTGATGATGAAGAATCTAACATTGAGACCCGTTTTATTGACGCACAGCTGTCGGAGAAGGTGAATCACACCATTGCCAAGCTGTCTAAACGCCATCAAAACGTGGTGAGTTTTTATCGTGACGGGCGGTTAAAGCAAAAAGAAATTGCTCAGATGTACAGTATTTCTCCTACCCTGGTCAATTTCCTGATCAAAGAGGCTATCCAGTCGTGCAAAACAGAACTGGGGACCGCTCAGCTCACTCACTAGTCGGTGAGCTTTAGCTGCTGGCGGGCAGTGAGTTTTGCTGAAATAAAGTCAGCGTGCGCCACATAGAGCAGACCGGCGATTTTTCTGACCATATGTTCTTCGTGAGGGTCTAAGCGGCCATCGGCAAAAGCAACCAGCCACAGCAGCTCTATTACTTCTATCCGTTCCAGCTCGCCGGTGTGCGCGTTGACGACACGTACAAACCGATGCAAATCAATCGCTTCATCTACCATCTCAATAGCCTGGTCACGAATAAGCTCGCTGGCCTGTGTGGAAATCCCACTGTGCTGAGTCAGTAGCCGGGCTATCATATGGCACTCGTCGACATGGACTTCACCGTCTGCACGCATAATTTCCACCATCAACGCGGCCAATGCGGTGGTAAAATCGGGTGCCTGATCAGACTCGGGTTGCTCAGCCAGGGTATTAATGAACTTTCTCAGTTGCGCAAACAAGTGCACCTCCTAAATATGTTACACTTCAAGCAGGACGATAATGGATTAACAGGTTTTGTATGTCACATTTGTGTTTTAAGATAACTCGGGCAATCAAACAACCACGGCGTTTAGCTCTTCTGGCCGTACTCTCTTTACTTGTAAGTGCCTGTAGTAGCTACACACCTCCGCCCAATGGCGTCGTCGAAAAGCTGTACGATTTCGATCATAAGGTGCACTATGAACAAATTAAGTATAATGACGACCACTACTATTTACAGATAAAATCGGATAGTTATCAGCACTTTTTGCAACAAAGTGTGTTTTTACTCAGACACAGCCAGCGGCTTTGTCAGGGCAGCTTGCCGCAATTGGTAGTGATCGCGGGAATACAAGGCTTTGACCGCCTGCCCACTTACCCCAGACCGTATGAGCCTGACTTGCAAGTTGAAGTGCGCTGTGTGAAAAAGCCGTAATACTCGCACAGCTCAGTATGAGTTACTGAGCTGTGCAACCCCATTAATCCTGATAACCCCAAGGGGCTTTGGGTGCCTGAACCGGCTTAGTCAGGTCAAAGTCAACTCTGAACTCACGCCCTTCTCTGACCAGGCGATAGGTAAAACGCTCATCGTAAATGTACATCTGCCACGTGTTACCTATAGATTGTGGAATACCGCGCCTCGCAAATAACTCTTTGGAGTACTGATCCGCCGGGAAAGACTGCACATTGTTATACCCCGCATCGACTGTATGACCACCATACATAGTCGATTCATCATCACTGCCATCCTTATGACGGTGGTCATGCTTGAGGCTCAGGCCGCTACCTGTCTTGGTAATGATCCAGGTGCGCGAGGCATTTTGGCCAACATGAAACGGAATTTGCAGCTCCTGCTCGTTACAACGACGCACGTGCATGACCAAACGCGCTTCGCTAAATGCACTCGGCCCTTGATTGTCGACCGTCACTTTGCCCTCATACGCTTTACCACAATGTTGTTTGATTTGGTCGAAGAACGCATCATGCGTGGGGATAGACACTAGTGGCGCCGGGCGCGCCATGACCGTACCAGTGACCAGCAAAGCGGCTGCATAAACAAGTTTCATATCATTGTTCCTAAAAAATAATAAAGGCCGCAGCGTAATCCACTTAGCGGCCTTTGCCAATTAAATGCGGTGATCACACAGTTACTGCCAGGGGCGTGCCACCTGAAGCTGGTGTTCAAACTTATCTATTTGGGCATTGAGCTGCTCGGTTTCACCGATAAAGTCTAAGCCACTCAGCAGCCGGGCTTTAATGTCTGGGCGGACATCAAACGCGATCGGCGCAAAATGCTCGCTACGCAGTTGCTGAGCTGCCAGGTCGACTTCAATCTGAATATCGGCCTGGCGCTCACACAAGCCAAACAGACTATCCAGGGTACTCGCTGGTAGGCTAATGCACAGCATCTGATTATTGCCACAGTTATTAAAAAAGATATCGGCAAAACTCTGTGCCAGGATCACGGTAAAGCCGTATTGTTTGAGCGCCCAGGGCGCATGCTCCCGCGATGAACCACAGCCAAAATTATCCCGAGTCAGCAACACGCTGGCACCCTGATATTGCGGCGCATTGAGAATGAAGTCCGGATCCGGCTCGCCTTGTTCTGTGTAGCGCCAGTCATAAAAAAGCGCCTTGTCAAAACCGTCCCGGCTGGTAGACGTTAAGAATTGCTTAGGAATGATCTGATCAGTATCGACATTATTTTTATCCAGCGGTGCTAACAATCCGCAATGAAAAACACTCATGCCTGCTCTCCTTGAATATCGGTAAAGTGACCCGCAATTGCTGCGGCCGCGGCCATCGCAGGGCTCACTAAGTGGGTTCTGCCACCGCGCCCCTGACGCCCTTCAAAGTTACGATTGGAAGTTGACGCACAGCGTTTACCCATCCCCAGACGGTCGTCGTTCATTGCCAGACACATAGAGCAACCGGGTTCACGCCACTCAAAGCCTGCCGCCATAAAGATCTCCGCCAGACCTTCTTGTTCAGCCTGCTGTTTTACCAGACCTGAGCCTGGCACTATTAAGGCTTCAACGCCGCTGGCAACCTGTTTACCGGCAACAACCTGGGCTGCGGCGCGCAAGTCTTCAATACGGCTATTGGTACAGGAGCCAATAAACACAGTATCTACTTTAGCGTCTGTCAGTTTCTGACCTGCGTGCAGGCCCATATAACGCAGTGCGCTGCGCATGGCCTCGGCCTTGATCAGATCCGGCTCAGTTTCCGGATCCGGAATAGCCTCATCAATCCCGATCACTTGCTCGGGGCTGGTGCCCCAGGTCACCTGAGGCTGGATCTCGTCGGCGCTGATGATCACTTCGCTGTCGAAAGCAGCATCCGGATCTGAGTGCAGGGTTTGCCAATAAGCCACAGCCTGATCAAAATCTTTCCCCTGCGGTGCGAAAGGACGGCCTTTCAGATAATCGTAAGTGGTCTGATCCGGGGCGATCAACCCAGCCTTGGCACCCATTTCAATGCTCATATTACACAGAGTCATGCGCGCTTCCATCGATAAGGCCTCGATGGCCGTGCCGCAAAACTCCGCCACAAAACCGGTGCCTCCGGCCGTGCCCAGTTTACCGATCACGGCCATGATCAGATCCTTCGCCGTGACGGTGGGCCGCAACGTGCCGGTGATCTCAATTTTCAGTGACCTGGCTTTCTTCTGCTGGAGTGTCTGAGTGGCCAGCACGTGCTCCACTTCAGAGGTACCGATGCCATGGGCCAATGCGCCAAAAGCACCATGCGTTGAGGTGTGGCTGTCGCCACACACGATGGTCGTGCCAGGTAGAGTGATCCCCTGCTCAGGCCCCATCACATGCACTATGCCCTGATTCACTGAGTTCAGATCATAGAGCTCAATGCCAAACTCCTGACAATTCTGTGCTAACGCCTGCAGCTGGTTCTTGCTGACTTCACTCGCCGCATCAATGGAGCGGCTTTTGGTCGACACATTGTGATCCATGGTCGCAAAGGTCTTATGCGGGCAGCGCACCGTGCGGTTCTTTTCACGCAGGCCTGCAAACGCCTGAGGCGAGGTGACTTCATGCACCAGGTGCCTGTCGATATACAGTAAGTCGGTTTGCTCGTTTATACTGGCGACCACATGCGCCTGCCAGATTTTATCGTATAATGTTTGTGCCACTTGCTACATCCTGTTGTTAATCTGAGATCAGGTTAAATTCGCTCGACAATTGCATGGGCGACGTCCAGGGTGGTGTAGCCTGCTGCCGGGTAAATATCCGGCGTACCCACACCGGCTGCCACAGCTTCTGCTACCGCCTTTTCTATGCGCCTTGCCGCCTCATCCTGTGCCAATGAATAACGCAACATCAGCGCGGCACTGAGGATCTGTGCGATTGGATTGGCAATACCTTTTCCTGCAATATCGGGGGCAGATCCGCCCGCCGGCTCATAAAGGCCAAAACCCGATTGATTCAGGCTCGCTGACGGTAGCAAACCCATTGAGCCCGTGATCATGGCGCACTCATCCGACAGGATGTCACCAAATAAGTTGTCACACAGCAGCACGTCAAACTGCCCCGGCTGTTTAACCAATTGCATTGCGGCGTTATCAATATAGATGTGCTCCAGTTCCACATCCGGGTAATCTTTACTTACCTCACACACCACCTCGCGCCAGAGCACGCTCGATGCCAGCACATTGGCTTTATCAACCGAGGTAACCCGATTACTGCGCAACCTTGCCGCTTCAAACGCAAAACGGGCAATGCGTTCAATTTCATGGCGACTGTACCGTTGAGTATCAAACGCCGCTTCCTCAGGTCCCGACCCCTCGCGGCCCTTTTCACCAAAATAGATGCCACCGGTTAGCTCGCGAACACACAAAATATCAAAGCCTTGCTGACTGATATCAGCCCGTAATGGGGAAGCGGCACTGAGTGCCGGTAGCAACTGGGCCGGACGCAGATTACAGAACAGCCCGAAATGTTTTCTCAGCGGTAGCAAAGAAGCACGTTCAGGTTGCTCCTGAGGCGGTAAATGCTCCCATTTAGGTCCGCCTACTGAGCCAAACAAAATGGCATCTGCTGCTTCACACGCAGCCAGTGTTGTAGGAGGCAACGCAACACCATACTCATCAATGGCGGCGCCGCCAATAGCATGATGTTGGCGCTCCAGAGTAATACCAAATACTTCGCTGACTTTATCAAGCACCAGTTCAGCGGCCGCCATGACCTCAGGTCCAATGCCATCACCGGCTAATACGGCTATCTGATAATTTGATTGACTCATCCTGCTTTCCTTTGTTGTTTCAGACTCGAGACCTTAGCGGCTCGGTGAATTAAGTTATAAACGTGAACCATGGCGTGCACCGATGCTTCGACAACATCGGCAGCCAGCCCGGTGCCGTGGTAGCGGCGACCGTCATATTTAGCAATCATATCGACCTGCCCCAGTGAACTTGCGCCCTGACCGGTAGCATCCAGGTTGTACTCAACAATATCAACGGCTTTGCCTGTGATCCGCTCAAGTGCCAGAAATGCCGCTTCCACCGGACCGTTGCCGGTAGCCGCTTCTTGTTTTAGTTGCTCGCCCATTGCAATCCCCACGGTTGCACTGGCAATAGATTGGGAGTTGGACGACGCGTTGACAAATTGCAGCTGGTAAAAATCGTCTTTGTCGGTGATTTGATTAAAGTGGATCATCGCTTCCAGGTCATAGTCGTACACTGTGCCCTTCTGATCGGCCAGGGCCAGGAAGCTCTCGTAGAGTGAATCCATGTCGTAGTCAGATTTTTGATAACCCAGCTCGCTCAGACGGTGCTCAATGACATGGCGACCGGAGCGTGAGGTCATATTCAACTGGTTATTTGGCACGCCCACGGTTTCCGGAGACATGATTTCGTAGGTATTTTGCGCCTTCAATACACCATCCTGGTGAATACCAGAGCTATGAGCAAAGGCATTTTCGCCGACGATGGCTTTGTTAGGCTGGACCGGCATATTACAGATCTTGGCGACCTGGCGTGATGCCCGGTAGATTTCTTCGCTGCGAATATCGCAACCCACTCGTAAATGGTCTTCACGCATTTTCAGGATCATGGCGGCTTCTTCTAATGAGCAGTTACCGGCACGCTCTCCAATACCATTAATGGTACATTCGATTTGCCTTGCACCGGCCTGTACTGCAGCGATGGAGTTCGCAACAGCCAACCCTAAATCATTGTGGCAATGCACGCTCAGGCGCGCTTTATCTATATTTGGCACATTATTACGGATATGGCGGATCATCGCGGCATATTCATCGGGTGTCACATAGCCCACTGTATCAGGCAGGTTAATGGTGCTGGCCCCAGCATCAATGGCTCGCTCAACAACACGGCACAAGTCATCAAATGGCGTGCGGCTGGCATCTTCACAGGAGAACTCAACATCATCGGTGTAGTTGCGCGCCAGCTTAATTGATTTAACCGCCATCTCGGTTGCATCATCCAGGGACATTCTTAGCTTATGCTCCAGGTGCAATGGACTGGTGGCGATAAAAGTATGAATACGGCTTTTCTCAGCCGGTCTCAGCGCCTCACCACAGGCTTCAATGTCTTTACTGACAGCACGGGCCAAACCGCAAATGCTTGGTCCACTGATTTCTCTGGCAATGCGCTGTACTGCACGAAAGTCCGCCGGACTTGAGACCGGGAAACCAACCTCCATCACATCTACATTTAAACGACTAATGGTATGCGCGAGCAGAATTTTATCTTCTTCCGTCAGACTGGCTTTAAGCGCCTGCTCTCCATCTCTTAATGTCGTGTCGAATATCCAAACCTTGTCTTGCATACCTGATGTCCTCGTTTAAGCATAAAAAAACCCCGCACAATGTGCGGGGTTTATCGTGTTGCTGCCCTTACGCGCAACTACGCCCCGCTCTTACAGCTAAGCAGTAAGAGGTTAAGCAATAGTGACAACGTAATAATTTGCATGTGGGCACTGGTCCTGTTGATGAATTGACTATGTTTTAACATGGCCTAAAACATCAAATCAAGCATATTTATTTCGCAAAAGCCGATTTAAAGCAGTCTAAAAAGGAATTTTAATTCAAATGCAAAAACAGTACAGGTCTTTTCATACCAAAAGTGTGAGGTCACTGGAAGTTAAACGCATGAGAGCTTAAATCCAGGGTGATTTAAATTTATTGAAAATAGGGGCAATTATTTTGATAAAACTTCATGAGAAAACTTTGCTTGCGGTGTCTGCGACATGCTCAAAAAGCAACTCACGCTATATCCGACTCCACTCTACGTCTTTACAGTGCTTTGTCATTATTCTGAGGTTGATCCGGGCCCGGCTCGTTAGTATTGAGTATGCTTGATCAGAAACCAATGTCATGCATTTAGTGTGGCCTCCCGCATCACGTGCGGGATGGCCGTGGTATGGGCTTGTATGAATGGAGAAATACATAACACTGCGTCAGAAGTCGCTCTATACAGCATGAGGACAGGAGTATGTTTGATCAGTCGTATTTGTTACACGTACAGTGTGGTTTTCCAACAGAGGCTCCAAGTCCACCCTGCTCTGCGACATTTACCAATAATAGCGTTGTCATACCAGCGGTGTGGCTTGTGAGTAGATCCCGCATCAGGTGCGGGATGACGGTAGTGTGGGCTGTAAGAGTCTAATACCAATTTCACTTAATACCTGTTCAATTTGAAGGAGCAAATATGCCGCTAACGGTGTTAAAAATTTCTCATTTAGAACAACTAAATAGCGGAATTTTTGCCTGGTTATCGACGATATTTTCTCGCCTCAAAATAGAACACTTAATTAAGCAAATTGGTATAAATATAAGTGACTTCTTTAAAAACACTCGGCCTATAAAGAGTCTGAACGCAAAAAAGCCCGACTCTCTCGAATCGGGCTTTGATGTACAAGGAGGTACGAATGTCGATGATATTCATGGATGGATTAAGTGCAAAGTACAATGACAGCGAGCAACGCGAGTACATTTACTTTGCGCAAGGTGAAATAAGCCATT